>JAGKTQ010000010.1 GCA_021153325.1 Lachnospiraceae bacterium | reverse complement strand
TTGGAAAGGAGGTGAGGCATATGGGCTGGATGAAAAAAGCATGGATGGATTTCTGCAGGGATGAGTCCGGAATGGGAGTTGTCGAAATCATTCTTATTATTGTGGTGTTGATTGCGATGGTTCTTATATTTAAGAATCAGATTACAGCACTGGTAAATAATATCTGGAAATCTATTAATCAGAGTGCTAAGAAAATCTATTATAATAATATATATATGAAGATTTATCTTCACAATTTACTTATCAAAAACAGGGAGGAATTCCTATGAAAAAAACTTTAAACTCTCCAAAAATAAAGAAGACAAAAAAAGAAAAAACTCCTGTAATTCCAAAAGGTAACAAAAAACCAAAAGTAAAAAAAGAGGCGTCTTCTTCCAAGGGAATGAGCATCAGTCAACGAATTGTATTAACCTTCACATTAGTGATTCTTTCTTTGACAATGATCATTATTTTTCTTTTGGCAAGGTCGATTTCTTTTAGTAATCGCTACAATGAGATGCTATCCAATGTATATTATTTAAATTACATAAAATCAGAATCTAATAGGCAGTCTGCCCGTATTGTAAATTTGTGTTATGCCGGCTCCAGTGAAGATGCCGCCGAGCAGCAGCTCATTGACACAATGCTTGCTGATATCGATATGGTCTATGAAAATATTGGAACGGATTCTTTATACGACTCCAGTCGTAAAGAAGCAGAATCCATCAAACGTTCCTTAACCGAATATCAGACCGCATACGCTAACGTTTTGCAGGCAGGGGATGGAAGTTATAGTTCCGCCAGTCTGGATTATGCCAATGAAATGACAAACATTTCCGCTTTAATGATCATTAACTGTAATACCCTTTTGGAATCTGAAATCCAGCGTAGTCAGGTAGTACAAGAGCAGATTTCTCAAGACTTTAACCAGATGATCACTATACTTTTTGTCATGTTTATAGTTATTCTGCTCTTATGCCTCGTTTATCTGTTCCTGCTTTGCCGTAAAATTGTGACTCCTATTAATATTCTTAAGGAAAAGACTACAAAAGTTGCAGACGGTAATTTAAGTGGAGAACCGGTACAACTGACAAGTAAAGATGAATTTGCTTCTCTTGCAAAACACTTTAATACTATGTTTGAAAACATTCGAGAAATCCTCGGAAAAATTTCAGAAGTTGGAACACGTATCAATGACTCTTCCGCATTAGTCAATGCAAGCATTGAAGAAAATGCAAAGATGAGTTATCAGATTTCCGACCAGATGGAAGACATGAAAAGTCGAATCTCCACCGCCAGCACCCAATCTCAGGATTCGATTGAAAGGGCTGAGACAATCAGCGAGATTTCTTCCAGTATCGTTACACGCGCGGACAATATTAATGAAAATGCAAAAAAGGCTATGGAACTTGCTTCCTTTGGTGATGCGAACTTACACTCCTATGTGGATCAGTTAAAAGAAGTGAATACTGTTATATATGAAGTTGCTGATACGGCTTCCACTTTGTCTGAAAAAGCTGCCTTGATGAATGATATTTTAAATTCCATTACAGAAATTTCCTCACAGACAAATCTGTTATCTTTAAATGCTTCTATTGAAGCAGCACGTGCCGGAGAATCCGGAAGAGGTTTTGCTGTTGTTGCCAGTGAAATTCGAAAGCTTGCAGAAGATACGCAGGAAGCGGCTTCGCAGATTGGTAAGATCGTTGGAGATGTACAGGACAATTCCACAGAAATGAATAAGAAAATGAAACAAGGTATCGAAAAGCTGAACCAAGGAAATACACTTGCCGATGAACTTCAGGTCAACTTCCGTAATATTATGTCCGGTACTTCAACAGTAAGTGTTGATATTCAGGATATTCATTCACAGCTTGAACAGCTCTCTTCGATGATTGAGAAGATAGTAGACACCATTCGTTCCATTGATGATACGATTCAGGAAAATCTTGATGTCGCAACGCAGGTCACAGAAATTGTCAACGAAGAATCGGACAATCTTTCACAAGTATCTGCAAGTACAGAAAGCTTATCCGAACTTGCAAAAGAATTAGAAACTGTTGTTTCAAAATTTACGATTTAATTACATTCTCCTCTAAAACGGTCGGGATTCCCAAATCCCGGCTGTTTTTTCATGCACAATCTCGTGGGATTTCTTTGTCTTTTCTACAAACATCTGCTATACTAAATTCACTACTATTTTAGAAAGAGGTGTGTCACCTATGGCTTTTGACGGAATTACCATCGCTAACATTGTAAAAGAATGTAATGACTGCCTGATTGGCAGTCGTATTTATAAAATCGCACAACCAGAAACAGACGAGCTTTTACTGACATTAAAAACGGAACAGGGGCAAAAGCGCCTCCTGATTTCTGCCAGTGCTTCTCTTCCACTTATTTATTTTACAGAAAATAATAAACCAAGTCCGATGACTGCTCCTAATTTCTGCATGCTTTTAAGAAAACATATTCAGAATGGCAGAATCGTAGGTATCTCCCAGCCCGGTCTGGAACGTATCGTTAGAATTGATATTGAACACTTAGATGAACTTGGTGATTTATGTAAGAAAACTCTCGTTGTGGAGATCATGGGAAAACACAGCAATATTATTTTTTGCAATGAAGACAATAAAATTATAGACAGTATCAAGCATATATCCGGCATGGTAAGTTCTGTCAGAGAAGTGCTTCCTGGAAGAGACTATTTTATTCCCGAAACCCAAAACAAGCTCTGTCCACTCACCATCACAAGAGAAGATTTCTATGCTGCCATGTTCGAAAAGGCAGTACCGTCCTTTAAAGCGCTCTATCAGACTTTTACAGGCATTTCTCCTGTGATTGCACAGGAAATCTGTTATCGTGCCAAAGTGGATGCTGACCGTTCTGCCTCTAGTCTGGAAGACACGGATAAAGAACGACTATACGAAACATTTATTGCGTTGATGGAAAATGTAAAGAACGGACTTTTCTCTCCTAATATCGTATATGAGAACAAAACTCCCGTTGAATTTGCCGCCGTTTCTCTCACTATGTACACTGAAGATTCCTCTGTCTCTTATGACTCTATTTCGACACTGTTAGAGCAATATTATGCCGAAAAAAGCGCCGTAACGAGAATCCGCCAAAAATCTGTAGATTTACGCAAGATCGTGCAGACGGCGTTGGAACGAAATGTTAAAAAATATGATCTGCAGCTGCGACAGATGAAAGACACAGAAAAGCGGGATAAATACCGTGTATATGGCGAATTGATCAATACTTATGGGTATGGTGTGGAATCCGGTGCAAAATCGATGGAAGCTCTAAATTATTATACCAATGAAATGATGACAATCCCGCTAGACCCTTTACTGACTCCAAATGAAAATGCGAAAAAGTATTTTGATAAATATAACAAGTTAAAACGTACTTATGAAGCACTTTCTGAACTTACATTGGAGGTAAAAGAAGAAATTGAACATTTGGAATCCATCTCCGCTGCTCTTGATATTGCACTGTTAGAAGAAGATTTAGTACAGATCAAAGAAGAGCTCACGCAAGCAGGCTATATCCGCCGAAAATATGGTACAAAAAAGGAAAAGATAACGAGCAAGCCATTCCACTATATCAGCAGCGATGGCTATCATATGTATGTTGGAAAAAATAATTTTCAGAATGATGAACTGACCTTCAAATTTGCCGTCGGAAACGATTGGTGGTTTCATGCCAAGACCTATCCCGGTTCCCATGTCATCGTTAAAACAAATGGAGACGAACTGCCTGACCGTACTTTTGAAGAAGCCGGAAAACTCGCTGCTTATTATTCCAAAGGCAGAGAACAGGAAAAAGTAGAAATTGATTATACCGAAAAGAAAAACGTCAAAAAGCCAAGTGGTGCTAAACCCGGATTTGTCGTTTACTATACAAATTATTCTATGGTAATTGATTCCGATATTTCTGGAATTACTGCACTATAATTTCAAAGCAAAAAAATGAAAAGCTGGAATGCATGATCGGAGTCACCTCACCAATGCTTCCAGCTCTTTTTATTTTATGAGCAAATTGTCAAACACTACTACACTTCTATTTTTTTACAGCATGCAATTGCCAAAGAACCCGGACCGATATGACATGCTACACTTAAAGAAAGTGGTGCCATGCAGATCGGTAAATATCCTTGAAACTGCTCTTCTAATTCTTTCTTTAAATTCAATGCAGCCTCTTCATTATTCGTATGGGCTATTTGAAGCCAAATATTTCCTGGTCCATTAGCAAGACCGCCAAAACGATTTTCTATGTCATTGCTGATCGCATTGATCATAATGCTCTTTCCCTGACTTGTTGTTCTTGCTTTTGCAAAAGCATCCAGCTTTTCTCCCTGAATCGTCAACACTGGTTTCAATTTCAAAATAGTTCCAAGTGCAGCAGCAGCCGGTGTAATACGTCCGCCTTTTTTCAAGTAGTATAAGGTATCAAGCATAATATAAATACTGGAATTGAACTTGTCTTTTTCAAGAAAATCTTTTATTTCTACTGCATTCATTCCTTTTTCTGCTAATTCCAATGCATCGATTGCTGATTGCCTCTGCGTAACCGAAATACGCTGATTGTTAACTACCTGCACCTTTCCATCGTAATCCTGTGCGAGCATCATAGCACTCTGGCAAGAACCACTCAGACCGCTGCTCATCGGAATATGCACGATTTCATCGTATTCTTTTAATAATTCATCCCAAAGCTTTATAACACTCTCTGGTGACGGCTGGCTTGTACTAATATTAGCCCCTTCCTCCAGATGAGCATAAAATTCCTCTGTCGTCAAAGATATTCCTTCATAATAGGTTTCTTCATTTATTAAAAAAGGCATTGGTAATACATGTACTCCTAGCTTCTCAGCCTCCTCCTGTGTAATACCGCTGTTACTGTCTGTTACAATTGCGATTTTTGCCACGCTCATTCTCTCCTTATTTTTATTTTCACGTTTTATTTTTAACAAAGTCTAAACATCTCACATTATTTTACTGTCAGATAGTCCTAAAGTCAACCGGATTCCAACTTTCCTTCTCCAGATAAGCCTTTAATCTTTCATTTTCCTTCTTTTCCAAAAATGTATCTTCCGAAAGAAGCTTATCCACACAACTTCCTGCCTCTTTTAAAAGCACCGCATCGTTATAAATATCTCCCAATTTAAAAGCAAATTCTCCACTCTGTCGAATGCCGAACAGATCGCCTGGACCACGCATCTTTAAATCTTCCTCTGCAATTTTAAAGCCATCATTGGATTTGTTCAAAATTTCAAGGCGCTCCATTGTTTCTTTTTTATCCGAACTGCTTACAAAAATGCAATAAGACTGATGTTCTCCACGTCCCACTCTTCCTCGAAGCTGATGCAGCTGAGCCAGTCCGAAACGTTCTGCATTTTCTACCATCATGACCGTAGCATTCGGTACATTAATACCGACCTCTATAACCGTAGTAGAAACAAGAACATCTATATTTTTATTTTTGAATGCTTCCATAATTTCATTTTTTAGGGAAGATTTCATCTTTCCATGCAAATATGCTATCTGTATTGAAGGCGATAAGACTTCCTTCAATTTTTCAGTATAACCAATAACATTTTCTACATTCACCATAGAAGGATCGTCACTGTCTGTTTCCGCCTCTTCTACCATAGGACAGATCACATATACCTGTCTTCCTGCCGCTACCTCTTTTTCGATAAAACGATATGCTTTTTCCCGATAAGACGTATCTACTACACAGTTTTTTATCGGTTTACGCTCTGCCGGAAGCTCATCTATCACCGATACCTTCAAATCTCCATAAAGAATAATAGCAAGTGTTCTAGGAATCGGTGTTGCACTCATAACAAGTACATGAGGCATATCGCCTTTTTCTGCTAATGTTTCCCGCTGCTTTACACCAAATCTATGCTGTTCATCTGTAATGACTAAAGCAAGCTTTTTATAAACTACTTTTTCCTGTATGAGCGCATGAGTGCCAATAATCACATCGGCTTTTCCCTCTGCGATAAGAGCATATGCCTCCCGCTTTTCTTTCGCTGTCATAGCACCAATAAGAAGCACCGGATGCATGCCCATTCCATATTTTTCATTCATTTCAGAAATCGAGTCAAAATGCTGTTTTGCCAACACTTCTGTGGGCGCCATCATTGCCCCCTGATAACCATTGGATACTGTCATAAGCAGTGCCAATATAGCAATCATTGTTTTGCCAGAGCCAACGTCACCCTGCACTAAGCGGTTCATCAGCTTTCTGCCCTGCAGATCTTCCTCAATTTCATTCCAGACTTTTTTTTGTGCATTCGTAAGCTGAAAAGGTAATCTTTCTAAAAAGCGGTATATCTGCGCCGTTTCCACATAAGGAAACTTACTATCCACTACTTCATTCTGTTCTTTTTCTTTTCTTAGTCCTAAAATAAAAAGGAAGAACTCTTCAAAGACCATTCGTTTTCTGGCATCTATCAGCGTATCAAAATCTTTGGGGAAGTGTAAATTATGCACCGCTTCTTCTCTATCCATCAGTTTTTGACTGGCTAAAATATTGTCCGGTAAAAATTCATGATCCAACTCGCAATTGGAAAGCGCCTGCCTGACTGCCTTCGTTATTGCCTGATTCGTAATTCCTGCACTTAACGGATATCTTGGCTGTACCGTTTCAAGAAGTTTTTGATATTCCTCTTCCTTAAATAATTTAGGCTGTTCCATGACCGGTATACCATCTTTTTCCTGCACAAGTCCTCGCAGCAAATATACCCCGCCTGTTTTTAACACATTCCGCAAGAAAGGCATGTTGAAAAAAGTAAGCTTAATCTTACCCGTGCCATCTGATGCAACCGCATTTAATATGGTAAGATTTCTTATTTTTCTAACCGTTACACTGCTTACGATGCGCACTCTTACCGCGCATATCTCACCTTTTTTAATTTCTGCTAACGGAATGACTTCTTCGAATTTTTCATAGTCTCTTGGATAAAAACGAATCAAGTCGCCAATCGTTTTTACACCCAGTTTTTCAAATACCTTTGCTGTCTTTTCTCCGACACCCTTTAATTGTATTACAGGAGTATTGTAATTCATCCCAACCTCCGCCTTTGCTCAATACCAAGTTTAAAAAAAGTGAGGCATCCCAAAGCCCCACTTTTATATTTTTTTAAATGTATTCTGCGCTCTTACTCTACCGATACGATATAATAATAAATTGGCTGACCACCATATTGAAGTTCCACATCACATGCTGCATTCATCTGTTCGATTTTCTTTTTCAGCTGTTCTGCTTCTGCTTCTTCTACTTCGGAACCATAATAAATGCTGACTAATTCTGCGTCCTCATCCATCATTTCTTCAACCATTTTCAATGTAACTTCTTCCATATCAGTACCTACAGAAAGAATTCCTGCATCACCAATTCCCATGAAGTCACCTTGTCTGATCTCTTTGTCATCAATCATCGTATCTCTTACCGCATAAGTGACCTGACCCGTTTTTACATTGCCTATTTCTTCCTTCATAGACTCTGCATTTTCTTCAGGGCTTAAATCCGGCACATAGTTAATAACCGCTGTAATTCCCTGCGGAACCGTCTTCGTAGGTATAACAATGATCTCTTTATCTTCTACTAAAGATTGTGCCTGATTTGCTGCAAGAATGATGTTTTTATTGTTTGGCAAAATATAAACAGAATCCGCATTGACTTTTTCAATGGCATTGAGCATATCTTCTGTACTTGGATTCATAGTCTGACCACCTTCAATAATGTGGTCTACGCCAAGTCCTTTGAATATTTCATTGATTCCATCACCAACAGATACTGCAATAAATCCAACATCTTTACGTTCTGTCTTCTCTTCTTTTGCTGCTTCTTTCTGTGCATTTTCTTTTTCAGACATTTTGAACAATTTTTCCTGATGCTCTAAACGCATATTGTCGATCTTCATATTGGATAATGCACCATACTTTAATGCCTTCTGGATCGCAAGTCCAGGATCATTCGTATGTACATGCACCTTTACTACATCATCATCTGCTACGACTACGATAGAATCACCGATGGACTCCAAATATGCTTTAAAATCCATTTCCTGTTTGATATTGAAAGTTTTAGACAGTAATATAATAAACTCTGTACAATAACCAAACTTAATCTCTGCCTGTTCCTGCGCTTCTCTGTTCATTGACATTGTAGAAGCTACCGGTTTTACTTCTGTAATAGTTAAATCTATTTCTTTTCCAAGGAAACCATCATAAGCTCCTTTTAATACCTGTACAAGACCCTGTCCACCGGAGTCTACCACACCTGCCTGTTTCAATACTGGAAGCATCTCTGGTGTCTGACTGAGCACATACTCTGCGTGCTGGATCACACCATCAAAAAAGGCATCCAAATCTTCCATGCCCTCTTCTGAAAGCTCCTTTGCTTTATCTGCAGCTCCTTTTGCCACCGTAAGGATTGTACCTTCTTTCGGCTTCATAACCGCTTTATATGCTGTTTCTACTGCTTTTTCAAAAGCATCTGCAAAAATCGGAACATTTACCTCTTCATAGTCACGAATCCCTTTGGTAAATCCTCTAAAAAGCTGTGAAAGAATAACACCGGAATTTCCTCTTGCCCCACGTAAAGAACCAGAAGAAATTGCTTTACAAATAGTCTCCATATCGGCATCTTCTGCAAGTGCACTGACTTCTCTTGCCGCAGACATAATTGTCATTGTCATGTTTGTTCCAGTATCTCCATCAGGAACTGGAAAAACATTCAGTTCATTGATCCACTCCTTCTTACTCTCTAAATTTTTCGCACCAGCTAAGAACATCTTGGAAAGCATCTTAGCGTCGATCGTATTCAAAGCCACAATAATTCCTCCTTAATTAATCAATCACTCTGACACCTTCTACATAGATGTTAATGTTTTCGATTTCTATGCCAGTAAACTCTTCTACTTTATATTTGACATTACTGATCAAATTATCAGCAACTGCGCTGATACTTACACCATAGGCAACAATTACATGAAAATCTAAAGTAAGTTTATTATTGTTGTTTAAAGAAACGGATATACCTCTTGTCATGCTATCCATTTTAAGAAGACGTACAAGACCGTCTTTTACATTCACGCCTGCCATTCCAACTATACCGAAGCACTCCATAGCAACACTTCCTGCATACTGTGCGATTACTTCGTTTTCAATAACAATGTTTCCCATATGTGTATTCATTGAAGAACCTTTCATACCGAACCTCCTTAAAGAATATCATCTCTAATGTGCCTTTCTAATCTAGACATATATGTTGTATTATAACCGCTTTGTAAAGAAAATGAAACAAGAAAATTAGTAAATTACAACTTTTTTTACTTGCATTATAGTTTCTTTTCTGTTATTATACAAATGTTGTGAGTCTAATTGACTGACTTAGGAAGAATATTATCATACGAGAAAGTATGCTGCTTAGGAGGTGTAAAGATGGCTAAATGTGATATTTGTGGTAAAGGCGTTCATTTCGGAAATAACGTAAGCCATTCTCATAGAAGATCTAATAGAATTTGGAACTCCAACGTTAAAAGCGTTAAATGTAAAGTAAACGGAGCTGCCAAAAGAATGCACGTATGCACAAGCTGCTTAAAATCCGGAAAAGTTGAAAGAGCTTAATACTTGTTTTTAAGGCAATAATAAAAGAGGGTGCGTTTCCTTTATTGGAAATGCACCTTATTTTTTACTTCCACTTCTGTTCAAACTGGACTTTTAACTGTTCGTACTCTTTATTGATCAGTAACACCATCTCATGATTTCCGGCTATATTATCCGGATGATAGATCTTCATCAGATCCTTATATCTCTTTTTCAAAGTAAGCTGATTTTTCACTCCACAGAAAAGCTGATGTACCAACGCTTCTCCTTGCGCTTCCTGCAAAAAAGCATTTTCCTCATAATACTCTTTTTCCAACAGAAAACGGGAGCGTTCCTTCTCAAATTTTTCTCTATCAATATCAAGTTTGCGGAAACCATCCTGCAAAATCTGCAATTTCTTATCAAAAAACTGATTTTCACGTTTCATCCGTTCTTTCCAGTCCTTGATTTCTTTCCGTTCTGCATTGATCCTTACATTTTCTTTAAAAAGCCAATGCTTAAGCTGTTTCAGCTCTTTCTCAGAAAGCGTATCCAGTTCGGATTCTCTTTTAAAACTTTCCATAACAGCAACACCCGACAAATATCAACAGACCAATCATTATAATACCCAAAATCTTGCTTGAAACAAAAAGCATAAGAAGCATACCAAGTGCAATAAGAAATGCTGCTATTCCTGCCGCTTTTTTCATCCTTTTCCCACGTGCCCAACCTTATAAATACGGCACGTATCTCCCTGTATGCCTTCTTGCTCTATCTTATGCTATTTTCTTTACAAAGTTACTCTTCTTCCAGATTTTCCGGAAATGCTATATCAACTACTTCTTCATCTGCCGGCATTTCTTCCTTTGGTGTTGTGAACTTATCTACCAAATCCGGAATCATATCCAACACTTTTGTGATCGTGTCCTGATTTTTAATATTTACCAATTTTGTAGAACCATTCTTAATGACCAAAACAGCACTTGGTGTCATCTTACCACCGATACCACCGCCTCCGCCGTTCTTTTTATCGTTAGCACTTGCGCCAGCGCCTACGCCAAATGTCACATCTACAAGCGGTAAAATAATAGTATCGCCAACCTGTGTTGCCTCACCTACTACTGTCTTTGTAGATAAAACAGAATCCATTCCCTTTAATAAAGCTTCTACAACTCCTGTAAAGTTATTATCTGCCATCTGTTACTTCCTCCCTTTTAAACCTTTTCAAAAAGTATCTTATATCATTATCAAAATATAGTTTCACTGCTGCATATAACAGCACAAATATAGTAATCCGTCCCTTTATCGAAAATGTTCCTTCAAATACTTGATTTTCAAAATCCGGTTCTATAAATATATTATTCCCAATTAGCGGATACAAAATTCCATGTAATGCAAGAACGTAACCCGTCGTATCCGGTTCACCGGTTCCAATCTTCAACTGCGCTTTGCACTTTGAGGGACGAATGTTTTTCCAAATTTTATATAGCTGCTGTTTACAGACTAAAAAAGCCCTTTTTGTCTCCTCTTCCTGAAAAACCTCCACATAATATTGCATATTCGTCCAAATTTCTTTTATCTTATCACAGAAACGTCTGATTGTGTACCTAATATTTTTGATAATATCAAAAACATGCTGCACTATCGTTTTTATTTTTTCAAGAACTTGTTGGACCTTTCCTTTTTTAGGTGTATCCTTTTTTTCGTTTTCTATCTTTTTACTTTCTATCTTTTCACTTTCCGGCTCATTTGCCTTTGTTTCCAAAGTTTTCTTTTTATCTGTCTCAAGCCGCTTCTTTGCAACATCTTTGGATGCAGCTTCTTTTTTAGGTTTTTTTGTTCTTTCAGCCTTCCCTGCTTTTTTCACTTTTTTTACTTTTTTCTTCTTTTCTGTTTTTTCCTTTGCCGAATCATAAACGGTAAAACACAAAATCTTTGCTACAATCCGCCCCGGCTCAGGATACACTGCCTTAATCCGAAAAAGATGTAAAAGCCAATGACACTCTGCCTTTACAAAATAACTATCTGCTTCCTTTTTTCCATTTGCTCTGTATCGAATAGGTACAAATAGAACCGCGCAAACACAAAGCAAAACAAGAGCAAGGAGCACTAATATTAGAATTCCTATGATTTTTAATATTGTCCATATTATGTGCAGCATAACTACCTCATTCTCTATCCAGTATATATTTTTTCAAATCACAGTTTCCATTACATTCATATGCTTCGGTCGCTATCTGCTGTACAATCTCTACCGCTTCCTCATATCCATTGGCAATTCCAATAATATAGGGAGGATTTTTCCGGTAATATTTTTGCTGCAGAAGGGCACAGTGATATATCTCCAGCTGGTCTTGTCCCCTGCACAGGGCAATCACATAAATTCCCAGCTGACCCGCATTCAAGCGAAGCTTTCTTTTTACTTTTTGAATATCTTTCACTGTACTTCCAACATATAAATTTTTATAAAATTTCATATTCTGCCACCCGTCACCAGTATAACACGTTTTCTGCCGAAGTAAAAAAGGAATCCTTAAAGCCATCTCTGACTGAAGGGATTCCTTCTTTTTGATTAGAAATATTTTCTATTTCCCCACAAATTATTTTTTTTCATTTCTAAATACTCTGTATATGCTTTTTCCAATATCTGCTTTTCATTTGCAAACTTCAATAGATGATAAGCTTCATGATATTTATAAAAGCCGGAATCTACAAAATACTCTTCGCGCTGTGGTTTGCTGTAGTAGCTGTCCGCCATCATAAGATACCAGTGTACTTCCTTTTCAACCGTATCATCTGGCACATTAAATGTGTATTCGCTTTTGCCTACATACTTAATAATTGATGCTTTTGCTCCTGATTCCTCAAGAACCTCCCGCAGGGCTGTCTCTTTATACTCTTCTCCCTGTTCTACGGTTCCCTTTGGCAACACCCAGCCTTCATACTTATTTTTATAATTCTTGTATAAAAGGAGAATCTTGCCCCGAAATATAACCACACCGCCACAGCTTGTTGCTTCTATCACTGCAATCCCTCCTGTATAGTGCCTGTCCTGACACCGGTGTGTGTTGTGTTATCTCTGCTAAATAGTATAGTCCATTTAAAGCATTTAAGCAAGTCTTTTCCATTATTCAAAATATGCGTCAAAAATACGTTTTGCCACCGGTACTGCAAAGTCACCGCCAGATCCTGCACCTTCTATAATGATCGTTACACATATCTGTGGATCTTCTGCTGGTGCAAAACCAGTAAACCATGCATGACTGTCACCCTTCACCGTATTATATTCTGCAGAACCGGTTTTTCCTGCCGCCGTATAGGACAGTCCGGAAAGCTTTCTTCCAGTTCCAGAATTTACCACTTCTGTCATCAAGTCTGTTAATATCTGTGCTTCCTCTTGTGTCATCAAGCTTCCATAAGCAGCCGGATTGAACTGTTTAACAATACTTCCTTCGCTGTTTTCTACTCTTTCCACCATATACGGTTTCATCAACTTCCCATCATTTGCAATGGCACAAGTGATCATATTTAAGTGCATCGGCGATATTTGTGTTGTTCCCTGCCCAATTGCTACCTGCATCATATCTGAATCCAACATGCCTTCCTCAACCGTGACCTTACTCATACTATATGTGGATTGCAATGGTAACTCACAGTTGAACAAAAGTCCATCTAACGTATCACGAAAAGATGTTTTGTCTAAGGATAATCCGATATTCGCAAAAGAAGAATTACAGGATTTTGCAAAAGAAGTCCTAAAATCAACGGAACCATGACTCGTTCCATGATAACAGTTAATTCTGTCTTCTCCACTTATATAACTTCCGTTACAAGTATAATAGTAGCTGCTATAAGAATCCGGATTCTCTCTAATATACTCCAATGCGGTCACGATTTTAAAAGTAGAACCCGGCGGATACATACCCTGTGTCACACGATTCAACAGTACACTGCTGTCTGTATCAGCAACCAGATCATTCCATATAGCATCAATATTATTGGGATCAAAATCCGGTTTGGATACCATAGCCAGTATTCTTCCAGTAGAGGGTTCTGTCACCACAACGGCACCTTTATATACCCCAAGTGCATTGTATGCCACTTCCTGAAGCTCCACATCAAGCGTGGTATAAACACTGTCACCAGTATACTTTATTCCCGCCATGTCATCAGAGACCTTTTGGGAAACTGGTTCATTGGAATTGATTAAATAGTAATTACCTAAAGCCTCCACGCCCATTCTTCCGTTAGTAGAATAACCAACGGCATGAGCGAACATATTCGCATAAGGATACACTCTTGTTTCCGTTCCATCTGTATTCGTCTGTGTTTCTGCAAGAACAGTTCCATCATTTGCATAAATAGAACCTCGTCTGTTTTGTGCAAGCAGCATGCTCTGCCTTGTATTATAACTATTGTTTATCAACTCCTGCTTATTTGTAACCGCAAAATGACAAATATATCCCATCATTGCAAGAAATACGAACACAAACAAATATGTGACTGCCATGATCTCATGATTTTTTTGTTTTTCCTGCTTCTCTTTCTTTTTAGTCTTCTTCGTACTCTTCTTCGAACTCTGCTTCGTCTTCTTCGTATACTCTAGCTCGTCGATTAGAATTTCCTCCTGAAGCTCCCTTGCGTTTCGTTTTGCCACTCTTACTTACCTCACGTTGTTTAATAATATATAATCCTTCAATAATAGAAAATAATATTAATGTAGTTAAAACCGAACTTCCTCCGTAGCTGATAAACGGCAATGTTACCCCCGTAAGTGGAATAAACTTAGTTCCTCCGCCAATCGTAAGAAATACTTGGAAAATGTAAGTAACTCCAAGTCCAAATGCTACCAACTGATAAAATTTATCCTGCAGTCTGACAGCAATATTCATGCACATCACAAAACAACTGACACATACTAATATCAGACACATAGCAAAAATAAGTCCAAGTTCTTCTGTAACTGCCGAAAAAACAAAATCAGATTCTACATCCGGAATGGATTCCGGAGTTCCATGAAAAAGTCCAAGTCCAAACCAGCCACCGCTTCCTATTGCGAATAAGGACTGGGTAATCTGATACCCTTCGTTATCAATAACACTCCATGGATCCTTCCATGCCGTGACTCTGATCTGCACATGTGTAAAAAGTTTGTATGCCACGACTGCCGCTGCAGAACCTCCCGCCGCTCCTATGAGCAAATATAACCAGTTTTTTGTTGCCACGACTACCATGAGCACATACACAATAAAAAAGATCAACGCACTACCTAAATCCTTAGAAAGAACAAGCACGATCACGTGAATGCCTGCAATAACTGCCGTTATTGCTACTTCCTTTAAAGTAGATGATTTATACAATGCACTTGCCACAAAAAAGACAAAAATGATCTTGACAAATTCCGAAGGCTGAAACGCAATTCCAGCAACAGAAAAGGAAAGCTTTGCCCCCTTTGTTACCGAGCCCAAAATAAGTACTACCGATAATGCTGCAATTCCTACCATTGCATAAATCCATTTCCATTCCTTTAAGAATTTAAATTTATCAATAAAAAATGGAATGATCATAGCTACGATCAGAGATGCCGTCACAATAATAAACTGTTTGATTGCTTTTTCATAAGAAAGTCTTGTCAGTATGGCAAAACCGATACTCAAAAGCAAACAGATATTGTTGATCAACAGTTTATTTATCTTCGGGTATATCATCGAAAACAGGGAAATTGCGGCAAATAATATTACCTCCTGGAAAGCATAGAAGAACAAATAATCCAATTCTCCCGTTTCCATACAGATTGTCAAAAAGCAGGTAAAATGTACTAAAAACATTAAAATATTCTGCCTTACATAAATGCCTTTTCTTTTTTCTTCCGTACTATAACGAAACACTGCAAAACACTCATAGGTATAGAGTGCCATAAATATCGTTATGAAATAATTTGAAAATTCTGTAATATATCGTTCCATAAAGTTTCTCCACACTGCAAATTCATTGCCTATTCTGCACCACGCTTCTCATGTCCGGTAGTATATTCCTTATAAGGCGGATTTTCTCCATCTTTTTCATAAATCTGACAAAAGTACTTCAAAACTTCTTTTGTCTCCTTTTCGTTTTCTGTCGTAAAATCCAAGCGATATTTTCCACTTTTGTCTTTTACTTTTTTATGAAGAGAAAGAGGTACACTATTATATATAATATTCGTACAATGTCTGCAATTTGTATAAACAGGAAATTCCTTTCCCATCCGGTCGATGAGCATCACCGGCTTTCCATTGTTTTGATTTTCTGCTTCTCTACTGCCCTGTAGGCATTTTCCTCCTGTTTTTCGTACACAGTTTGCCGTTACCATCATAGGAACTCTTCCATATACAATCTGAAGCGCTGTCTGTTCATGCAGGCTTTTCTTCTCTCCAGCATTTAATTCCAGTGGCAAGGTACAAAACGCTGCCTGTTTTTCAAAAAAGCTTTCTGCATTCTTATTCCAAATATAAAGACCAGCATCTGTAATAATTTTACCACTATATCCTCGCTTTTGTAAGAGGGATAGTTCTTCCACATTTCTCACAAGAATTCCCGCAAACAATTCTTCGTTCTCAAAACATTCATGAATCCATTCATCCTTCTGTCGCATAACATAAGGATATGCCACAAATACCTTGTCAGTCAAAAAATCACTTAGCTTTTTTGTAAGAACATATTGCGTATTTTTCTTTATTTTATTTTCTTCCATTTCATATAGATCCGAAGATACAAAAACCGCCTTTAAATGACGAAGTACAGGATTTTCCAATTCAGAAACAACCGCCTGCAACTGCTCCTTTGTCTGCAACAGCACATAAATACCGTCCTCAAAATACCCGGCATTTACCTGTTGTTCTTCTACAGATACTATCTGTCCATCTGATGCCATATCCTGCTTTCTCTTTTCTTTATATGACAATCCGTTTGCTTCTATTATTTTTTCTTCTAAAGTTTCCAGTGCCAGACGTCTTAACTCATTTACTTCTTTTAATGGCATAAAAATATTCTCATCCATATCAATAGAAAGCTCTGACATAACAAAGGAAGTCGCACCACATTTTTCCAACTGTTTTCGAATGTTTTCCTCCTGCATTGGCTGCTTTTGTGCTGCCTGAACAACTGCTCCTGTCACCTCTGCCGCAACACCATTTCTTTCTACCTGAAACACTGCAGGCTTATCAACATGCAAAATTGCCCTTCCCTTTACCGGAATCCGAGGAATCTTTTCTAAAAACTGCTCTCTAATCTGTTGTAAGAGCTGTTCATCGCTTCCACTATAGCTCGGTTTATCTATCGTTATCATGGATGCCCCATTGTACCGTTTGTAATAGCCATCCTGAATTTCACTACGAATATAAAGTGCTTTTAGTTTATCTAAATCTTTTTTGCTTACTGCATACTTTTCTGCACCTTTTTCATAATACAGATCAATATACTTCCGGTACATCGCAGTAACACCTGCCACATACTCTGGCTTTTTCATTCTTCCCTCAATCTTGAAGGAATCGATTCCAGCCTCAACGAGAGCTGGTATCATTTCTATCGTGCACATATCTTTTAAACTTAAATAATATGCCTCTTTTTCCGCCTTATTCCCTACTTTGTAGGGCAGACGACAAGGCTGTGCACATTTTCCTCTATTTCCGCTTCGTCCTCCTAAAATACTGCTGAACAGACATTGTCCGGAATAGCAATAGCACATCGCTCCATGAATGAAAGTTTCTATTTCAATATCTACGCTCTCTTTTATTAGACTGATCTCCTGCAAGGAAAGTTCTCTTGCCGGCACGATTCGTTCTGCACCAAGCTGCTTTAATTTTTCCGCACCATTCACACCGGTAATCGTCATCTGTGTGCTGACATGCAAGGGAAGCTGAGGAAAATGTTCTTTTATATATAAAAATACCCCTAGGTCCTGTACAATGACTCCATCCAGTCCCTCTTCATAAAAAGGTTGTAAATAAGCATACAGGTCGGACATTTCCTTTTCTTTTACAAGAGTATTTACAGTCAAATATACTTTTCTTCCATAAAGATGTGCATAACGAATACAGTTGCACAATTGTTCCTGTGTGAAATTGTCCGCATAAGCTCTGGCTCCAAATTTCTCACCGCCTAAATATATGGCATCTGCACCAGCATGAACCGCACCTAAAAAACTCTCATAATTTCCGGCAGGCGCAAGCAATTCAACCTTCTTACCCTTTTCCATTCCTATCTCCTTGTCCATCCTATCAAATGACGAAAAACGGCTGTCTCGAAAGACAGCCTGTATGCTTTATTTTTTATGATTGGAATCCTTTAACTCCGTTTCCATTCGTATGATCTTTTTCGTATTTTCGTTCAGCTCTCGCTGCATATCTTTTATATTTTTCTCGGTACTTTCCAGCTTGATCTGTGTAGAGATCAGCTCATGCTTTAAATCATACAATTCCTTCTCTTTTGTCTGGATCTCTTCTTCCAGCATGCTGATCTGCTTTTTAGCTTTAAAGTAATCATCTGCAATATTCAGCTGCATCAGTACATTTTGTGTATCAAGCGGCTGACGCCTAAAGCTGTCTATTTTATTATATTCTGCAATTTTATTATTAATGTAAGAAGCGACCTTTTGTAAATATTCTTCGCTCTCATATCCGCTCAATGTAAATACTTTTCCACCAATTATCACTTCTGTATCTGTTTTTGCAGCCATCATTACACCTCATATTAAAGTCGAAAGCATATACAATATATGCCACTCATCATTTGCTTATAATACAAAATCTATTATATATAGGTTATGTAGGAATTTCAAGTCCTAAATGATGATATGCAAGTTCTGTTACTACTCTCCCCCTTGGTGTGCGGTTAATAAAACCGTTTTTCAAAAGATAGGGTTCGTATACATCCTCAATCGTTCCTGCATCTTCACCAATAGAAGCAGCTAATGTATCAAGTCCTACTGGTCCACCACCGAACTTTTCCATCATCGTAAGGAGCATATTCCGGTCAATATGGTCTAAGCCCATCTTATCTACATCCATCAGATCCAGAGCAGTATCCGCTACTTCTTTTGTGATTTTACCATCATATTTTACCTGTGCAAAATCTCTGACTCTCTTCAAAATACGATTGGCAAGCCGTGGTGTCCCTCTGCTTCTTCTCGCCAATTCTACCGCTCCCTGCTCGTCAATCTCAACGTCCAATATTTTTGCAGAATGCAATATGATCTGTTTTAATTCCTCTACGGAATAAAATTCCAGTCTATGTATAACTCCAAAGCGGTCTCTAAGTGGTGCTGTCAAAAGACCTGCTCTTGTAGTTGCTCCAACTAAAGTAAATTTCGGGAGATCTAATCGGATAGAACGTGCTGTTGCACCTTTTCCAATCATAATATCAATGGCAAAATCTTCCATTGCAGGATAGAGAACTTCTTCTACCTGACGGTTCAAACGATGTATCTCATCTACAAAAAGCAGATCTCCTTCTTGAAGATTGTTCAATATTGCTGCCATCTCTCCCGGCTTTTCAATAGCAGGTCCACTGGTAACTTTCATGTTAACGCCCATCTCATTTGCAATGATTCCAGCAAGTGTTGTTTTACCAAGTCCAGGCGGTCCATAAAACAGCACATGATCCAATGCATCATTTCTTCTCTTTGCTGCTTCAATATAGACCTTCAAATTTTCTTTTGCCTTTTCCTGCCCAATATAATCATCCAGACATTGCGGACGCAGAGAGCCTTCTATCTTTACATCTTCTTCTATTAAGTTCGTCTCGATCATCCGTCCTGCCATTTTCTCCAGTTCCTTTCTTTCTTCCCATTTTGAAGAAATCACTTAAAAAATCTTATCTTTAGAACAATTTTTTTAATGCCTGTTTTAACAGTTGTTCTACTTCCATCTGTTCTGCATTTTCAACTTGTTTTACCGCTTTTAGCGCATCAGATGAAGCATATCCTAACGCGGTAAGTGCCTCTACCGCTTCTTTTATTACCTCACCAGTACCCTGTCCACCTGCTTCGTACAAGGCACTTTCCTTTTCTACAAAGGTATCTTCTATAGATACTTTATCCTTTAGATCGATAATGACTCTCTCTGCTGTCTTCCCTCCGACTCCCGGTGCCTTTGCAATCGCTTTTGCATCCCCTGAAAGAATAGCAAACCGCAGACCATCTGCATCCAGAACGGAGAGAACTGCCAATGCCCCTTTCGGTCCGATCCCGCTTACTGTGATCAAAAGCTTGAACATTGCCAGATCATCTTTTGTCAAAAAACCAACTAAGCTGACAGCATCCTCTCGTACAGAAGTATAAGTATATATTTTCATCTCACTGCCAATCCCCGGCAGCATTCCTATCGTTCTTCCGTTTACCCTTACATTGTAGCCAATGCCATTTACTTCCACAATAATATTTTCTTCTTCCACATTGGCAAGTACGCCTTTTAAATACGCTATCATGTTATATTCCTCCGTACGGCTATCGCGATCACCCCATTCAAAAATCCGGTTACAATTCCTGCGATCAAAAGGACTGGCATATAATAAAAAATACCTTCCGTCCTTACGACACAAAATGCAACCAAAAGCTGTCCTATATTATGAAATACTCCACCACCCATACTGACTCCTGTTATGCTGAACCGATTCGTTTTCTTCATCAGAAACATGACTGCAAAACTGAACACACCTCCGGCAAGACTATACAAGAGCATGGACATATTTCCAAAAAGGAAGGACGATATGACAATCCGACAAAAATTGATCGTAAATGCTTCCTTTGCACCGAATAAATACATCGTCAAAAGTACCGCCAGATTAGCAAGTCCTAATTTCATCCCCGGAACTCCGAAAAAAAATGGAATAAGTGACTCCACATAAGACAAAATTAATGCAAAGGCAAGCAGCAATCCCATATACGCAGTCTTTTTCCTATCCTGTAAAGCCATCATATTCCGACTCCTCTCCACCGATCACTGTAATTACCAGCTTATGTGGCAGACAGACTATCGTCTCACCACTCCGTGAAATACTTTTCTGCTTTACACATAACTTATCCGGACAATCTGCCTCTGTTACCATTGCTTTCCCATCTTCAATCACAAGAACATTAAATCCTTCCGCTTGTCCGTAGTCAATCTGTACGTTCCTATCTTCAGAAAGAGAATACTGCCCCTGCACCTTTCCATCCACTGCGACCTGCACATAGGCGCCTTCTTTTCCATATACAAAATGAAACAACAGATACACCATTATAGCAATAACAAAAATCGCTCCTGCAAACAGAAGATCACTTCTTCTGAATCTTTTATCTTTTTTTTGCATTTCCTGACTTTCCACTAAATCTTTTCATCATTTTACAGCATTTCTTACTGCCTGTATGTCGTATTTACAATATATCACATTCGAACATATGTTTCAAGTGTTTTTCAATGCAATAAATGCGCCTTTTTAGCTACCCTTACTAAAAGTGTTCCTTTTGGCATAGACACTAAATCCTTTTCCGTTACTCCGCCAATTTTAATGAGTACCACAAAGTATACGATCACTGCCACTACAACTGCGAAAGCCAACGCTACAAGATTGATTGGAACTAACTTGTATACACCGTAATAAACACCTCCTGCAGCTACACCCATGACCATTGCAGCAAGCAATGGTATCAAATACGTTTTTACTACTTTTTCTTTATAATCCAGTGCTTTTTTCATAGCATGACTATTCAGCACACACATCATAAAAGAATAGACGATCGTAGCAATAACTAAACTATACAAATTCAAATCGGTGTAAATTAAAAGCGGCACAATAACAGCCGTTTGTATTACTAAAGCTATCGTTGCATTTTTTACTGGTACATTCACTTTTCCAATTCCCTGCAAGATAGCATTGGAAAGAGTCGACAAACCATAGAACACAACTGTCACTGACAAGCAGCGAAGTAAGTTGCTGGCAAGCGCGAGAGATTCCTTCTGTGGAAACAATACTCCCATGATCGGTTCTGCCAATACAAAAAGTCCTACCGCTGACGGTATTGAGATCAGCATAACTGTCTGGATTGCCTGATGAATCTTCTGTTTTGCTTCCTTTTTTTCTCCCCTTGCAAAACAGCCGGAAATACTTGGTATAACTGCAGAAGACATAGCTGATGCAAAGGCTACCGGTATATTCACAACCGTCATTGCCTTCACACTAAATACTCCATATGCGGAAGATGCCGCTTCCTCTGCTACCCCTTTCATTCCCATATATACATTCGTATAAAGTGTCTGATTTAAAGAAGTTGTCAAATTGTAAATACAAGTACTTAAAATAAAAGGAGTTACTACCGAAAGGATCAATTTCGCAACGGCTTCATTGGACTCCTCTTTATGACGTACATCCTTATCAATGCGACGTCTTATTAATTTCCGATTCATCATGTAAACAGCAAACATAAAAAGCAATGCTGTCAATACACCGACACCGGTTCCTAAAGCACTACCCATTGCTCCATATACTGCCTGTGTCGTTTCATCTTTATCGGTTACCATTTGCATAAACAAATATGCTCCACCGATACTGACAGCTGCATTCAATATCTGTTCTAATATTTGGGAAACCGAAGTCTGTAGCATCGTTTTGTGCGCCTGAAAATATCCTCGTAAAACTCCAAGTAGCCCGGATAAAAATATGGTTGGCGCGAACATTCTAAGTACTGGCACTGAATTTGGTGTTACAAGTATATTGGCTCCAAAAAAGGCAACAAGACTCGCTACACCGCCTACAATCACTACATAAAGCAGCGCAAATTTAAAAATCTTATGAGCATTTCTATATTCTCTAAGCTCTAACTTCTGCGCGATCACCTTTGAAATTGCCGAAGGGATGCTATAAGAAGATATGAGCAGAATAATCGTATATATATTGTATGCAAATCCATAATACCCGTTTCCTTCATCCCCAATAATACTGGTCAACGGGCTCTTATATAAAAGTCCTATAATACGGCACAAAATTCCTGCAATCGCAAGAATACCCGCCTGCATGACGAAGCCGTCTTTCTTTTTGTTTTCAGCCATAAAAAACTTCTTTCCATTTTGTATAAACTATTATATTACAACAAAGCAGTCACCCGGTAATTCTGCCGGGTGACTATGTATTTTTTAATATATTATCCAATCAGCCAATCGTACATTTCCTGATACTTATTTGCTGATACTTTCCATGAAAAATCAGCTGCCATCGCACGATCAATGATCTTATTCCATTCTCGTTTTTTATCATAGTAAATCTGTTCCGCATAACGAATCGTACCGAGCATTTCATGTGCATTATAATTTGTAAAGCTAAAGCCTGTTCCCTTGCTTTCGTATTCGTTGTATGGCTCTACTGTATCTTTCAATCCTCCAGTTTCACGAACGATTGGAACGGTTCCGTAACGAAGCGCCATTAACTGACTCAAACCACACGGCTCAAACAAAGATGGCATCAAAAATGCATCACATGCTGCATAAATCTTATGTGACATTGCTTCAGAATAGTAGATGTTTGCCGAAACCTTGTCTCCGTATTTCCAGTCAAAATGACGGAACATATTTTCATAACGCTCTTCTCCTGTACCAAGTACAACGATCTGTACGTTATCCTGACAAAGTTCATCCATCACATAGGCAATCAGATCCAGACCTTTTTGATCTGTCAGTCTTGACACAATACCGATCATGAATTTCTTATCATCCTGCGCCAAAGAAAGCTCTGCCTGTAAAGCTCTTTTATTTTTAACCTTTTCTTTTCTGAAATTCACTGCATCATATGGGAACTCAATATATTTATCTGTCTTCGGATTAAATTCCGCGTAGTCAATACCATTTACAATTCCGCGTAGATCATGGTTTCTTGCCTGCAACAGACCATTTAGACCTTCCCCATAAAAATCAGTTTTAATCTCTTCTGCGTAAGTATCACTTACTGTTGTTACCGCATCCGCAAATACGATACCACCTTTTAATAAATTTGCATCCTTGTATGCTTCCAGTTTATCGGATGTAAAGTAGTAATCTGCCAATCCTGTAATTTCACGAACTTCTTTGATACTCCATTTACCTTGGAATTTTAAATTATGGATCGTCATAATCGTCTTAATGTTCCAATAGAATCCATTAGCACGGAAACGCTCTTTGAGATAGACCGGAATCAAAGCGGTCTGCCAGTCGTGGCAGTGAATGATATTCGGTTGGAATCCGATCACAGGCAATGCTGAAAGTACTGCCTTACAGAAAAATGCATACTTTTCAATCTCAAAAAGTACATTATCTCCATATGGTTTAAAACCGCTGAAATAATGTTCATTATCAATAAAATAATACGTCACACCATCTACATTTGCTTCAAAAATACCTACATATTCTTCTTTCCAGTGAAAATCCATATAAAAGTGTGTCTTATATCCCATCAAATCCTTCATCTGCTGTGTCATACATGTGTACTTAGGAAGGATTACACGTACGTCAAAATATCTCTTATCAATCTCCTTTGGAAGCGAACCTACTACGTCTGCAAGACCGCCCGTTTTAATAAAAGGTACACCCTCTGATGCTGCAAATAAAATATTCTTCATTGAACAATTTCCTCCAGATTATGTATTTTAAAATATATTTACTCTCAGAACAGTTCTATATGAAAATATTATACATCATCAAAGGGTGTAATGAAAGAACTAATTTCTATATAACAAACGAATTTTATCTGCAAGCAGTGCAATAAATTCAGAATTAGTCGGTTTCCCTTTTCCTGTGTTGATCGTATAGCCAAACAATGCTTCCAACGTTTCCATCCTTCCTCTGCTCCATGCTACCTCTATCGCATGTCTTATTGCTCTTTCTACCCGGCTTGGTGTTGTCTGAAATCTCTTAGCAATTGTTGGATATAAAATCTTGGTTATGGAATTTAACATATCCATATCTTCCACTGACATCATGATGGCTTCTCTTAAATACTGATACCCTTTAATATGCGCTGGCACCCCGATCTCATGTATCATATCTGTCACGTCTTTTTCCAAGTCTCTTTTTACCGGAACGATATTCTCCTGCTCCAGTCCGTACTCCTGCTGTCCACTGTTTGTTTTGTCGTGCCCTGACGGAACTGTAATCATAATTTGAAATTCTTTATCCGTATTTAGTAAATCTCCAAGAATTTTGTATACTCGCTCGTTGTCTTTCGTAGCTGAAAAATTCAGCTGTTCCATGTCAAATCCTCCTCATTCCTGGCAAAAAAAGCCTTTTCCTGTTCTCAAATATTATATAAGAATGACGTTTTATGTTGCAAGCCTAAAGCACCGCATAAAAACAGAAAAAAAGACGAACCCCTTTCGGAGTTCGTCTCACTTTTTTGAATAAATCTTATTTGATTAGATAGAAGCTGCTTCATCAACAAGTTTCTGTAATGCTGCAAGTGCTTCATCAGGAAGCTTGTCATAGCCTTCTTTCTTAGTTGCGAAACCTTCTACTGCCTGTACACGATTTTCCATCGCATTCTTTAACTGTGCAACGTATTCTTTGTCATTTAAGTCAGGTGTGAAATCGCCTGTCTTTCCAGACCAGTCGTACATGATTTCGATATCTTCGAAAGGTCCCCATGCTTCGAATTTAGCTTTTCCTTCAACGATTGTTTCAAGAATTCCTAAAGTATCAGCAGGTTTAACCTTTTTACCCATGAAGTCACCTGTATTTACGATATAGCAGTCTACGTTCTTCTGTTCTACTAATTTTTTGAACTTCTCATAGTCATTTACTAATGGATAAGTTCTGAATGGGTTAGCGTAAGGAACGATACGAAGAGCGTTCATATCTGTACCAGCTGCAACACGTTCTGCTGTAGAAGTTTTTGTTGCAAGAGTTGCACCCATAACAGATGCTAATGCAGCACCTTTCAATTTAACTACTGGAGGAATTGTAGGGTCTTTCATAATCCAGAAGATTGCATTTACAGGAGCATCAATCTTATCTACACGGTTTGGAGACCATAATTTAGATTTGATAGCACGTCCATTACCATTTCTGATATCTTCTGTTACTAACTGAATCTTTCCTTCTTCATCTAATGTACAAGAACAGTTCTGAGCTGATAATAAGTACTGATTATCAGGACATCCTGTAGGATAGTCTGCTGTTTTATCAAAGTATGTAGGCTCTAATGCTACAGAAGAACATGTATCTGTATTGATAATGAAAGCATCATCATGAAGAACAGTGATCGGATATTTTCCGCCATGTTTTGCATGAGTTAATGTAGATTTACCTGAACCTGATAAACCGAATACAGAAGCAACGTATTTAGAACCATCTGCTAATGTGTATTCTTTCTGTCCACCATGGCAAGATGCATAACCATTTCTGTTTGCAATAGCCCAAGCCATTGTAAGAGTTCCTTTTTTGTGTTCACCAAAATATCTCATACCTAAGATACAAGCACAGTTCTGATCTGTATCGAAGTAGCAAAGTGTAAGCGGATCGCTTAAGCAGCTGTAATCTACGTCAGGACGGTTGCCTGGTACCCACTGAGGATCAGAGAAGATATAAATATCTGGCTCTTTTCCATCGCCAACAGGTTTAGAATTTTTGTACATTTTTACGTATTCATCTGACATGTACTGGAAGTTCAGCATCCAGTTGTACATGATGTTTTCTTCTCCTTCTGGAATAAGAAGGTGAGCTTTTACCATAAATTCTGGATCAAGACCTACGAAACATTCTGCATGATACATTGTTTTCCAACGTGTTTCATAAACAGCGTCCATAGCTACTTTATCAAGTTTAGCTGCATCTACACCAGGTTCGCCTTTGATACGACGAGCTGCTGCGTAACGGCCTGTTACTGCACCATCGTTAAATAAAAGAACTTTAGCGTCTTTTTCAAGACCAAATTCTTCTCCTCTGTAAACAGGCATATCTGTTACGATAGTACCAGGTGAATTTTTAGCTAATTCATAAGCTTCCTTTAATGTGTTAACTTTTACCACGTTGTTTCCGTAAAAAGCTGCTTCAATAATGGAACGGGTTTTAGAAAAACCAACTTTTCCTGCACCGATTTCGGAAATAGGATAATAAGCTTTTGTTGACATATTACATCCTCCTTAGATTAATTATGTATGAAAGACCGGCATCCGTTTTAAAGTATTCTTTTCTAAATAAGATACCGATTTTTTCTTAATTGGCACTGTACCTAGTACAGCAAGTTAATTATGGCAGACGTTCCTTTAAAAGTCAATAATCATAATGGCTAATTTTTCTACATTTTTCTACATTCTACTTTATTTTGCAAAAATTTTACGCCTTCTAAATCGGCATAGTTTCTGCCTTAAGCCACTCTTTCTCTTCTTCTGTCAGATATGGTGCTATTCGTCTATAAACCTCTTTATGATAATTATTTATCAACTTTATATCGGTTTTCGTCAAATATTTTTGGTCTAAAGCAGCTCGATCGATCGGTACAAAGGTCAACGTCTCAAAATGCATAAATTGACCATCACCATTTTTTTCTCCTTTTCTGACAAGCAACACATTTTCTGTACGAATCCCATGGCTTCCTTCTCTGTAAACACCCGGCTCATTCGTCACGATCATGCCTTCCTCAAGCGCACACTCTTTCTGCCCTTCCACAAACTTCCACCGAATATTTTGTGGTCCTTCATGGACATTCAGTATATAACCGACTCCATGTCCCGTTCCACACTTATAATCCATATTCAGCTCCCATACAGGACCTCTTGCAAGGATATCCAGATTTCTTCCGGTACATCCATAAAGGAAATTAGCATTGGTCAAGCGTAGCATTCCTGCTGCCACTGCACAAAAATGCTGTTTCATTTCCTCACTGATCTCACCAAGTACGATCGTTCTCGTAATATCCGTTGTACCACCAAGATACTGTCCTCCGGAATCTACTAACAACATCCCCTCCGGCTCCAGCTGCTTGTTATTTTCTTTTGTTGCTTCATAATGCATCATGGCAGCATTTTCTTTATAACCGGCAATCGTTTCAAAAGACAGATCAAGAAACCCTTCCGCCTGCCGACGCATAGAATCTAACTTCATAGCTGCTGTATATTCATTGAGCGGAGTCTTTCCAATATTCTTTTTTAACCAGTAAATAAATTTTGTTACAATGACATTATCGCGTAAAAAGACCTCCCGCATATTTTGCAGTTCCACTTCATTTTTGACCGCTTTTAACGCTTCCGTAGGATTCGCTGCGTTTATCATTTGTGCCTTCTCTGACACAGTACTGTACAAAGCATAATTTAAATGGGCTGCATCATAAAGCACTGCTCCTTCATAAGAATATTCTTTTAGAAATTTTGTAATTTCATGATAGTCCTTTAAAATAATATTGTATTTCTCACAATACTGTCTGAATGCTTCCGTCACTGCGCCCTGCTGTAAGAAGAAAAAACATTCCTTCCTTGTAACAAACCCATAAGAAAGTGCTACCGGATTACAGGTCACATCCATTCCCCTGATATTAAAAAGCCACATAAGGTCATCCAATTTGCTAAGGAGAAAATAAGATGCATTTTTCTCTCTCATCTTTTCCCTCACTTTTTCAAGCTTTTCTTCACAGGTCTGTCCACAGATGTCTTCCGGCAAAATAAAAACTTCATGGCAAGGCAGGGTCGGTCGGTCCACCCAGATTCCCTCTGCCAGATCCATTCCATATTTGATAAAAGCACCCTTTTGTCCAAGCTTTTCTTCCAACTTCTTTCCAAAATTGCAGTCTGCCACTCTTCCATCAAAACCAAGCGTATCCCCTGCCTGCATTTCTGTTTCCAAATATTCTATGATTGTGGGCACTCCATCTTCATTCATGCGGAATAACGAAATTCCAGTTCCTCTAAGTTCATTTTCTGCCTGAATAAAATATCTGCCATCTGTCCACAGTCCAGTTTCTTTTTTTCCTACGATCAGTGTTCCATTCGAACCGGAAAAATTAGAAAAAAATTCGCGGACTTTAAAATGCTTATCCACATATTCCGAATTATGAAAATCCGCGGTCGGAATCATATAAAAATCAATTCCATTCTGCTGCATCTTATCTCTTAAAAGCGCAAGGCGTTCTACTATTTTTTCATTCTCCATTTATTTTCCCTTTCTAATAGCCTTTTGTCTCTTCTCCATTCAGTAAACCTACTGCAGAAGAAGTACCGATTCGCTCACAGCCTTCTTTTAAAAAGTTTTCTAAATCTTCTGCTGTCTTCACTCCGCCTGCCGCTTTCATTTTTACATCTTTACCAATATATTTTTTAAACAGTTGGATGTCTTCCAAGGTAGCTCCTCCTGTTCCAAAACCAGTAGATGTTTTAATGAAATCTGCTCCCGCATTGGTAACCGCCTTACACATCGCAATCTTTTCTTCCTCTGTTAAATAACAGGTCTCAATGATCACCTTTAAGATATGATCACCACATACTTCTTTTATGGCACGGATCTCTTCTTCTACTTTGTCAAAGTATCCGTTTTTCACATCACTGATATTTACAACCATATCAATCTCATTTGCTCCATCTTTTAAAGCTTCCTTTGTCTCCGTGATCTTTGCCGCAGTAACACTATATCCAAGCGGGAAACCAATTACCGTACATATATTTATTTTCTCTCCATAAGCATCATGGATTCTTTTAATGTAACATGGTGGTACACAGACCGATGCTGTCTGAAATTCTATCGCTTCTTCACAAAGTTTCTCCATATCTTTCCATGTCGCAAACGCTTTTAACTGTGTATGATCTACATGATTTAACATTTCTTGTTTTGTCATCTTTTTTCCTTTCCACCTTACTTCAAACTTTTGATAAGGCACGCTTTCGTTTTGCTTCCATTATTGTAATACGCAGCACATAAAAAATCTATATTCATTTTGTTCCCCGAATAAGAATTTTTTATTAAAATTTTGTTAATTTACCGAATTAACTTGTCACAGGTAAAAAACACATGGTATGATAGAAATGTTCAGGCTTTCACATAGCAATGTGCGAAAGAGACACAGCCGGAAAAGCCTGAATAAATTAAAACGAAAGGGATGATTCCGTGGACAACAACAGCTTTTCTGAAATTACACCCGAAATTATGCGGTTGGCAAAACTAAGTGAACAGGCAGGTGTCATTGATTCTGAATTATTTACCAAATACGAAGTAAAGCGAGGTCTTCGTGATTTAAACGGCAAAGGTGTTCTTGCTGGTCTCACCAACATTTCTGATGTCAGGGCAACTGAAATTGTAAACGGTGTTTCGGTTCCCGCACACGGCAGATTAATTTACCGTGGTTACGATGTACAGGATTTGGTTGCAGGCTTTACAAAAGCAAATCGGTTCGGTTTTGAAGAAGTCGCTTATCTGCTTCTGTTCGATAAACTTCCTACAGAAAAAGAACTTACTGATTTCAGAGCCCTTCTTTCCCACTACCGTTCACTTCCTACAAGTTTTGTACGAGACATAATCATGAAAGCCCCTAGCAAAGATATGATGAATACCCTGGCAAGAAGTGTACTTACTCTTTATTCTTATGATGATAGAGCCGATGATACTTCTATTCCAAATGTTCTGCGTCAATGTCTGCAGCTTATCAGTCTATTCCCATTGTTAAGCATTTACGGCTATCAGGCATACAGTCATTATCATGATGGTAACAGTTTATTTATTCATCAGCCAAAGCCTGAATTATCAACAGCAGAAAATATCCTTCATATTTTGCGCCCAGACAGCTCCTATACTCCTTTAGAAGCTAAAATCCTTGATATTGCTCTTGTGCTTCATATGGAACATGGTGGTGGTAACAACTCTTCTTTTACAACGCACGTTGTTACCTCTTCCTTAACCGATACTTATTCAACTATTGCAGCAGCGATTGGTTCCTTAAAAGGCCCACGACATGGTGGCGCCAATATTAAAGTGGTACAGATGTTTGATGTTATGAAAAAGGAAATCTCCAATTGGGAGGATAAGGAAGAAGTAAGTAATTACCTTAAGAAGCTTCTCCACAAAGAGGCATTTGACCATGCAGGATTGATCTATGGTGTAGGTCATGCCATTTATTCAAAATCGGATCCTAGAGCCGTTGTTTTCAAATCTTTTGTAGAAAAATTATCCGAGGAAAAGGGCTTACAAAAAGAATTTGCTCTGTATTCTCTCGTAGAGAAACTGGCTCCACAAGTTATTTCAGAAGAACGACAGATGTACAAAGGTGTCAGTGTCAATGTAGACTTCTACTCAGGCTTTGTATATAGCATGCTTGGTCTTCCATTAGAACTCTATACACCTATTTTTGCCATTGCAAGAATTGTAGGCTGGAGCGCTCACAGACTGGAAGAACTTGCTAATAATGGTAAGATTATCCGTCCGGCATACAAACCAATCGGGGAAGAAAAAACTTATGTTGATATAGATAAACGTTCTTAAATATACGCAACAAAAAATCTCAGCTTAACTTAAAGCTGAGATTTTTTCTTAATCGTTTTCTTCTATAATTCCCTGGATATCATATCGAAGAGAAAAAGATTCTTTGTTTCCTAAAGCTCTCCAATTTTCTCGTATCCTATCTGCTACCATTTCACCATTTTTCCTATTGGTGTCCATCAAAATGACTATGTACTGTGTATTATTATATTTGGTAGCAACATCACCTTTTCTTAGTGACGTACGGATTGCTGTCTCCAATTGTATCATAGCATCCCTAAGATCTTGCATATTCATATCACTGACATTACTGTGAACGATCGTAAATAGAACGACTTCCACTTCCCTGTCGCTTCTTTCGATACATCTGAAAACGAATTGATAAATTCTTTTAAAACTATCATACTCTACCTGATAGGCACCCGACAAATGAACCTTTTCTTCAATAATTCTTTTTAACTGGTTCATGTCCAGAAGAGAATGTTCTTTCTCATTTTCGTCAAAATAATGATAGGATTCCTTTTCCTTAAACATATGAAAAGTGCCTTTTCCATTTTGTTTTACATAATACAACGCCTTATCTGCTTTATTATAAAGCGTCATGAAATCCATACCATCCTCTGGCATAAAAGCAACGCCTGCTGATGCAGAAATAGCATGCTCACCACAATTAAAAGGAGCTACTTTTTTCTCAATTCCTTGAATAATGTTGTTGATCTGCTTTTTCAGCTTTTTTTCATCGACCTTGCCTTTGAAGAACACAGCGAACTCATCACCGCCCAGTCTGCTGACGACATCCACTTCACTTGTATATTGTTTTAAAATTTCTGCAAACTGCTCTAATACTTGATCGCCTGTAATATGACCATGATTATCATTTATGACTTTGAAGTTATCCATGTCTATGAGCATAAATGCACCAGCACCATCGATCTCTTCGCTTTCACTATTGACACTTTCCTCTAAATACTGACGATTCCATAAGTCCGTAAGGACATCTTTTCTCGCATTAATTTTTAACTCTTTTTTAATTTCCTCAAGCTCTAAAACACGCTCGATTCTTGTCATCATAATGCTTGGTTCAAAAGGTTTTCTAATGAAGTCTTTCGCTCCCATTTTAAAGCCTTTTACTTCGCTTTCGTTTTCTGACTCTGCAGTCAGAAATACAATCGGAATCTCTGCACAATCCGGGATTTCCTTTATCTTCTCCATTGTTTCATAGCCATCCATATCAGGCATATTGATATCCAATAAGATCAGATCCGGTCGTTCCTTTTCCAGTATCTTTAATGCCTGTTTTCCCGATTTTGCCATCGAAAGCTCGTATTTGTCTTTCAACACTTCACCAGCGCATTTCAGATTTGTTGCTACATCATCAACCATCAGAATATGCTTCATACTGCTTACCTTTTCCTTAACTCAACTAACTAATTGATCCCCAGAAATTCTTTCACTTTTTCTTTCATTTCTGTGCGATCACAAACTGTATTATGTACTACCGGTGCCGTTCTGATTTCCTCAATTGCATTTGGTACAGAAACATTTGCAATCTTAGAGAGTTCATCTACAAGTTCAAAATCTCCCATAGAACTATATTTGGTATCAATTGCTTCCATAACGCTTCTTGTAAACTTAAATGGACTTGCTGTAGATGCGATCACTGTCTTTGTCTCATCCGCTGTGTCTTTTTTGTATTTGCCATAAACAGAAGCTGCTACTGCTGTATGTGTATCGATCACATAGCCACAATCTTCATATAACGCTTTGATCAATTGTGCTGTCTCTGCTTCAGAAGCATAATTTCCGTAGAAATCTTTAAGCTGTGCTTTCATATCCTCTGTAATAGTATATTTACCTTCACCGGATAAGGCACTCATAAGTTCTGCATTTTTCTTGGAGTCTGCCCCTGCAATACGGTAGATCAATCTTTCCAGATTGCTGGAGATCAAAATATCCATGGAAGGAGATGTTGTTAAAACAAACTCTCTGTTTCTGTCATATGTACCTGTTTTAAAGAAATCATATAAAACTTTATTGTCATTGGATGCACAGATCAATTTACCGATCGGAAGCCCCATATTTTTTGCATAAAATGCTGCAAGGATATTTCCGAAGTTACCAGTAGGAACTACCACATTGATTGTTTCTCCTTCTTTTACTTCACCTTCTGCCAAGAGCTGTGCATACGCATATACATAATATACGATCTGTGGAACCAGACGTCCGATATTGATAGAGTTTGCAGAAGAGAACTGGTATCCTGCTTCTTCCATTTCTTTTGCAAGTTCTTTGTCATTGAACAACTGCTTTACGCCTGTCTGTGCATCATCAAAATTACCATGTATTCCGATAACATGTGTATTAGCACCTTTTTGAGTAACCATCTGTTTTTCCTGAATAGGACTAACACCATTTTTTGGATAGAAAACGATGATCTTTGTGCCTTCTACCTCTGCGAATCCTGCAAGAGCAGCCTTTCCAGTATCACCTGAAGTTGCTGTAAGAATAACGATTTCATTCTTTACGTTATTTTTCTTTGCAGATGTAATAAGCAAATGCGGAAGAATAGAAAGTGCCATATCCTTAAATGCAATTGTTGCACCATGGAAAAGTTCCAGATAATAAGCCCCATCTGCTTCTACAAGCGGAGCAATTACTTCTGTATCAAACTTAGAATCATATGCTTTATTAATACAATTTTTTAATTCTTCTTCTGTAAAGTCTGTTAAGAACAGTTTCATTACTTCATAAGCAACTTCTTTGTAAGACATTTTGGACAACTCAGAAAGGCTCTTATCCAATGCTGGAATATGATCTGGAACAAACAATCCACCATCATCTGATAACCCTTTTAAAATTGCCTGTGATGCTTTTACAGGTGCAATATCGCTTCTCGTACTCTTATATAATACTTCCATAAATACATTTCCTCTCGTTTTGGTTTTTCCTTTTGTTCGATTCTTTAGAGTATAGCATATTTTTTTCTTTGTCGCAATGACTCTGTAACAATTCCCTAATAGAAAAATTCATGTCCACCATAGGAAAACAGAAGCTCCAAATTATCATCAAACCATTTCATCCGTTCTGGGTCTGCACTTTTCCTGCACGCAAAATAAAGGGCACCCTGGGATACGTCTTCTCCACAAAGAGCCTTATCTACTGCTTCTTCCGTTTCTTCGCTGACCGTCACGCTATAAAATCTTCCATCGGCTATCGGCGAAAACTGGGAAGTCCCATTTTCCTGCTGGAATACAACCTCTTTTACTGTATCTGGAAAAGCAGGGTCTTTCACACGATTTAAAATAACATTGGCAACCAAAATCTTTCCTTTTTCATCCTCCCCACCCGCTTCTGCTTCTACGATCTTTAACAAGATCTCATAATCTTCCTTACTGATATCCATCCATTCCGATTCCAGCACATCCACTTCTACTACCCTCTGCAGGGAATCCGCCTTACTTTCGTCCAGTAAGACACTTGTCTGACTGATTTCATCTTCTGCAGCCTCCATTTGAAAAGCAGGCTTGACCATTGCTTTTGCATCTACTATTTTTTCCACATTGTACCAACATAGCGTAAAAATAATATTACATAAGAAAATCAGACAAATATACTTTTTATACATAAATGCTCTCCATTCTCTCTATCGTTTTTTCGTTTTTCTTTTTGACCAATGTATGACTATTTTATTATTTTTGTAATACTTCTTTAATATTCTATACAAATACTTACAAAAATATGCCTGAAATTGTTTTCTTAACATGATAATGTTATAATTAAAATATTAAAAAATTTGGAGGAATTATGACAAAAAAGCTCGCTGGTGTTTACCCTGCCATAAAAAAAGATGGAACCGAATATTATCGCGCTTCCCTGACCCACCAAAAAAAACATATCAGTCTCGGAAGTTTTTCTACTATGGAAGCCGCGCATCATGCCTATTTAGATGCAGACAAGCTTTTGCGCTCCTCCTCCCAATCGATAACAGATTACAATGCAAAGACCGCAGTTCTTTCCTTTGAAAAGTGGGTATGCCTTGTCAATCTTCGCGATAATGGACTTTATTTTCATACTCCCATTTATCTGCGACCCAATTTTTTCTATTACTATTTATCTCCAAAAAACATATTGAAATTTGACATCGATGATCTATTCTATTATTCTTCCCACAAGATCATGAGAAGAAACGGACATCTTTTTGTTTCCGACTATGGAATGCAGGTCAATATACTAAATCGTTACGGCATTAAGAATTATGCTGTCGAAGGACGTGATTATCGTTTTATCAACGGAGATCCCACGGATTTTCGTTATGAAAATATAGAAATCATCAACCGTTTTTTTGGTGTTAGTTTACAGGAAACAAATGGACAATTCTCTTATCGTACCAAAATACATGTGAACGGTGATTTTTTAGTTGGCACTTATGAAACAGAAATTGAAGCTGCTATCGCTTACAATAAGGCTATTGATTGCATAAAAAAAGCCGGCGTGAAAAAAAATTTCACACCGAACTTTATTGATTCCATATCTGCATCCAAGTATGCGGATATTTATGCTTCTTTAAAAATCTCACCTAAAATAGAACACTATTTAGCAGAATAATCGATAAAAGTAATATTTAAATCTGCATATCCCGAAATACCGTCAATATCTCCTGTGCTGGAATACTGCCACATGGAGAAACGGTATGGATAATCCGGAACATCTCCATTTTGGGAAAGCCATATATCATAATCCGAAAGTTTCGACAGATCCACATCTTTAATGAGCCATTCCTTTGTTCCATAGACCATCGGCATATATCCTGCATCCTTCACTGTGTTTAAAAAGGCTCTTGCTATCGTCGTCTTGTCATTTTTAGATAGTTCATCAATTCTTGCTTTATCATTTGAAATGTTTTCCATCCAAAAAGCAACCGGATATGTCACTTGATAATTTTGAATATGTTCCAATACAAAATTGGCTTCTTCTATCGCCTCTTCTTCCGTAACCGCCTGAGAATAAAAATAGACACCTACATCCAATCCCGCTTCCTGTGCTCTTATTATATTATCATCAAAATTTTCATCCAAAGTAATCTGTCCGGTACTGTAGCCTCTTGCTCCAACACGGATCATGACATAATCCACTCCGGCACTTTTCAATGCAGCAAAGTCAATATAATCCTGATATTTTGAAATATCAGCTCCAAGATAAGAAATCTTCTTACCATTTTCATAATACTTCATAATATTGGACTGGCAGACCAGATTGGTAAAATCATAGGTATGTTTTGTAAGGTAAGGACTGATCAGCACCCATTCTTCCGTTCCATCCGCATATGTGATCTTCGTATGTTTTCCATCCTCTGCCGGATCTTCTATGACTTCTTCTGACTCTTTTTCTTTTTTCTTTTCACTAGACGCTACTTCTTCACTTTCCTCTACCGGATACATATCCCATATATCCAGATCATCCGCTGTCAGGGTACTGCCGCTGATGTAATCATTTTGGCTCACATCCTCGCTCTGCTTTACCTGCGTCTGTGTATTCAGGTTATGATTGGAATTAGAACTATTTTTTTTACTATCATTCATAAAAACTATTACAAGCACAAGTGCCATGAGTGCTACGATAGCTATTGCGGCTGTTCCTACTGGTATACCGCCTTTTCGCTCTCCATAGTCATAATCATAATCTTCATCTAATCTCATCAAATCACCGTTTCTTTTCAAAATTTCATCTTTATGTTACACTACAAAAGGTATAAACACTCTTTTAAATTTATCATGAATTCATTCTGCTTGCAACTAAGAAAAACTATTGCAGGCACAGAAAGGAAAAAATGAAAAAAAAGTTTACTATATTGCTTTGCATTTTATCTGTTTTTAGCTGTTTTCTAAGTGGATGTCAAAATCAGACTTCCCCTATCACAAAAACAGGCTTCTATTTTGATACCGTTATTTCTGTAACGATCTATGACTCTTCCAAAGAATATACTCTGGAAAAATGTATGGAACTGGCAGAGTATTATGAAAACCTTTTCAGTCCAACGATAGAAGGCTCTGATGTTTGGAATATCAATCATTCCGATGGCAGCTCCGTTTCGGTCCATGAGGAAACGGTCTTCCTTTTGAATCGGGCACTTTATTATTCTTCCTTGACAGACGGTTTGTTGAATCCGGCAATCGCACCTCTTTCTTCCCTCTGGGATTTTTCCTCTGCCTCCGCCGATTCTCACACAGTGCCCAGTACAAAAGATATTCAAGAAAGACTTTCGCACATCGATTACCATAATATTGTAATAGAAGAACAGACAGTCATGTTAACTGACCAATATGGTTCTATTGATCTGGGTTGTATTGCAAAGGGTTATATTGCAGATCAATTAAAAGAATACCTTTTAGAAGAAGGAGTAGACAGTGCCTTGATCAATCTGGGAGGTAACGTGCTTACGATTGGAAGCAAGCCGGATGGAACTGCATTCACGATTGGTATTCAAAAGCCATTCGCTGAATCTGGAATCACTCAAACAACTGTTTCTATCATAGATTCTTCTGCAGTAACCTCTGGCATTTATGAAAGATATTTTGAGGAAGATGGTGTAATTTATCATCACATTCTTGACCCTGCAACCGGTTATCCGGTAGAAAATGATCTTGCTTCTGTCACAATCCTCTCTTCCTCTTCCACGGATGGAGATGCTCTTTCTACCTCCTGCCTATTGCTTGGACTTACCGATGGTATGGAACTGATAGAATCTCTTCCTGGTATAGAAGCACTGTTCATTACAAAAGACGGAGATCTGTATTATACTAGCGGTTTCCCGATACCTTAATAGTTTCTTTCTTATTATAAATAAAAAAATCCGGTAGGATTTTCTTTTCACAAGAACTTCCTACCGGATTTTTATATCCACTTTTCCAATTAAATAATGGCCTTCTTTGGACATTTTTCTTTACATGTACCACATCCGGTACATTTTTCCTGATCAATTACTGCATGGAAATTTTCTACCTTTATCGCTTCTGCCGGACAGTTCTTTACACAAATTCCACAACCGATACAGCCTACCGTACACGCTTTCATCGTAACAGGACCTTTATCCTTAGAACTACATGCCACTATATGTTTTGCCTCATATGGTTCCAGAGAAATTAAATTTTTCGGACATACTTCTATACATTTGCCACATGCTTTACATTTTTCTTTATCAACTACTGCAACTCCATTTTCTACATGGATCGCATCAAATGGACATACTTTTACGCAGGAACCATAACCTAAGCATCCGTAATTGCATGATTTTGCACCGCCATTCGGTACAAAAGAAAGCATTCTGCAGTCCTCGATCCCAGTATATTCATAGTCCAATGTGGTTTTGTCACAATCACCCTGACAGTGTACAAAAGCCACTTTCCGTTCTGTCTCTTCTGCTTCCACGCCCATAATCTCTGCAATTACTTTTCCAACAGGTTCTCCGCCTACCGGGCAGGCATTGACTGCAGCTTCTCCTTTTGCGATTGCTGTAGCAAGACCAGAACAACCCGGGAATCCACATCCACCGCAATTGTTGCCTGGCAAAGCAGCAAGAACAGCTTCTTCTTTTTCATCTACTTTTACTTTAAATTTTATTGCCGCTATCCCTAAGAAAAGTCCTACAAAAAGTCCGATTCCACCGACTAACAGGGTAGCTGCCAATATTCCTGTAACATTCATAATCAATCTGCTCCTTCCATCTGCCTTACTACAAAGCAAGATTTGAGAATCCACAAAATGCAATTGCCATAAGTCCGGCTGTTACAAGTACCATAGGCATTCCTTTAAAAGCCTCCGGCACATCATTGTATTCCATTTTTTCCCGTAATCCTGCTAAAATGACAATCGATATTAAAAAGCCTACTGCCGTAGCAAAACCATTCACAATACTCGTCAACACATCATATTCTTTCTGTGCATTTGTAATCGCAACACCAAGTACCGCACAGTTTGTTGTAATAAGTGGCAGATATACACCGAGTGCCTTATACAATGAAGGGATAAATTTCTTCAAAAACATTTCTACGAACTGTACAAGTGCTGCAATAATAAGAATAAATACGATTGTCCGCAGATAAGTCAGATCAAGAGGCTGTAATACATACTTATAAATGACACCTGCTACTCCTGAAGAAAGTGTAATAACAAAAACTACTGCTGCACCCATTCCCGTAGCAGTACTTGTCTTTTTTGACACTCCAAGGAATGGACAGAGTCCGTAAAACTGACTTAAAACTACATTACTGATCAAAGAAGAGCTGACCAGTATTACAAGTAATTCTTTTACATTGTCAAACATCTTTTCCCCTCCTATTCATCCTTTACTGTAGTATCATAAAATTTGTGACTGCATCCACTATCTTCACAGTTCAAACAATCACTACCACAGCCGGATTGTATTTTGGACATATCTTTTCCTTTTCTTTCACCGCTTATCTTTACTTTGTTCTGAATCGCAGTGAGACCTGCAAGAACAAAGAACGCTCCCGGTGCAGATACAAAAATTCCGATCGGAGTATAGAAGGATGGCATAATGCTGAAGCCAAAAAGAGTACCAGCACCGATTAACTCACGGATAGCACCTATACAAGTTAAGGCAAGAGTAAATCCCATTCCCATTCCCAATCCATCAAAGAAAGAAGGAACCGGGGGATTCGTATACGCATATGCTTCTGCACGTCCTAAAATAATACAGTTAACGACAATTAACGGAATGTAATTGCCTAATGCACTGTAAAGGAAAGGTATGTATGCCTGCAAAAGGAACTCTACTATCGTTACAAAAGACGCAATGACAACGATAAATGCAGGAATACGGACTTTATCCGGTATAATCTTTCTAAGTAATGAAATGAATACGTTACTGAGTGCCAATACGATCATCGTTGTCAGTCCCATACCAAGACCATTAATGGCTGATGATGTAACAGCAAGAGTCGGGCACATACCAAGCATCAATACTAAGGTAGGATTTTCTTTTATAATACCATTTATCAATCTCTCTTTTGCACTATTCATTTCCGTCACCTCCTACCAACATTGTTCGGAAAATCTCAAGGCTGGCATTTACGGCATCCGTAACCGCCTCTGTCGTAATGGTTGCACCACTTATCGCATCGATCTGATTGTCTAACGTTGCACCGGTTTTTGTGTATTCAAAATGGTCTGCGTTTTTATCTACGAACTGGGGTGCTAAGACTTCTCCTGCTTTCATACCAAGCCCCGGTGTCTCGGCAATGGTTAAAAAGGAAATCCCATTCAAAGTGCCGTCCTTTTTAATTCCAACTGTCAGTTTAATATCTCCACCATAACCTTCGTGAGAGGTAACCGTAACACAGTAACCTAACAGACTGCCATCGCTTCCAATTGCCTTCACAGCTTCATTCATGGTCACGCCACTAATGCCTGCATTTTCCAGCACAGTGTCTGCATCTGTCTGTGTCAGTTCTATTTCTTCAAAATCAGAAGCTTCTTCAAATACTGCCCTAAAAGCTTCCTGTCTTGCTTTTTCCTGCTGTTGCGCGATCGGGTCTTTCGTAATCTCATATACCACACCTAAAAATAACCCAGCAACAAGAGTGATCACAAATAAAATAGCGGTATCCTTTAACATATTTTTCATCGTTTTTCTCCTCCTTTGCCGAATGCTTTTGGAAGAGTAATCTTCTCAATAAGAGGCACTAACAGATTGGCAATAATGATCGCATAGGAAACTCCTTCTGCGGTTCTGCCAAGGACACGGAAAATTCCGGTCAAAAGTCCCAGTACAATGCCATATACATATTGTCCTCTTTTCGTAATCGGTCTTGTGACATAGTCGGTCGCCATAAAAAATGCACCAAGCATAAGTCCACCGCCAGCAAGCTGCGCTGCCAAATATGCCGGATCAAATCCATGACCGCCAAACAGTCCTACAAATAATACAAATGTTACAATATATGTACCCGGAATCCTTAAATCAATGATGCCGGTAATCAGTAAAAAGCATGCTCCGATCAAAATAGCAAGCATAGAAGTTTCACCGATCGTTCCTGCTGTTTTTCCAAGGAACATATCTAAAATATCTACACTTCCACCATCCTTTAGTACAGCAAGCGGAGTAGCTCCCGTATAAGCGTCACATTCAAAATTTGTCATCAATGCCGGAAAAGAAATGAGCAAAAAGCATCTTGCACCAAGTGCAGGGTTCATAAAGTTCTGTCCCAGACCACCGAATAGCATTTTTACAATTAAAATAGCGAATACCGCACCGAGCATTCCCATCCAGAGAGGTGCAGATACAGGCAGATTCAAGGCAAGTAAAAGTCCAGTTACAACAGCCGAATAGTCTCCGACCGTAATTGGCTTTTTCATGAAATATTCATATAAGTACTCTGTCAAAACAGCTGTTCCAACGGTAAGTATGACATGAAGCAGCGCCCGAATACCAAAATTATAAATTCCAAAGCCGGTAGTCGGAAGCAAGGCAAGTATAACCGCCAACATAATATTGCTAGTCGTTACATCGGATCTGATATGCGGATTCGATGATACTTTAAGTAATTTATTCATTTGTGCTTCCCCCTATTTTTTCTTCTTCGCTAACTGTATTTTTCGCATAGATTTGATAGACTGCGTCAGCGTTCGTTTTGCCGGGCATACATAACTACAGCAGCCACATTCACAGCATTCCATACCATTTAATTTAAGGAATGTCTCTTCGTCATAATGCTCTGCTGCGGTAGCCACCTTACTCGGCACGATCCTTCCTGGACATACCTCTACGCAACGTCCACAATTAATACATGCAGACGGTTCCATTGCCGATACATCATCTTTTGTCAGGCAAAGCAATGCAGAAGCGGTTTTGGTCGTCGGAACATCCAGATCAAAAATACCAAATCCCATCATAGGACCGCCGGATATAATTTTCTCAGGCTCTGTCTTAAAGCCACCTGCTTCCTCGATCAGTTCATGGTAATTCGTACCGATACGCACTTTAAAATTGCGAGGATCTTTAATGGCATCACCTGTCACAGTAACGATTCGTTCCATCAATGGTCTTCCTTCTGCCACTGCATGATAAATAGCCACCTCCGTATCTACATTATTAACGATACAGCCAGCATCCGACGGAAGCATAGAGGAATTAATAGCTCGTCCTGTTACTGCATAGATCAAATGTCTTTCAGAACCTTGCGGATATTTGGTCTTTAATGCCTTTACACTGATTCTAGGCTCGTCCTTTGTCAGCTTTTTCAACAACTCTATACAATCCGGTTTATTGTCTTCAACTGCAAGGATTCCTCTTGCTTTATCAAATAACTTCAGTGATACTTTTAGTCCACCGATCAATTTTTCCGGTTCTTCTATCATTCTGCGATAATCAGAAGTCAAATATGGCTCACATTCTGCGCAGTTTACAATTACATATTCAATTTTTTCCGGTTCCTTCGGAGAAAGTTTGATAAAGGTCGGGAAACCGGCACCACCCATACCTACAATTCCTGCTTCTTTCACCGCTTCAACGATCTCTTCTTTTGTCATCTCTTCTAGCGGTTTAACAGGTTTATATTCGACCTCTTCATACAACCCGTCATTTTCTACAACAATACTCATGACGCTGTCGCCGGTCACAACACGCCGCTCTTCAATCGCCTTTACCGTTCCTGAAACAGTAGCGTAAATTGGTGCGGAAACAAAGCCAGTTGCTTCTGCAATTTTTTGTCCTGTCAAGACCCGGTCTCCTTTTTTAACGATTGGAGTAGCGGGTGCCCCAATATGCTGTGATAACGGATATACTAAATCTCCTTTTGGTAAAACCTCTTTTATCGGTTTGTCTTTGGATAAATCTTTTCCATCATAAGGGTGTATTCCGCCCACAAATGTTAATTTTGCCATTTGCTGCCCTTCTTTCCTAAAAAATAAGCGATAAAATCTATCACTATCACTCCTTTAAATATACTATTTTTCGGTGAAAAAAACTACAGTATTTTCAAAAAATATGATATATTAATTACAACAACAGGAAACGAGGTGTTACATGAAAACGGTACATAAAAGATTGGATGATTTTAATTGTGATTACCCTTTGGAACGGATTGCTCCTCTTAATAAATTTTTATTCATGGATATTGAAACAACCGGTTTTACAGCACGGTCCTCTTCCTTGTATTTGATTGGCTGTGCACATTACTGTGATGATGGTTGGTATATCAGACAATGGTTCGCAGATACACCCGAAGAAGAAAAGGAAGTGCTTATTGCTTTTTTTGAATTTGCAAAACCATTTTCTCATTTAGTACATTTTAATGGCAACAATTTCGATCTTCCTTTTTTATTACAAAAATGTATGCAATATGAATTAGATTATAATTTTGATAGCTTTGAGGGCATTGATCTATATAAACGCACTGCTCCTTACAAATATTTTTTAAAATTGCCTAACTGCAAACAAAAAACCATCGAATTATTTTTAGGCTTGAACCGTATTGATACTTTTTCCGGCGGTGAACTCATCTCCGTCTACCATGATTATGTGAAGAAACCGACTGAATTTGATTTAAAGGCACTTTTACAGCACAATTTTGATGATATGAAGGGAATGCTTTCCATTCTTCCTATCCTCTCCTATTATGACCTATTTAACGGTGGACTTCGTGCAAAAAAAGTACAGGCAAATTATTACAAAGATATCAACGGTGCAAAACATCAAGAAGTTCTGATCAAATTGAAATTTACTTCTTCCCTTCCGGTTGCTGTATCTTTCGGTGCTGCCGGTTGTTATTTTTCTGGCTGTGGACTGGAGGGAACTTTAAAAGTACCTCTCTACGAGGAAGAAATGAAATATTTTTATGCCAATTACAAAGATTATTATTATCTTCCAAGCGAAGACCTTGCCATGCACAAATCCGTAGCGACCTTTGTTGACAAACAGCATCGCACACAGGCAAGTGCTGCTACCTGTTATACGAGAAAATTTTCATCCTATCTGCCTCAGTGGGAAATTTTATTTGAGCCGTTTTTTAAAAGGGAATATAAGAGTAAAGAATTATTCTTTGAACTGACAGACGAATTTAAAACAGACCGTGCTGCATTTACAACATATGCAAAACATGTAATTGGAATGCTGGCATCGACTTACTAAACTAAAAAAGTGTTGTTACACTTAGAACTTAATTTCTAATGCAACAACACTTTTATTTTATGGTTTTTCATAATAAAATGAATTTTTACGGTTGAATCCAACATCCTTATGATTAATGATCTGCTCGGTACTTCCAATAAACAAAATACCACCCGGAGTTAATGCCTTCTGATATTTACGGAAAATCTCATCCTTTGCTTCTTCCGTAAAGTAAATCAAAACATTACGGCATACGATCATATGCCAGTTTGACTGATAATCATCCTTCAAAAGATTGTGCTTTTTAAACTCCACTCTTGCCTTAATTTCCGGAGATATTTCATAGAACATTCCATTTTTTGTAAAATATTTCTTTTTTAAGTCTTCTGGAACAGAAGCAATACTCTTTTCTGCATAAATTCCTGCTTTTGCTTTTGCAATGACCTGTTCATCTATATCCGTTGCATAAATCTTGATCTGATTTAAAGGAATATGGCGTGACAGTGCCATAACTAAAGAATATGGCTCATCTCCTGTAGAACAAGCTGCACTCCATATTTTTAAATTTTTACCAAATTTCTTGATAAGCTCCGGAATGATCTCTTTATCCATAAGCTGCCACTGATCCGGATTCCGGTAAAATTCTGATACATTGATCGTCAAATAGTTTACAAACTCATCAAACATCTTTTTATCATCTTTGATAGCCTGTACATATTTGTCATATCCGACAATTTTGTGCTTCGCAATCAACGTATCGATACGACGTTTCATCTGTTTCTCTTTATAAGCATTCAAATCAATCATCGTAAGCTCATATACAGCTTTTTTAAAATATTCATAATCGTATGCCATGAAATATAACCCCTATGTAAAGTTCATTCCTATATGAAATACTTCATATAGGAATGCTTACTTTCCTTTATTCTTCTGTTCCTTCTTCTGCAATCACTGCATCAATATCTACAGAAACAACATCTTCATCGGACTCTTCTTTTACTTCTTCTGGTTCCGGTGCAAACATTGCTTTTACGCTCAAGCTGATCTTTTTATCTTCTTCATTGAAATCTACTACTTTAGCTGTTACTTCATCGCCAACTTTTAATACATCAGATGGTTTGTCCACATGATCTTTTGCGATCTGTGAAACATGAAGTAATGCATCAATTCCTGATTCTAATTCAATGAATGCTCCAAAATCAGTCATTCTTGCAACTTTTCCTGTTACAACATTGCCAACAGCATATTTCTCAGCTGCATTTTTCCAAGGATTCTCATCTTCAAATTTTAAGCTGAGAGCAATTTTGTTTCCTGTGATCTCTTTAATAAGAACTTTTACTTTATCGCCAATTTTGAATACTTTCTTTGGATTTTCTACTCTTCCCCATGACATTTCGGAAATGTGAAGTAATCCGTCTGCACCACCTAAGTCGATAAATGCACCGAAGTCTGTTACATTCTTAACAGTTCCTTCTACAACATCACCAGCTTTGATCTTTGCAAATAATTCTTCCTGTAATTTTGCTTTTTCAGCAGCCACCAACTGTCTGCGGTCACCGATATATCTTCTTCTCTTAGGATTGTATTCGCTGATCACGAATTCAATTTCCTGTCCTGCATATTTATTTAAGTCTTTTTCATAAGTATCGGAAACAAGGCTTGCCGGAATAAAAATTCTGACTTCGTCAACAATAACACTTAAGCCGCCTTCAAGCACCTGTGATACAGTAGCTTTGAGCACTTCTTTATTGTTAAATGCCTCTTCGATTCTCTTGTTGCCTCTATCAGCAGCAAGTCTCTTGTAAGTAAGTATAACCTGTCCTTCACCATCATTTACTTTCAATACTTTTACTTCCATGGTGTCGCCCGGTTTCACAACTGTAGTTAAGTCTACATTTGGTTCGTTCGTGTATTCATTTCTAGTGAGAATACCGTCTGACTTATATCCGATGTTCAGCACGATTTCTTCCGGTTTCACATCGATTACTGTACCTTCGACTACCTCTCCTGCATGTATTGTCTTAAATGATTCCTCTAACATTTGTTCAAAAGTTAATTCTGACATAATTTTGAACCTCCTCGATAATATTATTTGGGGTTGACGCCCCGGCAGTGATTCCGATCAGTCGAACAGCTTTAGGTAATTCTAAATGCAAGTCATCCAGTGTCTGTATAAAATAAGTATGCTCACATTCCTTACTGCATATTTCATACAGCTTTCGCGTATTGGAACTATGAGTGCCACCTATTACTATCATGACATCGACTAAAGCAGCTATCTCCTTTGCCTCTGTCTGCCTTTCTTCCGTTGCGTTACATATAGTATTCACAACACTAACATTGTAACCTCTTTTCTGGAAAATTTCAACTAATTCTTTAAATTTGTTGTAGTTAAATGTCGTTTGCGCAACCATACATATTTTTTCATCTTCTTTTGCCTGAAAATTTTCTGCTTCTTCTTCAGATTCGATCACCGTTGCAGGCGTCAAAGACCATCCCTTGATCCCTACTACTTCCGGGTGATTTTCATTTCCGATGATTACAATACGACTGCCCTGACCACTCTCTTTTTCTACGATCGTATGGATTCTCTTTACGAAGGGACAGGTGGCATCCACACACTGAAGTCCCTGTTTTTCTATCATCTGATAAATTTCCTTTGGCACACCGTGAGAACGGATAATTACGGTACCTTCCGTAAGTTTTGCCAGTTCCTCTTTTGACTCGATAACAACAACGCCTTTTCTTTCCAGATCCCTCACCACTTCTTCGTTATGGATAATGGGACCATAGGTATAAATTTTTCCACCTTTTTCTACCTGTTCATATACGGTCTGTACAGCTCGTTTTACACCAAAACAAAATCCTGCACTTTTTGCAAGCCTTACTTCCATAGCACTATAATCCTTTCCTGCTTTTTCGCAGTATATACCTTTTCTTTGTTTTTATTTGCACAGAGAGATGATCTTTTCCACTACCTCATCGATCGTCATATTCGAAGAATCGACTAAAACCGCATCCTCTGCCTGTTTTAACGGCGAGATTTCTCTAGTCATATCCCGATGATCTCTTTCAATAATATCCTCTTTGATCTTTTCCAGATCGCAGCTTTCCCCTTTTTGGGTCAGTTCATCGAAACGGCGTTTTGCACGTACTTCCGCACTGGCAGTTAAATACACTTTCGTATCCGCATTAGGAAGCACGCATGTTCCAATATCCCTGCCGTCCATAACGACATCCGCCTTTTTTGCCAGTTCTTTCTGTAACTGCACAAGCTTTTCACGCACTTTTCCGTTCGCACTGCTTACGGAAGCCATATTTCCTACTTCTTCGGTGCGGATAAGACCATTTACGTTTTCATCATTCAACAATACGATCTGCTCACCATCTTTGTATTCAATTGTAATATCTGCATTTTTACATATTTCTTCAATTTTCTCTTTATCGTCTTTTTCTACGCCCATACGGATCAAATACAATGCCATCGCACGATACATTGCGCCAGTATCCACATAAATATAATTCATTTTCTTTGCAATTTTTTTTGCAATCGTACTTTTTCCAGCTCCTGCTGGTCCATCAATCGCTATATTGTAACTCATCTTTTTTCCTCACTTTCTTATTCTGCTGCACAGCTGCCTGCCAGATGACCGGTCGACCATGCGATCTGTAAATTGAAACCACCCGTCAGGGCATCCACATCCAGAACCTCTCCTGCGAAATACAATCCCTGTACTTTTTTGGATTCCATAGTAGATGGATTTACGTCCTTTACACTGACGCCGCCCATCGTGATAATAGCTTCCTTCATCTCTCTCGTGCCAGTTACTGTAAGAGGCAGTTTTTTTATTTTTTCTGCAAAAGCTTTGCGCTCTTCTTTTGAAATTTCATTCACCTTTTTATCAGGATGAATACCGGACTGCTCGATCATAACCGGAACCAGCTTTGCCGGGAACAGTCCACCTATTGCATTTTTAAACTGCTTATTTTTATTTTCTTCAAAATCTCTAAGAATTCTTTTGTCCAGTTGTTCTGCCGAAAGTGCCGGTTTCAAATCAATAAAAAGCTGTACTTGTTTTCCTTTTGCCTTTTTTGCATAAAAGCTACTGGCACTCAAAATAAGCGGTCCACTCACTCCGAAATGTGTAAAGAGCATTTCTCCAAAACCCGAATACAGTTCTTTTTTTCCATCCTTCAATTCCACCGACACATTTTTTAAGGAAAGCCCCTGCAGTGATCTGCACCATTCTTCTTGTATCGTAAGTGGTACTAATGCCGGAACCACACCTGTTATTTTATGTCCAGTTTCCTCTGCAAAACGGTAGCCATCACCGGTAGAACCAGTAAGCGGATAAGAGACACCTCCCGTAGCAGCAATGACTGCATCTGCATATACTTTACTGCCATCCTTTAAAAGAACCCCTTTGATCTTTCTTGCTGCTCCCTTCTTACCGACCGTTTCCTCTGCGCCTTCTATATCCTCTGTTAATATTTTTTCCACTGTAGTATTCAGATGTATCTCAACCTGTTCTTCCTTTAATTTCCGTGTTAATGCTGCGATAATATCCGAAGAATGATCCGATACCGGAAACACTCTTTCTCCTCGCTCTATTTTCAAAGGACAGCCTGCTTTCTCAAAAAAATCCATGACCGCATGATTATCAAATGTATAAAAGGAACTGTACATGAACTTTTCATTACTGATCACATTTTGGAAAAGTTCTTCCACATCACAGGCATTCGTAACGTTACATCTGCCCTTCCCGGTAATAAATACCTTTTTTCCAAGCTTTTCATTTTTTTCATATAAAATAACTTGCGTTTTTTCCTGTGCAACAATATCTTCTTTTTCTATTTTTTCCCGTGCTGTTTTTGCAGCCGCATAGGCTGCCATCATACCGGCAGCTCCACCGCCTATTACTACTATTTTGCTCATTCGTCCTGTTCCTTTTTCAAAGATGGATAATTGAACATCCCATCCTCATCAATAAAATTAATTTCATCATTCAAATATACCTGATAATTGTTCCATGCATATTCAAGCTGTTCTAAATTGTTCTTGACCTCATCGGGACGTTTCAGGCAAAGCGCAACTACAAGTGCATTGATCACACTTAATGGTGCTACAAGAGAATCTACAATGGAGACCATGTCGCTTCTTGCCAACAAATTACAAGAAGAATACAAATTCATCGGAGAATGGATACTGTCCGTAATCGTAATGACTTTTGCATTTCTATCGTTCGCAAATTCCATAGCCTTTAAAGTACGCATGGAATAACGTGGAAAGCTAATGCCTATAATGGCGTCTTTCTCATCAATCCGAATCATCTGTTCAAACATTTCACTCACACTAGTAGAACGTAGTAATTGCACCCCGCCTCGAATCATATGCAGATAAAAATGTAAAAAATCTGCCAGTGGTTCACAGCTTCGCATTCCAACTATATAAATATTTTTTGCATTTAAAATAATATCTACTGCTGTTTCAAAAGCCGCCGTATCCATATTGATCATAGTATCCTGAATCTTTTCGATATCAGCACTAAGCACAGAATTTAGAATTTCAGACTGCGAGCTTTTTCCATATTTTGCTCCCATTTTCTGCACAGCATTCAATTTATTTTTTACCCACTCTTCCAGAGCCTTCTGAAACTCCGGGTAACCATCGTAGCCGATTCCCGATGCAAAACGGACTACCGTAGACTCACTGATACCCAAAGTTTCTCCTAATTTTGCTGCTGTCATGAAAACTGCCTGATCATAATGTTCTTCAATAAATGCTGCGATCGCTTTATGACTTTTACTCATTGAATTGTAACGTTCATTGATTCTTGTGATAATATCATTCTGCTTATTTGTGTCTTCCATGCCTATGTTTCCTCATCTTATTTTGCTTTAAATGCCTGGTATGCTCCTTCTAACGTAGCGATCGTCTCTTCTCTTCCAAGATCATAATCTCCTGTAGTCGCCATGCACGCCGCTCCATGAATCAGCATCCACATCTGTATGAACATTCCGCTTGGATCTTTGCATCCTTCTTCTTTTGCCTTGCTGATTTCTTTAACAACAAAGCCTTCTTTTCCATTCAGAATTTCATAAAAGCTTTTTCCGTATCGCTCTGTCTGCAAAAATAACAGGCGAAACAGATTTGTCTCTTTCCATGCAAACTCAACGTATGCCATTCCTAAGTTTACAAATGGTGTGGTACAGCTTTTTTCATGTTCTTTATAAAAAGTTTCAAAATATTCTACTGCTCTTGCGAACAGATCTGCACCAAGCTCTTCCATATTTTTGTAAACTCTAAAAATTGGCTGGGTAGAACAGCCTGCCTTTGCTGCAAGCTTTCTTGCTGTCACCGCCTCAAAGCCTTCTTCTCTTGTCATTTCAAATGCAGCGTCTAAAATATTCTGTATTGTTATGGATTCTTTTCTAGCCACTTTTTTAACCTCTTTCGTCTTCTACGTTAATAACAACTGTTATTGTACCTTTTTTACTTCTGCCATGTCAAGCAAAAAAAAGCAGCTTCGGTCTTACCCGAAACTGCCTTTTGTCTTTTTATGTAATTACACAGGATATGCTCCGTTCTTTGTATCTGCCTGAGTCATATCTACTTTATCCTGCTGTGCCTGACGATATTTAAAGAAGTCAGTAGCTACCTGTGGGAATAAAGCGTAAGATAATACGTCTTCATCCTGCTGTTTCCATTCTTTCATCTCGGACTCGATCTTATCAAGTTCGTTATCAAGAAGGTCTGCTGGACGACATGTGATACGCTCTTCTCCTGGAATAACTTTATCAATTACTTCCTGATTCATCGGTTTTACAGTCTGACCATATTCACCACGAAGAACTGCTTTTGTTTCTTTTGTAGCCATTTTGTAACGTTCTCCCATAAGTACGTTAAATACAGCCTGTGTACCAACGATCTGTGAAGAAGGTGTTACAAGTGGTGGCTCACCTAAGTCTTTACGAACTGCTGGAATTTCTTTTAATACATCATAGTATTTATCTTCTGCATTCTGTTCCTTCAACTGGCTTACCATGTTGGATAACATTCCGCCTGGTACCTGATATAATAATGTTTTAATATCAACACCCATAACCTTTGGATTGAGCAGACCATTTGCAAGGCACTCATCTCTGTAAGGACGGAAATAATCAGCGATCTCAGCAAGTAAGTTCTGATCGTAACCTGTATCATATTCTGTTCCCTTGAATGTTTCGACCATAACCTCTGTTGCTGGCTGTGATGTTCCCATAGCGAATGGAGACATTGCACAGTCAATAACATCTACACCTGCTTCTACAGCTTTTAAGTATGTCATACTTGCTACACCAGAAGTATAGTGTGTATGAAGCTGGATAGGAAGTTTTGTTACACTCTTCATAGCAGAGATCAACTCTGTTGCTTTATAAGGAACTAAAAGACCAGCCATATCTTTGATACAAATGGAATCTGCACCCATTGCTTCAATTTTCTTAGCCATATCTGTCCAGTATTCCAATGTATAAGCATCACCTAATGTATAAGAAAGAGCTACCTGTGCATGTCCTCTTCCTTCCTGCTGTTTGATCTTGTTTGTCGCATCTACAGCTGCCTGTAAATTACGCAGATCATTGAGGCAGTCAAAAATACGAATGATATCAATACCATTTGCTACAGATTTCTGTACGAAATATTCTACTACATCATCTGCATAAGGTCTGTATCCTAAAATATTCTGACCTCTGAATAACATCTGTAATTTTGTATTTTTAAACTCATCTCTTAATTTTCTGAGTCTGTCCCATGGATCTTCTTTTAAGAAACGTAAAGATGCATCAAATGTTGCACCACCCCAGCATTCTACTGAGTGATAGCCGACTTTATCCATTTTAGAAGCGATCGGAACCATTAACTCGGTAGGCATTCTTGTTGCGATCAATGACTGGTGAGCATCACGTAAAATTGTTTCCGTAATTTTAATCGGTTTTTTAACCTGCTCTGACATAACCTTGTTTCCTCCTGTTTTTTATATTATATACTTAAATATTAGGCTACTCCAAATACAGCCATAAAGGTTCCGGCTGCTACTGCAGTTCCGATAACCCCTGCTACGTTAGGTCCCATAGCATGCATTAACAAGAAGTTTGTAGGATCGGACTCCGCACCAACCTTCTGTGATACTCTGGCTGCCATAGGCACAGCAGAAACACCTGCTGAACCAATCAATGGATTTACTTTTCCATGTGTTGCTACACACATGATCTTACCAAACAATACACCGGCTGCAGTACCAAACGCAAATGCGATCAGGCCTAAAGCAACGATCTTTAATGTTGTAGCATTCAAAAAAGCTTCTGCACTTGTTGTCGCACCTACAGATGTACCAAGCAAAATAACTACGATGTACATAAGTGCGTTGGAAGCTGTATCTGCCAACTGTCTTACTACACCAGATTCTTTGAATAAGTTACCAAGCATCAACATACCTACAAGTGGAGCTGTTGTTGGCAAAATCATACATACTACGATTGTAACGATAATTGGGAAAAGAATCTTCTCCAGTTTAGAAACCGGGCGAAGCTGTCCCATTTTAATCTTACGTTCTTTTTCTGTTGTTAAAGCTTTCATGATCGGTGGCTGAATAATCGGTACCAAGGACATATACGAATATGCTGCTACTGCAATCGGTCCGAGTAATGCTGTCTGTCCGAGTTTTCCGGCAAGGAAAATAGATGTCGGTCCGTCTGCACCACCGATAATAGAAATAGCTGCTGCCGCTTTGTCATTGAATCCCATTGCGATAGCTCCAAAATAAGCTGCAAAAATACCAAACTGTGCTGCTGCACCAAGCAAAAAGCTCTTTGGGTTAGCAATAAGCGGTCCAAAGTCGGTCATTGCACCTACACCCATGAAAATGAGGGAAGGTAAAATAGACCATTCATCCAAAAGATAGAAATAATAGAGCAATCCACCAGTTGAACCGTCCTGCGGTGCTGCTATAATATCCGGATAAATATTAACTAACAGCATACCAAATGCGATCGGGATCAATAACAATGGTTCAAATCCCTTTGCAATGGCTAAATAAAGAAATACACAAGCTACCAGGATCATCAGATAATTACCCCATGTAAGGTTAAAAAAGGCTGTCTGATGAATGAGGTTGCTTAAAGTAGAAACTATATAATCCATTTCTTGACCTCCTGTTATCGTTTGTCTGCAAGCCCTTAACGGGTCGTACAGACATTAGTTTAATGTTGCTAATACTGCGCCTGCTTCTACTGCATCGCCTACTGCTACATCAATACTAGCCACTGTACCATCCTGTGGCGCAACAACAGGGATTTCCATTTTCATAGCTTCGATAATAACTACTGCATCACCAGCTTTTACAGCCTGTCCTACATTTGCTTCAATTTTGAATACTTTACCAGCTGCGCCTGCTTCTACTTTAATGCTACCTGCGCTTGCTGCAGGTGCTGCTGCTGCAGGTGCTGCTTTTGGTGCTGCTGCCGGAGCTGCCTTTGGTGCTACTGGAGCGGAAACTACAGGTGCACCTGTAGATGTTCCTTCTTCTACTACTACATCATATACGTTGCCGTTTACGGTAATTGTATAATTTTTCATCTCAAAATCCTCCTAAATTATAAGGCATTCTGCCATTTATTCTTATTTGCTTTACGAATGGATCTTACTACCAATCCGTCCGTTGTTGTTCTGCCTTCGCTTGCCGCAATTGCTGCTGCAATAACAGCTACCAGTTCCAGATCATCCGTGAGATTTTCCACTTGTACTGGTGCTGCTACCGGTACAGGAGCCGGTGCTGGAGCTGGTGCTGTTTTTTCTTCTTCTGCTGCATTATTTACTTTTCTATTTTTTATTTTTTCTTCTACAACAGAAATATATTTAAAACCACTGATGATAAAGCAGATCAAGATCAATACTACAAAAACAGTTCCCATACCGAGCAATGTATTTAAAGCTGCTTTTTCCATTGACTCACCAAAAGAATATTCCACGTTCGTAGTAATGCTTTCTACACCATCTTTTTCTATGATTACCTCTATAACGGCATCGTGATCAGAACCGTCAACAGTTACACTAACAACTGCACTCTCGTCATCAACTGTAGCTTCTGAACTCACCATACCAATATAACTACCCATATCTTCGGATGCACTTTCAAGACTTTCTACTGCTTCTGCAAAAAGCGTATACTCTTCATCCTCCGCATACTCCTCCAAAGAACCACTTTCAAAAATGTCAACGGCTTTCTGTACATATGCTTCACCAGTTGTTACTGCTTCTTCTACTGTCATAATAGAATCATCTTCTTTTTCAGTTCCGCAAGCAGTAAGACCAAAGATACAAGTAATCATACCTAATACTAATAAACTTTTTTTCATATTAAGTATCATCCTTTCCTAAACTGTACCATGTTTTTTTGCCGGACGTTCTTCTCTTTTTGTAAACAACATTTCAAATGCACTGATTACATATTTTCTTGTATCAGCCGGTGCAATGATGCTGTCTACATATCCTCTCTTGGCTGCGCTGGATACACTTGTCTGAAGTTCTTTGTATTCTGCTGCTTTTTCTTTAATAACATCTGCGCCCTGACCTTCGTACATGATCTTCGCTGCAAATTCAGCTTCCATTGTACCAATTTCAGCACTTTCCCAAGCATAAGTCATGTCCGCTCCGATTGCTTTGGAATTCATTGTCACATAAGCGCTTCCGAAAGCTTTTCCGATTACTACATTTACTTTCGGCACAGTTGCATTTGCAAATGCATATGTAAGACGTGCTGCTGCTTTCGCAATTTTCTTTTCTGCACATGTAGTTGCTGCAAATCCCTTCACATTTGTAAGAGTAAGCACTGGAATTTCAAAAGCATCACAGAAATTTACAAAATCTGCTGCCTTGTCACATCCCTTTGGAGATAAAACAGCGTCAAATTTCTCTGTTACTGTTCCATCTTCTCCATAAACTTCTGTACGGTTAGCTACAGCGCCAACTGTCATTCCGTTCAATTTGATAAATGCAGTCACCATATCTTTTGCACAGTTTTCTTTTACTTCAAATACTCTTCCATTATCAGAGATCTGAGATAATGCGATTAAAGTATCTCCTACACAGCCTTCCATATTTTCACATGCTCTGTTCAGATCATCTGTACAATCTTCATAAGCTGCGTCATCTTCATTGTTAGAAGGAAGTAAAGAAACTAATTCTCTGATCTTTGCAAAAATAGTTGCTTCATCTGCTACTACATCTACAATTCCAGCTTCTTCGCTCTGGAATGTTGCAGAAGAAGTATCACATTTTGTAATCACATTTCCGTCTAATGCATTTGGTGCGTTCACAAATAATTTTGCTTTGCTCTCTTCCATAAAAGTAAAATCTGTTAAAGTTGGCATTAAAGCAAGACCACCACCACAGTTACCAAAAATTGCTGTAATCTGTGGAATCACACCTGAAGCAAGTGCCTGTTTCTTATAAATTTCACCGAAACCATTCAGTGCATCTGTTGCTTCCTGTAATCTAAGTCCTGCACAATCAAGAAGTCCGATAACAGGTGCTCCCATTTTCATAGCAAGATCATAGAGGTTTGCAATTTTCTTCGCATGCATTTCACCAATGGAACCGTTCATAACGGATGCGTCCTGGCTGTACACATACACAAGACTGCCACCAATTACTCCGTATCCGGTCACTACACCATCAGAAGGAGTCTCTGTTTGTTTCATATTAAAATCAGTTGCTCTTGCTGTTACAAGTGCACCAATCTCCACGAAACTGTTGTCGTCGAGCAAAGCGTTGATTCTTTCGCTCGCTTGTGAAGTATTACTCATATTTCAGCCCTCCATTTTATATTAATAAAAATAATACCAGCAAATTTTGTCTCTCCATTCAGAGACATGCCTACTCCAAACTTGTCCAAAAATATAAAATAAACAAATTTGCGTACTGTATCAGTATAGCATACTTTTGACAAGTAGTATAGAAATTTTTATGTAAAAATTTTCTATTTTTTACGTTTTTTGTCGATATATATACTCTCTTTTATTCACCATATTTTGCAGCCTGCGTTTTGATCAATTCTATATCATCAAAGTAATTGATACGCATTGCACTCTTCACTTCACTCAAGGTCTGTGCTGCCACTTCTCTTGCTGCATCAGATCCTTTTTTGAGTATATTATAGATTTCCGGTATATCCTTTTCAAATTCTTTTCTGCGGTTTCTGATGGGTTCCAATTCTTCCTGCATTACATTATTCAGAAGCTTCTTAACTTTAACATCTCCCAGTCCACCTCTCTGATAATGCTCCTTTAATTCATCAAGGTTTGCATATTCCGGAAGGTAACGTTCAAAGTGCTCATCTTTACAAAAAGCATCCAAATAAGTAAATACGGTATTTCCTTCAAGATGACCCGGATCGCTTACCTGCAAATGAGTCGGATCTGTATACATGCTCATGATCTTTTTCTTTACTTCATCTGCTGTATCTGCAAGATAAATGCAGTTTCCTAAAGATTTACTCATTTTTGCTTTTCCATCAATACCAGGTAAACGCATACATGCCTGATTTTGTGGCAAAAGTGCTTCTGGCTCTACTAACACATCTGAATAGACTGCATTGAATTTTCGTACGATCTCTCTTGTCTGCTCGATCATTGGAAGCTGATCATCTCCGACTGGAACTGTCGTTGCTTTAAAAGCTGTAATATCTGCTGCCTGACTGATCGGATAAGTAAAGAAACCTACTGGAATGCTTGCTTCAAAATTACGCATTTGTATTTCTGCTTTTACAGTAGGATTTCTCTGTAATCTGGAAACAGTAACGAGATCCATGTAATAGAAAGTAAGCTCACAAAGTTCTGAAATCTGAGACTGAATAAATAAGGTTGATTTTGCAGGGTCAAGACCACATGATAAATAGTCCAATGCAACTTCAATGATATTTTGACGGATTTTTTCCGGATTCTCAATATTATCGGTAAGTGCCTGTGCGTCTGCGATCATGATAAATGTTTTGTCATACTCACCCGAATTTTGTAATTCTACTCTTCTTTTCAGTGAGCCAACATAATGACCTACATGCAGTCTTCCTGTAGGTCTATCACCTGTTAAAATAATTTTTCCCATTTTTTCCTCTCATTCCGCTGCCTATCGTACTGACAGCCATTTCTATTCTGTTTTTATTCCCTATTCCGAAAAAAAGCGCTGTTAACAGCAACAGCGCTTAGTTTCACCGAAAATTAGTATAACAAGAAAACCCATTTTTTACAACCCAAAATTCCATAATACTTTTTCAAAGCACCACGTTAAATCAATTGCCTCGACCGAGTCCTTTGTTATGACTATTTTCGTCAGATATACCTTTCCCCCAACACTATATTGAATTTTTCCGATTATCCTCCCTTCTTCCACAGGTGCTGTAAGCTCCTTCTCAATCTGATACGTTACATCGATCTGTTCATCGTTCCTTAATAGTAATCCTTCTCTGCCGCCTTCACTACTTGAATTACCCACAAGATCCACGCTATCATATTCCGCCTCCTTTTTTTCATCCGCAACCTCTATATTAATATACGCCTTTTCACCGATTCCATCCGTCTGCCCATTCTCTACAACAATCGGTGATAAAGCTTTTTCGTCGATTGGTTTTTCTACGAAGCTGTGATATTCGTAATTATCAAGTCCGTAATTCATCAGTTGTTTTGTATCACTCCATTTGTACGTTTTGTTATTTGGCCATCCGCAGGCAAGAAGTGCCACTACAAAAGTTTTATTATCTTTTTGTAACGCTCCCACATAGCAATAGCCTGCTTTTGAAGTAAATCCGGTCTTTCCGGACAATGCCCCATCCATCATGTTAAGAAATGCATTATGATTATTACAGGAGAAATACCGGCTTCCATTACTCATTTCTCCACTTTCCTTATTTTTTACATAATTAGAAAATCCATACGACGTGGTTCTTGTTATTTCCAAAAATTGTTCTTTTTTTTCCGATATTCCGATGCAGTAAGCCATGATCTTTGCCAGATCCTCCGCTGTCGTAGCATGAATTTTTCCAGTTTCTGTTATGGTTGCATCCAGTCCGTTCGGCGTAATGAAATAGGTATCGTAACACCCAATATCTCTTGCCTTTTGATTCATCATTTTTGCAAAGCCTTCCACACTGCCACCTACATGTTCTGCAATTGCTACCGCACTGTCATTATGAGATTCCAACATAAGTGAATACAATAGATCTTCTAATTTATAATATTCTCCTGTTTGCATGGATAAATGCACTTTTGGCATCCCTGCCGCATAAGAAGATACTTCCACATAATCATCCAGGTTACTGTTTTCCAATGCAACAATACATGTCATAATTTTCGTCGTGCTTGCCATAGGCATTACCTGATCTTCATTTTTGCCATAAAGCACTCTCCCGGAATCTGCATCTATTAAAACAGCGGACTGTGCGTAAAGATTTAACTCCTCCTGTGTTTCTGTTTCTTCGGCAAAGCAAGTAAAAAGAAAGCAAGACTGCATAAAAAGATAAACGAACACAACAATACAAAGTCGTATGATTTTTTTCATAATGTGTATACTGCCTTTTTCTATATCAGCTTAAATATATGCTCCACCTTGCTCTCTCATTCTTATATTCCTCTTTTTTTCAGCATAGTAAAAAGAACCGTAAGAAGCAAGATTTTCCCCAGATTTCTAACAATTCTTTAATATTCCACACACTGCTTCTTGCTTACAAAAATTATCTATTGTATGATAAGATTAAATGTTTTTAGATGGGAGATTTTTTTGTGAAAAAAATAGGAAAAAAACTTTTTGAATATTGGTATCTTTTCGTTATAATCGGTCTTATCTTACTGGAAGCGATCGTTTTTCTAGTTTTAGGAGAAAATAGTTATATTGCCACTACAGACAATTTAGATTTATTTATTCCTCATTTTCGGATGTTAAAGCTTTCTGGTACATTTTTTACACAGGGAGATATTCTGCCGATCTTAGGAGGGGTGACCCGCGATAATTTCGGTTCCGAGTTTTCTCTTTACAATCTGCTATATTTGATTTTTCCTACCTATTACGCTTATATTGCAGGTTATTTTTTAAGTATTGTGCTTTCCATGATCTCTGTTTATTTTTTAGCCAAAGAGGTGCTGACTGATTTTGAAAAATATAGACCTCTCGTGTTGATCTTTGGTCTGATCTATGGAATCTTACCGGTCTTTCCGGCTTATGGTTTTGCTTTTGCATCCATTCCACTCGCAGCGTTTCTTATCATCAAGCTGTATAAAAAGATGGACTGGCGCATTTTGTTACTGCTCTTTTTCTATCCAGTCGTTTCTTATTTTTCTTATTTCGGATTTTTTATTTTGGCTTATTTGGTTGTCTTTACTATTTTTGACTGGATCCGTAAGAAAAAATGCAACAAAGGTCTGCTCTTTTCCATTCCGGTCCTTGCCGCAGGTTATGTTGTTTTTGAATATCGGCTTTTCCGTTCCATGCTTTTGGATGATACTGTCACGATACGAAGCAGCATGGTCATGTCTGATCTGAACGGCAAAGAAATACTGAACATGATCGTGGATGGCTTTTTGAACAGCACTTTCCACGCTGGTGATTCCCACAAATATTTTGTACTTCCGATAGTACTCCTCTTTTTTGTCATACAAAACATTATGTTGCTAAAGAAAAAAGAATGGAAAAAACTGTTCACCGATATTTTTAATCTTCTGTTTTATTTTATTCTTTTTAACAGCGTTATATATGGATTGTATTACTGGGCTCCTTTACGAGATCTGTTGACTGTTTTAGTCCCACCATTGGAAGGATTCCAATTTTACCGCACCATATTTTTCAATCCATTTCTCTGGTATGCCTTGTTATTTATTATTGTCAAGCGTCTGTATGACCGAAAAGAGGCATGGGGAAAATGGCTGGCAAACGGCTTTGCCTTTCTTGCACTTTTTATCGTTGTAGTGACTCCATCCATGTATAACGATTTTTATTACACAAGCTATTACACAGCTTACAAGCTTGTAAAAAGTACCGATGTGGATATGTTAAATTATGGAGAATTTTATTCGGAAGATTTATTTACTAACATCAAAGAGGAAATCGGGTATGACGGCGAATATTGTGCAGCTTATGGCTTCCAGCCCGGCGTGCTGACTTACAATGGCATTTCCACATTAGATGGTTATTTAGGCTTCTATTCCGAAGAATATAAGCAGACCTTCCGCAAGATCATTGCTCCGGCGCTAGAGAAAAGCTCCTATTTTGCAAGCTATTTTGACAACTGGGGCGCAAGAGCTTATATTTTCCCAGGCTTTGATAATAACTCTTATCTGCCCTCCAGAAACTTAACTTTACCGGATTATAACCTTTACATTGATACAGAAGCCTTTAAAGCATTAAACGGTGTATATCTGTTCTCTCGTTTTGAGATAACGAATGCAGAAGAACTTTCCTTAAACTGTATCGGTGTATTTACAGAGGAAAGCTCACCTTACACGATTTATGTATATAAGGCAGACTAGATTTTACCAAATAGACATGTCACTTCGCAGAATTGACATTGTTTCATCAAAATGCTATGATATTTTTGTTTGTTTTTGTATAAATAGCACATTTTAAGTGAATATAACGCGCACACAGCGCAGAAAGAGGAATTTATGCCAATTAGAATTCATAACTTTGCCGGACGTTTGGGATGGAATGCACGAAAATATCTTCCACATCTTGCCAGTGAAAGTTATTTAAAATTACAATTCATCACTCGTGGAAAATCTCAAAAAAAATACATTGATTATTTTATGAACAGCGAGGAGATTCCTCAGCCGAACGTAGTAAACTTAGAGACCATTAACCGTTGCAACTCCACATGCGAATTTTGTACTGCTAATAAAAATGCAGAAAAACGTCCTTATATGCGTATGGAGGAAGACCTTTACTACAGCATCATTGATCAGCTTCGCGATTGGGACTACCGTGGTCATTTGACCCTTTATGGAAACAACGAGCCATGGTTGGATACAAGAATTGTAGAATTTCATAAATATGCAAGAGAACAACTTCCTAATGCATTTATTTTCATGTCAACAAATGGTCTTCTCTTAGATATCGAGAAAACAAAACAGATTGTTCCTTATGTGAATCAGCTTATTATCAACAACTACTGTCTTGATATGAAGCTGCATGATAATGTAAAAGAAGTTTATGATTATGTAAAAGCTCATCCAGATGAATTTAAAGATGTTGATATTTTAATTCAGATGCGTTATTTAAAAGAAGTTCTTACGAACCGTGCAGGAAGTGCACCAAATAAGCAGGCAACAGAAAAAGTAGTAAAAGAAACTTGCCTGATGCCATTTACAGATATGTGGATCATGCCAAACGGAAAACTTGGTATCTGTTGCTGTGATAACTTTGAAGTAACTGATTTTGGTGATCTTCATGAAATGTCTTTGAAAGATGCTTGGAACAGTCCAAAATATCAGGAACTTCGTACTAAGATCAAAGATGGCCGTCAGAACTACCCATTCTGTAAACACTGTGATTTCATTGATGCCGGTTTAAGAATGGATGCCGTAAATGATATTTTAAAAAACAACGAAATGCATGGTGCAAGACAGTCCATGTTCCGTAAATAAAAAATGGGTTTCGCAATGCGGAACCCATTTTTTATTTTGATTCATGATATTCTTTTTCTGTATTTACATTCCAAATATTAGATTTGTCTTTTGTACCACTCAGAATATTCTTTACAGTCTCAAAAGAAGTTACCATGGAATGATCAATGTTATTATATCTATGCTGACCGTTACGTCCTACACAGTAGAGGTTATCAATCGTATTTAAGTAGTCGATCAATTTATCCATCTCCGCATAAGTATCAAAATATGCCGGATATGCTTTCTTCACCCATTCTGCATGCGTATCTATAACAACATCTTTACTATCGATCAGTCCCATTTTGACCATTTCATCTACTGCCAGTTTTGCGAATTCCTCTTCTTTCATATTCCAGAAATCATCGCCCTCCTGACAGAAATATTCCAGACCTACCCATACTGTATTTTCCAAATCTTTGACCATATAAGGTGACCAGTTGTTATAAATCTGGAAACGTCCCATTTTAACAGTACGATCGTGTACATACACCCAGTTATCCGGCACAATATTACCAACTGTCTTAATCTTTGTTTTATTTTTCAAATTAAGCTTCGGAACAAGAACACCCAATGTCATGTAATCTCTATAAGGAAGTCCTTTTGCAATGCGTGCCGCTTCTTCTGGTACATCATTCATACCACCAACTAAATCTTTGATTGGCATAGAGGAAATCACAACATCGCCTTCCATTGTCTTTGTTTCACCATCCTGCTCATACAAAAGACTGGTAATGACATTCTGCTCATTCTTTGTCACACCGACTACTTTTGCATGTTTCAAAATAGTTCCACCCATTTTTTCTACTTCTTCTGCTGTTACATCCCAAAGCTGACCTGGACCCAGTTTCGGATAACTGAAAGATTCGATCAAGGATGTCTCAACATGACGGTTTTTCTTTTTCACCGGTGACATTTTAGAAAACACGTCTTTAATGATTGCAATAATGGAAAGACCTTTTACTCTCTGTGCACCCCAGTCCGGTGCGATCTCACTTGGACTTCTTCCCCACAGGTTTGCAGTATAATTTTCAAAGAACATAGAATATAATTTCTTACCAAAACGATTAATATAAAAATCTTCCAGAGAATTTTCTTTTCTTTTGTGAATCAAGGATGCAAGATAACTAAATCCTACCTGTACGGTATTTACAAATCCCATATTGATAAACAGCTCTGGTTTTAACTGAATCGGATAATCGAAAAATTTATGCTCAAAGAAAATACGTGAAACACGATTTCGATGAAGCATAACACGATCTGCATTTTCCGGATTCGGGCCGCCCTCTGCTAAAGGTATCTGGCGTTCCAATGCAATGTCATCCCAGGAAGGAGCTCCCTGCATTGGCAGCATATTATTCCACCATTCGTTTACTTCCGGCACTTTAGAAAAGAAACGGTGTCCACCCATATCCATACGGTTGCCTTTATAATTTACGGTTTTGGAAATACCACCCATATCACCGCTTTCTTCAAATACAACTACTTCCACTTCATCCTTGGCTTTACTAAGCAGTTCATATGCCGCTGTAAGTCCTGCAGGACCTGCTCCTATGATTAAAACTTTCTTCATATTCTACCTCCATTTGTCCTCAACCTGAATATCAGACTTTTTTCTATTTTATATATCAAGCTGCAATTGGACTTCCTCTTCTGCCTGATGCTTAAATTCTTCTACCTGTACCGGATTTAATTCCGGCAGTTCTTCTAAGGATTTCAGCCCAAAGCTCCGTAAGAACTGTTCTGTTGTCCCAAATAAAAGCGGTCTTCCCGGTGCATCCAAACGTCCTACCTCTTTGATCAGATCATACTCGATCAGACGATTGACTGCATGGTCACAGCTCACTCCCCTGACGCGCTCGATTTCAAGCCTTGTTACCGGCTGTTTATATGCTACAATAGATAAGGTTTCCAAAAGCGTATCCGTCAATGTGAGCTTTTTAGGAACCTTGGCTATTTTGATCAGATATTCATACAGCTCATTTTTCGTACAAAGCTGCACACTTCCATCTAATTCTATCAAAGAAATACCTCGGTCTTCCTGCTCATATTTTTCCTTCATTTCTTCCAGTATTTTCTTTGTAGTCTTTACATTTTCTTCAATGACTGCTGCAAGCTTGTCTATTTCAACCGAATCACCCATTGTAAACAAAATAGCTTCAATGACTGCTTCTGCCTTTTGTCTTTCCAATTTTTATCCTCTACTTTCTTTTAAGCTTATCTCGATATCATCAAAAATATTCTCTTGCACAATATCGATCTTTCCAACCTTCATAAGCTCTAAAATGACCAAAAAGGTTACGATCACTTCCATCTTGCTGTGCTGCTTTTCCAACAGCTTACGAAAACTGCATGTTTTATGTTCCCTTATGTATGCCTCTATAAATAAGGTCTTTTCATCCATGTCTACTTCGTCCTTCTCTATCTTTCCGAAGGTACTTCGAACAGGGTCGATCTTGTCTTCCTGTTTTTTTACGATAGACTTGAATATCTCGTGCAGCTTATTGAGTGTCATATCCCCGACCAGTTCTTCATAATCAATGGGCTGCTTATACTCTTCTACTTCTTTTGGCATTGCCTGTTCTCTGTAAAATGCACGTCCGGCATCTACCTGCTTGTCCTTTAATTCAAAAGACATATATTTATACATTTTGTATTCCAACAGTTTTTGTACCAGCTCTGCTCTTGGGTCTTCCTCTTCCCCCTCTTCATTTACTTCCTTTGGAAGAAGCATACGGCACTTAATATCGAGAAGAGTTGCTGCCATGACAAGAAACTCACTCATGACATTCATATCTTCTGTTTCCATCTGCCTAATATAGTCCAGGTACTGTTCTGTAATTTCTACGATCGGAATATCATAAATATCAATTTTATTTTTATCAATAAGGTGCAGAAGTAAATCTAAAGGTCCTTCAAATACTTCCAACTTTACCGGAATTGCCATAACTGCGTTCCGCTCCATTTCTCTTTTTGCAAAGCATACCCTTTTCCGCGCATCAAAAACAGCACGTCTTTACAAACGTACGCTATTTTATTGTACTAATAAATGGCAGTAATTTCAAGTATTCTGTATGATTTGTTTATTTTTCGCTCTTTAAATGTATGACATGCAGTTCTCCAGGATTGAACATCCGCACCGGAATGGTGTGACTTCCAAGTCCACGGCTTAATAACATCGTGCTCCTTCCCTCTCGAAAGATTCCGCCATCATATTTCGGGAAAAGCCTGCATGCTGGAGAAATGACACCTCCCAAAAAGGGTAGTCTTACAATTCCTCCATGCACATGCCCGGAGAGCACCAGATCAGCTCCCCATGCTGCATAATTTTCAAAATAATCCGGATTGTGTGCAAGTAAAATATTAAAATACTTCTCTTTACATTCTCCTAACAGCTTTGGTAAATAGGATTCTTCCATTTTCTGTAGCTTGAATCTTTTATAAAAACGCTTATCAATCTGTGAACCATAAATAACAATACCATTTTTTTCAAATTCTATTTTTTCATTCACGAGTGGGATAATATTTTCATGCTTTATAGCATTCCAATAGTCCTGTTTCATAGAACCATATACTTCCGGATAAAGTGATATTCGATGCTCATGATTGCCCATGCCGTAAATAATTTTGTATTCCTCCGCAAGTCGCTTTAAAAATGCTGCTGTTTTAGAAAAATCAGCTCCCGGTTTTGCATTTAACATATCGCCCGCTATCAAAATCATATCGGGATCGATCTCCCTAATTTTTTGAAGCAGCTTTTCGTTTTCTTTTCCGAAACTTTTGTTGTGCATATCCGCGAGCACTACAAAGGTGGCATCCTGTTTTATCTTCTCTGACCGCATAGTCATTTCTTTTGTTACAAAGCGATGGGTGTCAAAGAAAATAATACCAACCATCAACAGTAGCAGAAGCACTACTATCCCAATAATGATCTTTATCATATATGCTCCTATCTTTCCCTTTTTTGTACCTTTGGGCACATACAATAATTAGTATAACATAATTTTAGATTTTATAAAAGGAAATACAGCAAACCTTCTTTTAAATAGTCTATATACTTTGCCTTTTCTATCCCCTTCGCAGATACAATGGCAACGCTTCCAATCTTTGTTCCATTCAAGCTATATACCACTTCTCCGACAGCTTGCCCCTTCTCTACCGGCGCCTGCATATATTCCGGCAGCTGCATATTTTTTTCCACTTTTCCTAAATCGTTTCCTTCAATATCTACATAACGAAATTCTCCTTCAAACAGAATCGGTACACTTTTCTCCACTCCGCCCCTCACTACTACATTTCCAGGACTTTGCGCGTTCTCATCTACATATACATTGCAGACACTAAAACCATAATTTAAAAGTGTTGCGGCATCCTGAAAACGTACTTTGTAATCCGGCGCAGCCATAACAACTGCGATCAGATCCACTCCTTCTTTTGTTGCGGTAGCAGACAGACAATATTTCGCCTTACTTGTAGAGCCAGTCTTTAGCCCCGTTGCCCATGCATACTGTTTTAATAATTTATTCGTACTGGATAACGTAAAAGTAGAACTCCCCTGATTCGTAACATGTGTAATATCTTCCATCCAAATTTGGGTATAATCAAAGATCTGTGGATATTTTGTTGTAAGCTCCTTTGACATGATTGCAATATCTCTCGCAGATGTATAATGATCATCCGAGTTTGTAAGTCCACAGCAATCTTCAAAATGCGTATTTTCCATTCCAAGCTCCGCTGCTTTCGCATTCATCTTCGCTACAAATTCTTCTTCACTTCCTGCAATATATTCCGCCACCGCTACACTGGCATCATTTCCGGAAGCTACAACAATGCATTTGATAAGCGTTTCTAGCGTCTGTACCTCGCCTTCTTCCAAAAAGACCTGTGATCCACCCATTGATTTTGCATGGGCACTTGTTGTAATCTGGTCAGATAAACTAATATTTCCTGCCTCCAGCTGTTCAAATATTAAAAGCAGCGTCATGATTTTGGTAATGCTCGCCGGACTTCGTCTCGTATCAGCATCCTGCTCAAAAATGACCTTGCCTGTAGACGCCTCTATCAAAATCGCAGACGGTGCAGATATATTTACTTGTGCGGCAAAAACAGGCAGACTACACTGCAGAAACATCATGACCGCTAAAACAGCCGCTGCACATCTTTTTAAAAAGCCCTTTCTCATATTTTCTGCCCCAATGTATTCTCTCTTACACTATGCTTATGTATGGGCAGATAAAAATATAACAAAAAGCCCTGTATTTACAGGGCTTTTCCATAGCTTCTTTTCTTTTCACATACAGCTGTTTTCTTCTTTTTTATTACTATTTTACCAAGAATATTGCTCCACATATTCTTCCAGTGTAATGCCATTTTCCATGATATACTTGGCAGCTTCTTTTCCTACGTAACGAAAATGCCAGGATTCATAATTAATAGCAGTAATCTCACTCTTTCCTTCGGGGTAGCGCAAAATAAATCCATATTCTGCACAATGCTCCTGAAGCCATTTATTCTCTTCTGTTTTTTCTTGTCCAGCATCCAGCATTTGGTAATCCTTTGCCACAATATCAAAAGCAAGACCTGTAGAATGCTCGCTGCATCCAGGCGGCATTGTCTCTTTTGCTACCTCTTCATATGCCTCTGTGTAAGAATAACCCGCCTGCATCAGCATTTCCACATCCTCCTCAAAAAGATTCCTCTGATATGCCGCATCTCTATAGGAAGAACAAATTTCAAAGTTCAGCCCCTCTTTTTGACCAGCATCCAGCATATCGCAAAGTGGCTCGTAGGCTATTTCCGCAGCACGATTCACTCCTTCCGGCAGAGTAAGCAATGTAACTTCGTAATCCTCCGGTAAGGGATTTTTTTTATTTACTAAAAGAAGTTTTGTTTCATTATCGTCCACCATTTCTTCTACCGCACTATCCTGCAGCTCTGTGTCTGGCACAAAAGAATCGTTCCTGCATTCCTTTACGCCAACAGCTTTTCCTGTCATAAAAGAACAAAAACTAAAAATTCCAATGATTCCCATATATGTGAAT
>JAGKTQ010000064.1 GCA_021153325.1 Lachnospiraceae bacterium | reverse complement strand
GACTTACACTATATAAATATGAAATTTTATAGGAAAATAAGGAGACCCCGGAAATGAAAACAAGATTTTTGGGGTTTTTTGTTAGAAAATATCGAAAAAAATAAAAAAAGTGTTAAAATTTTTTAAAAAAGTGATACAATGTTAAAGGATGCGCTGTAAAGCGTTAAAGAGGGAAAGTAAAAGATGGAAACGACACGACAGGAAATGCTTAATCATATATTGGAATTTTATAAAGGATACTATGACGTTTCTGATGAACAAAAAGAGGATTTACCATTGTGTGCGACAGCAGCTTTTCATCAGCTTAATGAAAAATATGTGCTGACAAAAAAGGCAAATCTCTGGCGGGCACAGGTACATGAGTATGTTTACTTTTTTGACGTAGATTGCCTGCAGAAAGAAGAATACGAACGTTGTCTGAAATACGCTCATCAGGATGGAATGCAAAAGATTGAACCAGGTCCGGAGCATATGTATTCTTTTATTACTGTAGTTTTCGTATGTGACAAGGCAGAGCAGGATGCGGTGAAAGCGGTAAAGCGATGCCGGATACATAAGGATTTTAAATTGTCCTTTCATGGCTGGATGGATGTGAAAACAGCCATTGTAAATAAAGGAGAGGGAGCGGTCGTAACAAACCGCTGTGGAAAAGACCTTACAAAACTTTTCCGAAAATTTTTGCATCAAACACAAACAATAAAAAATTAACAGGGGGTGTAATTTTTGAATGCAATTATTCTTTTAGTTATAGGTATTGCAGTATTGGTAATTGGATATATTACCTATGGTGCATGGCTTGCAAAACAATGGGGAGTAGATCCATCTAGAGAAACTCCTTCCCATACTTTAGAAGACGGAGTGGACTACGTTCCGTCAAAAGCGCCGGTGTTATTTGGACACCATTTCTCATCTATCGCAGGTGCAGGACCGATCAACGGACCTATTCAGGCAGCAGTTTTTGGTTGGGTTCCGGTATTTTTATGGATCTTGATCGGTGGTATCTTCTTCGGTGCTGTACATGACTTTGGTGCATTATTTGCATCTATTCGTCACAAAGGACATTCTATTGGTGAAGTTATTCAGCAGAATATTGGTGACAGAGCAAAGAAACTGTTCATCATCTTCTCTTACTTGACATTGATCCTTGTAGTTGCTGCGTTCACATCCATCGTAGCAGGTACTTTTGTAGCTTCTAAAGCAGATCCTACATCTGTAGCAAATGCAAGAACAGCTACCATTTCCATTTGGTTCATCGTATTAGCAATTATTTTCGGTTCCTGTGTATACCGCAAAAATGCTCCACTTGGAATTTCATCTGTCATTGGTGTACTTGGCATTATTGCTATTATTGCTTTAGGATACAAGTATCCAATCTTTTACTTATCACAGGAAGCTTGGATGGTAATTCTTGGTGTTTATATCTTAGTAGCATCCGTAACACCAGTTTGGATCTTATTACAGCCAAGAGATTACTTATCATCTTTCTTACTTTATGCAATGATGATCGCAGCTATTATCGGTGTATTCGGAAGTCATCCGACATTGGATATGCCTGCATTTACAGGTTTTGAATCAAGCATTGGATATTTGTTCCCAGCATTGTTCATTACCATTGCATGTGGTGCGATCTCTGGTTTCCATAGCTTAGTAGGCTCTGGTACAACAGCAAAACAGATCAGCAGTGAAAAAGATGCTAGACCGATCGGTTACGGCGGTATGTTAGTAGAATGTGCTCTTGCAATCATTGCTTTGATCGCAGTCGGCTATGTTTGGAGCGAATACAGCGGTGGACAGATCACAAACCCGACACAGGTATTTGCAACAGGTATTTCCAGAATGCTTGCAGCAATGGGATTGGAACAGGTAGAAGGCTTTGCATATTCACTTGTTATTCTTTCCGTTTCTACTTTTGCATTAACTTCCTTGGATACAGCAACACGTCTTGCACGTTTTATGTTCCAGGAATTTTGGTTAAAGAGTGATGAAACACCAGAATCTGTAACAGGATATAAGAAAGTTCTTTGTAATCCATATGTATCAACACTCATTACTGTAGTTTTGGGTGTAGGTCTTGGTCTTGGTGGTTACTCTAAGATTTGGGCATTGTTCGGAGCAGCAAACCAGTTGTTAGCAGCACTTGCACTTCTTGCAGTAGCAGCTTGGCTTGGAAATTGTGGTAAGAACAATAAAATGCTTTACTTCCCAATGATCTTTATGTTGCTTGCAACATTAACTTCTCTTGTTTTAACTTTCATCAGCAAAGTGAAAGCAATCGCAGGAGGAGCAGGAGATATGGCAGCATGGTTGCAGGCAATCTTCTCCATCATTTTATTTGCACTGGCACTTGTTCTTGTAGTAGAAGGTGTACAGGCATTAGCTAAAAAGAAAAAAGTGGAAAATAACTAATTCATAGTGTTAGAAGGGTGACGCTGTGAGATATAAGAAGCAGTCTTTTTTCAACAAGTGAAAGAAGGCTGTTTCTTTTTCCGTTTTTTCCTAATTTTTATTGAAAAAGTCATTGACACACGCGGGTGCGTATAATATAATATCTAACTGTGACAATGTTTAAGTATGTCGAAACCAAAGCCCCGGTGACGATATATTAAATATAGTAATAACAAGTTCATGGAATTTTTGGCGTGTGGCCGGACATCTGCACAAAGAAAAGGAAGAGAACAAAATGAGGAAAGTCAAACGACTTGATTTATGATGGAGGTTGAATCATGAAAACATTTATGGCTAGTCCAGCTACAATCGATAGAAAATGGTATGTAGTAGACGCTACAGATATGACACTCGGACGTTTAGCATCTGAAGTTGCTAAAGTTTTAAGAGGTAAAAACAAAGCGATTTTTACACCGCACATTGATACAGGTGATTATGTAATCGTTATCAACGCTGAAAAGATTAAAGTAACAGGTAAAAAATTAGATCAGAAAATTTACTATCATCATTCAGACTACGTAGGTGGTATGAAAGAAGCTACTTTAAGAGAAAAATTAGCTAAGAAACCTGAACAGGTTATTGAACTTGCTGTAAAAGGTATGCTTCCAAAAGGACCTTTAGGAAGACAGATGTTTACTAAACTTCATGTATACGCAGGACCGGAACACAATCATGCAGCTCAGAAACCTGAAGTATTAACATTTTAATTAAAGGAACTGAAAGGAGAGAATTAAAATGGCTAACGCAGCAAAATTCTACGGAACAGGTAGAAGAAAAAAATCTATCGCTAGAGTATATTTAGTACCTGGAACAGGTAATATTACAATTAATAAAAGAAGCATTGATGAATATTTTGGATTAGAGACATTAAAGGTTATCGTTCGTCAGCCTTTAGCAGCTACAGAAACAGCTGATAAATTTGATGTTCTTGTAAACGTTCATGGTGGCGGATACACAGGTCAGGCTGGTGCTATCAGACATGGTATCTCAAGAGCATTATTACAGGCAGATGCTGATTACAGACCAGTTCTTAAAAAAGCAGGATACTTAACAAGAGATCCAAGAATGAAAGAAAGAAAGAAATACGGTCTCAAAGCAGCTCGTCGTGCACCACAGTTCTCAAAGAGATAATAA
>JAGKTQ010000063.1 GCA_021153325.1 Lachnospiraceae bacterium | reverse complement strand
ATATGTATTTTTCTATGAAACTTCCATGATAGAATTATGATAAGAGTGGTATTATGTGTGAAAATTGCCATTGGAAGCATTGAATAAATATGGTAGTGTAAAGTAGCCTATGAAAAAATGGAACTAAAAAAATAGGTTCCATCAGAACCTTGATAATTGCAGATATATTAGTTTTTGGCAGTGTACGCCACCCTTGACGGCACAACAAAACAATGCTCTGAACGTCTTACCGACGGCGAAGAACTCAAGAACAGATAGGTTTCTCCGTCTGATTCACAGCATTGTAGCATTGTTTTGTTGTGTCATCAAGGGCAAGGCCAGAACCGCGGGTTCTGGTGGCTGGATATTTACCTCGGGCTCGGAATCTAAGAACAGATAGAAACTTCGTTCTGTTGTTTTAGGATTGCCTGTTGTCCAAGGTAGATGAGAAGTTGCCATTTGCCGGGCATGTTTCCGGCACCTTCCAGTAGTTCCACTTTGTTTAGTGGTTCTTTGCCACCGGATTTCTCGTGAGGACGTAGGAAGTTATAGTAAGCGACCCAAAGTGAGACGCTGTGAATTGCACCGTCTTCTGTTCCATAGCCGCAAGTGATACGGTAGGATTCTTTGAAGGTGCGGTTTAAACGCTCGATGAGTTGCTTGAATGGACGATATTCTTTTGATACTTCGTCATCATTTGTAAGACCGACGACTTGGGTAACGAACACGTCCCAGTCTTTTTCGAGCTTGAACTGTTGTGCAGCCAGTGGGTAGGCACTGTAGCCATCGGCGATGAATTTCAGGGCTTTTCCGGGAAACTCCTTGAATTTCTCAAAAGCCATACGCATGGTAAGAATGCAGGGACCGACATCTCTGGATGTTGAAACCTGATAACCGAGGATGGAACGAGATGCTTTATCCATGATGAGCCAGACATAGGCCTTGACACCTTTTATCTTTATGTAAGTCTCATCGGCAGCCAGTTCATTGGAAGGATTATAGTTATAAGAGTCTACGAAAGGGCGGATGATAACAGCCGCTGTTTTGGCGTAGTTGTTGACCATAGTGTGCGAGATGTCAATACCATGGATCTCTTTTAAAGCCTGCACTGTTTGTCGTAGTGAAAGCTTGAGGTTTACTCGATATGTAAGACACAGTCCCATGATATAAGCGTTGTTTTTCTTATATTTGAAGGATGTAGCCCACTTTGGAAGTTGGTTAAGATCCATGTCAAAGAAGTTCACAGAGAACTCACGATAGAGATATCGGAGCTTGTATTTCCAGTGTTCTGACTGTGAAAGGTCTTTTGGCAGTTTTTTGAGATTGCGCTTGTAATAGGAGCAGTTGTCGTTGATGCATTTATGAACACGGAAGTGTTTGCGGTCTTTGACAGGCTGTAGGGCATGTCCGCAGTAAGGACATTGAAGTTTTAAAGGTGTTGTTACCTTTTCACCATTGACAAAGGTCTGTCCACAGATTTTGCATTTAAACTGACCGCGTCCACCTGAGTTATCGTAGATGTATTCGTGCGGAGCACCACAAAGAGGACATACGGTATCTTCGGGAACATTACGGGTCTTACCTTTTTGGGTTTTAACTGGTGTTACGGCTTTACCATAGCGGAGACGGTAGTATTCGTTCCAGAGTTGCCAATCCTGTTTGACAAAAGGTTTGATGACAGGAAGCTTGTCAGTAAGGAATTTTTGGTATTTAGGGCTATGGATTTCAACGTGAGCCCATTGTTTCAGAGGAATATATCTGCAGATAAAGAGAATAAGCCAGCAGATTGTGTTGTATTGTTCTTGAATAATAGTAAGTAAATAGAGTATAATGTTGTCCATAAAGCAATGATATCCTTTCGGTATTTTTTGGTTGTGGTGACTTACATTATACACGAAAAAAAGGGGGTCATTGCTTTTTTATTGCAAAAAGTGGTGAAACCGTTGAAATATAAAGGTTTTTTATAAAAATAGGGCTGTAATATTTTACAGTACCTTTTATGATTAGGAGGCACAAAAATTAAATTCTACACACAGCACAAATGAAATGGGAATCGGAATTAACCGATTTCCCCTTTTGCTATATAAAAATTCAAATCTTCACATAAATTCTTTGCGTTTAAAGGCAGTTTGTGTGTAAAAATGAAAATTTCTTTGTTGTCGAAAACAAGTGACATTTTCTATGTAGGGTGTTATTATGATGAAAGATATTACATACAAAAGACAAGAAAAACAATACAAAAGGAGACAACAAGATGGAATTGAAAGGAATTAAAATGGCTTGCCTTGGCGACAGCATCACAGAAGGTGTAGGCGTAACAGACCTTAGTAATATGTATTACAACCGCATCCAAAGAGAATGCGGTATCAGAGAACTTTATATAGATGGAATTGGCGGTACACGTATTGCACGTCAACAGACACCAAGTGAAGATCCAAGACAAGATTTATATTTTATTCCAAGAGTAGATGACATCGATGAAGATTGTGACCTCATTGTTGTATTTGGCGGAACAAATGACTTTGGTCACGGAGATGCTCCGATTGGAACGCCGGAAGACCGCACGGAAGACACATTCTGGGGAGCATGTCATGTAATTTGCGAAAAACTCATTAATCGTTTTCCAAAATCACAGATTGTTTTCATGTCTCCACTTCACAGACATAATGAAGATAGTCTTTGTGGCAGCAGAAAACTGGAGCCGGTGGGAACACTGTATGATTATGTGGAGATATTAAAGACAGTAACCAGAAAATACTCCATTCCATTTCTGGACATGCTCCAAGTAGGAGGGTTGACACCAAAGGTGCCAATTTATCAGGAACTTTACATGCCGGACGGATTGCATCCAAATGATGCGGGACATGAGAGAATTGCGGCGAGATTGAAAGTGTTCTTGTTGAGTTTGTAGGACTTGGATGGATGCGGATCCCTCGGAAACTTTGAACATTTTATGAGATAATAAGGGAAAATTCATATGATTACATCACAGATAAAAAGACTATACTGTAACTTAACATCGGCCGAGCGAAAAGTAGCCAGTTACGTAATCGAATCACCACAGGAGATTACGGGTCTAACGGTGCATCAATTAGCAGAAAAATGCGAGGTTGCTTCATCTGCGGTCATTCGATTTTGCAAATCTATTGAACTGCAAGGTTTTTCTGAACTGAAAATCGAATTGGCAAGGGAACTTGGTAGTCAAAAAGAAGAAAAAAAGAATGCACTTCCATCAGTAGAGCATGAGAGCGGGGCGGAAGGTGTGATACGGAAAGTATTCAATTCTGGCATGTATACCTTGCAGGACACACTTGATAAGCTGGATTTTACAAAGGTAGAGGAAATGTCGAAAGTGCTTGTACAGGCAAAACATATTTTCCTGTTTGGAATTGGCACCTCCTCTACGGTTGTGACAGATGCCCAATATCGTTTGTCTCAGCTTGGTTTGTGGGCTACTGCATGTACGGATATTTTGTTGATGGGAGTAACCGCGGCAAACTTAGAGAAGGGAGATGTAGTTCTCGCAATCTCTCATAGTGGAAGAACGAAAGCGGTTATAGATGCTGTTCGCCTTGCGAAAAAGAAAGGAGCTACGGTGATTGCAATCACTAGTTTTACGGACAGCCTTCTTTATCAGGAAAGTGATGTTGCTGCAACTG
>JAGKTQ010000037.1 GCA_021153325.1 Lachnospiraceae bacterium | reverse complement strand
GGGAGAGCATCTGCCTTACAAGCAGAGGGTCACAGGTTCGAGCCCTGTAGGTCCCATTAAAGAATCTTTGATTCTTTACATATAGTATATGCCGGCGTGGCGGAACTGGCAGACGCGCAGGACTTAAAATCCTGTTGTAGCAATACAGTACCGGTTCGATTCCGGTCGCCGGCAGTAATTTTGAAGAGGGAGATACGATATCATTATCGTATTTCTTTTTTATTGTATTTAAACTTTTTTCTTTTTGGATTTATCTTTATAATAGACTGTGTAAAAAAGGTAGGATAAAATAGGAGAAAATGATGGAAAATAACGAAAAGTGGCTTCAGTGGGCGGTGGAATTGCAAAGTATCGCACAGGCAGGATTGTTTTATGGGAAAGATGAATTTGATAAAGAGCGTTATCAACGGATAAGGGATATTACTGCGGAAATGATCAGTTATAAATCGGATATATCAATAGAAAAAGTAAAAGATCTATTTTGCAGTGAAATTGGTTATCAGACGCCCAAATTGGATAGCCGTGCAGCTATTTTTAAAGAGGATAAGATTTTACTGGTGCATGAAAAGAATGGTACATGGTCGTTGCCCGGAGGCTGGGTGGACGTCAATGTATCCGTAAAGGAAAATACGATCAAGGAAGTAAAAGAAGAAGCAGGTCTGGATGTTACAGCGGATAAAGTTATCGCGGTTCAGGACAGAGAAAAGCATAATCTTCCAATATATGCTTATAAAGTATGCAAAATATTTGTGTTGTGTTCCGTGATCGGTGGAAGCTTTGTAGAGAATATTGAGACAAGTGAAAGCAGATATTTTGGCATAGATGAGATTCCTACATTGGCAGATGAAAAAAATAACGAAGAACAGATAAGAATGTGTTTTGAGGCATATCATGCAGAACATTGGCAGACATTATTTGATTAGATTTTAGTAGAAAGAAGGACAAAAGATATGATGAATCCAGCAGCAATTATGAAAATTATGAATGCAAAGAACAAATTTACGAGCAATCATCCTAAGTTCGAGGCATTTTGCAGAGCGGCTTTTGGGCAGGGAATAGAGGAAGGAACGATTATTGAAATCACTGTGACAAAACCGGGTCAGGAGTCAATGATGACGAACATTAAAGTGCAACAGTCTGATCTGGAGTTAATGGAAGAGCTAAAAGAATTGGCAAAATAAATGGAAATTGCTATTATATCAAAAAAATAAAAGGGGAAAGAAAATGAAAAAGAAAATAGGGATGTTACTTTTATGTGTCGTGTTTATGTTGACCGGATGTGGGATGTTCGACCCAAATGTAGACTATGATAATGATGAGAAAATTGCAAGTCAGGCGAATACTTATAGTAAAGTCAATTATAGAGCATCTGAGATAGACAATACATATGAGCTTACTTGTGAAGTTTTTGAAGGAATGGATACGATTTGGACTTATAAGGCTTCAGAAGATATGGAGAGGAATGTGCTGATCACTTTCCGGGTAGAAAGCGGAAAGGCAAAACTTGTGCTGATCTCACCGGATGATACGGTAAAAACAATCGTGGAAGCAACGGAGGAAAGCGGCGCTGTTGAAGAGGTGGAAGTAACCTTATCATTAGAAGAAGGCTCAAACAGAATTAAATTAGTTGGTATCGAAGATACGTCTGTAGAGCTTGAAATGACATTTGAGGAATAGAAAAAATTACAAAAAATCTTTGCCAATATAGAAAGAAGAAAAATATAGTTTCTATATTGACAGAGGTTTTTTTTTGCGATATTATGTGTCTACAATTAACATGTCGAGATACGACATATCGAGAAGGAACATATCATGGCAGCATGCATCAAGGTGCAGATTATAAAAATAACAAAAGAAAAAGGGAGGAATAAAATTGAATGAGAATTTAATGAAAAAATATATTCCTATGACAGAGACTACTTATTATACATTGCTGGCAGTAACCGAAAAAAGACATGGTTATGCAATCATGCAGTATGTAAGTGAGCTGACAAAAGAAAGGATACAGCTTGGAACAGGAACACTTTATACGATGGTCGGTCGTCTTACAGCAGATGGCATTATCGAAATTGCCTCCAGCGAGGATGGCAGGAAAACGTATTTGATCACAGAAATTGGTATGCAGCTTTTAAAAATGGAGACAGATCGTTTGGAAAAGCAGCTACAGGATGGGCTGGAAGTATTGGGAGAAAATGGAGAAGTATGATAGAGTTTAAAATCTGAAGTATCATGTGAGATAAAAATTAATAAAATTTTTCACCAAAACATCACAGTTTTCTGCTATACTATAAGGGCAGTTTAATTACAAGGAGGAGACGATTGTGTCGAAAGTAAATAAAGAACCTGAAAACAATGGTAAGGTTATGACAAAATATGACCGTAAAATGGAAAGACGGCGCAAAGAACAGGAAAAGGAAGCCAAAGCAAGAAAACGCATGAAAATCGGCGGTACTATTGTTGTAGTATGTCTTGCAGCATTGCTCATTGGAAGCATTGGCTCTAGTTTGGTAAAAAGATATAAAACATTCAATAGTACTTATATAAAAGTAGGTGAGCATGAACTTACAAAGCTGGAATATGACTATTATTACAATAAAGTAGTTTATGACTATATGTCTACATATTCTTATATGCTGACATACATGGGACTGGATACAACAAAGGATTTTGCTGATCAGACATATTATGGAAATCTGACATGGAAAGATTATTTTGACCAGATGGCTGTGGCACAGATTCAGGAAATGAAAGCCATTGTAGATGATGCAGAAGCAAATGGCTTCACTTATGACGTAACAGAAGCATATGATAGTTTTTGTGCAAGTATCAAAACGACTGCAGAAAGCTATGGTATGACAGAAAGCGAATATTACAAAGAAGTATACGGTGAATATGCAAGCCAGTCCAGAGTGGAAGCATTTGTAAAAGAAAGTTTACTTGCATCTGCATATTATGAAAAAATGATGGAGGATAATGCTCCTACACAGGAAGAAATTGATACGTATTATGCAGAAAATAAAAATGATTATGATACAGTAAGTTATAGAAGTTTCTCATTCAGCTCAGCTGATGTGACTTCAGAATCCGAAGAAGCAGACAGACAGGCTGCTGTTGCAGAATTGCAGAAGAGTGCAGAGGAATTTAAAACAAGACTGGAAGCGGGCGAAGATTTCAACGCATTATGTGCAGAATATTCTGAGGATGAGGAATTAAAAGCAAGCTATACGGATACATCACTTGATTACAGCTTGAACGAGAATGCAGAATATGCAAGCGTAACTTATGCATATGCAGATTGGCTTTTTGATGAAAGCAGAGCAGCTGGTGATATTGAAATTATCACAGATGAAGACAGTGTAAGATGCTATGTTGTGAAATTTGAATCCAGAAGCAAAAATGTAGAAACGGTAAATGAAACAATTTCTTCTACACTTGCAAGTCAGAAAGTAAGCGAGTATATCAGTGCACTTATTTTAAATGGTTATGAAGTAACTGACGTAGAAGGCGATATGCACTATTTAGTTGCGGAAGAAGAGGCAGCAACAGAGACTGCTGTAGAAACAACAGCTGAGACAGTAGAAGAAACAGAAGGAACTACAGAAACAGCAGTAGAAGCAACAACAGAAGCTGCAAATTAGAAAATAAAAAGTAACTTTATTAGAATAACAAACAAAAGAGGCAGTTATGAACTGAGAAATTTCGTTCATAATGCCTCTTTTTCTTATAAAAAGATAGGTGTATGATATAAGACGTTTGAGAAAATACTAGGAAAAAAGAAAGGCAAAGGAAAAATGAGAAACGTAAAAATGGACAATCTGAAAGGAATATTGATTGTACTTGTTGTTGTAGGTCATTTTTTGGAATTATGTATGGGAGAAGGCTTTTCCCGTTATTTATATATTTTGATCTATTTTTTTCATATGCCGTTGTTCGTATATTGCTCCGGTTATTTTGCAAAATGTAGTGGAATAGGAGAGAGAATCTTGAAAAAGATGCTGTTTCCGTATGTAATCTTCCAAATGCTCTATATTTTGTTTGAACGCTTTGTATTAAAAAATGATATGGAGATGCAATTTTCAAAGCCTTATTGGATTTTGTGGTATTTAGTGGCATTGATGGTATGGACGATACTTTTGCCGGTAGTCGCTACGGATTCGAGAAAGAAGCAGGCGATGCTCCTTGCCCTAGCAGTCATTGCAGCTTTGGCAGCTGGATATGACAGTGGTGTTGGGAGAAGTATGAGCTTGTCCCGTATTATTGTTTATTTTCCGTTCTTTTTATTAGGCTATGACCTGCACATGTGGGACAAGGAACGGGAAGAACTGCCGGAAGAAGGGCAGGAGACAGGGAGAGAGGTTAAGACGCGGGAGATAGATGTACTTGCAGTCAAGTACAAAAAGGTGCTTAGTGTGCTTGTTATTGCTGCTTTGATAGCGATTGCCCTATTTACAGGAATACGCATGGAGGCATGGAAGATCACTTGGTTTTATGAGGCATCACCTTATACAGATACAGGGTATGACATCGAATTTCGTCTGTTCCACTTAGCAGTAGGTACTTTAGGAATATTAGGAGTACGTCGTTTCTTACCGGACAAAAAGCTTCCTGTTTTTGATAAACTAGGACAAAAAACAATGCCAATCTATCTTACGCATGGTTTTCTCGTAAAATGGATTGACATGTATAATTTGTTTTCTTAAGCTGATTTTGTAGCAGCCTTTTTCTTGTTCAGCCAAATGGTAAGCAGGAAGGCTGCCAGTGAAATGAGAGAAATCACGATTCCTGCATTTAATCCCGAAGGATAGTAGGAAAGTTCAATGGTATGTTCGCCGTCTGTAAGCGGAATGCTGATAAAGCAGTCTTCAAAAATATTCATTTCTGTAACCACGCCATCTACTTTCAAAGTCCAACCAGGTTCAAAAGGTACGGAAAGTACTAATTCGCCACTTCCCTTTGCATCAATATGTCCTTTGATATGATTTGAATCATAAGAATCTAAAGTCATAGACTGCTCTGAAAGAGTATCTAAACATTCTGCAAGGACAGTTTCATTCAAAATATAAGCCGATACATAAAGAGAGCCTTCATCCGCTGTTTCCAGAGTAATGATATCGCCAGCATTGTGATAACCTAGGTCCATGATATATTCATTGTTCAGCTTTTTAAATTCCAAAGTTTCTTCTTCGTTGTAATTTGTAGTTGCAGTCACTACTTTTATTTTGGAAGAATCCGTATAAGCGTAAACATATCCGGATTTTTCGACGGTAATGACGACAGCATTATCTTCTGTATGCTCAGCGTTGGTAGATTCAAACAGTGTAGAGTTAACCGAAAGGGCAGTAACAAGGCGATTCTGCAATGTAAGAGGAGTCAGTGCCTCTTCTGCAATTTCTTCTTCGGTTTCTTCCTTGATAACCTCTTCCAATTCATTTACATTACCGAATAATTTGTCTAAAGCAAGTATTTCCTCTTCGGATCTGCCGTTTTCTTCCGTACTTACAAAGAAGCCAAATGGAAGTGTATAATTATTTTCGTATAAGTACAAATCCCCTTCCGTATCGATCAGCCGGTAAAGACTGTTATCCGCAAACTGTTCTTTGGAGATCATGTATTTTACATTTAAAAGAGCGGCTGTCAGAGGGGTGTCGCCTTCATAGTTGTAATATACTTTGCTGTTCTGCATACCATATTTCCCGTAAAAGTCTTTTACGTGGGCATTTGAGGTAGAAGAAAACAGGGAAGCAGATGGATAAGAAAGCAGCATACCGTCATTCTTCGTAACACGGTTGAATTTTTCTACACGGTAAAAACCGTTGTCTTTTTCTTCTAGTCTGTCCATCAGTGTATAATAGTCATCATAACTCTTTAAATAACTGGTACGGTTTACAGTAGGAACACTGGTAACGTATGTATTTATACCAGCTTCTACCATAACAGCCGCAAGCGTTGCATAAAGAATACGCTGCTTGTTTTCCGGTCTTCCGCGAAATAAGAAGATTAAAATTCCATAGAAAGCGACCATGACCAACGTAACAAGGAAAATGGAATAAGTAAACATTTCCGTATCGATCAGCTTGTCACATATGAGTAAGAAACAAAATACACCGAAAAAGCATAGACCAATTGTCTTTGTATGATAAGATTTCATCCCCTGCAATGCTTCAAAACAGACGGTCAAAAGTAAGATAATGTAGAGGAAAGATTGTCTGCAAGGAAGAGAGTCAGGATAATTGAATCCGTGCCAAATAAAGTTCAGTGTGTTCGTAGAAAAGCTGAAGATCAAAAATACGAGAAGAAACAGTTTCGGGAGCTTTTCTTTTAAAGGAACTTCTTTTTTTATCACGTAAAGCGGTAATAAAAAGAAGACAGCTACACCACAGTAAAGGTTTGGCCAGTGATCCAGTCCGGTTTCTACAGGCACATTCATGGAATGTCTTGCAAGTACATCCAAAATGGAAAAATAAGATTTTACAGTGTCTGGAAAATCAAAATTGGAAAACTCTGTAAATGCAAGTGCAGTCACTTCCGGCAAAAGCAGAACCGCCGCCATGCCGCCTGCAAGCAGCGAGTACCATGTGAAATTTAACAGTGCTTTTCCTTTTTTTTCTGTGTTGATAAGCAGAACGAAAAAGTATAGCACAAGGTAAATACAGATCATAATGCAAATATAATAGTTGGATAAAATGGCAAGTGCCAACGTTATGCAGTAAAGAATGCAGTCTTCTCCTTTTACAAGCCGTTCCAGTCCTAAAATGATGAGTGGTGCCAGAACAATGCAGTCTAACCACATTACATTCCAGTTGTAGGCTGCCATGTAGCCGGAAAGTGCATAAAATACAGCAAAGAACACGATAGTAAAGCTGTTGGAGTTAAAATGCTTTTTCAAATAGTAGGAAAAAGTGAATCCGCAGGCTGCGATTTTTAATACTACCATGTAAGTCATAAATTCGATCAATAAATGTTCCGGGCAAAGCAAAGAAAGCCAGTTTAGTGGGCTTGCCAGATAGTAAATATAAAGGGCAAGGAAGTTGGAGCCGATACCAGTCTGAAAAGAGTAGAACAGGCTCTCACCGTCTTTTACTTTGTGGTAAAATTCCGTTAAAAACGGAAAGTATTGATGGTACATATCAATATGCAGGAAGGAACCCTCTCCAAATGGATAGATTCCTCTTGCAATAAAAATAATCAGCATGAGCACCAAAGGTATCAATGCAGATAAAATATAGATCAGGTTTTTCTGAACGAAATTTTTTGCCTTCATAATACTCCTTTTTTATCGTTATACGACGTGTTCGTTGTGTTTTGTCAAATTAATTTGTATTATAATCGAACAACATGTAATATTGCAATTGTCTATACGGTAAAAGTTCTGCATCCCAGGTATTGATCGGTGCGGCATTTCCGTCAGCGTCCACAGCCTGAATTGCCGAAATGACCGGGAAGTTTTCTGAAAGCTCTGAAAGATAAGCCGTATAGGAGGACTGTGGAATGCCAGCAGTTTCCAGTACTTTTGCTCCGAGGAGATTGGCGCTTGTATCAACACCGTGCTCGGATTCTATTGGATAATTTGCCCAAATGATATAGGGAACTTCATAACGTCTTGCATTTTCTTCTTCTGTAAGTGTAGAGTCTGACTTTCCATTTAAGTTCCAAATCGGACGTACCACGGAGTTGGTAGGCTGGTGGTCGCCAAAAAATACGATGATAGTAGGTTCGTCTACCTGTTCAAAATAAGAGAGCAGGTATTCTAATGAGGAATCCGATAAATGGATCAGGGAAAGATAATTATTTAATACATCGGAATCTGCACCCTCTACAGAAATATCTGGTGTAAAGTTGTCATAGCTGTCACTGTAGGAAGAGTGGTTCTGCATCGTTACATTGAAGAGGAAGAGTGGCTCTCCTTCTTCTTTTTGTTCAAAAATTTCGATTACTTTTTCGTAGTCAGCTTTATCACTAACATATTTGCGTACGATTTCTGCATTTTCAAAATCATCAATAAAATAGTTGGTATCCAGTCCTAAAAGAGGATATACCGTATCACGTTCCCAGCCGCTTGCGTGGTAAGGATGCATGCCAACTGTAGTATAACCATATTCTTTTAGATAGGAAGCAATAGAAGGAATTTCTCCTTTCATATATTGTTGATAAGGGATGCTTCCTTGTGGCAGAAAAGCCATACTGTTTCCGGTCAAAAATTCAAATTCTGTATTGGCTGTGTTTCCACCAAGAACCGATACATGCAGATAGCCGGATTTTGTATTCGCACCGTTTTCCATCAAAGAATGAACAAAAGGCATATAATCTTGATTCGTTTCAAAATCATCCAAAACAGAAAGGTCTGAAAATGCCTCATTCATGATCACTATAATATTAGGAAGGTTTTCATTATTTGTTGCATTTGCTTCCTCCTTTTCACTTGGAGAATAGGAAGCAAGCTGGTCTGCAGCTTCGGAGGCATTGTAGCCTTCCGGCTTATCGACGATCAGATATTCCAATTCCATTAAAAAGGCAAGTGCCGTACCATCCTTGTAACTCATAGTCGTTGGTGTGAACAGTTTATCGTATAGCTTGAAGCGGGAAACAGAAGAGTCTGCCTGAATCATGACTGTAAAACCATATAATAAGAGACAGGATACAAGAGCACCGCTTAAACGGATTTTCCAGTTGATAAAACGTTCTTTGCTTGTAAGAAAAAATTCAAGGACGAGAAGCACGATCAGTCCGATAGAGGAAAGAATTGCCTGTTTGTCCATCGTATATTGGAAATTGTCTGCTACACTGGCCGCCGTTTTGATAGAAAAAATATCCCATGGCATAATCGGCGCAGAACGGAATTGTAAGACGAAATAGTTTGCAATGCCTACAATAAGGAAAAAAGCCGTCTGTGTCATCAAAGCGCGTCGGATGCGGCCAAAAGCGGTAACAAGAAGGAGCATCAGTATTTCAAACAATAGGATGTTCAAAATCTGTGCTGGCATCTTCATTGTTTTGAAGGGATTGTGTGTCAGATATTCAAATAAATAAAAGGTAAGAATCGGCGACAAAAGCACTGTAATAATATTTATTATTTTCTTTTTTAATGTCATATTTTTTATAACCTCGGTTCTTTTTTTTAATAAAATGTATGAAACATGTAAAATCCATGCAAGCTTCATTCTAGTAGTCAGGACAGAACGTGTCAAGCGAATCAAAAAATTATAACAAAAAATTAAATAATTGGTATTGACAAGTTATGGATTAATGTGTAGAATATGACTGTTGCAGTTGATGCAGTAATTAAATAATATGTGCGTTTAGCTCAGCTGGATAGAGCGTTTGGCTACGGACCAAAAGGTCGGGGGTTCGAATCCTCTAACGCACGCTTTCAAAAGGAACTGTTGTATTCAGTTCCTTTTTTCGTTATAATAATAGTACTAAAGTAATGGGTATTTTATTTCTATAATATAATGTCAGGGTTATTAAGGGGGACAAAACTGAATAATGAGAGAAAGATTACGAAAACTTACCTACAAAATTGAGGATAGTTTTTTTCTTACAGTGGTGAGGAATGGACTTACGATGCTGATTCCATTTCTTTCTGTTGGTGGTATTGCCTGTGCACTTCTCAATCTGCCGTTTGAAAATTATGTGGAAGTTTTTCAACAGGGCAGATTTGCATGGCTTTATTATGTAATGGATGCTATCTATCAAGGAACTTTTGGTCTATTTTCGATCGCGTTGGTGATCGCACTCAGTTTAAGTTATGGTATGGAGCGCAACGAGACAGCGGATAAGGTTGCTATGTATGTGATCGTAGCTCTAGGCGCATATGGCACACAGCTTAATATCGGCAGTTCCCATTTTACCATACAGAATCTGGGGTCTACCGGTTGTTTTGCAGCTATGTTCATTACTTGGTTTTCCTGCTTTTGCTATACAAAGTTGAAGGACATACCGGCTTTATCCTTAAAGACAAATACAACAGGAATGGCAGGTATGTGTGCAAATGCCATCAGTGCATTTTTGCCGGCTGCTATCATAATCGGAACAGTAGCTCTGTTCAATCAGTTTCTGATTGCGGTATTTCATGTTTACAGTTTGAATGAATTGTTTTCGAATACTATATGCAACTTTTTCGACAACATGGAAAGTGGTTTCTTTTCAGGGTTGCTCTATACGATTCTTGTGCATTTGTTCTGGTTATGTGGTTTTCACGGAAGCCATTTATTGGAGCCGGTAGCACAAACTACTTTTCAAGCGGTAACTTCGGAAACCATTTTTAGCAAGAGCTTTTTTGATATTTATGTAGTAATGGGTGGATGTGGAACGACCATCTGTGTACTGCTTGCAATTTTGATTTTCTTTCGGAAGGATAGACTTGAAAAATTAGCAAAGATTGCTTCCTTTACTGTAATTTTTAATTTGAATGAAGTATTGAGCTTTGGTATTCCGATTATTTTAAATCCGGTTCTGGCAATCCCATTTATGTTGACTCCAGTGGTGTGCTTTTTGCTTGCTTATGGAGCGACTGCGATTGGTCTTGTGCCACAGCTTACGCAGGAGATCACGTGGTCTACTCCGATTCTTTTAAGTGGATATATGGCGACGGGTTCGATTCGGGGCGCAATCTTGCAGTTGGTCTGCATTATCGTGGGAATCAGTATTTATTTGCCGTTTCTTAGGATGCACAAGCGCGTGCAGGAAAATTACGCCAAGGAACAGGTAAAGAAACTGGTAAAGGAATTGCAGGAAAAAGAAGAAATCAATGAAACTCCTAAGTTTCTGACCCGTACGGACTCGCTTGGTATGATTGCACGTATGCTTTTGCAGGATCTGCAAACGGCAATCGATAATAAAGAATTATATTTGTTATACCAGCCACAGATTGATGAGAATGGACATTGCCTTGGTGCGGAAGCATTGCTTCGTTGGCAGCATCCGCTCTATGGCTTTATTTATCCGCCGCTCATTATGTACCTTGCAAAAGAAGGTGGGATACTGGAGCAGGTAGAAACAAATGTGTTTGAGATGGCAGCAGGCGCGATTAAGAAAACGGAAGAAGCGTATGATGGAGAGTTTAAGATTTCCGTTAACATCACAGCGAAGTCTCTTTTGTGGGACATTGAAGCCTGTATTGAAAAATGTGTGAAAAAATATGATATTCCAACTAGAAGACTTTGGATTGAAATTACAGAGCAGGATGTCATTTCTAATGCACAGCAAGTCATTGATAAGCTGCAGCGGATGAAAAATGCAGGACATACTTTGTTGATCGATGATTTTGGAATGGGACATACTTCTTTGGTATATCTTCAGTCAGGGTATTTCGAGGTAGTAAAATTAGATGGGTCTCTTGTAAAAAAATTGCTCGACAGTAAGAGCAGTCAAAAAATTGTAGCTTCTATCGTAGAATTGGGCAAGGAGCTGGATATTACAGTTATTGCTGAATATGTAGAGACAGAAGAACAGCGAGACAAATTGTTAGAGCTTGGCTGTAAATGGTATCAGGGATACTTGTACAGCAAGCCGATCCTGTTAGAGGAATTTATAGTGTATATCAAAAAAGGCAATATGCAGTAAGCATATTGTCTTTTTTGGTAAAAGAATTGTAAAGAATGAAAAAGGATGATTTTCAGATTGATATAAATATTATAAAATAGTATTGACAAAAAGAGGAAATGTGTTAAAATAATATTAGTAATCATTACTGATATTTAAGACTTCATTTCCTCTCATAAATAAAAAGAGGATATTAAAACACATGGAAGGAGAAAAACTATGGCAAATTTAAAAGGATCAAAAACAGAGGCAAACTTAAAGGTAGCATTTGCAGGAGAATCGGAGGCAAGAAATAAATATACATATTTTGCATCAAAGGCAAAAAAAGATGGATATGTACAGATTGCAAACATTTTTGAAGAAACTGCTAACAATGAAAAAGAACATGCAAAACTCTGGTTCAAACTTCTCTATGGAATCGGTTCTACAGCAGAGAACTTATTATCTGCAGCACAGGGCGAAAATTATGAGTGGACAGATATGTACGCTAATTTTGCTAAAGAAGCAAGAGAAGAAGGATTTGATGATATTGCTGAATTATTTGAAGGAGTAGCAGCAATTGAAAAAGAACATGAAGAAAGATATAGAAAATTACTTGCAAACGTAGAGGGCAAACTTGTATTTTCTAAAGAAGGAGACGCTATCTGGCAGTGTGGAAACTGCGGACATATCTGCGTAGGTAAGAAAGCACCTGAGGTTTGTCCAGTATGTGCACATCCACAGAGCTATTTCCAGGTAAAAGCAGAAAATTACTAAAAAGCAGCTATCCACCAGAGTATACAGGAAAAGGAATAAAAGTATGAATATTAATGTTTTAAGAAATTTATCGTATGGAGTATATGCAGTAACTACATTGGACGGGGAACGTCCTACCGGTTGTATTGCTAACAGTGCTATGCAGATCACTTCTACACCGGCAACCATTGCAGTCAGCATAAATCATGATAATTTTACAAATGAGTGTATAGAGAAGAGTGGTCGACTCGCTGTCAGCATTTTATCAGAGAAAACAGACCCTTCTATCATAGGTACTTTTGGATATCACAGTGGAAAAGATATTGATAAGTTTGAAAAAATGGATTATGAGATGATAGACGGACTTCCGATTATCAAAGATTCCTGTGGTTATATTGTTTGTAAGGTAGTGGATAAATTTGAGACAGCAACGCATACAATTTTCCTTGGTGAAATTGTGGATGGAGATGTGTTACAAGACGAAAATCCGATGACCTATGCATATTATCACAAGGTGATCAAGGGTAGCAGTCCTAAGAATGCACCGACCTATATTCCAGAAGAGCAGGAAGTGGTAGCAGAAGAGACTGTGCCAGAAGAAAAAGCATCCATAAAACAGTATGTGTGTACGGTATGCGGATATATTTATGACGGGGATGAAGTTCCGGAAGATTACAAATGCCCAATCTGTGGCGTTGGTAAAGATAAATTCAAAGAAGTAACAGAATAAAAGCGAACCGCTTTCATAAAAAGACGCTTGCATTTTGGTCTATGCCAAATAGCAAGCGTTTTTTTGTATTTTTGTTTTACTGTGCTGAAAGTACTTTTGTGATCTCTCCAATATAAAGTGTGTGCAGATTGCCGTCTTTATACCATGTCTTTTCAATGGAATCATCAATAAACTGATCCGGTGTGATCGGTGTTGCAGACATTTTTTTGCAGGTTAGTACTAGATCGCCTTCGGAAAGGTATGGGGTTTGATCGTCGTAGGAAAGGTGTAGTCCTGCTTTTGTTATTTTTTCTTCATTCCGTCCAGATACTGTTCCAAGATAATTTAGCGCAGAACGGTAATCTTCCTTTAAAAAGGTGAGAGAGAAGGTATCGTTCTTATCAATAAATTCTTTTGTATAACGGGTCTCTCTTACAACGATAAATACTACATTTTTGCCCCACATAACGCCTAAGCCACCCCAGCTTGCAGTCATGGTATTTGCCTGTTTTTCATCACCGGCAGTAATGAGCATCCATTCCTTTCCAATTTTAGAAAAAGGATTGAAGGAAAGGGAATCGAGAGAAATTTCATTTAATGTATGCATAAAAAGGCCTCCTTTTATTCTTACTATCATTAAGTATAATACAGGAAAGAAAAACAAAATAGAAGTAGGGAAAATGAAATATTTATAAATTTACAAATATTAGTCTTTAAGGTATTACTAAGGCTATGTTATACTAAAAAAGCAACAGAATGTGACAAAGTGGAATGGAATATGCAAAGGAATAGCAATATGAATACAGAGAGAAAAAAACGAAAAAGGAGAAAAACAGACTGGTCTATGGTCGTAATACCGTTTTTTGCAGCGGTTGCGTTGATTTCGATGATCAGCTGTTTTTTGACGATGGGATATTATCATTTAAAAGAAAAAAAGGCGGAAGAAGCTCTCGCCTCGGCACCAGTTACTTATACGCAGGAAGAAGTCGACTTGCTGGTAGAGCATGCGGTACAGGAAGCAGTAGATGAGGCTGTGCAGGAGACAAATGATGATTTTCTGGCACAGATTCGGACAAGAATGGAGAACGGGGAAAGTACGGTTTCCATGCTGCGGGATTTTTATCCAGATAATCTTGTTGTGTATGACAAGGGGAAATATGTCTTTTTGGATATTTTAGATTCGATTACACATAATAATCTGTCGGCAGAAAACATCAGATCAGATGAGGAAACGGGAGAGATTACTTATGTAAGCGGAGAAGAGGTCATTTCTCATAAGGGAATTGATGTCTCTAAATTTCAGGGAGAAATAGACTGGAAGAGTGTAAAAAATGATGGCGTGGAATATGCCTTTATTCGCCTCGGGATTCGTGGTTATACATCGGGTGAGATCGTATTAGATGAATCTTTTGAAGAAAATGTAACAGGTGCTTTGGAAGAAGACATGCATGTAGGTGTATACTTCTTTTCACAGGCAGTCACAGAAGAAGAAATTTTAGAAGAAGCGGATTTTGTGATCGAAAATCTGGAACCTTATGAAATAGATTATCCGGTTGTCATAGATATAGAAGAGATAAATTCTAATAATGCAAGGACGAATGATCTAACAGCAGAAGAGAGGACGCAGCTTGTCATTACTTTTTGTGAGCGGATCAAAGAAGCCGGTTATACGCCGATGATTTATGGCAATCTGAAAACCTTTTTGCTGATGCTTGATATTACACAATTAGAAGAGTATGAAAAATGGTATGCTTATTATTCTACGGAGGAATTTTATTATCCGTATGATTTCAGTGTATGGCAGTATACAGAATCTGGAAGTGTAGATGGAATCGATACGGATGTGGATATCAATATCAGTTTTAAAGAGTGGTAAAAATAAGGAATAGTAGCAGAAAGGATATACAATGAATCGATATGAATTTATAGAGAGCTTAAGGGCGGCTTTGTCTGGAAAGGTGACACAGTCCACCCTGAATGACAATGTACGCTATTATGAGGAATATCTTGATTCGGAGATACGAAAAGGAAGAACAGAAGAGGAAGTTATAAGAGAACTGGGAAATCCAAGACTTTTAGCCAAGACCATTGTGGAAGCGAATAAGCAGTCAAATCAGTGGGGAAGAACGAGCGAGACTTATAGTGATACGGTGGATTTTGGAGAAGAAAAAAAACAGGCAATCGTGCACATGAATGGAAAAGAATACAAATTTCCCAAATGGGCAGGTATCCTTGTATTGGTACTGATCATAGTAGCCGTTATTGCCGTGGTCGCTACGGTACTAAGCGTATTATTACCTATATTGCTGCCGATCATTTTAATCGTAATGGCGGTGAATATTATTGCAATACTGTTGCGAAAGTGACAAACATATAGACCGTCAGGGGAGCTGACGGCCTATGATGAGGGGAGTATAAATAATTAATATATAAGGGTCTGCAAATGGAAATCGATGAAGGGTTTATTTCCATCTGCTAATTATATTATACGGTAGATATTTGAGAATTGCAAGTAAAAAATAGTACTATAGTCCTAGAAAATTTTTGCATATTTTGTATGGGGAAAAGAAATACTATTTTTGTAGTCATAAGGTAGTTTCATGCTGCTTTGTGGTAAAACAAAAATTCAGGAGGTATCTCAAATGTCTAAAAACGATAATAACCAGAACAGCAATCAGGATAACAAGTTCTGTAATAGCACAAATGCAAATCAGAACAACAATCAGAGCAATAGCCCAAAAAACAACAATCAGAACAGTAACAGCCAGAACACTAACACACAGAACAAAAACAACGATAACAACAAGTTCTAGCTTGGGTTGAAAAATGCCGGGGACGCTGAAAACAGCGTCCTTTTGCTTTTGCAAAATAAATTGACATAATAGGCAGCAAAGCCGTAATATAAAGAGTAATAGACAAGATTCATTCTTGCAAAAAGAGAGGAAAACAGGAATGCGAAAATTTGAATTGATTGCACCATGCCATTTTGGATTGGAAGCGGTGTTGAAAAAAGAAATTATAGATTTGGGATATGACATTACATTGGTAGAAGACGGAAGGGTTACTTTTTATGGTGATGAGGAGGCTGTAAGCCGTGCCAATGTTTTTCTGCGTACTGCGGAGCGTATTCTCATCAAAATAGGAAGCTTTAAAGCGGTTACGTTTGAAGAATTATTTCAGGGGACTAAAAATCTTCCGTGGGAAGAATACATACCTGAGGATGGTAAATTCTGGGTGACAAAGGCAGCAAGCGTGAAAAGTAAGCTGTTCAGTCCTTCGGATATTCAGTCCATTATGAAAAAAGCGATGGTGGAGCGTTTAAAAGAGAAGTATCACGTAAGCTGGTTTGAAGAAAGCGGAGAGAGCTTTCCGATACGTGTTTTTTTGATGAAGGACGAAGTAACGGTAGGATTGGATACTACAGGGGAATCCTTACATAAAAGAGGGTATCGTAAGCTGACAGCAAAGGCGCCTATTGCAGAAAATCTGGCAGCAGCCCTTATTATGCTGACACCTTGGAATAAGGACCGCATTTTGGTAGATCCTTTCTGTGGCAGTGGTACAATACCGATTGAGGCAGCGCTGATGGCAGCTAATATCGCGCCTGGAATGAACCGCAGCTTTACAGCAGAAAAGTGGGAACACATTGTAGGGAAAAGAAATTGGTATGACACCGTAGATGAAGCTCATGAAATGGTAGATATGGAAATAGATACGGATATACAAGGATATGACCTTGATCCGGAAATGGTAGCCATTGCAAGAGAAAATGCGAAGCTTGCTGGTGTGGACAAGCTCATTCATTTCCAGCAAAGACCGGTTGAAAATTTGAGCCATCCGAAAAAATATGGTTTTCTTATTACAAATCCGCCTTATGGAGAGAGACTTTCTGACAAAGAAAATATGGCAGCGCTCTATCAGACTATCGGAGAGCGCTACAAGGCATTAGACTCCTGGTCTATGTATCTGATCACTTCCTATGAACAGGCAGAGAGGGATATTGGAAGAAAAGCAGACAAAAACCGAAAAATATACAATGGAATGTTGAAAACATATTATTATCAGTTTTTGGGACCGAAACCGCCCAAAAGAAATAAATAAAGGAACGAATATAATATGCAGCAGAAACAAAAGTGGGTGACCTTGTCAGTCGGGCTTATTTATTTCATTGCTGCCATGTGGATCATGATCTATGCCTCTATGCACAGAGTCGTCAGAATTGAGGATGTGGCGCAGGAGCAGAGGTCTTCTGGTACTGTGGAGGAAAATAAAGAGAGTGACAAGGGGTCTTGGAAAACCATAGAATTTATAGAAAATATGGCACTGGAGAATGATATCATCATTCCTTTAGATCAGGAAATAAAGGCAGAAAATGTGATTATTGAAAATCACTATATGGATAAAGAGCTTTGGATTGGCATAGAGGGTATTGAAAAAAAATACTTTGCTGACCGTACGTTGGAAGGAAATACTACCATCGTTCAAAATGCTTATTATGGAAAGCAAAAGGGTACAGTCTGGCTGAAATTTGAGTTGGATGGAGTGTATGAGTGTCAAAGCATTTTAGAAGATAATCATTTGTATATCGAATTGGTAAAACCAAAAGAAATCTATGATACAGTTATTGTCATAGACCCATGGTATTCCGAAGAAATGTCAAAAAGAAAAAGTGGCATGACAGAGCAGGAAATTACATTAGATATTGCAGAACGAGTAGAAGAGAAGATGGCATCCATGGATACAGTAAAAGTATATTTTACTAGAGTGGATGAAGAAATGCCGACCTTGGAACAGCGTCAGCAGATCATTACGGAAGCGGGTGCTGATTTTTATATAGGGATTGAATTAAAAACAAGTGAAGACACATCTGTTTATGGAGTGGAAACTATATATAACGGAACTTATTTTATTCCGTATTTTGGCAATGTGGAACTTGCGGACAGTTTAGAGAAAAATGTGACATTACAGGTGTCCGGTAGAGCAAATGGCTTGACGCAGGCTGGGGAAGAGGATATTATTGTACAAAAGGCGAGAATTCCGGCAGTTATTTTAAAAGCGGGATATTTATCGAACGAAAAGGAAGCAGCACTGTTAAATACGGAAGAGTATAGAGATAGAATTGCAGAAGGAATCGTTATGACAGTGCAGGAAGCTTGCGAAATGAGGGCAGAATGAAAAAAATAATTTTTGCAACAGGTAATGAAAATAAAATGAAAGAAATCCGTCAGATCATGGGCGATATGGATGTTGAGATCCTGTCCATGAAAGAAGCTGGGATTTCAGCTGATATTGTAGAAGATGGAAAAACATTTGAAGAAAATGCAGTGATCAAGGCAAAGGCAATTGCAGATCTGACAAAAGAAATCGTACTTGCAGACGATTCAGGGCTGGAAATTGATTATATCAACAAAGAGCCCGGTATTTATTCTGCAAGATATATGGGAGAGGATACTTCTTATCATATTAAGAATCAGAATTTGATAGATCGCTTAAAGGATGCAAAAGAAGAAGAGCGTACAGCAAGATTTGTATGTGCTATAGCAGCTGCCTTTCCGGATGGAGAGGTATTGACAACGATTGGCACGATCGAAGGAACGATTGCGTACGAAGAAAAAGGTGAGAATGGTTTTGGTTATGATCCCATTTTTTATGTGCCGGAGTTTGGCTGTACAACAGCAGAATTGTCTGAAGAAGCGAAAAATAAAGTAAGCCATAGAGGAAATGCACTTCGCGCTATGAAGGAAAAACTGAAAGCAAAAATATAGCAGGTAACCATGATGAAAGTACTGATTATTAGTGATACGCACCGCCACAATGAAAACTTCATGAAGGTATTGGAAAGAGTAGAACCGATCGATATGGTAATACACTGTGGTGACGCGGAAGGCAGTGAAAATGAAATATATTTTGCAGCAAAATGTCCGTTGATCGCGGTGATGGGAAACAATGACTTTTTCTCAGATTTGCCACGAGAAAAGGAAATTTGCATAGGAGATTATAAGGTTCTGGTAGTGCATGGACATAATTACTATGTATCTGCCGGAAATGAAACCTTGAAGAGAGAGGCGAGAGGCCGTGGTGTGGACATTGTTATGTATGGACATACCCATAGACCGGTCGTAGATATTGAGGACGATTTGATTACAATAAATCCGGGGAGTCTTTCTTATCCGAGACAGGAAGGGCGCAGACCTTCGTATGTGGTCATGGAAATTGATAAGGTGGGAGCAGCTCATTTTACGCTTGATTTCTTATAATCGAAATTTTTTAAAAAATTTAAAAAAAAGTGTTGACTTTAGGTGAACGTTATCATATAATATGTCTTGCGTCACAGAGAGAGCGCAGGAACAAATAGAAATCGGGGTGTGGCTCAGCTTGGCTAGAGCGCCTGGTTTGGGACCAGGAGGTCGCAGGTTCGAATCCTGTCACCCCGACTTTATATCTCTCTTTTTTTATTCATAACAATATGCGGGTGTAGTTCAATGGTAGAACACTAGCCTTCCAAGCTAGATACGTGGGTTCGATTCCCATCACCCGCTTCTCATGTGTCATCACATGATATGTGTTCGTAGCTCAGCTGGATAGAGCAACGGCCTTCTAAGCCGTGGGTCGGGGGTTCGAATCCCTTCGAGCACGTTTGAGATAAGCGAACTTCGTTGTATCTCTGTATGGTGGGTATAGCGCAGTTGGTTAGCGCGCCAGATTGTGGCTCTGGAGGCCAAGGGTTCGAATCCCTTTATCCACCCTTGTGTTTTCTACTTGAAGAGAACACAATGTTGCGGTAGCAACAATTACTTATTGTTGGGCTATCGCCAAGCGGTAAGGCACAGGATTTTGATTCCTGCATTCGTTGGTTCGAATCCAACTAGCCCAGCTGTTATTATGGGATACTAGCTCAGTCGGTAGAGCACTTGACTTTTAATCAAGTTGTCGGGGGTTCGATTCCCCCGTATCTCATTAAAAACACTCCGATTTTTATCGGAGTTCTTTTTTTGCCAAAACGTCCGCAAAGCCTTGATTTTACTGGGTTTGCGGACATTTTGCTTATGGGAGGACTTACTGATTTTTACTGAAAAAAACGGTGTTTTTCTGGTTTAATTGGGGGAACTTGAAGAG
>JAGKTQ010000062.1 GCA_021153325.1 Lachnospiraceae bacterium | reverse complement strand
GTATCGGATAGAATATGTAGAGGAAAGAAGTACACGATTACCTTTGTACATAAATATTGTTGTTTAGCACATTAAATGATGCTCCATTCTTCACACTAAATAGTGTTATTACAGCATAGATTTATAGATGAGATTCACATTATTTTATATCAATAATTCAGATTAAAAGTGCCTCACCCAAATAAAGTGAATGAGGCACACAGGTGTTAACCGAGCTCACAGTCGTTTATGGCCTGCATAACGATGTCTGTTGTAATGAGATTGGCTTTGTGGCTGTCGCCAATAAGCATGCTGGTGTTACAGTATTTATTGATAAGACGCGGAGTGCCATCAGCGGCATTTAGTATAGCTTCTATGGCGGCATCTTCAAAGATGATCTGATTACAGCCTGCACCCTTTAGTTTTTCAAGGATATATACTTTGCCTTCTTCTTTGGAAAGACCTTCAAGGTTGTAGTTCATAACGATACGCTGTTTTAGCGGTTCGTGAATACCAAGTCCCAAAGTTGCATTTAGTTTGGGAAGTCCGGCAAGAAGTATGGCGGCCCTGTCCCTTGAATCCATTTCAAAATTGAAAAGGATTTTCAGGTCGTTAAGGATAGCATTGTTTATGTAGTTTGCTTCATCAATGATAATTACAGGCGTTTTGCGCTTTTCGATTGCAAGTCTTGTGATTTCTTCCTGTATGATACGGAAGTTATCAGGCTTTTTGAATGCAGGTTCAATGCCGAACTCTTTTACCAGATTTCTGTAGAAATCATTAGGTGTAAGAGTTGAAAGTGATGAGTATATAACTTTATAAAGTGAAGGATTAAGGGTTGCAGCCCAGTTTCTGACGGATGTGGTTTTGCCTCTGCCGGCAGAACCGGTAAGGATACCAAAGCCTTTTGTTTTTGCAAGGTAGTCGAGTCTAAACAGAGTCTCTTTGTATTCAGATGTATCAACTAATATTTCTTTGGAATTCTTTATGAATGGATTGAATTCCAGCCCGTATCTTGTAAAATAGTCCATTATTCTTCACCTCTGCATAAATGTATTTTTTCACGCTTGACAAAGGCGTTTTCAGTTTTGTTGAGAAGTCTGATTGGAGTAAGGGTACCGTCAGCTTCAACAATAAAGATATCTTTAAAATCAGGCGAATATCTGAGCTTAATGCGCTGTTTTGCAAAGCGGCAGTCAACTTCGTATTCAATCTGGTCAATAACTATGACACTGTCGGCAGATACACGGCGTTCAATTTCAAGAAGGAAACTGCTTTCAATCTGTTCGTCGGAAAGCCTGCGGATGCGCTCAGACTCTGAGAAAAAGCGATCCTGAGGTGTTTTGCCGTTTAAAGAGGAATGAACAGTTTGGTTATATTTGTGAACATAAGCAAGAAGATTGCCACGAAGTTCATCCAGTGAGTGAAAATCTCTTATGTCAAGTGAAGACATCCACTGGTCTTTCATGGTCCTGAACCACCGTTCAATTTTGGCTTTCTGGGTTGGAGTATAAGGCTGGTCATAATGAATGACAGAACCTATACGGGCAGCAAGAAGTTCCATCTGCTTATTTTTAAATGAACTTCCGTTGTCGAAGTTAAATATCTGAGGTCGACCATACTTTGCTACAGCAGATTTCATGACAGACATAAGATTAATGAAGTTGTCATTGAAGAATACGTCAATGCTGACAATGAAACGACTGGCATCATCAATAAGGGCTATAATAAACACCTTATGTTTTTTACCGTCAGAAGTCTTAAGATAGGGACCGACACTTGTATCGCCACACCATACCTCGTTTATGTGTGGACGTTCATAACGGCGCATGTCCTGATTGTTTGTTGTTTTTGCCTGCAGGGCTAAAAGATTTACATATCTGTTAACGGTTGATTCAGATACTTCGCCATATTTAATGGTTCCGTTGTCACGCAATTGTCTGTATATGGCAGATGCTGACATTCGGGGATAGTTTGTTTTGAAATATTTGATTTGTTCCTGCAGTCCCCAGTCAAGTCTTCTGGGTTTGCCGAGGTCGGCACGACCGTTAGGGATAAGGGAATCAAAACCATTAATTTTATAGTTGCGATACCATCTTTCAATTGTGCCGGGCGCATAATGTTTTATTGTACCATCCGGGTGCATAACACCTTTGGCAGAGGCATGGTTAAAAAAAGCTGTAAGAGAGTTGTAGTCATCTGACAGCCCTGTGATGAGTGGAGCAATCACTGAATAACGCATAAGAGCGATTGCATTTTTCTTTTCCTGGTCCATTTTGGAGCCCTCCTTGTATTTTTTCTTAAGTATAAGAGGAAAATACAGTGAAGTCGTGTAAAGTTATGTGGTATTTAGAAAAAGAATATTTGGAGTGTTTTTAATCTGCATAAACTGATATGAGAAATGTACAAAACATGAGTTGATGAGATTTAAAGCAGGCATTAGAGGGATGCACTCAGAGAGTAGTTTTTCTCTCCAGTAACGTTTATAACATCTGATAATGTAACGATAGTTGCTTTCGTCAATGGATGGATTTGAATTCATGACTGAATTTTGGGAGGTGCCATTTTCATAGTTGTTAATGATTGAGATGTGGTCGTTAAGTAATACCTGGGAATGAGGCACCATTGAGGATAAAAGGATGGCGTGGGTATGTCCACAGCATTGACATTTAACACGGCAGATCCTTAAAGTAAGCTTGCCGGCAGGTGTTTTGACAGAACGACGATAATAACCATGAACAGATAGGCATCCGGAGTGCCCACATGGGCATGTCAGTTGGTGAAACTGAAGGTTATTAATTGTTTTATTATAAAAATTTGATGTAATAGGATTGTTTTCTTCGACGAATAAGGTTATCATAGTATTGCAAACACATAGGATTACCTATGGTGAGTGTGTGAAGCAGGAAACCAAACTTTGGTCGGGGCGGTTCCTGCTTCTTTTGTTAATAAGTGACTTGCTTATAATAACAGAAGGTACAGGATAAAACAATCTGACGTATGATGCATCAGAATAATTTATGCTGTACCTTCTTTTAATCTGAAGAATTTTCGGGTAGTTGGAAGTAGGTAATGTGACGAATAACACTTGAAAAAGATTCCAGAGGGTATAAAAGGAACTGTATCATGACGAAGTTGGTATATATTTACGAAGGTGTTGAGAAAGATGCGCCTCAGAGTAAGCGTTATCATTTGGTGAATCCGTACTATTTTTGTGGCACTTATGAAGGAAAAGATTGCGGCTCTGCCCTCTCCTTCTGAAAGCAGACATGCACTCCTTATTGCAAAAGAACTGGATGCCGACATGGAACTGGATGAGGAATAAGATATGATGAATACACAGGAAACGTCCTATCGTATCGAAACTATGATTCCCTCCGATGTAAAAACGGTTGTAATTGTTGGACATATCCGGCCGGATGGTGACTGTACAGGCAGCTGTCTGGGGTTATATCATTATCTGAAAGAGAATATGCCCTTTTATCAAAAACGACAACCCACTGATATTTTCCCTCTTCATTCTTATCAAAATAAAAACCTAAGATTTTACAATCCTCACCGACATGTTTCTTAATGACCGGTACATAGGAAATCTTCATTGTCTCGATAAAACGGTCATCCAAACCTTCCTCAAATATAAGCACCTTTTCCCGTAAATCATTATCCGTTTGTACAATACGATAACGATATCCACCCTGGGCAAGCTGTAATGCCCGGTCTGTCTCTAACCGTTTATTGAAGTTCATAATGCGGCCTTTTTCCGCCTCTGTCATCTGTGGTACAACCCATATCAGGAATTTTCGTTCCAAATCATTATACTCAAAATCATACATCATCGGAAGTGACATTCCACAGGCATCACATTTC
>JAGKTQ010000036.1 GCA_021153325.1 Lachnospiraceae bacterium | reverse complement strand
AAATTTCTTTTTATTTTTTTATTCTTTTGTGTCTTCTCTTAAATTGTCAGTTTATTTTGCATTTATTAAAACTTTGTCTATTAATTGTTTTTTCTCAACATTTTCTACAATTTCCTTTATTGCCATCCTTTCACAAAAGTTCTATACTATAAATGACAATTACAAATATTTTCACGAAAAGGAGAGCATGCTTATGACATACAAACAGGAAGCCTTTGCTTCTGCTGCAAAATCGATCATTACAAATTTGGAAAAAAGAGGAATGGAAGGCTACTTTTTTGAAGATAGTGCCTCCTGCGTTATGGCAATTTCAGATATGATTCCAGCTGGAAGCGTTATTTCATGGGGTGGAAGCGAATCAATCAAGGAAGTTGGCTTAATGGATGCATTGAAACGCGGAGAATATGAATTGATCGATAGAATGACTGCAACAACTCCAGAAGAAAACCGTCTGCTTTATTCCAAAACTGTTATGGCAGACTATTATCTTATGAGCTCCAATGCGATTACATACGATGGTGAACTGGTAAATATTGATGGAAACGGCAATCGTGTAGCCTGTTTGATTCATGGTCCGAAAAATGTCATTGTTGTAGTTGGTATGAACAAGTTCTGTGCAAATATACCGGAAGCTGTCAATCGTGTACGCAATATGGCTGCTCCTGCAAATGCAAAACGTTTAAACCGTCAGACTCCTTGCAATGCTACCGGACATTGTGGTGACTGCCTATCTCCTGACTGTATGTGCAATCAGATCGTTGTTACAAGAAGAAGTGGACAAAAGGGACGTATCAAAGTATTTTTCGTAGCTGAAAATTTAGGATATTAAATACAAAAGCTGCCGCTTTCACGCGACAGCTTTTTGCTTTACTCTTATAACTGTGAAATTACGAAAATATCATAGATTGCTTTAATAGCTGCTTCAAAATCACTGTTTGCAACACCGATGATAATATTTAACTCACTGGAACCCTGATCGATCATCTTTACGTTAACATTCACATGTGCCAATGCAGAGAAAATTCTTCCGGCAGTACCACGTGTTGCACGCATGCCACGACCTACGACTGCGATCAATGCCAGATCCGATTCGATATCGATAGAATCTGGATTTGCAAGTCTGTGAATAGAGCCTACTACCTTCTGCTCTTTGTGCATGAATTCATCCTGATGTACAAACACTGTCATAGTATCGATACCAGAAGGCACATGCTCAAAAGAAATTCCATTCTCTTCAAATGCCTGTAATACTTTACGACCAAATCCAATTTCGGAATTCATCATATCTTTTTCAATATTTACTGCACAGAAGCCTTTTTTACCAGCAATACCAGTGATCACGTATTTTGATTTCTGGCATGTACTTCCTACGATCCATGTACCGTTATCCTCCGGTGCATTTGTATTACGAATATTGATTGGAATACCTTCCTGTCTTACTGGGAAGATAGCATCTTCATGAAGTACGGTTGCACCCATGTAAGAAAGCTCTCTAAGCTCTCTGTAAGTAATCGTTTCAATACCTTCCGGATTTTCAATGATTCTTGGGTCTGCAATAAGGAAACCGGATACATCAGTCCAGTTTTCATATACATCTGCTTTTACAGCCTTTGCAACGATAGAACCAGTAACATCAGAACCACCTCTGGAGAAAGTTTTTACAACTCCATTTTCATAAGAACCATAAAATCCTGGAATAACAGCACTTTCTACTTTTTCTAATCTTTCAGAAAGAATTTTATTTGTCTTATCTGCATCAAAGTCTCCATTTTCATCAAAGAAAATAACTTCTGCAGCATCAATAAATGTATATTTCAGATAGTGAGCCATGATAATACCATTTAAGTATTCACCTCTGGAAGCAGCATAATCTTTTCCTGCTTTTTTCTTGAAATCCGCTTCGATCTTTTTAAACTCGCTGTCTAAAGATAAGGTAAGGGAAAGTCCATTTATAATTTCTTCATAACGGGCTTTAATGGCATTTAACTGCTCTTTGAAGTCCTCTTCTTTTTCTGCTGTTTCATAGCATGCATATAACATATCTGTTACTTTTGTATCTTTAGAATGTCTTTTTCCCGGTGCAGACGGTACTACAAATTTTCTTTCACTGTCAGAACGGATAATATCTCCAACTTTTTTGAACTGTTCTGCACTTGCTAATGAACTTCCACCAAATTTAACTACTTTTCTCATAACTACCTCTCACTTAAATCTTTCTATTATTTTGAAAACAGATAATCAATTATTTCATGACCTTTTGCAATATAATTTCCGCTTTCTCTGCCTTCTTTTTCATTGTAATTCCATGTATTGCTCTGCTCTGCAGTGCTGTCATAGAGCATATAAGGTACATGATCTGCTGTATGTGTTCTGACACAGATCGGAGTCGGGTGATCCGGCAATACAAGCAGTCTGAAATCTACATTCTTTTCTTTCAGGCTCTCTACCAATGGTCCGATCACACGGCTGTCTAAAAATTCAATCGCCTGTACCTTTTTCTCTACGCTTCCCTGATGTCCCATTTCATCTGGTGCTTCCACATGAATGTAAGCAAAATCATAACCATCTTCGGTAAGCGCTTTTACCGCTGCCTGTGTCTTTCCTTCGTAGTTTGTATGCAGACCGCCGTTTGCGCCTTCCACTTCTACAATACCCATACCGGCGCCTACTGCGATACCTTTTAATAAATCTACTGCAGAAATCATCATACCTTTCTTTCCTGTCTTTTCTTCAAATGAAGAAAGCATAGGTTTTGTACCGGCTCCCCAGAACCAACAGCAGTTTGCTGGATTCAGTCCCTGTTTTTTACGTTCTATATTTAAAGGATGATTTACTAAAATGTCATAGCTTTTTTTCATCATCTCATACAGCACTTTATCAGCCGGAAGATACTGACCAATGACCTGACCTAAAACATCATGAGGCGGTGTTAATTCAACCACTTCTCCTTTATCCCAGATCAGACAATGGCGATAACTGGTTCCTACATAAAATTTGTAAATGTCATTTTCTAATTCTTTTTTCACTGCTTCTAATAATACGGCACAATCTTCGGTGCTGATCTCACTAGAGCTGTGGTCGATAATTGTTTTTTCTTCAAAAGGCACGTCATCTTCAGAAATGGTAACGATATTACAACGAAGTGCAATGTCTGTATCTTTCATCGGAACTCCGATGCTCAATGCTTCAAGCGGAGAACGTCCTGAGTAATATTTTTTCGGATCATATCCCAATACAGAAAGATTCGCTGTATCAGAACCCGGCTTCATGCCATCAGGAATCGTATGCACCATTCCTATCTCGGATTTTTTACTTAATTCATCCATTGCCGGTGTATTTGCAAATTCTAAAGGAGTTTTACCGGAAAGAGCTTCGATCGGTTCATCTGCCATTCCATCTCCCAAAACTACTACGTATTTCATACATGCCTCCATTTATCCACTTTATCTTATTGTTCAATGCGGATTCTGCTTATTACTGCACCAAGCTCTTCTGCTTTTTCTTTAAATGCTTTTTCTGTCATAACTTCTGTTACAAAACCGACTTCGTTTGTAAGAGAAGGAACCTGAACAACCTGTACGTTTCCAAATACTTCCTTCACTTTTGCTTCATCTGCTTTGCTCTTGTCTACACGAACGAAGAATTTGTGACTTACATTATCCATGCTTGCAAGCTTCACATCTTCATCTTCCCAGAAGCACATAACTGTTTTACCAATATGTCTTGCACAGTCTACTACGTCAGAAACGACCGCACTTGCCGTTGGAAGCTTACCAGCTCCACGTCCATAATACATGGAATCTCCTAACATATTTCCGTGTACGAATACCGCATTAAATACATCATTTACACTGTAAAGAGGATGTTCTCTTGAGATCATGAAAGGAGCGACCATTGCAAAATATTCATCTCCCATATCTTTGCTCATAGCAAGCAGCTTAATGGACATATCCAATTCCTTTGCATAAAGGAAATCTGCTGCTGTAATTTTGGTAATTCCTTCTGTATAAATATCTTCATATTTTACATTTTTCAAACACATAAGTGAGGACAAAATTGCAATTTTGCGGCATGCATCGTATCCTTCAACGTCAGCTTCCGGATTTTTTTCTGCATATCCTTTTTCCTGAGCTTCTTTTAATACATCTGCAAAATCTGCTCCCTCTTTATCCATTTTTGTTAATATGTAATTTGTTGTACCATTTAAAATACCTGTGATACCATCAATTTTTTCTGCTGTCAAAGAATAGTTCAATGGGCGGATGATCGGAATACCACCACCAACACTTGCTTCAAATAAGTAATTACACTGATTCTCTCTTGCAAGACGCAAAAGTTCTGGTCCATGATTGGCAACCAATTCTTTGTTAGAAGTACATACACTCTTTCCTTTTAAAAGTGCCTGTTTTGTAAAATCGTATGCCGGATTCACACCACCCATAGTCTCACAAATGATCTGGACTTCTGGATCATCCAAGATCACATTTACATCATGAACTACTTTTTCCTGAATTGGATCACCCGGAAAATCTCTTAAATCAAGAACATATTTTACATTTAATTCTGCTCCTGCTTTTTTATTGATCATGTTTTTGTTCTTTTCGATGACTTCCACTACACCGCTTCCAACTGTTCCATAACCAAATACTGCTACATTAATCATAATCCCTTACTCCTTAGCTATAATTTTTACATAATGCACACCTTTTTGCTGCTCCATCGTTTCCAACATATTAGAAATATCACCTGTGGTCGGCAGCACCTGCACACTTAAACTTAACGAAGCAATCCCATTAATGGGAATACTTTGATGAATTGTTAAAATATTTGCTCCAAAATCAGCAATAATCTTCAACACATCTGACAACAACCCCGGCTCATCATCCATCTGAAAAGTAAGCGTAAGCGTAGTTCCCTGTGAATTATCGTGAAATTGAAATATATCATCTTTATACTTATAAAAAGAACTTCTGCTGATACCGACTTTATCTACGGCTTCCTGAATGGTCATGACTTTTTCTGACTCTAAAAGCCTTTTTGCTTCAATAACCTTTAACAGCACTTCCGGCACCGCTTTCTGTTTTACGACAAAATATCTCGTTGTTTCTCCCATAAATTGCCATATCCTTTCCGTCTGCTGCAATCATTCTGTGTTCATGGTGCGGACACTCGTTTTTCGTTGTTTTTACTTTACGGACACATGTCTGTCACCGAGGGATATTGTAGCATACCAAAATTTGAAAGGCAACCGCTTTTTTATTTTGTATGCTTTTTTGTACAAATTACCTTTTATAATAAGAAGAAAGAACAGATGATACAGCATAAATACTATATCATCTGTTCCTTTTTTGTTTATTCAAAATGGAAACTGTCTCCATCCTCTACGATCAAGATCATTGTTTTTCCAGTATTCAATGTGATTTCATTTCCATTATCATCATAATATCTTGTTGCACCGTAATCGCTTTCTTTTACCCAATTAATATGGATTCCTCTGCCTTCGGTGAAAAACCAGCCATCTCTCGTGTCATCAATACATTGATATGCAAGATAACCTTTTTCATCTCTTGTTTCATAATAAGTGTTCTGTACAATGACATTTTTAAATTTCAGCTGTTCATCATTTAAAGCATCCACATGTGGTCCGTCTGTACCGCCTGCCAAATGCTGATAGCGATAATATAATCCATCCTCTGCATTATACTCAAAATAACAGTTCGTCATCGGATAGCATTCCGACATGTCAATGAGTGTTGCATTCACAGAACCCACCGCATCTTCCAATGTGTTTGGATTAGATGCACTTGTAAACTGGAAATGTTCCTCATCTGCCATTCCACGATATTCCTTAGAATAATCATACTGGTCGATTGCCTGATTGATACCATCTGCTGAAATATAAGCATTATGTGGTGCACTTCTGTCCGAAGAACGGAAATACACGCCTGATGCTGCTACTGTTCCATTAATATTATTCGTTGTATCCCTGCTGATTACTTCATCAATGTAAAATGGTCCGCCGTAATGACAAAGAATCGCATCCCATTCAAAGGACCAATAAATATAATAATCTCTGGCACTACGGACATTTCCGATCTTTTCAAGATCTTCCCAGTCACCATAAATACCCATAAGCCTAGTCATATCACCTTCTACATTACATTCATACAAAATATCTGCATAACTTAATCCGTAATGAGGCACTGCACTTGCTTCATTTGGCGTCATCACTGCAATTGGTCTTTGGTTCGCTAAAGATTCATCGATCCATTCATTCGTTAAATTGCTGCGTACCATTCCTTCTGCAGGTGGCTCTTCATCCTCTGCTGCCGTTGCTGTACTTCCGTCCTGTGTCTGCGTGATCGTTTCCGCAGTAATAGACTCAGCGTCCGCACCGTTTTCGCTTTTGTCTCCACATCCCCCTAATACAAGAGCAGAAGATATTGCTATCAGAAAAAGCACTTTCCACCTTTTCATTGTTTATAATCCTCTCTTTCTTATCTAAAATAAGCATATTTTCCGTAAAATATCTCAGACTATTTCCGATTATAGCATAATAAAATGAATAAGTCATTACATTTGTTACAATTTTGTTACAAGTCTATTTGTAAATAATCGCACAGCTTGTACCACTTTATTATGCATTTGCATTAATTGGAATTAGGATGTATGATATTGTTATATGACTTTTATTATAAGTAAATGGAGGACATTTTATGAAATCAATCATTGTAACCGGCTGCAATGGCCAGTTAGGACGTGCTATAAATAAACAACTTGGCTCAAACAGTGAATATTCTCTTGTAAATACAGATGTAGCAGAGCTTGATATTACAAATATTGATGCCGTTATGAAGCTTGCCAGAGAAGTCAGACCTTATGCTATCATTAACTGTGCGGCTCATACCGGTGTAGATGCATGTGAAACAGAATTGGACAAGGCATATCGTATCAACGCCATCGGACCAAGAAACTTAAGTATTGCCGCTACTGAAACAGGCGCTAAGATGATTCAGGTCTCCACAGATTATGTATTTGATGGTTTTGGCGACAGACCTTTAACAGAATTTGACAAGACCAATCCACAGGGGGTATATGGCAAAACAAAGCTTGCCGGAGAGAATTTTGTAAAAGAATTTGCAAGAAATTATTTCATCATCCGTACGGCATGGCTGTACGGCGAAGGAAAAAACTTTGTAAAGACCATGCTCCGTCTTTCGGAAGATCACGACATGGTCACAGTTGTTGGCGACCAGTATGGAACACCTACCAGTGCTTCCGAGCTTGCAAAAGCAATCTGCTATCTGCTTCCTACTGAAAATTATGGTCTGTTCCATGGTACTTGTGAAGGAAGCTGTAACTGGGCTGAATTTGCAGAAGAAATTTTCCGCCTTGCAAAAAAGGACACACAGGTAAAACATATCACCACAGAAGAGTTCGGTGCTCCTGCAGCACGTCCTGCTTACTCTGTACTGGAAAAATATATGTTCAAACTGACAACAGATTTCCGTTTTGCGGACTGGCATGATGCAATTGAAGAATATATGAAAACATTGCTCTAGTCCTTTTATGACCTTTATAAAAACCATAAAGGCTGTCACACTTTCCTTTGAAGTGTGGCAGCCTTTTTTCAGTTTTTCCTTTTCTTGTATTAGATCAACGGATATTTGTCTGTAAGCTCCTGTACGATTGCACGTGCTTCCGGAATTTTATCCTCGCCACCTTTAATAACAAGGGCGATTGCTTCTGCGATCTTGTCCATGTCTTCTGTATTCATTCCACGGCTTGTTACAGCAGGTGTACCAAGTCTGATACCACTTGTTACGAATGGAGACTGTGGATCGTTAGGGATGGTATTTTTATTACATGTAATATGCGCCTGATCAAGCAATTTTTCTACTGCTTTTCCTGTCAGACCATATGTAGTCAGATCTACTAACATTAAATGATTATCCGTTCCATCAGAAACGATCTTGATGCCTCTTTCCTGCAGACCTTTGCAAAGAGCCTGTGCATTATCAATGATTCCTTTCTGATATGTTTTAAATTCATCACTTAAAGCTTCTTTAAAGCAAACTGCTTTTGCTGCGATAACATGCATTAAAGGTCCACCCTGGATTCCCGGGAAGATTGCCTTGTTGAAGTTGTATTTTTCTGCTGCTTCTTTGTTGGCAAGGATCATACCACCTCTAGGTCCTCTAAGTGTTTTATGAGTGGTTGTCGTAACAACATCTGCATATGGGAATGGACTTGGATGAAGGCCTGCTGCTACAAGACCTGCAATGTGAGCCATATCTACCATAAGAACTGCTCCAACTTCGTCAGCAACTTCTCTGAATTTTTTGAAATCTATTGTTCTTGCATAAGCAGAAGCTCCGGCAATAATCATCTTAGGTTTTGCTTCTACCGCAATTCTTCTTAATTCATCATAATCAATGAAGCCTTCGTCATTTACACCATAAGGTACAATTTTAAAATATTTACCGGAAATATTTACTGGGCTTCCGTGTGTCAAATGTCCGCCGTGATCCAGATTCATACCCATGATCGTATCGCCCGGCATACATACAGCAAACTGTACTGCAAGATTTGCCTGTGCTCCTGAATGTGGCTGTACGTTTGCATAGTCACAACCAAAAAGTTCTTTTGCTCTTTCAATTGCAAGATTTTCAATTACGTCTACGCATTCACATCCGCCATAATATCTTTTTCCTGGATATCCTTCTGCATATTTGTTGGTGAGCGGGCTTCCCATTGCTGCCATAACAGCCTTGCTTACCCAGTTTTCGGAAGCGATCAACTCAATATGGCTGTTCTGTCTTTCCTGTTCTTCTACGATCGCGCTTGCGATTTCAGGGTCAACATTTTTTACTTCATCTAAAGAATACATCTTTTCCTCCATTCTGCCGTAACTGTATGTCCGTTCGCCGGCACTTTAATTTTATTTCATTAAAGTATTTGTAGCTGATTATAGCACAGCGCAGTGCAAAAGCAAAGTGTTTCTACGGATTTTCTATATCTGTTATACCCCGTTACCAGATTCTTACTGATTTCTTACTTTTTTCTTAAATCGTCTTTTCTGCCCTTTTGACCGATTGACTCTCTGAAAAAAGGCTGTTAAAATAGCGCTAGAAAAAATACGCAGGAGTAAATTATGGAACGCTCATACGAAATCATTATTAACCCGGCATCCAGATCCGGCAAGGGACTACATATATGTCAGGAAATTGAACCCTTATTAAAAGAAAAGAATATTTCTTATCAGGCACACTTTTCTACAGGATCTGGCGACTGTAAAAAATTAGCAGAAAAAGTTTCCCAAGACTTTTGTGCATATACTAAGGAAGAAACGCAAAATTCTTCTCATCCACTTTGTAACTTGATCGTTCTTGGTGGTGATGGCACTTTGAATGAAGTATTACAGGGACTTTCTAATTTGGAAAATTTTGCGATCGGCTATATTCCAACCGGTTCCAGCAATGATTTTGCACGGGCACTGCAGATTCCTTCTACACCAAAAGAGGCACTTTCTTTCATTTTAGAAAGCGATTATGCAAAACCTCTTGACATTGGCAGAATTTTTTGCAATGATTTTAACCGGACTTTCGCTGTAAGCTGTGGCATTGGTTTTGACGCTGCAGTTTGTAAGGAAGCCATGGATTCTAAATCCAAAAAACTTCTGAATAAAATTGGTTTAGGAAAATTGACCTATTTGATCATTGCCTTAAAACAACTGATTACCGCAAAACGGGTTTCTTGTGAATTAGAACTTCAGGACGGTGCTGTCATTCGTTTTGACCGTATCTTATTTTTAACTGCTATGGTTCATCCATACGAGGGCGGAGGCTTTATGTTCTGTCCGGGCGCTGACCCTGCAGATGGTTGTTTGGATGTATGTGTTGCAGGCAATATTCCAAAACTAAAAGCACTTATGGCTCTTCCTTCCGCTTTTAAAGGGGAGCACTTCAAATTTAATGGTTTACATCGTTTCCTTGTAAAGGAAATGACAGTCCGTCTGAGCCACCCTCTTTGGACTCATACGGATGGCGAAGTCAGTCATAAAGCAGATGTGGTACATATTCATTGTGAAGCTGAAAAGCTGCACATTTTCATGCCACCTATTGGCAGACAGGAGTAATTTTATTATGAAAAAGTTTTATCAAACGTACAAACATGCCATTCCTTTAATCATTTATGGCATGATCTATTTAGCCTGGTTTTCACATTTGGAGCAGACCGTAACGAAAAATTACACGTTAATCCATACTTTTATCGATGATTACATCCCATTTTGTGAAATATTTGTAATTCCGTACTTTCTTTGGTTTGTTTACGTAGCCACTACTGTAGTGTACTTTTTCTTTAAGGACAAGGAAGACTATTACAAGACCTGTATATTTCTTGCAACTGGAATGACCGTGTTTTTAATTATTTCTACTTTGTTCCCAAATGGACACGACTTACGTCTCACAGAATTACCAAGAGATAACGTTTTTACCAGAATGGTCGGATTTCTTTGGAAAACAGATACGGCAACAAACCTTTGGCCGAGCATTCATGTATATAATTCATTAGGTGCTCATTTTGCTATCACAAAGAGCAGCCACTTTGAAAACAAAAAAGGATTCCGTATCGGTTCTCTAGTTTTGTGTGTTTCCATCATTTTATCAACTATGTTGATCAAACAGCATTCCGTCTTTGATGTGATCACTGGAATCATTATGGCATTTGTAATGTATTTAATCGTTTATCACTACGATGTATTGTTTGCAGTACGCAGACGAAGAGCAGCGAACAAGACCAATCCACAGATTGGTTAACTATAAAAAAGACCGTTCCCCTATACAAAGGGGTTTCCGGTCTTTTTTTCATATAATGCATTAATGATCTCAAATGTTTTTTTCGCTACTGCACTTAATTCTTTAAATTCCTCTACAGGAAGTACTGAAACATTGATCGTGTCATATTGTCCTATCTGTCTTCTTTCTGAGCATCCCATTAATTTTCTGCTGTCTGCACTGCATCTGCTTCCTACCAGAAATCTACCTGACTGCACCGTATCATAGGAAAAATATTCCATATCTTGCGCTTCACTTCCGATCATCGCAAATACAACTGTCTCTGTTCCATTTGCATCCTGGTATAACACATCACGCACAACAAGAAGTTTTTCATACTGATTTTGCTCTACCATTTCCTGCTGCTTTTCTTTGGACACAAAAAAGGTTCGATGTAACACTAATACGCCTACTGCTCCAAAAATAACAAGGAGCAATGCACCAAACACTTTGGCTGCAAAAGCCAGATAAATACCTCCTATACCTATAAGAAGAAGTCCGATTCCTAAAAACGAACCTTGTGCTTTTCCAGCTGGTAGCATAAAGCCAAATACCATGAGCCCAAACGCCATACAAAATAGAGCCGCAAAAACATACGATTCATAAGATCTGTCATATGGTACATACGCTTTTGTCATCCAGTCCTGCTTTGCCACATAGTAATCATATTCTGCATCGCCTTTATCCTTGCACATGACAGGAATCCGTTCTCCGTTTTCAGGCTCACGATCAAAAATGTCACCTGTTTCAAATGCTACTGTCGTTCTATTTAACTGCAATTCTAACAAGGCGGAATAAGTATAGTATTTATCCCCATCGCTGTCTTCGTGATCATGCTCATACACATCTTTGACTTCTGCGCTGTAATATTCATAATCTTTGCTGTGCGTTGCATCTGCGATACGCACACCAAATCCAAAATAACAACAAACAACCGCAATAAGCATACACACCGCACCAACTAGAACAAGCATTTTTTTGCTCGCATACACCTTTACTTCCATTTACTACTCTCCCTCATTGAAATAGATTAATTAAAGTTAAAGAAATGCTGGCAGATCTTATAACCCTCTACAGAGATCTTACGTCCACCTTTTCCCGGAAGGTTCATTGCACCGCCCATGATACCATGGCGCAGACGGAAATGCAGAACTCTGTCACTTTGCTTAATATATTTCCATAACTCTTTTTTCTTCTCCAGATTTTCTTCCGTTTCAGAACGTATTAACAATACAGAAGAAATTGTGGTAATGATTTCCAAGTGATTGAACATATAGTTCGCAAGCTTGCGATCTCCTGAAAACAACTGTTTATTTGCTACATAAAAATCAACCATCAGTTTATTTACCTTGATCTGCTGGTCAATTCTTGAAATCATGACACTCTCATTTACAGATTGGTCTTCACGTCCAATATAGTAACGATAAAAATTCACATCCAGATAATACATATTTTTTACATATGGAAGTGGTTCAAAAACGAAAATATTATCTACATAAAATGTCTTTTCCGGCAGCCTTAAATTACATTCTTTTAACAGTTTTGTACGGAAAATAACGGAATGCATCAATATGTATTGACCCTTATGGAAATGCTTTACATCCTTCCATGTAAAAATTTTATTTTCTGGCAGCGTACGATGATAACGCATAACCTTCTTACGCTTTACTCCTTCTTTTTCGTACACAAAGTTACTGATAAACATGTCAATAGTCTTCTCACCACCAACAAGCTCTCTGAGTGTATCTAAAATCTTTTTGTATGCTGCCTCCTGCACCCAGTCGTCACTATCTACAACTTTGAAATAAAGTCCTGTCGCATTGTCAATTCCTGCATTTACTGCAGAACCATGTCCACCATTTTCTTTATGAACAGCCTTTACGATCGTCGGATATTTTGTTGCATATTCGTCTGCAATCTGGGCTGTTGCATCATGCGAACCATCATTTACAATAATGATTTCTACATCTTCTCCACCTTTAAGCAAAGATTCCACACAATTTCTCATATAATTTTCCGAATTATAACACGGAATAGCTACAGATAATAATTTCATGCTTTTTCACTTCCCTTAATTTTCTTTTTTAAACTTTTCATTGCCAAGTTTAATATTTAAATATTTTGTATATGCCGCAAATGCAGATGGAATTGGATATTTTTCTTCTGTCTCCTTTGGCTCCACGAATAAAAGGCCCTTTGCTTCTCCGTTTACCGGCATCAGCTCATCCACTCGTATTACATAGCCTTTCATATGCCATTCTTTATGACTGAAAATATGCTTCGACGATTCCAACGGCTTAATATAAATAGGGTTAAGCCCCCATTCCTTCAGCGACTGGATAACCTGTTCTCCTGTCTTATGCCCTTCTAAAGAAGGAAAACCATACAATCCCGCCAAAAGACCCCTGTCTGGTCTCTTCTGAATTGCTGCCCGATTCTCATCGCGAATAACTAATATGGTCTTCTTTTCGATCACCCTCGGCTTCTTTTTTGCCTTGACCGGAAATTCCAGAACTCTGTCATTTTGAAAAGCCATACATATTTTTTGAAGCGGACATTCACTGCACTTCGCCATACCATTTGGTATGCATACTACAGCTCCAAGCTCCATCATTGCCTGATTAAAGTCCCCTGGGCGATCGGCAGGCATTCCTTCCACTAACTCCTGCTCTACACGCTTTTTAACCTGTGCACTTAATATGTCAGAATCATCCATACGAAGTCTGGATACGACACGCAACACATTTCCATCTACCGCTGGAACCTTTTGTCCATATGCAATGGAAGAAATTGCACCCGCCGTATAGCTTCCGATTCCCGGCAATGCAAGAAGCTCCTCATATTTTTCCGGCATTTCACCGCCGTATTTTTCCATAATGATCTTAGCTGCTTTTTGCATATTCCGAACCCGGTTATAATATCCGAGTCCTTCCCACAATTTTAACAGAACCTCTTCATTTGCGCCAGATAAAGAAGCAATATTTGGTAAATTCTTAAGAAATCTTTCATAATATGGTTTGACTGCCTCTACTCTTGTCTGCTGTAGCATGATCTCTGACACCCATACATGATATCCTGTAGGTTCTTCCCTCCATGGCAATATACGATGTTTCTTGTCATACCATGCAAGAAGCGGCTGACTTATTTGGTCAATTACCGATAATACTACTGGAACTTCCTCTCTTATTTCCATTGTCTCTTTTGTGACATCACAGTCATATGCTTTGACACAAACCCCTGCCTTTCTTGCCTCCCGCAACACCTGTGCAAATTCTGGATGTGTTGCTTCATTTGGCATAAAAAGGCTTACATTCTTCATTTGTACTACAAATATGACATATGTGTCATAGCCTTCCTGTTTTGCTTTTATGAGCTCTTGTACGTGCTTCACAGCTCTCTCTGATGGTGCATCAGGGAAACTGACAACATTGTCATTTTCTAAAGTGACACCTTTTACTTCTATAAAAATCTTTTTTTTACCGCATTCTGCGTAGAAATCAAATCGCGAATTTTGATAAGTCGTTTCCGGACGCAAAAACGTCAGATCTTTAAAAAGCTGTCTTTTTAAAAGCCATTCTTCCACTGCCTTATTTGGTGCATTCGAATCCATATTTACGATTCTCTCCTGCTTCTTTACCGCAACCAGATCATAGGCTGTGGAACGTGCTTCGTTGTCACTTTTCTCCAAATACACTTCAGTGCCCGGAACTAAAAGCTCCCGACACCGTCCTGTATTTTTCACATGTACTTTTTCCCTTTGCCCGTCTATTTCTACATAAGCGATAAAACGGTTTGGACGCTCTAAAAAACGTCCTGTATGTATATTGTTATATTTCACTGAGCTAAACCTCTGTTACTTTCTATTCTATACTGCTTCTTTTTCTGGACTTGGCACTCGCGCAGCCGGTACGACCTCCGAAGCGGGAATCGTATGTACACTTTGGTCATCAAAAAAGATGTGTGCTCCAAATGCCTTTAAAATTTCTTTTTTCTCAATCCCGCCAAGAAAAAAAGCTTCATCAATCCTTACATTCCACTCTCGTAGCGTCCGAATGACCCTCTCATGCGCCGGCGCGCACCTTGCAGTCACCAATGCCGTTCTTATCGGTACACTTTCCGCCGGGTATTCTCTTTGTAGATCTGATATGATTTTGAGAAAATTTGCAAAAGGTCCTTCCATTAATGGCTTTTTTGCATTTTTTCTCTCATTTTCTTCAAAAGCTGCAAGACCTCTTGCTTTATAAATAGTTTCCGACTCATCAGAAAAGAGCACTGCATCCCCGTCAAACGCTATTTTAATTGGTTCCTGCTTTCTAAATTCTGCATATTTTTTCGGATTACTTTCACATATGATCCCTGCTGCGATTCCAAAATTTATCGCTGCCTGCACATCCTCTTCATAGGCTGACAAAAACAGATCTGTTTTGAACGCCTTTAAGTAAGGTGCTAAGGAAGCACCGCTTACTAAAACAGCTCTTGTAATAGGTAATTTGTAATACTTTATGGCATTAAATACCCGTAGGGATGTATCTGGACTGTTTCTGGACATTACAATTACTTCTACCCGTTCTTTTCCTCCCTCTTATAGGAAAGGCATCCTGGACTAGAAAGAGCCAACGTTTATCGCAAGCGGTTGCACTCGTACTTTTCCAATGTCAACAAACAGTTCTTCAATGCATCATATCTTTCTTCTATGCTGCCATCATTGATCTCCAGATCAACAGAAACTGCCATTGTGTTTATCATTTCATTGGTAATACGATTTTGCAAGGCTGCCAAAATATTCAGTCTTTCTTCATAGCTGTCCGCATCCAGAAATTCTATCACTAACGGATCGAGATTTAAGATTTCCTCTTCTCCCTCCGGCATCTCTTCCTGTACTGCATGTGCTACATGTGCGCTTTCCTGTACTACTTCTTTTTCTTCTATTACTCCTTGTTCCGATCGTGTTTCCATTGTTATATCCGGCATCTTCTCCCGGCTTTCTACCAAACGTTCTGCCTCTACTTTTTCAAAGCGATATTCCTGCTTCGCCGTAGGGTATTTCTCTCTATCTGTCTTGCTTAAAAACATAGCCAGTTCTCGTGCGTATACTTTATATTCTCCGTAAAGCGCCTGATAGATTACAAGGGTTTCCCCTGTTTCTGTATGCTCTGCAAGAGAAAGTATCTGATATAAATTTCCTTTAAAATGTCTGTATATTTCCTGTGGTCTTGGATTCTCTCTCATTTTTTTCCTTTCTGTCTGCTCTTTCTAACAAAGAAGACGTTTGAAACTTCTCAGTTCATTTCTATTTGATTATAATCCAAAACCGTTTTTCTGTCATTTACAACTTACTCGTAAGCCACAAGAAATTCATGGTAAATTACGCATGTCTCATCTCCGAAACAAATACCTTCAAGCTTTAATAAAAGTGCTTCTTTTTCTTCGGACTCCAGTTTATTAATTCTGCTGTTATGGATTAATAATGTATAAGCACGCCCGCCATTTTCATCAATGACTTTGGTCAGGTTAACCCCACTATTTTCAAAGCCTGCTTCTTCCAAAACCGCTTTTACTTCTTTGATATATGTTTTTTCCATTTCATGATAAATTTTATTTTCTTCCTGAATTTTTGATTTTGCCTGACTCACTACAGTTCCCTTTATAAAAACTCCTGTGATACACATAAGTAAAATCAAAACTGCCAAAAAACTCTTTTTCATACTCTCCACCGATCCTTTCTTCGACACATCTTTTGCTTTTTCTCTCAAGTTCTGTATTTAAGATAAACTATTATGTGTCCAAAAAAACGGACTCCAATCCAATGTGGTAAAAATATATAAAAAAGAAGTGGAATTATAAAACTTCCACTTCTTTTAAAAACCTTTATTTTTTATCTTTATTCAGATTGCTGCGCTTAATTTTTCCCCACTGATTCTTATATTTACGATAACCCAAAAAGGCTGTTCCACGAATAAGATCTACATAAAAACGGAAAAAGAAATTTTCAATTACACACGCCACGCATGCTTTTACTACATCATTAAATCCAATTTTCAAATTCTGTGTATAAATTCTTTGGAAAAATGCTGTAATGGTCAAAATTGCTCCATACAGAGCATATAACGCATAAAATCGCAGCATAAATGGAATGTTCAGCATCCCTGCAAACGCCGCAAGTATCGTCGCAAACAGACCAAAGATCTCTATCTGTGGTGTGAAAAGTTCATACAACAGATAATACAAATAAGATAGCGAACCTACCAATCCATAATGCGGTTTCATAAACATGGACCTATATTTCATCATACACTGGAACAAACCCAAATGCCAACGGCGTCTCTGGCTTCTGAAATCCTTCATGGAAGAAGGTGCCTGACTCCAGCATACTGCATTTGGCTCATAGCGGATAGAATATGGGATTTGGCTCTGCCTGCAAAATGCGTGAAGCTTCAATACCAATTCCATATCTTCTCCTAGTGTATTACCAGCATAACCGCCAGCCGCTACTACAATATCCTTTTTAAATAAACCAAAAGCTCCAGAAATGATCAGGTTTCCATTAAAATTATCCAACAAGATCCTAGAAGCTAAAAACGACCTGTCATATTCCATTACCTGCATACAAGTCAGAGGATTCCAAGGCAGATGATAACTCTCTACTTTTCCCTCTTCCATTTCCACACACTGTGCAACACGGATCAGTCCTCCAACAGCCACTACGGAGTCGTCTTCCATGACTGGCTGTATGATACGTTCTAAAGAATCTCGCTGTAACATGGAATCCGCATCAATACAAACAAAATACGGGAATTGTGCCGCATTGATTCCCATGTTCAAGGCGTCTCCTTTTCCACCATTCTTTTTCTTGATGACAGTCAACTGAATTCCGTTTACCCTTGTTTCATAAACTGCCTCTACAGGCTGGCAAGACACCATCCGTTTGATCGGACGCTGTACCTGTATCATATCAAAGTGCTCCACCAGAATCTTGGTGGTATCATCTGTAGAACCATCATCTACTACTATGATCTCATAAAGCTGATAATCCAGATTCAGCATGGATTCTACATTATCCAATATGGTAACTTCCTCATTATACGCTGGCACTAACACGGAAATTGGAAAATAGAACTCATGCTTTAGTTCATTTTTGATACTACGCATTTTATCCCGCTTATATAATCGCCATGCACCGACCGTTACCGAAAGAAATAAATAAGTCGCATATAGAAGTAAATACAACAGAAAAAATATGCTGACCACATCCAAAAATCCAGATAGTATAGCTGTCATTTTTTTACCTCCTTCTGCGTTTTCAATTCCATCATATAACCGAGCATTTCGCTGGCATAACGGTCTTGTGATCTTCTCAGTTCTGTTAGAACATCCTCTTCCACACCGAGCGATATAATAGAAAGAGCAGCATTTTTCCTCACATACCAGTTTCTGCTGCACAAAGCACTTTTTAGTATCTCAACTGTACCATCTCCCGGATATCGTGCAAGAGCAGCACAGGAAGGAATGGCTAAACCTCCATTTTCCTCCTCATCATTTTTGACATATTCCAATAAGATCGGCAGTGCTTCCTCATAATAAAATCTTTGGAAATAACGTATTAATGTGAACTTGACTTCTAATGGTGTCATTTCATCCTGCAATGCCTTCAAAAAAACCTTACAAAAAGCCTCTGACAGTCTGGTTGCGAACTGCACGATCGCCACCTGCAGCGTTTCATTATAATATTTGCTCTTCTCAAAAAGCTGCATTGCAAGTTTTTCCCGATCTCCCTCAAAGGTTAAAAGACCATCTGCCAAAAGTTTAGGATTATGATACAGCCCATTATCATTCAAAAGCTGAAAAAATCTTTCTATTGCTCCCGCATTGCCCATAGCACAAAGCGCCAGCAATACATTTTCCCGGCAATAGATAGTCGAATTATCCGTAAAATCCAGCAAGGTTTCTGCAAGCTGATCATGCTCTCTGCCTTTGTCCGGATGATATATGGAAATAATGTAGGCAAAAAAAGCTTTTTCCATAGCTGATTTTTCTGCATAGACCACTGCCAGCGTTTGAAAAGTATCATGATTCAAGTCAAGATAATGCTGCACATCTTTTTCTTCCAGATCAGGCTGTATTGCCTGGTTGAATGCAATCAACTGATTAATATTTCGCAGCTTTCTCTCAAGCCTCACCTGATGCTTTTTCGGAATCTCTTTCTCTTCCTTGCAGCAGGCTACCGCTTCCTCTACTTCTTTTTTCCATTTCTTTCTGCGCCGCTCCATGATTCTCTTTTTTCCATTGGCACTCCAAATGTAGAGAATATTAAATACGAGAAGTGCGACACAGATAAACATATAAAAATAAATGATGTCACTAATGTCCAGACGAAGCATTATTCTCCCCCTTCCATTCTTTCTGTATCACATCATACGACTCCTTCAGTCTCTCATGCCAGACAGGTGCTCCCTTATATCCCGGCATCTTAACCGGTTCCATTGTAATCTTCTCAGAACCGTTACCAATTCCTATATAGAAAGTCGATACATGCTGCATATCTACACCATAGTTTTCATAATAATCACTATGTATCATCATCTGGGAAGGATCGCCCACATTGAGTAATCCCCACGGCAGACAGATTTCTACACAAGACTCTCCAAAACAGAAATCAGCAAGCGATAAATAATCATCATGTTCTGGATTTCCATCTCCGTGCACTAATTTCCCTGATTCCCATACGCCGAGTGCTTTCAGCTTTTGGGCTTCTTCTTCCGTAAGAAGCAGCGTCTCATCAATCAAAGTATCATTTCTTAAAGCAGTACCAATCGTTACAAAAGTGGAACTGTCTTTTCCAGGGAAATGATAAAATGGATTTTCACCTGTAATTTCTTCTAAGAAATTTTCCCGCAAAGCATCATAACGTTCCTGCACGAGAAGTCTGGTGTTGTCTGTACCATCCAAACAGAGCAGGAAATCTGCCGCCCTGTCAAACTCTACCGCTTTCGCATCACAAATACTGCTTCCACTCTGCTGTGTTGTATCGATCGGAATATATAAGGGCTGCTCCTGTACTCCTTCTCCACTAATCAAAAGATAGAGTCCTTCTTCATCCTGTTTGGTAAAAACAGTCCATGCATCCGTTGTCAGCACTGGTTCACTCTTGTCCCATTCACTGCTGTCGCCATCCACATAACACACTTTTTCTTCTTCTCCAGGCTCAAAATCAAGAATACCGTAATTTTGTCCGTCGCTCTGCAGATCATGCCATAAATAATTTTGTGTTGGCACAGTAGAAAATGCGGTGTTCCATGTTCTGCGTTCCCACACATCCTGCCATGTAGAAATGCACACCCCATTCCAGCCTGCTTCCAGAGCCTCGTGATACACTTCCATCAAGGCTTCTCCCTGTTCCTCCTCGGTCAAAGGAAGCTGATCATCCTCCACTGGTATACGAGCAGTCGAAAAGCCATAACCAGTCACTACGACCGGCATCGTATGATATGCTTCCAATACATCTAAATAACCTTGAAAGCTGCTCGCACTATTTCGGTCAGTCAAAATCGTTCCTAACTCGCTTTTCTGTTCTGCAGATAAATATTCTGCAAAGTTATCACAAAAATCATAAAGTTTGTAGGATGCAAAATATCCAGAAATTAATTTTTCCGTAGGAAGAATATGTTCCGCATCGATACTGCAGAATTTTCCAAGCTGCGAAGCATAAGAGGTCTCATATTCAAATGGATCAAGACTTGGATCATTTGCAAAGGAAACCAAACGCTGTTCCTTATATTTCCAAGACTCATAACTCACAATCCTGTCCATGACATCTGCTAACAGTCTTTCAAATGTGGTAGCATCCTCTGTTGTCGTAAAATAGGTTCCTTGTCCAGAAACTTTTCTTTCGCCCTGTTCATCTGTATAAGCTACTGTAGAAGCATCCCATTCCTGTCCCACAATATAGCCTAAGACCCACTGTGAGATGTCTTTAGAATAAATGCCTGTTCCCTGCATTTCATTTGTATTAATAATTCGTTTTCCATGGATCACGTCTACAGCCATCTCTGCATCTTCCAGCAAACTACCATAAAAATCATCTGCCCACGCATCTTCCGAACCAAAATTGGCATCATCAGATACCTGCAGTCCCTGCAAAAGATAAAGTGGTGTCTCGTGCTCTGTATTATAACGATAAAAGGCATTGTAAAAGTCATCATCCATAATATTATAGACTCTCACTGTGTTAGCCCCCATCTCACCAATTGCCTCCAGCCATCTTAAATAGTCCTCTTCCTCTGCTGCAAATTGGGTGGCATATTGCCCCGGCATACTGGATGAAAGCTCCACACCACGGATCACGACCTCTTCATACTCGCCATCTGCCTTCTGCACAAAAATCTTCTCCTCTTCTGTCATGAAGGACGCTGTCACAGGATCGTTCGGACGCAGATCCACATAGACTCCCTTCACGGAAACCGCATAAAAAATGCCAAAGGCTGTCAAAAAAAGTGCTAAAATTATAGTAAAATATTTTTTCATTTTTTGATTCTCCTATTCGATTACCTCTGTCACATTTTTGGATTCATGAGAATACTGCTGTAAACTATCAATGTTAGCATCCATCCATGCACCACGGGCAGTCAGCCAATCTTTGAGCTGCTGAATGGATTCTTCATAACTCTCTGCATTTCTTTCTACCGGCTGAAGATAATTAATACCGTCTGTTTCACTCAGATCAAAAACGTATCCATACTTTTCATAGTTGCGATCTACTGCATCTCCAAGATAGAGCACCGTGTCATCGATCATAGTGCAAAGGTTTTCGTCGCTCAATACCCCTTCGCGCATGCTTCGATATTGTGCAATCACTTCTTTTACAAACGCTTCATCCTTAAGCAATTCTCCAAACCATGGAGACTCCATCATATTAAATCCTTCCACATCATAGACGTAATCAATATAATTATCACAGCCATTGTTGAAGTCCCATACTACCGGAATGACCTTTCCTCTTACATCCTTGTAATAATAGGTAGAAAATCGTCCTGCATCTACGTTTCCAAAAAACTCGTTCAGTACAAAATACTGTGCAAGTGCTTCTTTATCTATGTAAGCCTGATATCCTTTTGCCGGGTCACTTCTATCAGTAGAATAAATAGCCCGTTCAATTTCACTCAGATCATTCTCCACATAGGCAAGTCTCTCCGGAGTGAGTGTATCCGCTCCCGGATAACGCAGATCGACTTCAGACACACCCGTCTGTAACGTATAGGTCGTAAAGTTATTTAAAGGAGTGTCTCCCTTTCCAGCACGGTCTAAACGTACGATCCAGCTTGTCACATTGCTACCCCTTTCTGGCTTTGTCATTTCAATACGTCCCTCATCTCTTGAAATAGCTTCCACCATAAGATATAGTCCCTGGTATTCTCCGTTTAGGAATAATTCGCAATAACGCACATCCGGCGCATAATCCATGACCTGTCCTGCTACATTGTAGCAAAGGTAGTTTCGTAACAGGGTTCGATCCAGAAAAGGTCCATGAAGAACCCATTCGCTTGCCTTATCCATGCCAATAACAGACACATTTTTTTCTTCTCCATCTTTTTCTACGAATTTGAGAAGATATGACTTTTTGTCGAATAAACGTGAAGAATTTCCACGTACACGTATCGTTGCTGTACTTGTGAAATCCACTTCATCCTGCAGACCATGCCACTCTCCCTCACCACTCACAACAGAAGTAGTACAGGAAATATCAAGGAGAGATTCATCTCCGGTAAAAAGTTCATCTGACACAACATGATTACTACTGTCATAAAGGTAACCACCTTGTGACAGCCAAAGAATCTCTTCCCCATTTGTATCGATTGATACGATTGGAAGATGGGTCGAAAATTCCTCTTCTGGTCTTTCTGTTTCCGGAAGCTGTTCTTTATGCTGCATATATCGTTTGGTGCCATTTTCGGCATCTATTTTTCCAAACACAACCATAACCGCTATGACTGCTATAGCCGTTCCCAGATACATCAGTTTCGTTTTCATATAACATTACCCCGTAATTTCATCACTCTGTGTTACGATATTAACATATTCTACTCCACCAAGCGCATACAGCTTGTCAGCAATGTCTGTGTCTTTTTTATATGTGATCTGATAAACTTTACGGGACATTTCATAAATCATTTCTACCGTATCCGGTGTAGTATTTTTCACTTTCTGGCAAGCCTTTCCACCGAAAAATTCAAATACGATACCTTCCATTTCCGTAGACTTATTTTTTGCACCACGAATGATCAAAAGAATTCTATTTTCATTTCGTACACGTCCCCAAAATAACAGTACTACGAATACTACGACCGTACCCACTGTAGCTACAGTATAATCACCAACACCACAGCAAATACCTACAATGATCGCCCAGAAAATATATGTGGTATCTCTGGAATCTTTAATTGCTGTTCTAAAACGTACAATAGACAACGCACCAACCATACCGAGTGACAAAGCCACATTATTTCCAATAACCGTCATAACGGTTCCGGTCAATACAGTCAAAGTAACGAGGGAAACATTAAATTTCTTACTATAAGTAGTTCCAGCATGGGTATACCAGTAGGATACATATATGGCTATACTAATGACTGCCGATGCCAATATCCGGATAATAATGTCCTCTACACTTAAAGTTCCACTTTCCGCTAAAACAGCGCTTAAATATTCTTTCATCTCTTCTTCTCCTTTGTTCTTTAAAATTGATAATGCATACTTGTCATACGGCTCAAGCTGTATTTACTGACAGAGGTTTCACTTCGATTTATTTTTTGTATATAATCTTTTATATAACTTAACAAAAATCCATTATATTTGACTTCCAACACAACTAGTTCCGTACCCAGTACCGGATTTTGCAACAGATTTCTGTCAAAAATATCAAAACAACTTTCTGTTCCAACAATATGATGATCAAATGTCACTCGAATCTGATTTTCTTTTGCAACAAATGCTTTCCTTCTATATTCCACTACTGCTTTTGGTACATAACAGTACATGTTCAAAAGAGCATAACATTCTTTTGCGAAAGGTTCTTCATATTTTAAAAGAACATCGTACTCTCTATTGATAAGACGGCTCGCATCTTCCTTGCTCATACGCAGGGAACGCTTTTTTTGCATTCCACCCTGCTTTTGTTTCATTTCCAAAATGCCAAAGGAATAATCCGGACCGTAACTGCGTAGCCTGAACTTCCGTCGCAGTTCCACTCCGTCCTCCTTTTCCATATAATCTCTTTCATATAAGGTGTCAAAATACAGCGAACGGATCAAATAGCCATCCCCCCTATTATGGGAATCCTGCATCATCACCTTCTCCAGATAACCGCTGTGTTCATACATCTCTGGAAGACTGATCAGGAACTTCTTTTCCTGACGTAATACCTCATTCATTTTCAATCACCTCCACTAAAGCATCATAATCATGCAAAGCGTAACGGAAATTCTCTTTTCCAAACGTATCCTGGAACTTTGAAATGCTTTCCTGCAATGCCTCCATTCCTTCCTGATAATAAGTATTGTTTTCTTTCAGTCCGTGCTTTCCTGCCTCCTGCAATTCATAAATAACAACGACAGCGCAGTCTACTTCTTCTGCTATAGAAATTTCTGTTTCCACATGTTCTATCTCATCTTTTCTGGAATAATTCATAATGGCAATTCCATCACAACCATCTGCCATCAGCTCCTTTAGTGCTTCTTCATGTACACTGGAATCATGATAAAAAGGAATACAAGCTATCAACGGAATTTCTGCTTCCATTGCTTTCTCATGCGCCTGTTCCATTGCAAGAACATAACTGTTCATAACGCCGTTCTCATTTTCATCCCATGCATCCAAAAGGTATGGCTCTGAATCTATTATGATCCCTGCCAGCTTTTTCCCTTCTGTCCCTGCATTGAACTGTGCTACCTTTTCTACCTCTTCGCACATTTCCTCACCCTTTGGATTTAATCCCCACTCAGGGTTTCCTGTCAGATAATAGACCGATACACCATATTCATCTGCACATTCCAAAAAATTTTCTATTTCCTCGTTGGAAATATCCGATGAAAAATGTTGATACAAATCCTCTAGTCCGCATTCCTCCATGACACGAAACAACTGCACAGCTTCCTCTTCTTCCAGCACATCATCTGACCAGGAAAATAAGCCATTTTCCATTTGTACCTGTGTCCTGCTTTCTACAATTTCTGCTTCGTTAGAGGAACATCCACTCAATAAGCTGCTCAAAGATAAAACAAGCCCGATTGCCAGAATCCGATACTTCATACATCCCTCCATACTCTTTCTCTACTTAAATTCTTCCCCTAAAACAGAATCCTATTGTCTGTAATAAGACAGAAAATCTCCAAGACCTTCCACTGCCTTTTTTAATACTTCCACTTCCGGTAAGTAAACAACACGGAAATGATCTGGCTCCTCCCAATGGAAACCGCCGCCATGTGTCAGAAGCACTTTTTTCTCCTTCAAGAAATCCAGTGCAAACTGTTCGTCATCCTTTAAATTGAATTTCTTTTTATCCAATTTCGGGAAAATATAAAAGGCAGCTTTCGGCTTCACTGCACTGACTCCCGGAATGTCATTCAATGCTTTATACACATATTCTCTCTGCTCATAAATCCTTCCACCCGGTACGAGCATTTCTTTTGTAAGTTCTTCATCTGTCAGCACAAGATCGATGACAGACTGTGCAGGAACATTGGAGCAAAGTCGCATGGAGGAAAGTAAATTCAGTCCTTCTACATATCCCTTTGCCTGTTCCTTATTTCCGCAAAGACACATCCAACCGCAACGATAACCTGCGATCAAATGCGATTTTGACATACCATTAAAACTTAACGTAAGCAGATCCGGTGCTAAAGAAGCAAGCGCAATGTGCTCTTCCCCATCCATGACAAGTCTGTCATAAATTTCATCTGCAAACAAAATCAGTTCGTGTTCTCTTGCCAGCTCTACGATCTGCTCTAAAACTTCCTTCGGATAAAGTGCTCCTGTTGGATTGTTCGGATTGATCACAACAATTCCTTTTGTTTTATCCGTAATCTTACTTCTCATATCCTCAATATCAGGATACCATTCTGACTGCTCGTCACATATGTAATGTACTGCTGTTCCCCCAGCCAAGGTAACAGAAGCTGTCCAGAGCGGATAATCCGGTGAAGGAACTAATATTTCATCACCATAATCCAAAAGTCCCTGCATAGACATAGTGATCAATTCACTTACACCATTTCCGGTATAAACATCATCCACTGTGATATTTTCTATGCCTTTCTTTTTACAATATTTTACAATGGCTTCTCGTGCCTGCATAATTCCTTTTGAATCGGAATACCCTTCTGTATTGGTCAGATTTTCTGACATTTGCTTTATCAGCTTTTCTGAAGTGTGAAATCCAAAGGGCGCCGGATTTCCAATATTCAATTTCAGAATTTCCATCCCCTGTGCAATCATTCTGTTAGCTTCGTCCATAACTGGACCTCTTATATCGTAACAAACATTATTCAGTTTCTGTGACTTTTCATACGTTTTCATAATTTTTCCCTCCATTTTGGCTCTTAACCTTTATAATAAAAAACGCCCTAACGCAAATGCGTTAGGACGAATAACTATCCGTGGTACCACCTAAATTCAGAAATTTCTGCACTCATAAAATACCAATCAAAAACGATCTGATATTTTTTCCTTTAACGCAGGATTACGCCGATGCCTACTTATCTGTAAGTCATTGCAACAGGACTTTACACCGTTCGGATCAGAGCTCCAAGACTGCTTCCATACTGCTTTCAGAAAGATTTTCACCGACCATCTTTTCTCTGCACTGTCTACAATATGTACTCCTTCTTTTCATTGCCGTCGCTTTTTATTTCTGTTTATTATAACACTTTCTCTGCAAAGTTGCAATTATCAGAATTGGTTTTCTAGAACAATTCCAGTTATTTACATACATTAATTGGATTTCCTTCCAAAAATGCGTACACATTATCAAACACGATCTTTGCACGTCTTAGCATGGATTCCTCGGAAATAAATGCCTGATGCGGCGTCAAAAGTGTATTTTTTGCACTAAGGAGCGGATAATCAGCCGGAATGGGCGGCTCCATATCAAAAACATCTACACAGGCAAAGCCAAGTTTATCTTCGTTCAGCGCTTTTGCAAGAGCAGCATTATCTACGATCGGTCCTCTCGCACAGTTGATAAACACTGCATCCGGTTTCATAAGCGCAATTTTTTCTGCATCCATAAAGCCTCTTGTTTCTGCATTAAGAGGAAGATTCAAAGAAACAATATCACTCTTAGAAAGTACTTCTTCTAAAGACTTATAAGTAATGCCCATCGCCTTTGCTTCCTCGGACTCGCTTCGATTGTAGGCAATCACATTTGCGCCGAATGCCTGAAACAGCTTCGCGCACATAAGACCGATTCTTCCAAGTCCTACAATACCGACTGTACGACCACAAATTTCTCGTCCGCCGATTCCTGCACTTGTACCGCCATTTCTTACAGTCGCATTTGCTTTCGCTACATTTCTCAACGCATCGATCGCCATTCCGATCACAAGCTCTGCCACAGTCTGATTGGAATATCCGGCTGCATTGCAGATCATAACTCCTTTTTCTTTGCATTTTTCTACTCCGATGTGATCAATTCCTGTAAAAGCAACCGAAAGCATTTTTAACTTATCAGCAGCTTCAACAACCTCTGTCGGATAGGGATTGTTGGCAATCATAACGATATCACAACCTGCACTTCTTTTCTTTAATTCCTCTTTATCTGTTGTTTTTGTATCATAATAAACAAATTCATGTCCTTTTTCTTTTAGCCCATGAGCAAGCTCTTTTATTGCGTTCTCCGGTACTCCGATCGGTTCTAATAAGCTGATCTTCATAATTTTTCTCCTTTTCCTTTCACAGTTCTTCTTCCATATTTGCCAGTTTCAAAAGTGTATTTGCTAACACATCTGCGCCCTTTGCCACTTCCTCATAATCGGTCCATTCCTCCGGGCTGTGACTGATACCGCCTTTGCTTGGCACAAAGATCATGGCTGTTGGTGCAAATTTTCCAACGAACAGGGAATCATGAAACGGACCACTGATAAGCTCCGTACATGCAAGTCCCAATTCACTGCTCGTTTCCTCTAATAAACTTACGATCTTTTTATTACAAGTCAATGGTTCATCATTATTTTCTTCTGTGATCGACAATTTCACTTCTCTTTTGTCTGCAATTTTCCCAAATGCTTCTTTAAAGGCGCGTATCGTTTCCTGTTTGGTATCCATATTGCAGTCTCTGATATCTACTGTAAAAATACATTTGCCGGGAATGACATTGGCGGCATCCGGAATGACTTTTACACAGCCAATGGTTGCCGTATTATATTCACTGCCACATTCTTTCGCAATTTTTTCCAGTGCAAGCGCCATTTCACAAGAAGCTGCATAGGCATCTCTTCTATCGTCCATATCGGTACCGCCGGCATGGGACTGACACCCTGTTACTTCTACTAAATAATTGGATGGTGCACAGATTTTTTTCACAATTCCAATCGGCAGTTTTTTCTTTTCCAACTGACTGTTCTGTTCAATGTGAAGCTCCACAGTCGCATATACATCGCCTTTTTCCCGTTTTATCTCACTAAACTTGCTCAAGTCGTAAGACAATTCTTCCAGCTTTTCATAAAGGGAACGTCCGCTTTTATCATGAATATGCTTTGTATCCTCCAAGGTCATAGCACCCGCCATAGCACGACTTCCAAGACAGCCCAAGCTAAATCTTGTTGGTTCCTCAGAAGTATAAACGATAACCGTTAGATCTCTCTTGTGTTCTACCCCGCTTTCTTTGATCAGCCTGAGTGCCTCCATACCGCATACAACACCTGCCATTCCGTCAAACTTTCCGGCATTTGGCACAGTATCAATGTGAGAACCCGTCCAGACCGGCTTACTTTCCATATCGGTACCTTTTAGGGTTCCATAAATGTTTCCGATGGCGTCTTCTGTTACTACAAGTCCCAGTTTTTTCATTTCATCTTTTACATAACTTCTATTTTCTAATTCCGGCTTCGTAAAAAGAATACGAGTTGTTCCAAATTCCGGTGTGGCATTGAACCGATTCATTCCATCAAGCCACATCTGTATATTTTCTGCACACGCTTCTTTCAGCATAAATTCCCCTCCTTATAATATAACATCCCTGTTACAATCTTTGGAGTAAATATAGGCAAAAGGTTCTGTTCCTACTCCGTATGCACACTGTGGGCAATAAGGTCCGAACCACATAAAGTCCTCTTTCTTAATTCCAAGCCATGTATCATCCATAAGATACATACCTTCACCAGATAAAATATACGCACCATGCTCCTGCACATGTGTCTCTACAAATGGATGGCATCCGCCCGGCTCAAAAGATAAAATATGCATGTTCATATCAAATGCCAGATCATCCGTAGGAAGGAAATCTTTAATATGTACATTTGTCATATCATCATAAATACGATATGCAACATCATTGATATTTCCGGTCACTACATAAGGTTTTAAATCCCCATATGGAATATATACTTGTTTGTAAAGAAGGATCTTGGCTGTATCACTGACTGTTTGAAATTCCAATCCTTCTGCTGCCGGTGCATAAGCATAACCGCCTGCAGTAAAGGTTTCTTCCTTACCGCCTACTTTGATCTTCGCACTTCCTTCTACTATATAAATAAAAGTTTCCATTCCTTCTTCTGTTCCAAAAGGAGAAGTGGTTCCGCCATCTTTTGTGGCTTCTATAATATACTGTACAAAGCTGGCTCCCATTTTCGGAGATGCTACGATGCTTACTTTGCAGCCTTTAATATTCGGTATCACATTATTTACCAATCCATCCTTGGGAATCACTGCCCAAAGTCCCGGTTTCACTACTGCTCTTGTTGATAATAAATCTTTTGGATATCCCATAATATTTCTCCTCTTTTCTTCTAAATAATAAAACAGGGAGTCACTCGTATCGAATGACTCCCTTGTCTTTTTCTGTATTATAGGAAAGGCAAAAACAATTGTCAATCTGCTCAAACCGGGACTTTTTGCGATTTTTTCTTTTCGTCTTTTCTCTTTTTTATAAAATTTATTTGAATTTGCGCGCTTTTTTTCTTATCCTCTTTTTTCGTCCACCACTTCATTATGCATTCTGCACAATCATTTTTATTTAATTTTATTCAGTTCATTGACACCATTCTTTCTTTGGGCGTAGAATATGCTTGTTACAAGGTTATTTAAAACTAGAACTCACCGACAAAACAAGAAAGGATGTGCACAATGGCTACTACCGTTCAATGGCTTTTAACTCAGGATACTATGAAAGGATTCTCACTCATTGCAGGAGACACTTCTTTCAATACTGCGATTTCCGGTATTAATATTATGGATAATCCAGATACGGTTCCATGGCTTTCCAAAGGAGCACTGATCCTTTCTACCGGATATTTCTTCACCGATGAGACATTGACAGAAAATCTGATTCAAAATCTCGTCGAAAAAGGCTGTTCTGGACTTGGCATCAAAATGAACCGCTATTTAACAGAATTACCGAAGTCTATGTTAAAGCAGGCAGAAGAACTGCATTTTCCTATTATAGATATTCCTTTTTCCAGCAGTATGGATCAAATTGCCAATTTAGTATACCGAAAGCTGTACGAAGACGAAATGGATGAAACACAACGGCTTTCCGTTCTTTATCGGGATATTTCCGAGTGTGTGTTAAAGAAACAAAAGCTTTCCAAGCTCCTCCCTCTGATTGGCAACGCTACAAACTCCAGTGTATTTCTGACAAACGATTCCTTTGAGATCATAGAATATACTTTGCATAACGGATTTCCTTATGCTTTTCCTTTCCCTTTCTGTAAGGATTCCTATACCTTATTTTCAAAAGCGGATATTTCTTACCTGAAAGAGAACCTTTCTGAGGACATGCACCTGCCAGTCATCACGCATTCGGTAGCCGCATTTGATACCAGCCTGGACTTTCAGATTTTTCCATTGGCAAATAGAAATACTTTGTTAGGATTTTTAATTCTTTTAAATGAAAAAGACACCCCGGTAGATTCCTATGATTTTATTATGAATATTCGTTCTGTGCTCTGCATGGCACTGATGAATCATACCATTCTGACAGAAGCAGAACGTTCCAGCAGAGACATCTTTTTCTATAATCTGCTTTCCGGAAAAGTAAAAAGCGAACAGGAAATTGAACCCTTATGCCTTCAGAACCACTTTGATTTCAAGAAAAATCGGCTCTGCATGGTACTACGCATACCCGAATATGAAGATATGACGATCGCCAAACGACGGGCATTCGAAAGAAAGGTTTTCTCACTTTTTGATGATACTTTAGAAGTTCCCGCAGATTCTATGATCCGAACTGTTTTTCAAACGCACTTTGTCTTGTTCTTTTATTTAAATGGTAAGGTTACTCAAAAAGAAGCGTCTGCATATGGCATGCAGATTTCCGAAAAGCTTGTTCATGTCCTGCATAAGAAAAATATCATCGTTTCAATAGGCGTAAGCAAATGTGCTGCGGGTGCTTCTACCATATATAACTGTTATACACAGGCATTGCAGTCGCTGGAGATTGGTTGTTTGCTACACCCGAAAGAGAATACATTTTCTTATTTTACAGACCAGATTTATCATCTGTTGGTAAAACACTACACAAGCAGCGAATTACAGGAATTATACAATGAGCATTTGGGAATTTTGGAGCAATACGACAAAGAAAATGAGTCAGAGCTTATGCTGACACTTTCTACTTACTTGAAATGCTTTGGCAACATTACGCAAACTGCCAAAGAACTTTTCATTCACAGAAACACAATGTTCTACCGCCTCGACCAGATCAAGTCTCTATTACATATTGATTTTGAAAATGAAAACGACATGTATCAGATTCGAACCGGTTTTTATATCAAAAAACTACTAAAAAAATATTAAAAATAAAGCAGTGTTTCTTAAAAATGAAGCACTGCTTTTTCTTCTCCTTCGTATGTGACCAATTCTTTCTGCATAGCGATCTTGTTGATTGCTGCAAAATATTCTTCTTTTGACTGGTACAAAGGCGTATAATTTTCAATTACCTGTCTGCCGAAAGCACCATTATCCTTTAGCAGTTCATAGATCAGACAGGTCATGACCTTTGCCGGATTTACCGCTGCCTTTTCCTGGTCGGCAATATAATAATCCTCTCCATGCTGCGTCCCTACAGCTCCCATGCACAAATGCTGTACCACAGGCATCAAGGAAGAAATGTCTCCTACATCCGAGCTTTGTGTGTCCCATCCCGCATACGCAATCTGTCCTTCACCAAACATATCTGTAATGATGTGTTCTATGCATTTGCTCATTGTCACATCACTATGGAATGGCAAATTACCCGGCTTATCCGTTACCGTCACATGCGCTCCCAGTGCTGCTGCCGAAGCTGCAATTGCCCGATTGATCTTTTTATTCGTAGCAATCATAGTATCCAAGGTCGCCGCACGCACATAGGAATCCAAACTTGCCACTGCCGGAATAGCATTTGCAGCCACACCTGCCTGTGTCACGATCGGATGCCATCTGACATAATCCTTTTCCTGAAATGTCTCACGCAAACTGTTACACGCCTGCAAGCCGAGACTGGCTGCATATAAAGCATTCACTCCCTTGTGTGGTGCTCCGCCTGCATGGGCTGCTACACCCTTATATTCAAAATGTTTTGTAATACAGCCATCACATCCATCAATGAACTTAAAAAGGACATCTTCTCTCGTATCTGCATGAAACATCATTGCCATATCTACACCATCAAAAAACCCCCGGCGCAAAAATTCAATCTTTCCTGCCATATACTGAATGACTCCCTGTTCCACCAAACCTTCCCGAAAAGCAAGGTCAATCGTCTCTTCCGCTGGCACCGCAAGAAATCGGATAGAACCGCAAAGACCATCTGCAGCTCCTTTTTCTTTAAAGGCTGCTGCCACTCCAAGCATTGCAGCTGTCTGGATCAGATGTCCGCAAGCATGTACTGCCTTTGTTTCCTTGTCAGCCTCCGGATGTGTTGCACACATCAGAGCATCCAGCTCACCCATAACACCAACTTTTGGACCGGGTCTTCCTGTATCAAATTCAGCAAGGAACCCTGGAATGTCACCAGCACATTTTATGGTATAGCCAAGATTCTCAAATTCTCTTTCTAAGTAAGCATTGGTCTTCCATTCCTTATAGCCGACCTCAGGATGTTTCCATATATAGTCAATGGCGCTGTAAATACGCTCTTTATTTTTTTCTACAAAAGAAGAATATCTTTTATAACTTTCCTTCATATTTCCTCTCATTCTAGCTTTCCGCTGTTACGAACTGTCCACAGCCTGTCTTTTCCACAAGTTTACCGTCTTTTGCTACAAGCTTTCCACGAAGATAAGTTGCGATCGGTGCTCCTGTACCTTTCAGACCTACATATGCCGAAATTTTCTGTTTATAGTACAGTTCCTCCGCCTTCACTTCCCATGCTTTATCCACATCAAATACAACAATATCCGCATCAAACCCTACCTGGATCGCACCTTTTTGTCCATAAATTCCAAAGCGCTTCGCTGGTCCTTCTGCTAAGGTTCTTGCAAGAAGAGTCGGTGGCAGACCTCTTTTTACAGCTGCATCAAAGTAAGTCTGAAACATCGTCTGCACGCCACTAATACCATTTCCGACCTCATAGATGGGGCGCTTACTGTCATCTCTATTCTCTGGCATTCCTGGAGAATGATCGGAAGCAACGCTAGTAAAAGTTCCATCTTCTACATATTTCCAAAGTTCATCTGCTGCCTCTTTCTCACGCAGTGGTGGTGCACATTTATAAAGACAGCCTTTCTTTATTAAATCATCCTTTGAAAATACAAGGTAATGCACACATGTTTCTGCAGTAATATCCACGCCTTCCCGCTTCGCTTCTGCAATCATCTTTGCTACCGCCGGATGGCTCACATGACAAATATGTACCTTTGCTTTCGTCTCTCTTGCCAGTTCAATGATATCTCTGGTCGCTACCATTTCCGCTACTAAAGGTCTCGAATCAAGGAAAGCCTGTCTGGTATTCAGTTTGTTTTCTACCATGTATGCGCTTCCTTCTTGAATGATCCAGTTGTCTTCACAGTGGAAACCTGCCATTCCTCCAAACTCACTTATTGTCTGCAATGCCTTTCTTACTCTTGCCATATTCGGTGCCGGGAAATCCGCTCCACCACCGGGCAAAAAGGACTTAAAAGCAATCGCTCCCAAATCATGCATTCCTTTTAATTTGTCAATGTTATCCGGAATCAAAGCACCCCACATGCAAAAATCTGCATAAGACTTTTCCTCCAAATGCTTTCTTTTCTCCTCAAAAAGTTCTTCATTTACAATGGAAGGACACTGCTGATTTACCGGCATATCAATCAGACATGTCACCCCTCCAACAACTGCTGCCGCTGTTGCAGTATCCATTTCCTCATAATCAGCTTTGTATTCACCAATATGCATATGACTGTCTACTGCTCCCGGAAATAGCAGCTTACCTTTTACATCTACTGCCGTTTCCGCCAGAAACTCTTCCCCACGTTCGCAAATAGCACCTACTTTTCCATTTTTAATATAGACATCTGCTTCATACATTCGGTCACTGTCTACGACTGTACCATTTTTCAAAACCAGATCAAACATTTGGGTCACCTCGCTTTTTTCAATAAAAAAAAATGGCGCATATTCTTTTGGAATATACACCATTGTAATCTGTTCTTTTGCTTAACTTCATTTATTTTTGATACGCTTAGTATAGCAAATCCTTCTTTAATGTCAAATGTCTCTTTGCACAATAAAAATGGACTTTTTAACATCTTCTTTTTTGTACTTTTTATCTTTTCAAGTCTGAAATCCACGATTTTTCAATTTTTCAGGCTTTTTCCATTGCTCCTCTACTTTTGTGCGCTCACACTATAATTGTGCTATCTGCACAAAATAAAATATTGTTTTTTGTCGCTATCTGCAGACTCTATAAAGGAAACGGCTTATTTTACTTATTTTCCACACTCAGCCTTTCCAGTTTCTGTTTAAGTTCTGCTATCTGCTTGTCTTTTTCTTCCAATTGCTCGTCTTTTATATGTAGCTCTTCTTTCTGCTTATCTATCTCCTTCTGTTGCTCTTCTATCATATATTTAACAGTATTTTGATCCAAAATCCGCAGTTCTTCCGAAAACATTTCCATCACCCTTTCTGTGTTCTGGCACATTAGATAAAGTGTTTCATACATGGCTTTAAACTTTGGATATCTATCTACCAATTCTATAACCTTCTCAGGATTATCCTCTGATAAAAATGTCAACCATGCTTCTAACTCCGTTTCTATGGGTTTATTGTGCATTTTCTCTTTAAAGATGTCAAGAGGAATCATTATATATTCTTGCAATAGATTCAGGTTTAAACCAGTATCAAAAACCTGTTTTGCATGATGATAATAAATATTGGGAAATTCTCGAAATTCTTTTGGACTATTCTCATAGATGACAATTAAATAGACATTTTTAATATTGTTATAGGAAAAATCTTCTCCCTGCTTTGCCCTCACTCTCTTATATTGTCTGAGTAACATATCCGCAGAGTAACAGGCACTCCTTGCCCCTGGAAAGGTATAACCAATTTTCTGTATCTCCACATTTGCAAGTGAGCCATCTTCTAGTTCCACAACAATATCTGTTATCAGAAGTGAAGTCTCATCAGCAATACGAGTAGAATCATTTGGAAGCACTCTTACAATTTTGACCTTCCGTTTCAATAATACACACAAAAAATCTTCCAATCTTTCCGATGCATATTCTACGTTCATAGTCTCTTTGAAGAAAGAATCATATAAAATTTTCATTCCTTTTACTCCGGTACAAAAATTTAAAAATTCCTCTCTCTCATCCAAGCTCCACTCTTCAAAAATGGCTCTCATTTTCGGATGCTCTTTAATTTCAGCAAGTAGTTCTCCCCTTTCCCTGATAAGTGGAAAATAATTTTTCAGTCTGTTATCTGCCATCAGCAAATCCTCCTAATGTAATATTATAAACATGAATTTGTGCCGGATTTCGGCATGAATAAAATAGAAAAAGCATTGACATTCTTTGATTTTAAAATAGAAATATAAGATAGGAAACATCAAAGAACATTAGAATAAAATGCTCTGCAGACATCATAGCACGAAACTACAATGTCTGCAACTGCCATTTTTTTAGGATATCTTTTACTTATTAGTGCCACAAAAAGCCCGCATGACTGCCATATAAGCCTCAACTGCTTTTTGTAATTGCTCAACTTCAATGTATTCATCTACAGTGTGCGCCATATACTCCTTAGATGGTCCAAGTCCAAGTGTTTTAATACCTGCTTCACCGGCATAATGACTTCCATTCGTGCAAAAATGCCATGTAGTCATTTCTGGACGAAACCCAACTTTTTCCATTTCCTTTTTGACAGCTTGTATATAATCCGCATTTTCATCGTATAACCATCCTGGGAAAAAACGCTCCCCTCGAATTATCTCTCCAGTATAACACTTTTCTTCACCCATCGCATAAGAAACCTTGGCTTTTAATTCCGGGTCATCCTTACTCATTTTTTCTATAATTTCTTCGATTGGCTTTAATACACTTTCTTTCGTTTCTCCTACCAGTAATCTTCTGTCATAAGTTACACGACAATATTCCGGTACAACAGAAGCTCCTGGATATGGTTCTGATTTAATATCCGTAAGTTCCAAAATTCCTTTTCCGAGTTTTGGATGTTTTGTCAGCTCTAATTTTTGAATTTCCTGAATAATTTTATTCATTTTATATACAGCGTTAACACCTTTTTCTGGATTTGAAGAATGGCATGG
>JAGKTQ010000061.1 GCA_021153325.1 Lachnospiraceae bacterium | reverse complement strand
TTTTTATATAATTGCTAAAGATATTTTTCCACACAAGGGCATTAGTTTGCCCATTGATGAAATATAAAAAAATTCGTTTACCTTATTTTATAGATTTAAGGTTCGTTTGAAGGAGGTGCACTATATTATGAAAATGACATTTCAGCCAAAGAAAAGACAGAGATCTAAAGTTCATGGTTTCAGAGCAAGAATGAGTACTCCGAGCGGAAGAAAAGTTCTTGCTGCCAGAAGAGCAAAAGGAAGAAAGAAATTATCAGCATAGGCCGCAGTTATGTGGCCTTTTTTTCTATTCCTTTAGAATTTAGGAGCAGAAATGAGAAATTCAGAATCATTGAAAAAAACTTACGAATTCCAAAATGTTTATAGGAATGGAAAATCTTATGCAAATAAGTATCTTGTTATGTATGTGTTGGAAAATAATCTTGAAAAAAATAGACTTGGAATTTCAGTGAGTAAAAAAGTAGGAAATAGTGTTGTAAGACACAGAGTCACACGACTGGTAAGAGAAAGTTACAGACTACATGAAAATATATTCAATAGTGGTTTGGATATAGTAGTCGTTGCAAGAAACAGCGCTTCTAATATTGGTTATGCAGAAGTGGAAAGTGCATTGTTACATCTTGGTAAGCTTCATAAGATAGTAAAAACTGTATTTGATTTTGATTAGATTAATGTTTTTTGCAGCATGGAGACTTAAGTTTGAAGAAAATATTTATTTTAATGATTAAATTTTATAGAAAATATATTTCTCCGATGAAAAGCACAAAATGTCCTTATTATCCTTCCTGTTCTCAATATGGATTGGAAGCAGTAGAGAAATATGGTGCTTTGAAAGGTGGACTTTTAGCTGCCTGGAGAATATTAAGATGCAATCCTTTTTCAAAGGGTGGATATGATCCGGTTCCTTAAAAAGGATGGAATGGAGTATATATGTCAGGTATTTTATTAACACAGAATTCTACATTTATTATTGGGCCGGTAGCTAAGTTACTCGGTTATATTATGGAAGGTATCTTCTGGGTACTGGATAAAATGGGAATTCCTAATACTGGTTTAGCAATTATTTTATTTACAATTGTTATTTATTTATTATTGATGCCACTTACAGTTAAGCAACAGAAGTTTTCAAAACTTTCTGCTAAAATGAATCCTGAATTACAGGCGATACAGGCAAAATATAAAAATAAGAACGATAATGATTCTATGATGGCAATGAATCAGGAAACACAGGCAGTTTATGCAAAATATGGTGTGTCTCCAACAGGAAGTTGTTTACAGTTATTAATTCAGTTCCCTATTTTATTATCACTTTATCGTGTTATTTATTCTATGCCGGCTTATGTTGGTCAGATTAAAGATGCATTTTTCCCATTAGTGGATAAGTTGATTGCGGCAGATAAGAGTGCAGAATTTATTCAGTCTTTCAGCGCAGCTTCACAGTTCTCAAAGCAGTTTGCAAATGAAGCCTTTACTGCAGGAACCGTATCTACTTATGTACAGAATACTTATATTGATGTATTAAATAAATTATCCAGTGCAGAGTGGGCAAGCATTACTGATAAATTCCCTTCTCTTTCACAGGATGTAACAAATACTGTATCTACTTTGGAAAAATACAATAACTTTTTAGGTTTAAATATTGCAAACTCTCCTGCTTTTGCAATCAGTCAGGCAATGGAAACAGGTTCTTGGCTTTTAGTTATAGGTGCTTTATTAATCCCTATTCTTGCAGGATTGACACAGTGGATTAATGTTAAATTAATGCCACAGACAAGCACAGGTAATTCAAACAGTCAGCAGGATACTATGGCACAATCTATGAAAATGATGAATATGACAATGCCTATTATGTCCATTGTATTTTGTTTTACATTACCTTCTGGTATGGGACTTTACTGGATTGCCGGTTCTGTAGTAAGAACAATTCAGCAGGTTATTATCAATAGACATATTGATAAAATGGATATTGATGAAGAAATTAAAAAGAATATTGAAAAAAGAAATAAAAAGCTTGAAAAAGCTGGTATTGATCCAAAAACAATCAATAATTATGCTACAATGAGTACACGTAATGTAGAAAAGACTTCTAAAGCTTCTGCAAAATCTTCTATGACTCAGGAAGAGAGAGAAGCAGCTATGAAGAAAGCAACGGATTATTATAGCAAAAATGCAAAACCGGGAAGTTTAGCGGCTAAAGCTAACATGGTTAAAAAATATAACGAAAATAATAAATAGGGGGGTAATTTATTATGGATTTTATTGAAGTATCTGCAAAAACAGTATCTGATGCAATTACAGAAGCATGCCAGAAATTGATGGTTTCAAGTGAAAAGTTGGAATATGAAGTGGTTGAAGAAGGCTCTTCAGGATTTCTTGGAATTGGTGCTAAACCAGCTATTATTAAAGCAAAAGTAAAAAATTCTATCGAAGATATCGCGAAAATCTTTTTAGATGATGTTTTTAGAGCTATGAATCTTGAAGTAATCGTTGATATTAAATATGATGAAGCTGGTAGATCTATGGATATTGATCTTAGCGGTAATGAGATGGGTGTTTTGATTGGTAAAAGAGGACAAACTCTCGATTCCTTACAGTATCTTGTATCTTTAGTAGTAAATAAAGATACAGAAGATTACATAAGAGTTAAAGTAGATACAGAAAATTACCGTCAGAGAAGAAAAGAAACTTTGGAAAATCTTGCAAAGAATATTTCTTATAAAGTAAAGAGAACAAAACGTCCGGTATCTTTAGAGCCAATGAATCCGTATGAGAGAAGGATCATTCATTCTGCACTTCAGAACGATAGATATGTTACAACACATAGTGAAGGAGAAGAACCTTATCGCCATGTAGTTGTTGCGTTAAAAAGAGAAAGATAATTTGTAGGTATTATAAAAAACAGTAGTTTCAAAAACGAAGCTGCTGTTTTTCGATTGGAGATTTTATGAAAACAGAAACGATTGCTGCAATTGCAACGGCAATGTCAAATTCGGGAATCGGTATAATAAGAATCAGTGGTGATGAAGCAGTTTCCATTGCTGATAAAATATATCGTTCAAAAAATCAAAAGAAAAAGTTATCTCAAGTAAAAAGTCATACAATGCATTATGGTTATATTTATGACGGTGAAGAATTGATAGATGAAGTAATGGTTGCTGTTATGTTTGCACCAAAATCATATACAACAGAAGATACTGTGGAAATTAATTGCCACGGTGGTGTGTTGATCATGAATCGCATTTTAGAAACTGTTATAAAAAATGGAGCAAGGCTTGCAGAGCCAGGTGAATTTACAAAACGTGCCTTTTTAAATGGAAGAATTGATTTATCAAAAGCAGAGGCAGTTATGGATGTGATCCATTCTAAAAATGAATTTGCATTGAAGGCTTCTGTAAATCAGTTAAAAGGAGCAGTTTATGAGAAAATAAAAGCCTTACGTGAAGAAATCATTTATGAAATTGCTTTTATTGAATCAGCTTTAGATGATCCAGAACATATCAGTACAGAAGGTTACAATGAAAAATTGACTGTAAAAGTAAATGATCTGATCAAACGTATCCAAAGACTGATTGATTCTTCTGATAATGGAAAAATGTTAAAGGAAGGCATTAATACAGTTATTGTAGGAAAACCAAATGCAGGTAAATCTTCTTTACTGAATATATTAGTAGGAGAAGAAAAAGCAATTGTAACGGATATTGCAGGAACTACCAGAGATGTATTGGAAGAAAATATAAAGCTCCATGGAATTGGACTTAATATTATTGATACTGCTGGTATCCGCTCTACAGAAGATGTAGTAGAAAAAATTGGTGTAGAAAAGGCAAAAAAATATGCTTCTGATGCTGATTTGATCATTTATGTTGTAGATTCTTCTGTAGATTTCGATGAAAGTGATGAAG
>JAGKTQ010000035.1 GCA_021153325.1 Lachnospiraceae bacterium | reverse complement strand
TCAGGTTTCTGACAACCGCAGTGTCGGTCCCTGCATCCTCGCAATGAGAATGGCATTCCGCCACTTTAAGGAACTTCCTAAAAACTTTAAGTTCATTGCTGACGGATACAGTGCCTACCCTTTAGCTGCAATGGAGTTTGCAAAAAAGTTTCAGGACACATTTAAATTCAGCATCACACAGGTTATCGGTCTGAGCAATGATGATGAAGTATCTAAAGAATTCCGGCCTTACAAACAGATGATTGAACGCTTAAACCGTACCTACAAAGCCTCATACCGCCCTACTAATGGCTTTGATAATTACGATGGTGCCAACTATGACTTAGCCCTGTGGGTTGCTTATTACAACTTTCTCCGCCCACACAAACACAACAACTATCAGGTACTCAACAAAGTTGATATGTTAAATGATGCTGACAACATGCCCGGCAAATGGCAGTTACTCATCTTTCTCGGTCAGCAGACAATTCTAAATCTGCAAGCCGAAGGCTCTAACTGTTCTTAGATTCCAAGCCAGAGGTATTAAAACCAGCCATCAGAAGCAACGCTTCTGACGAGGCATTTATGCCTTTGCCCTTGATGGCACGAAAAAGAACTGCTACACTGCTGTAATCGACGGAAAAATATCTAACTGTTCTTTAGTTCTTCGCCGTCGGTAATTAACCTACAGCAGTTCTTTTTCGTGCTGTCAAGGGTGGCGGCAGCTTACCTCAGACTAACATATCTGCAATTTTCAAGGTTCATCTGAGCCTTTTTCTTTTGGCTCATTTTTTCATAGGTCATTTGACACTATCATTAATCTTTAATCAGCATATGAATCTACATATGTTGATACTAAGATTCTTCCTTCTCTATTCCTAGATCAAAAAAAGTATGACGAGCCACCATTGCAGGTACATTTGCTGTTGCATCTGCAACTATAACAGTATCCATAAACATACTTATCCGCTGGTTTTACTAAATATTTCATCTATACCCCTTTACCATTATCCTGCTTCTCATTATCAGTTCCCTATGTATTTCTTTATCCACTTAATGATTGTTGGTACAATTTTTATTACATGGACAGTTGTAGCATTCCCCCACTACATACACATTTTCCGGTCTCCGGATGTATCGCATTTATACCACCCCCTGTCAGATTCTTTTTTCTCATTCAATCCCCAAAAAGAAAAGATGTTATAAATTTAAAATTAATAATCAACAACATTTTGCTCCTCCTTGTACCCCTTTATTTTTTTCTTTATCATGTCCTAATCATATTTTTCATTGGTCTGCTTCGCAATCCTTTTTCAATGAACAACCTTTTTCTTCAATGAACAACACCCTTTAAAAAAGGCATCGTAAAATTACAACAAAATCTCTACTTCAAACCATCCATTCTCTACATGAAATTCTATTTTCCCTTTGCCCTTTTCTATAATGTCCTCTACATTTTTTAGACCAAATCCATGGTTTCTGCCATCCTCTTTTGAAGTATTTTTTAAGTTCTCTTTGACAAATTCCTTTTCTACTGTATTAGAGACTTTCAAATAGATTATGTCATCCATACTTCTTACATGGACCTTTATCTGACGCTCTCCCTCTATCTTTTCACACGCCTCCACTGCATTACTCAGCAGGTTAGAAAAAACAGTACAAAGCGAAAATATGGATACCTGCTCTGACAGACATAATCCGCCATGCCATTCCCATAAAATATTTTGTTCTTTTGCCTTTCTGGCATATACACTTACAACAGAATCTATTGCCGCTATCCCGGTAAATTTTTGAACACGGCTTTCGTTTAATTTTTCATTCACTATATATAAATACTGCTGCAGTTCTTCCATCTTCTTTTCTTTTAACATGCCATCCATTGCAACAAAATGGGCATTGATATCATGCCGGAAACGCCGCATCTTTTCATCGTGATCGATCAGCAGTTGAATGTATTCCTCCTGCCTGTATAAATAGGCTTCATAGGCAGCGTTTTTCAGCTGGTACTGATGTGCCCTGCTCCATGTTACTGTCTGCCAGATACTCAATACCACAAACAAAAAAGCAAACAGCACAAACGACACTCCTACTAAGGGAACTGCCTTACTTGACACTTCCCCTCCATCATCCAGCCTTTGCAAAAAAGCAATAATAAAAATGATACAAAGTAACCCTGCTAACAGGGCACAGTATTGTATCATTTTTACATTCCATCTTTCCTTATTTTTTTTACAAACCCCATAAAAGTACGCAAAAATAAAAGCCGTACACTCTGCAAGAAGCGTATATTGTTCCGACTCAATAACATACGTTAATTGCACTCTCACAAACAGCGCAATAAGAAACGCTCCAAATACATTCAATAGAGCGGAGATGAGGTACACGATTGGAAAAAATAGTGCCATTCTGCTTTTATCCTTTTTTATCCAAAACTGCGGAATCCCAAATCCTGCCACTATAATAAGACAATCACAATACCGGTCACCAAACGTTCCATACAGTACTGCCTGACATAAAAATACAGATAAAAAAGTAGCTGCATATACCTTTTTATCTGTAGTAAAGTCTGCTTTCAGAACATATTTATACAATGCAAAAAAATTCAAAAATTCCATACTGGAATACAGCAACAAATACCCCATTATATCACCCTCTCCCGCGCCTTTTTTTGAAGGAATAAAAGGTATTGTTCCTTTGCTGTTTTATAATATTTTCTCCCGGCTAAAAGCTCCGTTCCATCCGTCAGGATGATTTTCTCAGAACACACTTTTTTAATATTACAAATATTTACTAAATAGGATTTATGGATCCGTACAAAGTAAGTATCCCCCATCCGTTCCTGCCAAAGCTTTAAATGACCTCCCAACAATATTCGGATATCATTTTTGTACAAATATGTAAAATTTCCTATTGCTTCAAAATACAAAATTTCATCCAATGGGACGTAATACTTTTTGTCTCCTTCCTGAAATTCGTATATGATATTTTCTTCATTTTCATGAAGAACGATCGACAGCCATTTTTCGACCTGTTTAAAAGAAATGGGTTTCCTTCCAAAATCCAGCGTTTTTAAACTAAAGGAATTCCATACCATTTCGGCATGGTTCGATACAAAAACGATCCGCCATATAGCATCCGCTCTCTCTACTCTCCTTAGCACACTTAATCCATCCATTTCTCCCAATTCAATGTCCAGAAAAAGTAAATGCAGCTTCTTTTCATGGAATTGAAGAACCTCCTCTCCCGAGGAGAATTCTATACATTCATATTCCTGTATGCGACTTTTAAAAAAGGTGTCACACATTTTACGGATTCTTTTCCGTTGCATTTCCTCATCATCACATATCCCAATATAATACATATCCCTACCCTTTTACTGTCCACATTTTTCTGCCTTATTTCGTGCTTATTTCCCTTTTTTAGTTTATAGAAAAAACATTGGGAAATCAACTTTAGACAGCGTAAAGATATTGCAAATATCTAGGCTTTTACTTTGCATCCCTTAAATAATTGAATCAAAATAGTAGGTATGATCGCCAATACCGCAATCCATAAGACTTGCTGTAACGTCAGATCTGCAATGACAAATAAGCCATGCATAAATGGTACGAATAATACAAAGGCAAGCAATAGCACACCTACCACAAATGCTCCCAAACTCCACAGATTGCTTCGGATACCGATCTTAATGATTGACAGATTACTTCTGCAATTAAAGCCATGGAACAGACGCGCAAGAGTCAGGGTAGCAAATGCCATCGTACTTGCTGTCATAGGATTCACTTCTAAGCCCATATAATATGCTATCAAAGTAACTACGGCGATCATCACACCATAAGCCAACAGTTTAAGCGAGAATCCTTTTGTAAAAATTCCTGTTTTGGGATCTCTAGGTTTGTTTTTCAAAAGCAGTTTATCCGATGGCTCCATACCAATGGCAAGGGCTGGTAAAGAGTCTGTCAGCAGATTGATAAACAGCAAATGTACTGGTTCAAATGGCGTATCCAATGCCATAATAGAGCAGAACAGAACAACGATGATCGCTGCCAGATTCCCGGATAACAAAAACTGTATGGCATTTAATATATTCCTATACACATTTCTACCGGTCAGAACTGCTTTCATGATCGTTGCGAAATTATCATCCGCTAAGATCATAGCAGATGCATCCTTGGATACTTCTGTACCTGTGATCCCCATTGCAACACCGATATCTGCCTTTTTTAAGGCTGGGGCATCATTGACACCATCTCCTGTCATGGCAACGATATTTCCTTTTTTCTGCCATGCGTTTACAATCCGGATTTTATTTTCCGGTGAAACTCTTGCATAAACAGAAATTTTTTCTAACTCTTTATCAAGCTCTTCGTCTGTCATTTTGTCAAGTTCCTGTCCGGTCACTGACATATCACCATCCTGATAAATACCTATCTGCTTTGCAATCGCTGTAGCTGTCACTTTGTGGTCACCTGTGATCATGACTGGCTTGATACCGGCACGGATGGCATCTGCTACCGCGCCAATAGACTCTTCTCTTGGTGGATCAATCATGGAAACCAGACCAGTAAAAGTATATCCATATTCATTTTCTACGGATAAAGACTCTTCTTCTCCACACTCTCTATAAGCAAAAGCCAACACTCTTAATCCATTCTCGGAAAACTCCTGATTCTGTCTGATGATCTCTTCTTTATCTGCTGCGGTGATCGGTCTTACGCCGTCACGGGTAGCAATGTTTTCTATTCTGTCCAGAAGAACATCTACTGCACCTTTTGTAAATACAGTTGGCACACCGTGCACCCTATACTTAGTGCTCATTAATTTTCTATCGGAATCAAATGGTATCTCTTCTTCTCGCGGCATCATTTCCCGGATATCTTCCTCCGACACGCCGGCTCTTGTTAATCCTGCTTTTCTCGCCATAGCCAGCAAACAGGTTTCTGTCGGATCTCCAATATCTTTTCCTTCCTGAATAGAAGAATCATTATTCAGAATTGCCGTGTATAAAAAATAGCGGTGTAAACTGGAAGTAAGTTGCAGTTCTTCCGGATTCATGCATTTTCCATCCACATATACTTGTTTCACTGTCATTCTATTTTGTGTTAAAGTACCAGTCTTGTCCGAACAGATAACGGATACACAGCCAAGACTTTCTACTGCTTTTAAATCTTTGATAATAGCATTATCAGCTGCCATTTTTCTTGTACCCATAGCCTGCACGATCGTAACGATAGAACTGAGTGCCTCTGGAATTGCCGCTACTGCCAATGCGACTGCAAACATTAAAGAATCCAGTATCGGTTCCTTCTGCCATATTCTTAAGCCAAATACGATCACACTGATAATCATGATAACAATGGCAAGTTTTTTACTGAAATCATCCAAACTCACCTGCAATGGCGTTTTCTTATTCTGCGTGTCATTCATCAGGGTCGCGATCTTACCCATCTCCGTGTTCATTCCGGTAGCCGTTACTAAAACATTCGCTCTACCATAAGTTACAAGGCTTCCAGAAAACACCATATTACTTCTGTCGCCTAGGGCAACTTCCTTTTCAATGACTTCGTCCTTTTTGTCTACATTCGTGGATTCACCTGTTAAAGAACTTTCATTTACTTGTAAGGAATAGTTTGCAAGGATCCTGCCATCTGCAACAATCATATCGCCTGCTTCCAATAAGAGAACATCTCCTGGTACGATCTCTTTTGACAAGACTTCTCTTTTGTTACCATCACGTAGTACTTTTGCTTTTGGCGCAGACAGCTCTTTTAAGGAATCCAAAGACTTCTCTGCCTTTACATACTGCACCGTTCCTAAAATGGCATTTAAAATAATAACGGCAAAAATTACAATAGTACTTTCTACATTACCGGACAGCATCGAAATAATTGCCGCAGCGAGCAATATCATAACAAGCAAGTCAGCAAACTGTCCTAAAAAAACTGAAAAGACACTTTTTTTGCCATGTTCCTCTAATACATTTTCCCCTTTTTCAAGCAACAGCTTTTGTGCCTCTTCACTGCTCAAACCACTTTCTTTTCCATATTGCCGGAACAACTCCTCTTTTTCCAACTGGTAAATTTCTTTCATAAGCTTCATCCTCTCTTAAATTTTTGAGCAAAAATAAAAAAAGACTCTTTGTGCACACAAAAGTGTACACAAAAAGTCTTGTTTAACGTTCGTTACCTAGCTCCGGTCTATATAGACGTATTGACGAAGACTAGGACATGTCGCGACATGCAACTACTCCCTTTTTGCTTTTAATAGTTTTATCACAATATTTTTTGCTTGTCAACCCCTTACTTGCAAATATCGACAGCAAAAAGCGACTCGCCTGCCCGAATATTTCCTTCTTTCAAAAGACGTATCTTTTGCTCTTCTTTCAGCTCTGTACACAAAATAGGGGAAACAAGTGAGGGCGCATGTTCCTTTAAATATGCTAAATCCAGTTTTAGCATAGGCGTCCCTTTCTTCACTTTCTGTCCAGTCTCTACCAAAGCTTCAAATCCCTTACCGCCCAGTTTGACCGTATCAATTCCGATATGAATCAATAAACTGACTCCCGTATCCGTCGTAAATCCGATCGCATGCTTTGTATCGAATACAAAAGATACTTCTCCATCTTCCGGTGCATAAACAAAACTATCTTCCGGGGTTACTACAGCGCCATCTCCCATCATCCCTTCTGCAAAGGCTTCATCCGGTGCTGTAGAAAGATGAGCCGCTACACCATTTATGGGACTGGAAATGAGAATGAATTTTTCCACTGTTTCATCCTTTACCGTTGCAAGATAATCATCCAAATTGGACTTGATCACTGTTACACGCGGGCCATAAATAATCTGTACTCCATTTCCTTTATGCACTACACCAGAAGCCCCGGTTGCCTTTAAAACAGCATCATTTACGAAAGAAGCATCCCGCACCGTACAACGAAGCCTTGTTGCACAACAATCCACATCACTGATATTTTTCTTTCCGCCTAATCCTCTTGTGATTGCCTCACTCAAACAATCGGAATCGTTGCTTTCCCCTGATTTCTGATCTTTTTTACGCTCCTTCACATCTGCCTTTGTATAAAGCTTTGTTTCGGTATCGTCGTCCTCTCGTCCCGGTGTCTTTAAGTCAAATTTCAAAATCAGAAATTTAAAAATGAAATAATAGAGGAAAAAGTAAAGGATTCCAACCGGGATAATAAGCATCCAGCTCGTCTTTTCATTTCCCTGTAAAATTCCAAACAAAAACAGATCCAATAATCCACCGGAGAAAGTCAGTCCCACGGCTATATTGAGCATATGAGCGATCATATATGCGGTTCCTGCTAAAATGACCTGCACCACAAAAAGCATTGGTGCAACGAACAGGAAAGAGAACTCTATCGGCTCTGTAATTCCGGTTGCCATACAGGCAAGAGAAGCCGATAAAAGCAGTCCACCTGCCGCCTTCTTTTTCTCCGGTTTGGCACAATGATACATGGCAAGAGCCGCTCCCGGAAGACCAAAGATCATAAAAATAAATTCCCCCGAAAAGAATCTGGTAGCATCTGCACTAAAATGTGTAACATTGGCAGAATCAGCCAGCTGTGCAAAGAAAATGTTCTGTCCGCCCTGCACTAATTTACCAGCTACTTCCATCGTTCCACCAACTGCCGTCTGCCAGAATGGCATATAAAATACATGATGAAGCCCAAACGGGATCAACGCTCTTTTTATCAATCCAAAAATTAAAGTTCCGACATAGCCTGACCCTGTAACCAGACTACCTAATGCATAAATTCCATTTTGCACGATCGGCCAGACAAAATACATCAAAATTCCTACAAACATGTACACGACCGTGGAAATGATCGGAACAAATCTGGTTCCACCAAAAAAAGACAATGCATTGGGAAGCTGTGTTTTGTAAAATCGATTGTGCAGCGCAGCTACACCTAATCCTACAATAACACCGCCAAAAACTCCCATCTGCAATGTCAAAATTCCACAGGAACTTGTAATAGTTCCCTCCAAAACAGCGTCCGCAATGTCGCCATTACTCAAAATCTGTCCACTGATAGTCAGCATAGCATTGATTGCTGCATTCATGACAAAATAAGCAATTACAGCTGACAACGCTGAAACTTCCTTTTCCTTTTTTGCCATACCGATCGCTACGCCCACGGCGAACAGCAGAGGCAGATTGTCAAAAACAGTACTGCCTACTTTGCTCATAATGAGCAGCAAATTATGAAGGATCGTGCCTTCTCCCAAAATACCGGTAAGACCATAGGTCTCTATCGTCGTCGCATTTGTAAAAGAACTTCCAATGCCCATCAAAAGACCGGCAACTGGAAGAATCGCAATCGGGAGCATGAAACTTCTCCCAACACGCTGTAAAACACCAAACACTTTGTCTTTCATTTTTATGACCATACCTTTCCCTTGTTACTTTGTAACATACCTCTTAGTCTGTCATAAAAATCTTTCCCAGTTTTCAGTATTTTATCCCTTTTATTGGCATTTGATATATTCTATTGCTGCCTGGAAACTTCCGTTTGGATAAACAGAAATATCCTTATTTTCTTTGTTTATCATGCAATCCTTAAGCAAAAATACTTTCATACCTAAAGTTTCTGCCACCATATCTTCTGTCACATCATTTCCGATCATCAGACAGTCTTTAGCGGATACTCCTATTCGGTTCAAGATTTCCTGATAATATTGCGGATTCGGTTTGCAATATCCTATATTCTCATAGGTAGTATATAATTCAAAATCCTCCGGCTGTAAGCCTGCCCACTGTATTCTTTTTTTCGTTGCAACGGCCGGAAAGATCGGATTTGTCGCTAAAATAACGTGAAATCCTTTCTTCTTACATTCTTCGACCAGCTTCTTTGCATTCTCATTGTACCCGCAAACATTCTTTGCATTTTCAAATTCGTTTTCATAAAAGGCAGTGAACAGAGGCTCATCGGCTCTCACATCTTTATCGAACAATTGACCAAATGCTTTCCAGAACACTTCTTCATTCGTAGTGCTTCCATCATTTTTGACCATGGCACTTACTCCCATCCAGACCGCTTTTATCATATTCTCTGGGGGATAACCATACTTTTCCATTGTAGTGCTCAATAACTGTATGTATGTTTTTGTAAATTCCTCCTGGTCCATTGGTAATAATGTACCATCTAAATCAAATAATACTGCTTTCATTCTTTTTTTCCTCGCAATCGGGTCAATTATCCCATCAAATTTGCTTTTTATCCAGTATTACTGCTCCATTACATCTACGATCAATTCTGAAAGAATGCCGGAAATACTAATAATATGCTCTCCGCTGCCATCTATCGGTTCTTCACAGATCTTTCCGTTCTGTTGGTAATAAACGCCACATTTCCTGCCCTTATTTACTACGGTATAGTTTTCCAACGTTGGTACATGAATCCTTGTTTTTGCATGCCACTGATTTACATCTAATTGTGTACAGCTTCCCTCTATCGTTATGTCATAATCGGTTTTTCCTGTAAATTCCAGACTGCCTACTGTATTTTTCACAAATATCCTGCTCGCCTCGCCATCATATTCCAAACGTTCCAAATTCAGATCTTCTAAATACAATTCCTTGGTTGCAGCTTCTATCTCACAGTGATTTGTGTAATCCCTTGGCAGGGAAATGATGACATCTACAGATTCTTCTGCTTCATATCGGCTGATCCCCTTCTTTTTCACGCAATCTATGTCAATTTTATTTCTTTTTTCATCCAGTTTAATCTTATAAATAGAGCTCAGGTTTTCCAAGCAGTCAGATTGCAACTTAATATGAATTTTTTCATCATGACCAGAGGAAATGCATATCTTTCTCGCACTCCCCATATGAATGTCAAAGTGCTTGTCACAATCAATATCATAGACCGTTTCACTTTCAAAGAGAACTTCTCTTTCCCTTTGTACTTTTGTCTCCTGTAATATAAGCTCGTCCAATGTGATCTTAAATATTTCTGCCAAAATCACCATATTTTCAACATCCGGCATACCTTTCTTGGTCTCCCATTTCGTAATTGCCTGTCTAGACACTCCGATTTTATCTGCCAGTTGTTCCTGTGATAATCCTTCTTTCATTCTAATTTCTTTTAATCTATCTCCAAAATCCATGTGTTTACACCTTTTCCTTTCACGTTATTCCTTTAATAAAGAATATGCTGATATTTTTTTGATCGGCATACTCAAAACGATACTGATCACAAAATTGATCACGATTTGTAATACTGCAAAGACCATTAAAAATGGAACGGATACCTCCATATTATTTTTCATAGCACCTACTGTATGAAAAATAAATTGATTGATATATGGCATATATACAATCCCTAATAGAGATGACAACAGTATTGCCACTACTGATATCGGCAGAAAACTGCCGGCTAATTGTATCATTAATTGCCAGTTTGAATAACCGATCGCTTTATAAATACCTAATTCCTGCTTTCTCTGTACAAGCAGTGACTTGATTACAATATATAAAATAAAGAGTACGATCAACATCGTTAATACAAAAATCGCAAGAATGATCATTGCTGTAATTCCAGAAAACATATCCTGTGAAGTTTTCGCTATTTTTTCATAATTCACGGTATTCGTAATGCTGTCTGCGAGTTTTGTCGAATATTCCTTAAGAAAAGCTTCTGTATCGTTTCCATCCTCTAAATAAACATACAAGGAAGGACTACTCTCGCCTCCACAAAAATTTTCATATCCCGCTACCGTCAATTCACAAACATTTCCCTGATAATTCACGCTCTGCACAAAACCGGTTATTTTGTACGAATACACGGTGTTTCCATTTTTCAGTTCTATAGAATCTCCCAATTTGTAGTTTTCTTCAAATACACTTCCCAGTGCAATTTCATTTTGCGCTTTTGGATTTTCTCCCAAATAACAAAGATCATTGGATACTTTGCTAAAATCCACACACACAAACGTAGTGACTGCTTCCTCCTCTATTTCTATATTCACCACAGAATATTGCAGTACACTCTTCACCCGTTTGTCCTTTTCCAGCGTATCTGTAAGAAATTCCTGCGCGTTTTCCTTTGGATAAATAATCGCTTCCGGCATTTCCTCTGACAATGTTGACATGAAATTATCTGGCTTCACGATCACATTATAAAATAATATGCTTGCAAATGCTACTAATACTGCCAGAACAAACGATACAAAAAACAGCAGTACATTTTGTTTTCCACTTGCGAACATTTGCTTCAAAACTAATAAGATCTGTGTCTTTCCTTTAGTTGTTTCCAACGGGAAATAATTTTTCTTCACTTTCCTTTCTTCTCCAGTTCCCCGCATTGCAGAAATAGGCTGAATCCTTCTAATTCGTCTTGCCGCCCGATAAGTGAACAACAGCACGACACTTGTCAGAAGCAGTTCCACACAAAGCAAGCTCTTTCCATCAAAAACTAAGGCGAAAGAAAAGCCGGATTGCAACGTCAACACGTTAGACAGAGTCGGAAGTACGGCATAGGAGCACCAAACACCGATCATGGCTGTCACTATTGTGACCATCACATAGGGTATAACGATACTCCCTATTATCATATTTCCTGTGTAACCCATGGCTTTTAATACTCCCATATTCACAATCTCTTCGTCCATGGAATTACTGATTCTGAACTTACACAAAAATACACTGACTAATAAGATTACACAAGCAAATGCTGTCAAGATCAAAATCAACAAATTGCATACCATCGTTCGCGTATCCTTTGTTGAGATACTGTCACTCATAGATAGCATTACAATCTCTTGCTCATCTAATACATTACCGATTTCCTTTTTTATTTGCTCGATATCGCTATTTTTATCCGTAAGAAGCGAATATTCGATCACTAAATTTTCTTCCTGCTCTTCGCTCAGTTTCTGATATGCCTCACCGGAAAGATAAGCACCCATTAAACCCTTTCCGTAGTTGCCATATTGCATTTCTTCCAACACACCAGACACGTAAAAGGTATGAGACTTGTCACCTATTTTGTATACAATATTATCTCCGACCTCAAATTCTCCAAAGCTTGCCACATACAATGGAAGATAGATCGCGTTGTCTGTTACGCTCTGCCCTTCTTCTCTCACCTCTAACCTATTTAACTTTCGCACATCCTCTATATTATAAAAAAGCGTGTGCATCGAAAAATCCGTGTCTCTAAATTCTTTCACTACCGCTTCTGAAAAAATCGCTTCTCGACAGTCTATTTCCGTGACTCCTTGCAAATTCCCTAACGCTTCACTCAACTGCTCTGTATCCTGCAGCTTAGAAACCGTAAAATTGATAGTCGCCGTATGTAATGCATTAAACTTTTCATCATATGCCTTATCCACCTGAAAAGTCAGTACCAGTGCCAAATTCAGCATAAAAGCCGTAAACAGAATGATGATTCCAAATGATACATAAGAGCCTTTATCCTTTTTTAAATGATATATTACCTGTGTCCAAATTTTTCTCACATTACCACCCCATCTCTGCCAAAAAACTATCTAATTTCTTTTCTCTTTCCGTATTTCCTTGCGTGTAATTACCTAAATTACAATCGCCGTATATTTGTCCGTCCTTGACATACAACACACGATTTCCACGAAGAGCTGTCTTCTTATCATGCGTTACCATAATGATACTTTGTCCCTCTTTGTGCAGCTTCGTAAAAACATTCAGGACGGCTTCTGAATTATTGGAATTCAATGCACCTGTCGGTTCATCTGCGAACACAACCTTTGGATCATTAATGACCGCTCTTACAATTCCCGCTCTCTGGGCTTCCCCACCAGATATCTGCGTAGAAAACTTTTTCTGCGTGATTTCAGGAATATTTACAAGTTCAAACAATTCTTTTGCCCTTTTTATCATTGATTTTTTATCACGATCGCCAAGTGCTCCTGCAGTAAGAACGTTATCCATTAAACTCATTTTTTCTAATAAATAAATTTGCTGAAAAACAAACCCACAGTTCTTTCTTCTAAAAACAGCTAACTGATCATCTTTACACTTTGTAATTTCTTTTCCCGCAAAGAAAATGGTACCTGCTGTTGGTCTGTCCATTCCCGAAAGTGAATACATCAGTGTAGATTTACCTGCTCCGGATGATCCCATAATTACTGTAAAATCTCCCTTGTAAAGATCAAGATTTAAGTTTTCAAAAATAGTCTGCTCTGTATCTCCTGTATGAAAACTTTTCTTTAAATTTTTAGCTGAAATAATAATTTCTTTTCCTATTGCCATTTCCTACCTCCATCATTTGCTTGTTTCATTTGATGCCCTCATTCTATGTAAACAGCCCAGTATCATCCACCAACATCTGTTTACACACACGAAAAAAGGATGCTACTCTTCGTAGCATCCCTCTATTTTTCGCCAAAATGCGCGTTTTACTCTTCTATTTGTTCTATATACGAAAGCAGATAATGATTGTGCCAAGCTAGAAATGCCGCACTTCTGCTTTGAAATAGGATTACTGTTTCCAAAGCAACATATTGTTTTCAAAATAGACACTTAGTTTTCCTGTGTCTTTTAACCACGCAAGATAAGAACGGACAGTGCTTCCCACAAGCACATGCTGTTCAAAGTTCATTGTCAACTCATACTCCGTAAATAGCCTTTGCAAAATATTCTCAAAGCAACTTGGCTCTGCACATAACTCTAAAATTTTTTCCCCAATTTCATTTACTTTATCAATATTGTACTGTGCCAGTTCAGATATATCTGTTGTCGCTTCCGCATGGGCAGGAACAAATATTTTTGCAGTAAGGGATTTTACAGTTTCAAGGGTTTTCAAATAAGCAGCAACGTCATAAATAAATCCGATTTGGTATTTTTCCAAAGTCTCCCGGCTCGATAGACAATCGGCAAGATAAACTACATCGTCGGGTGTTCGGAAGCCCACCATATCAAAAAAATGACCGGGCAAGTTGATAATCTCAAACCCTTTGGGCAATGCGTCTTTTGTCAGGTACTCTGCGTCGCTTTCCTATGCTAAAAGAAATTTGTGTCTAAGGTCTTTGCAGGGAAAGCCGCCGTACAGAAATGATGGCTCTAAAATCGTGTGTTTCGTGAAATCGCACTCAATACCCGGTGCATAAATTTTACACCCGGTCTGTCCTTGCAGATATTTGTTGCCGCCGATATGGTCTGCATTTGAATGAGTGTTATAAATCGCTGTTAAATTCCAGCCGTTTGCGTTTAACAATTGACGTACTTTACGCCCTGCATCCTTGTCATTGCCACTGTCAATCAGGCAAACATTTGTATCGTCCAACTTTACAAGCCCAATTTTAGCGGGGCTTTGGATATAATAACTACGTTCTGAAACCTGTATCAATTCGTACATTATTTTACCTCCGTTAGTGTTGTGGATAAAAGATAATATTGTAAACAGCGCATTGCTCGGTAAAAGGATTACAGTAACTATGCGGCACATCAGCCTTAAAACGAATTGCCTGCTTTTCTTTTAAGATGATTTCCCGTCCATTTAGTATAAGCCGTAATATTCCATTCTGGACTAAAATATATTCTTCCACACCGACATTGTGTCGTTCCGAAGCATGATTGCAGCCAACATCAAATTCAATGTGAAATATCTCAACATTGCGTATAGGGTCATACGGAAACAATGGATAAGCTCTCATGCGTCCATTATCCTCAGAAATAGTAGTTGCCTGTTCCATGCCAACAACAGTATATTCCGGCTGTTGTTGTTCTAAGAAAGAAGATAACGGCACTTTCAATCCTGTTGCAATTTTCCATAATACAGTAATAGTTGGGATAGACTGCCCTCTTTCGATTTGTCCCAACATTGGTTTACTAACGCCAGTTGCTTTTGCCGTATCCTCTAAAGTTAAGTTGCGGCTTGCGCGTATTTCTTTTAAGCGTTCTCCAATTATATTTACTGGTGCAGTCATAATCACCTCCCAAAATATGTTTTAACATCTTTTTAGATATTATAACATATAAAATTGAGTAAAACCATACTCTACTTGAGCAATAGAAAAATTTTACGGAATAGCAGTTTGCTGTCTATCAAATTCTTGTGGGTTACTTTGTTGCACATGAGCATTTGCAGCAGAGGTATGAGCTTTTTAATATAATGCAAGCGGCAGCTTCCATTTTTCTTTCAAGATCGTAGAAACCTTTGATTTACTTTAATATTCTTCCAATTCATACGCTACCTCTTTATCCCATCAATATTTTCCAGTTCCCTGCCTATCCACAATACAATATCTAATGTATCAACAAATGCGATTCCTTCGCTGTATGTATTTTCTTCCTTATACTTCTCCCATATACGCTTTAGGAACTGACTTTCCTGTATGTCTTCGATTATCTCTTTATATTCTGTCAGTTCTTCCAAAGAACCTCTTTTTGCTGCTGTTGCTAAGACCGCCTCTTTTAAAACGTTCCAGCGGATTTCATCCTTCTTGATTTTTACCAATACAAACAAATCATAAAAATCTCTGGCTCTTGTGTTACCTATATTTCTTCTTATAACCGTTTCATATTTTTCCGCAATAATTGTCTCTAAGGTGTAAGCCTTTACCAGCGCACTCTTATCCTCAAACATAAATTTATATCCATAATCAATTTGTCTTGGAGTAATCTTATCTCCTGTTGTAATATCTATTTTCATTGGGATTTTCATTTTCCCATACATGGCACAAATTGATACACAGAAATTATTATATTCATCGTCTTCTCTTATTGGCTGCATTCCCTGATATTCAAAGCAAATTCCGTCCTCCACATCAAGAGCAAGAATTTCTTTTATTATTTTTTCTATCTCTTCCGCTGTCATAGGAAGACCTTGAATGGTTGTATCCATATCCATTGTGGTTCTTTCTGCAATACCAATCATGGATGCAATCAGTAACCCTCCCTTTAATATGAAATTCTCTTTATATTTCGATATAGACAAACGCTCCACAAGTCTTTCAAACATAAATATTTGCAAAACTTCCTGTGGTTTCAAATTCATTTTCTTTGCTATATTTTTAACAGCACCTTTTATCTGTTCTGCACTTTTCATTGTAATACCTCCATGTATTTTTCTAATTCTTCTGTTATACGAAATGCCTTTCCATACTTCATCAATCTTCGTATGTTCTTTTCCCGACTCTTAAAATAAATGTTTAATGCATTACTGTAGAGCTGCATATCCACTTTTTTTCTATCTCTTATCAAGTCACATATAGTTCTCTCTCTATCATACACACGAATCTTTGCTCCTTGTGGTGATATAATTTCTACGATGCCAATATCATACAAATCCTTTGGTAAATAATGATATTTTACTTTCGTATCAATCTTTAGTCTGGATGTATTGTATCCTCTCGGCACTGTGCAACTTAGCACATTGGGTACTCTATCAGAAAGATTCCAAAAATATGCAGATGTTCCGTAAGAGAAAATTCCTTTCGGACATCTTTGCTGAAACTCATAATATTCATCTACGTCTTCCCTGCTAAGAGAATAAAGACCATGTCCTAATTTCTCCACCAGACCACTCTCCAACATTTCTCGTATTCTTTCTTTTCTAATGCCGGCTTCTATAACCATTTTTGTTTTAAACACATTATTATTTTTTCTTGCTATTTCATCAATCTTTTCATAGTCGGTCATACCATCATCTCCCATTCGTACTATTTGACTTCAATTTTATCACTTTGAAGTCAAATAGTACATAATCAATTATTAGTATTTCCAAATTATTTTTGATTATTTACACCAAAAATAAAACGCCCGAACCCATCGAACATTTTACTCTTACCATAAATTCGTAGGATTTATTTATCAGGCAAGAATTTCGTTTCTTTATTCAGTTGTCATCCCTGCCTGTCATTTACTCATATTTGATTTTCTGTTCCATAACGATTTCCGCCCTTTTTTCACTCCTTTCAAATTTGTCAGGAGTCGAAAAAAGCACCTCCAAGGAGATGCTAAAATTACATAATTACTTTGAAGCTGCATCTTTAAATGCATTCACTGCATTTATCAGATTTTCTATAATCTGTGGGACATAATCCTTCTTAAGGTATTTGTCAATTAATACTTTAAGCTCCTTTATAAATTCCTTATACCAACTATCACTCAGCATATATCTTAAAGCAATCACAACTGAAAACAAATCATTTTTTCCATTCACATATTGTGTACCTTTTTGAGCAATCTTTAATTTCATATGTATCGGTAAATCCGAAATGCTGTCGGTAGTTCTATAAGTAAATAATCGTTCACCATGTGCACAGACATTTCTGAATTTTACCATTACAGCCAAAATAGAAATCATTTGACTCTCGTTGATGCACAGATAATTCCTGCTAACCTTAATCTGTATATCCTGCGGAAGCAACATATACATTTTGGAAATATTTCCAAATGTCAACGCATTTGTCAGTACCCATAACGGAACATTCCCATATTTTCTCTGTGCATGATTTATGTAATGGTAATCTGTCGGCTTTGTTACATACCCTTCTAATATCTTTATTAAACGGTCAATATCTCTTTGATTTTTCTTACCTACATAATTGTAATTTGCAGTATCAAGATATTCCTTTTGGTTCTCGCCATTCTTCTCCGTAAAATAGTAAGAAACTTGTGACTTTATTTCATTTTCTACTTTAATGAGATATCTCAAAAGTAACTGCCTTAAGGATTCATCAAAATAATATAACTCTACGATATCTTCAAATCTCGTTCCATCCTTGTACTTCTTGGTTGTTGGATTTTTAAAGATATCCTTATACCCTCCAATTAATGAATAGTAACTTGTCTGCCTTAAAATCTCTTTGGCATATGCCTCATCATCAACTTGCAGATTCTTCTCATTCTTCAGTTTTTCTATTTGCTGATCATAACTCAAAAAAATCTTTGGCATATTCAATGTCTCCTTAAAGTAAAAAAGAGGAGACCCCGCAGGTTCTCCCCCGGTCGCAGGCCTCACAGGTTTCTGCAACGCGATCACTGTATTTATCCTACTTGACTTCGAACTTTATGTCAAGCAATTTCTACAGTTACTCATAGTATATGCTAAAATGCTTTACTTAATGCCAAATAATTTGTTCGACCTCTTCTTTATACTCTTCTAAATATTCATTTATATCTACACATCTTTACTAATGCCTTTTCTTGTTCATCCAGATTCATCCATATATCCAAAATTTCATATTGTTCGTCAGTTAAATCTGGTATAGTATTGTCTTCTGCAAAGAATTGAGCAAGTGTCATATCTAATCCCTTACATGTCTTCTCTAATGTTTGAATTGTAGGAATACTTTTTCTATTAAACAAAGTAGTTATGGACAATAATGTCAACCCAGCTTTTTTAACCAAGCGATAACGATTCAACTCTTTTTCTTCGCAAAGTTTCTCTATTTTATCTATAATATAGTTCTCATCAACCAAGTAAAATGCACCTCATTTCCGAAATACCTGTCATTATTGTATCTGGGAATTTGCATTTAATTCAGATTCTATGTTGCGTTGTATATTAGAACGCAACTGCGAACTATACAGAACAAAAAGGTAGCATCTTGCGGTGCCTCATTGTTCTTCATTATTGTAACACCAGATTTTAATAGTGTCTATTTATTTAATCACTTCTATCTTCCGTATTATCAGATACTTTAAGTCTACAAATCTTACTCGCGTAATATTTGTATTATTACACATGTATATTTTGATCAATATTTATTTTCTAAAATTGACAATTGCGTTAACAACACATATAATATTTTTATTACACGTGTAAGATTTAAGGGGGGGGATTTTAAATGAGCAATCTGCCACAGATTTCAGAAGCTGAATTTGAAGTTATGAAAATCGTATGGAAACATGCTCCAATCAGCACAAATGAAATAACAGACAAATTATTACAAACTACAAACTGGAGTCCGAAAACGATACAGACTTTAATCAAACGCCTCGTGACCAAAGGCGCTCTGACTTATGAGAAACAGAGCCGAGTATTTGTTTACACCCCAGTTGTAAAAGAAAATGAATACATCGGCCAGGAAAGCAACTCTTTTCTGGAACGCTACTATGATGGAGATATCACTGCCATGCTGTCTGCATACATCGAAAATGACAGACTGTCTGAAACAGAAATAGACACACTCCGCTCCCTTCTTTCAAAGAGGTCAAAAAAAGGAGGCAATTAACGTGGCTAATTTTATGATACGCTTTTTCATATGCAATGTGTTTATCAGCGGTATCATTGGAATTCTTTTGATTGTCAAACGGATATTCAAAAACAGCCTGTCCAGCCGGATGCAGTATAATCTGTGGTTTCTGCTGCTCGGACTTTTAGCAGTTCCATTTATACCGTTCCGTTTCATCGGTCTACCACAAATCTTCTCCTGGCTTGGCAGCCTGAGAAGTTCTCCTTCTTCCGGTGCTGGCACCAATATTGCAGGCACCGCAGAAGCAGTTACAACCGGAAATACAAATTGGATGAACGACTTTACTCTTTCGGTAAATAGTGAGACGCCATCCATCGCAGGATACATACTATTAGGGATATGGATTGTCGGTATTCTCGCCATGATAATATTGGTAATCAAATCCTCTCTCCGCTTACACACGTTGGAGAAATCTGCGCTTCCACTTCAAAATCAGGAAGTCCGCAGACTGTATCATCGATGTCTGGAGGAAATGGGGATTCACAGAGATATTCCTGTTTACAGCACCGCATTTTTGAAATCCCCCATTATTGTCGGACTTTTGAAACCGTGTATTTATCTTCCAATTCATCTGATCTCTGATTATGACGAATCCGATATGCGTTATATGCTGTTGCACGAACTACAGCATTACAAGCACCACGATGCCATCGCAAATTATCTGATGAACCTCGCCGGAGTGGTATATTGGTTCAATCCTCTTGTGTGGTACGCTCTGAAAGAAATGCGTAATGACAGAGAGGTGGCCTGTGACACTTCCGTTTTGAAAATGCTTGAAGAGGATGCTTACGAGGATTATGGGAATACTCTCATTAACTTTGCGGAAAAAGTATCGCTTACTCCTTTTCCATTTGCTGCCGGCCTTGGTGGAAACATGAAACAGATGAAACGAAGAATCACCAATATTGCCTCATATGAGAAACCAACATTTATGAAAAGGCTAAAGGGCATGACTGCTTTCATGCTGACCGCTGTCCTGCTTCTTGGTCTCGCTCCGATTTTATCTACATACGCAGCAGAGGTCAGTCACTATCAATGGAAAACTTCTTCTGAGAATATTTCCTATGTAGATTTTTCTTCCTATTTTGGAGAATACGAAGGCAGTTTTGTTTTGTACGATTTAGAAAATGACTCCTGGAGCATACACGATATGGATCATGCAACCTTGCGTGTTGCACCAAATTCTACATACAAAATATATGATGCATTATTCGGCTTAGAGGAAGGTGTCATTACACCGGAAGATTCCTTTATTGCATGGAACGGAGAAAGTTATCCATTTGAAGCATGGAACGCTGATCAGACCTTGCAGTCTGCTATGGCTTCATCTGTGAACTGGTACTTCCAATCAGTGGACGAACAGCTTGGTACGGCTGACCTTTACGATTATATCAAGGAAATCGGATACGGAAATGAAAACATGAGCGGCGATTTCTCCACCTATTGGATGGAATCTTCCTTGGAGATTTCCCCAGTAGAACAGGTCGAACTGTTAATCAAGCTGCAAAATAACAGCTTCGGCTTCGCTCCTGAAAACATTAATGCAGTAAAAGATGCCATCTGCCTTTCCTCTTCCGATACCGGAACATTCTACGGAAAGACCGGAACCGGCCGTGTAGATGGACAGGATGTGAACGGATGGTTTATAGGCTATATCGAAACCATAGATAATACATACTTTTTTGCTACTAACATTGGAGCCGATAACAACGCTACCGGAAGTAATGCTACCGAAATAACCATGTCGATCTTGTCTGACATGAACATATGGAAATAAGAAAATCGGGTAATGGTCAACTATCAAATTGACTTTTATCCGATTTTTTCCTTTTTCTCTTAACCTATTAAAGCGCTGAATATTTTGCTTCACAAAATAGATACTCTACAATTTGTTGAGTGCAAAAATTCAAATTCGTTTCTTTATCTTATACTTTGTTATTGCCCAAATCGTACAGCCTTTATAGCCCTATATCTCTTTGCGATGAATCATATTTCTAAAATTGTCACTACAAATCTTAGTGACGACAAAATATATTACACAAATCAGCACCAAAACAGCACTTCCATTCATAATCTTGTATGTAATTGTACCTGCAATTCCACCCATTTTACCATTTTCCTGTATATAAGTCCGTAAGTCTACACCAACAGTATCGTTTAGTAATGCCCAATCAGATGTACCATTTTGATATTTTAAATATAATTCCCAATCTCCCAAACACATCTTATAGCCAATTTGGCTCAGTCCATCGTCAATTTCTATATCATTGATTTCACAAAGTTCTCTAATTGTTTCTATATTATCTTCATTTACATTCAAGTATATTTTTCCCTTAAGTTCAAACCGCAAGTAGATGATACCACTTATTAAAAAAATGACACTCGCTATTATAAGAACTATAGAAATCTTCTTTCTTTTTTCCATTTAGGTCCTCTCCATAGAATTCAAATAATCACCACAGTGTAAGAACCAGTACAATGTCTGTTTCAGCGTGACAAATCAACGATATCACGTCACATCAAAAATATTTTTGAAGAGGGAGAATTACAGCGCATTTCAGTTGTTGCAAATTTTGCAACAACTGCCGCCGACGGAAAAACCTACAATGTCGATTACTACAATCTCGATGTAATCATCTCCGTAGGTTACCGTGTGAAATCCCACCGTGGTACACAGTTCCGTATGGCTGCCCCGGTTATGGCTTGCCGGATAAACTCGGCTTGGCTCATGTTGTAAGCAGAAAGCCGCTGGGCAAACTCAGCGTATTCTTCCTCGGTCATGCGTGTCTTGACTACCCGGCTGCGGTGCGGCGTGTTGTATCGTTTCATGGTCGACAGACCTCCTTTCTGTGTATGGTGTCCTCTCACTAATAGGAGAAAAACAGGGTGTGAAGCGGAACTGTTTTTGAAAAATCCGAAAAAATATTTTGAGGGATTTTTAAGCGGCATAAGCCGCATTAGCAGGGTTTGGGGAAGGCACTCCCCAACAAGATTCCCGCAGGGGCAAAATGAGCGAAAAGCGAATTTTGGTACTGCGGTAGAATCTTGCTCTAAGAAACTGCCGCTTTCCTCTACGGCTGACTTTGCGGCAATCCGCAGGGGGCGGCTTAGCTGGTTTCCGTCAATAAAGCGAGTGCGGCGGCGTGTCCTGCCCGCCTTTGCTCCCCTCTACGGACGGAAACGGAAAATGCCAAACGCTCCTTTGGATTTTTTCATCACTACTACGGCAGCAAGCCCATTTCGGGCAAACTTCCCCGGTCACTCCCTACTACAAGCGAATGGGGTGGTTTGCCAAAAATGGACGCAAAAAAAGCAGCAAATCTTTTCAGACTTACTGCTTGTGTGCCCGCTGTGATGGGCGGCGGGTATTTCGTTATTGTTCGGTTCTACAAGTATTCATTTTAATCACACACTATAATATCATCCATCGCACCTAAAGATGTTCCATATGCAAAACTAAGCAAATTATCCATGTTAAATAAAAGTTCATAATAAGCATCGTAGTCATCATGCGTAACTTTGAATATGATGTTATTCTCTGTATAGCCATATACATCAAGGTCAGAAATAATATCACCGCCAGTTACCCAAACTGTCCAATTACTCCCCTCAACACCATAGGCACATGTTTCTGTTTTTTCAACACCAACACATGCTCCACGCTCTTTATCAAATATCCATTGTCCTTCAAATTTTTCAAAAATCTCATTTAGGCTTGGATCTGCCATGTCAATACTTTCTTGAATTTCAGACGAAATAATAAAGTTTTCGTTTCTGACATCTGCCAAATAACCGGCAAGTATGTAAGTCCTTGCTCGTGTCATGTCTTTGGCAGTATCATTTTCTAATTGAGGTTGAAGGCTTCCTCCAAAAGCAGCCATGCCTGCACCTTTTACATTTTTCTCTTTTCTATCAATCCATGCCCGTTGTTCATCAAGCACTTCTGCTTTTGTTTCGGTATCTAATTCATCACTTAATCTACTCCACAAAGAATTAAGTTCATCATCCCAAAGCTGATACCACTGTGCAGTGAGCTGATTCATTTCCTGCTGTCCCATGCTGCCCCAATCAGCATTTTCATATTCACGAGATTTATCTTCAACTTTTGCAATCTCATCTTGAATACTTTCAGCCTTATTATTTTCTGTATCAAGCATATCCTTTGTATGCTGATTCTCTGTGGCTTGAGTTTCTTCTTCAACTTGAGATGAATGATTTTCCGTACTTGGGTTGCTTTTTTCTTCATTTACTTTGCTACCGCAGCCAATACACAATGCTGTTACTAATATCAATACCATTACAATTCCACTTTTCTTTATGTGTTTCATTGTTGTTACTCCTTTTTCTGATTTCTGAATTTATCCAGCTACATTGTACTCCATCTACAAAAGATAATAAAGCACAAAATTATCAAAATTCTCTTTAGATTCTCTCTATCTGGTTTTCTATTTCCCCTTGCTTTGGAATAGCGGCGGGGCTGCTGTCCTTGTCCTGTTTTTGTTGTGCTTCTTTATTAACCATGAGCATT
>JAGKTQ010000034.1 GCA_021153325.1 Lachnospiraceae bacterium | reverse complement strand
GGCTATGCTAAAATCTGTTCAAAGCATATATTTCAAATATTCTTATCTAATGCAAACAGCTTAAAAAGAGCTGATTTGTTTCTTATTTTTTCATGCAGCTACTTAGGTAACTGTTTCTTAAATGAAAACAGAAGTTTTCTGAAATCCATGCTTTTACAATTCACAATATTACAATTTAAAAGCAGGAGAAAGAAAACAAAATGCAGGTGTTTTTGTGGTAAAAACATATAAGGGATGAACCAAGCAGTTTTTCTCCTGTGGTAAAAGGAGGAAAACACATGAATACACAAAAGAAGTACAAAGACACTGTATACCGGATGCTTTTCAAGGAGCCGGACAAGGCATTGTCCCTATACAACAGTCTGAATGGAACCGCATATACGGATGCGGCTATGCTGGAGTTCAATACGTTAGAAAATGCCATCTATATGGGAATGAAAAATGATTTGTCCTTTTTGATCATGGATCAGATGCATCTGTATGAACACCAGTCCACATATACGCCGAACATGCCGCTTAGAGACCTGTTTTATGTGGCAGATTTATTACAGGAATTTGTAAAAAATAAATCCCTGTACAGCTCCAAAAGGATTACATTGCCAAATCCACATTTTGTAGTTTTTTACAATGGAACAGAGGAAATGCCGGAGAAAGTGGAGTTAAAGCTGTCGGATGCCTTTGCGGTAAAAACAGAAGAGGCGGAGCTGGAATTAAAGGTGCAGATCTTAAATATCAATCCTGGCATGAACGAAACCCTGAAAGAGAAGTGTCCGGCATTAAAGGAATATATGATCTATGTAGACAAAGTAAGGACATATGCAAAGAAGATGCTATTTGAAGAAGCGGTGGAGCGCGCGATAGAGGAATGCATACGGGATAACGTGTTGCGGGAGTTTTTGATGAAGCAGAAAGCGGAGGTCTTCAAAATGAGTATATACGAGTATGACAAGGAGAGAGAATGGAAGCTGATACGGGCAGATGAGAGAGAGATTGGCAGAGAGGAAGAGAAAGAAGATAAAGTCAAAGCCATTATTTCTTTATGTCAAAAGTATGGTGGTAAAAAAGAGGACGCTGTGGATGAGGTAGTAGAGCGGTGTAGTTTGGACAAGGACATAGCGGCAGCAAAGGTGGAATTTTATTGGAAAGAAGAGGGCTGAGATATGCCCTCTTTTTTTGGCAGAAATCCAACGGGTGACTGGCAAAAAATGTATATCTTAAAAATTAATTAAATTGTTAAGAAAATGCAAAAAAGTGGTTGACATAGTTAACAATATATTAGATAATCCTTAAAAGAAAGTAATCTCTCCCACTATGGGAATGAGAAAAAGATAAAATTATCTTGATGTAAAAATATGGAAAATAAAAAAATATTAGCGATTTTTTTGATATATTATGATTTACAAGTAAGATGAGAAGGTTTAGAGTGCGCAAAAAATTTCTAATGATGATGAAGAAAGAAAACAGAAGATATTTTAAGCGATTTTTAGCATTTGTTTTAGCATTTATTGTTATTTTGCAAGCCTTTTATCAATATGGACTGAATTTTACCGTAAAAGCAGAAGAGAAGGATGGCGAGACGTATACCATTTATGTTGATACCTCGATGGTAGGAGCAGACGCAGAACTTCTTGAGAGTGGCATCGGAGCATATGTTTCAGATTCAGCAGGGCGGACCGGTTTCGATGAGCCGGTTCTCATGGAAAAGGTGGAGCAAAAAGAACATCTCTATTCGCTGGAACTTGATAAGAATTATCCTTATATCATGTTCACACAAGGAGCAGATCTTAATGCAGCCGAGCAGACGGAATGGCTTTCCATTGACTGGACACTTGGAGCACCATGTTTTCAGTTGAATAGTGACAAGCTTACAGACGGCGGTGCTTTTTATGGACTTTATACCGTTTATTTTGATCTGAATGATGCAGAAGGTGCAGATGCCTTTTTGGAAAAAGGTGTAGGTGTATATGCTTATGATTCCGAAACAGAAAGCTATAGCAGTGCGCCGGTCGCTATGAAGAAATCCGATAAGGGTGAAGACATTTATGAATATAGCTTTGACAAGCCGTATAAGTATATAGCTTTCATGAATGGATACGATAGTTGGAATTATGACACTGCTACATCTCCAGTCTATACAGAATGGGGATATGATTCACCATGTTTCCTGCTTGACAGGGTGAATGGGAAAGAATCTAAGGGCTTATGGAGAAACTTGAACTGCGTGGTGTACTTTGATGCATCCGAAGTAAAAGAAGACAAGGCTTTTGTAGAGAATGGTGTTTATGTATATGCATATAATGAAGATGGCGACAAGCTCAGTGAGACTCCGGTAAAGATGCTTGCTTCCAACAAGGGTGAGGATTTTTATGAGTACACTTTGGATAAGCCATACGAATATGTCCAGTTCATTTTTGGTGATTCTTTTGATGCAGAAGTACAGTCAGAGATTATTGCAATTGATTGGCTTTTGTATGCAGAGCCTTGCTATAAGATGAATCTGGCACGCACAGAAGAGACAACAGAAGAAACGGAAACCGAAACAGAAACGGAAATTTCGGAAATTCCGGAAGAGACAACAGAGGAAACCTCGGAAGAGACAACAGTGACTGAACCGGTCGAGACGATGACGGAAAGTTCTGATGAGACATCGGAAACAACAGAGACTCAAACAGAAGCAGATACTGCCGAAGAGACGGAAGGAACTTCGGATATACAGCCGGAAGAGACACAACAGGAAAAAGAAACAGTTCCTGCAACAGAAGAGGGTATGATGCAACCGATAGACGGAGCGCGCATTAGTACGGACAATCTATCGGTTGTTTTTGGCGTTTATACAATGGAATGGCTTGGAACAGAAAATACAAGCGAGGTGACCGTTGGAACAGTCACAACAGATTCCGTCAGCGTAGATGGAGAATTGACTGATTTGGGTGAAGATGCAACAAAGAGTACGATAGAGGCGGATGTAGCACTCTTAGGTGCAAGCAGTTCTTCCACAAGAACCGTTTATTTCGATACCTATAATAACAATGACAGCGGTAATGGTTGGACAACAAGTACTACGATGTACATTTATGAACTCGGCGGTGTAAGTGGTGCTTCCAGGCCGGTAAAGATGACAAAATCAGAAAGAGTAAGAGATGGCTCTACTGGAACGTTATGGGAATATCCAGTTTCGGAAGGCTGTACAGGTGTTATCTTCGTGTCACAAAGCCGCTTTCCAAATGGCAATAATTATGCGCCACAGACAGTAAATGTATACTTTACAGATATCGGTGTGGGCACAGATGGATTGTATCCATGCTTTGCAATTGGCAGTGACTATGAGTCAGGTACTGGTAAAAAGAAGGTCGCATATTTAGGTGACCTTGGTCCGTTATCGAAGGCGGGAGAGTCTATGTATTTCTATGACATGACTTCCACTATATTAGGTGATGTGACAGCAGTATTTACGAATGAGAATGGAACAGAAGCAGAAGTAACGAAGAATGAAACAACCGGCGCGTATGTAATACCGGCGGATGAAACAACAGACGATGACGAAGAAATTCCATATACAACCGTTACCTTCTATGATGAAAATGATAATCCTTTAGGTGACACGTATAATTTCTTCAATAATTCGTCAAGTGGAACGGAGAAATTCCTTTACAATGAGACTACAAAAAATACGTTCTACTATGGTGCTACTGAAAAAGTAAGTGGTTCAACCACAACCTTGATCAGCGGATGGGGAGCAAAATCTACAGGTACAACTTCTCTTGCAAGTAAGCCAAGTAAGACCATTTATTTTGATAAATTGTTTTTCTCAGTAGATGATGGCGGACAGATTCAGATCGGGGATGGAGATCCGATCACTTTATCAGCAGATGCAAACGATAGCAGAACATTAAGTTATACATTCCCAAGTGATACAACTGCTACACAGCAGACGATTCTTACCTTTATAGCAAAGGATGGAACGAAATATCATTTCTTCTGGAGTGATCTGACAGTAAATGCGGTTACGATAGATGCTGATGTTGCAAGCGTTACAGACGTATACAAAAAATCAGTAACAATATACTTTGATGCTACTTATTCCAAGTTATCTTATGCAAGTGATGGGGTAGTTTCTTCTGGTATACCATCTGGCGGTGGAACAGGAACGATCCGGTATTATGCAACCGGAAGTGGAAAGACTGACGCAGAAGGTGATATGGAAAAAGTAACTTCCAGAACCGTGGATGGTCATACATGGAGCGATCTCTATAAAGTAGATCTGGATGAAGGTTATGATACGATCGTATTTTCCAACTATGATATGTCTAGCATAAATAACCTTGGAGGTTATGGTAACTCTACCGCAAAATTAACGATCGACACGACGTTAAATAATCCTTGCTTCTATGCAGATGGTGGTGATTCATCGGCATATTCCAATGGAACAGGCGGAAGAGGCGGATATTGGGATGAGGTTTATTCCATTCGAGATGCAGAAAAAGGAAAAAGCACGTCTACCGATACAAAAGATGTAGTAGACATTAAGTCATCCACATTTACAAGAGATCCGAAGGTGCTGTATGTTGATACCACTTTCTATGATTATTATTCAGACTATGAATTAAATGGTTATAATCGAGATAGTTACGGTACTTCCACTGGTGGATCGCAGCGTAACTGGGTAACATTCAGGCAGTTTGACCAGGCACTTAGTGATTATTATGAAGAGAATAACGCGTCCATCCCTATTTATACAGGACATTTCCAACCGTCCTATTCCAACTGGAAAACGAGATTTGCAGATGTAGCCGGTACATTAAATCTGTATGGTTACAGCACCTCTTCACCAAACTATGGCAGATTCTTTTCTACCAACAACTCAACGCTGGATGTAAGTGGAGATGCGAATAATGGAAATGGTTACTATGCTTATGCAGCACAGGGACTGGTTTCTGATGAGATGGCAAATGACAACCTGATGATGGCAAGTGAAAGTGGTGGAACTTTTAAATCGCCTCATTTTGATGCGGATTTCCTCACAGGAAATAATAGTAAAAATGCGGTACTCGGTGAAGTTTTCGAAAACGTATCGTTCCCATTTGAATCAATAGATAGAGATAACAATGGTGTTAACTATTGGACCTTTAACAGTAAAGATACGACGTTGGCAATGCGATATGATTCCACTGCAGGATATTTCCTTGAGGATGTAGGTAATCAGGGATGGTCCAAAAATGTAAATAGTACCAGTTCAACTACCGGTACTACATATACATATGGTTTCTTCCCCTTTAATGAAACCAGTACAGCAGCGGTAGCCAGTACTTATAATTATGGTTTTGGTACGAAGTTAGAGTTCCAGTTCCGTTTGACGGCAGATGGAACAGTAGAGGATAAAAATGGTAATCCGGTTCCTATCACCTTTGAATTCTCCGGTGACGATGATGTGTGGGTATTTATCGATGACCAGTTAGTATTGGACGTAGGTGGTTCCCACGGTGTTGTAACTGCTGAAATTAAATTCACGGATGATGATAGGGATGCAACGAACGGCAGACAGATCACATCAAAAGTAAGCCACGTAAAGGAAAGTGCCGGTTCTTCCACGTCAGGTACTGACGTTGTAAGTTATCATACATTGGAAGAAACAACAAAGACCGAACATACTTTGACTATGTATTATATGGAACGAGGTATGTGGGAATCCAATATGTCTATCAGCTTCAACTTCCCGGATGAGAACCAGTTTGAAGTTGAAAAACAGGTAGACTTGACTGATGTAAATGATCTGTTTACAGATCTCTTTGAAGGCGTGTCAGTGTTTGAATATACGATTAAGAATCAGGCAACACATTATGGTACCGTAGAAGCCGTAGGAAGCGATACGCTTTCCAAAGTTGTATTCAATGATTCCTTTGATGGTACGGTTCAGAATGTGGGTAGCAACATATTCGCGTATACATCAAGTATTACCGATAAGAATAGTGTGACAAAGACCGATGTGGTACATTGGTATGCATACCAGAATGATACGACCGGTTCCTATCGTTCGAAGCGTTATGGTACGATTTACGCTGACGCAGACAACGACGGTGTTACCGTAGAAAATGGAACTGCGTATGTAGACATTTCCAAAATGAGTTATTTGGAATTTAAGTATTATTATGATTATACAGATACCCCGTCTCTTTCCTATATGTATCTGCAATTGATAGATACCGAAGGAAATATAAAGGGAAATATAACCGACTACTTGTCCGGTAAAAGTTACGGTACTGTAGATAATGCATCGAAAAAATGGACAACGGTTAAAATTGACCTGAGTACTTTAGCAGAGCAGGCTGGTTTTAATGATAAGGTAGTAGCGATCAAGTTCGGTTACAACTATCCGCGAAACTTCTATTTAGATGATTTTATTTTCAAACCGGTAGGACAAGCCGAAGAAACCGTCGGATTTGTTAGGAAGCAGTATACCATTCCGGATTATGGTTCTGCAGCGACGGGAGTACTAAAAGAAGCAGAAAATGCAAGCTACACCTCATCCAAAACGGATGAGATCCGATTAGTTGATGAAGAAGGACATTTTTATTTGCAGGACGGAGAAACGGTTGTCTTTAAAGATCAGTTCCGGCGAGGCAGTTACATTTATCTGGAAGAGACATCCAACCCACTGTTTGATACGACGTGGACCATGTATGAAAATGGACAGCCTGTCACAGAGATCGTAAAATCGACGCAAGGGGTATTGACAACCAGTGATTCGATCACGACTCTGGAAAATGTGGAGGGAACAAAGATCGAGGATGGTAGAACGGAAGCCATCATAAGAGGTACCGACGAAGATGGTATAACCGTTGAGAGTGGAAATAGCTATGATGGTACAAAACCATCGACGAAAAATGCTTCGGATAATACCATTGTATTCCGTTCCTATGCATACCCGGATGATGCTTCTATCACAACAAAATTAAAGGTTGTATATACGAATAAGATCAACGTAGGAAGCATACAGATCGTAAAGAAAAAGAAATACGATAATGACAATCTGGGTACTTATAAGTTCAAGATAACCTACTCTAATGTCGGTGGTGTTGCATTGGAGAGTGCGGAAATTGAACAGATCGTAGAAGTAAAAGCCGGAGAAAGTATCACCATCGATGGTATCCCGGTAGGAACCTACTTTACGGTAGAAGAAATTCCGCCAGAGGATGGTTCTTATCTGGATAAGGTTGAAATCTCCGATCCGTATTCCATGATCGTGGAGGAAGGAAATGTAGTAAAAGGTGTGGTGTTGGAAAAGACAGATGATTCAAAAATATCTATTGTAACCTTTACCAATACGAACGAACCGAAAATTTCCGCTTCTATGACAAAGAAATGGTTAGATGAAGAAAATCAGACGGAGATCACTAGCAATCTGCCGGATTCCATTACTGTACAGCTGCAGAGAAAGCTGGCAGGTGAGGATGACAGTAAGTATGCGGTAGTCGATGGGTATGAAAAGATTACGATCGAACCGGAGTTAAGTGATGATGGATCTGTTTGGAGCTATACCGTTTCCGGTCTGGACAAAGTATACGATTACCCGAATGCAGATGGCGATGCGACCAACGATTTCCTCAACTGGGTTTACCGCTTCGTAGAGTTGGAATTGAAAGAAGATGGAACTTATACCGTAATAGAAAACGGTAAAGTGATCACACTGGATGATATTGACTATGGAGTACAGTACAAAGATCCGAACGATCCGAATGAGGGTACAGAGAGTGATAGCAGTGATCCGGTGGCAGACGATACAGGTAATTTTGAGACCGAAATTACGAACGTTCTGTTAGAAGAGATAGATTTGAAAATTTTGAAAAAATCCACAAATGGTACTGTTTTATCAGGTGTAAAATATAAGCTTTTGCCATACGATGAGGAGAGCGATGCGTTTGATGCTACAAAAGCAGTAGAACAGACGACCGGTGATGACGGGGTAGCAACCTTTGCGGATCTGGAAAATGGTACTTATGAATTAACAGAAGTACTGGCTGCAGATGGATATTCCTTATTGATTGAACCAGTTATCATCGTGATCAACAGAAAAGAAGAGACTTACACTTACCGTATGAAGAGCGAAGCAGAAGCGGATGCAAAAAGCATGACACTCGTAGTTAACGGAACGGCGCCAGTTACGCCGACACTTACCTTGAATGTGGTAAACCAACAGAATATCGTATTACCTAAGACTGGTGGAACAAGTTCTATTCCAGTCATGGCAGTCGGAATCACGATGTGTATGACTGCAGGTATTATGTATATAAGCAATAAACGCAGAAAGGAGGGAAAGCCTCCTGGCGCATAATCAATTAAGGTACAAACCACCTGATGAATCAGGGAATGAGTGATTATTTAAAACACAAACGAAAGGAAAGAGGGAGAAAGGGAAAATGAAAAAACTAAAGAAATTATTAGCAGGAGCGTTTGCACTTGTCTTGGCAGTAGCATTATTGCCGATTCAGCCAGCAATGACAGTGCAGGCTTCTACAGTACTGAAAACATCAGCAACAATTGATACTGGATTAAAAGGTAGCCTGACTGTTTATAAGTATGAGTACAATGGTGCTTCAGGAAGTGAAGGAACAGGTGAAGCAACGGATTCTGTTCCTTCTGATGCAAACTTACTTGCAGGAGCAGGATTTACCATTTACAAAGTAAATGATATTAATTTGTTGAATTATTACAGTACAAATCCGGCAACACTTCCAGCGGTAACGGATTATTTCACAGATGGTGACTTTGATAAGGGTATTGATACAACCAAAGTAACAAAGGTAGGAAATGAACTGACTACAGGAACGGACGGAAAGGTAACTTTCTCCAATTTGGAATTAGGTTTTTATATCGTAGTTGAAACAACAGTACCGGATGCGGTAACTTCAGAAATGAATCCATTTATTGTATCCATTCCTATGACAACAGTAGATGGTGACAACTGGTTATATGATGTAACAGTATTTCCAAAGAACAAAACTTCTTATGGTGGTGTAACCTTAGAAAAGGTTGATGCAGCAGATTCTAATATTAAGTTGGAAGGCGTTGAATTTAAGCTTGAGAAGTTTATAGGCGATGATGAAGACGATGATGCTGATTGGATTGAAATTACAAAAGCGGCAGGTGCCGGTGGTGATAATACAGGTGCTGATTTAACGCTTACAACCGGTTCAGACGGAAAGATCACAGTAGCAGGTTTGACACAGGGTACTTATCGTTTTACTGAGGTTAGTCTTGGTAATACAAGCGATGATACAGGAAACGGCGGTTATATTCTGGATGCCTATACACATTATGTATTTGTAGTAAATGCTGACAAAACAATTTCTTATGACAAAAACGGAGATGGTGATAAAGAGGATTCCGGCGAAAACGATGCGAATATGGTAATCACCGTAACCAATGATAAACCTGATTTTGAAAAGGAAGTAAAAGATAGAACGGATACATCTGCTGATACACAGTGGGGAATTGATTCTGATTACAATGTAGGTGATACAATTCCTTACCGTCTTACTATAGAAGTACCTACCAAAATTACAATGCTTGATCTGTTTACGGTAACTGATACACCTACGAATTTAAGAGACGATACAACTTCCATTAAGTTAACATACGGTGGTACAAAGGCAGCAGCTTTTGCTGAGAATGCTTTAGAAGTTTCTAAAGATGCCTATACTGTTGCTGCTACAACAGATGGAAATGGATTTGTCATTACCTTTGTTCCTTCAAAGATGGCAAATTATGCAGGAAAGTACATCGGTATTTCTTATAACGCAACGCTGTTAGATACTGCGGTAGTTACAACAAAAGGAAATCCTAACACTGCAAAATTAGAATATAACAATAAAATTGATTCAGATGGTAATGGTCAAGGTACGGATAAGATTGAAGACAATGCGACAATCTATACTTTTGAAATTGATATCGTAAAGAAGGCACAGTCAGCAACTGGTACTGCACTTGCAGATGTAGAATTTGATTTATATAAAGAAGTAGAATCCTCAACTACAGGAGCCATCACTGGTGATGATGCGAAAGCCGTAGGACTTGACTCAAGTAAGTATTGGTTAAAGATTAATACATCTTCTTTAAAAACAGATTCCAATGGTAAAGTTTCACAGAGTAGGCTTGCGAATGGAACTTACTATTTAGTAGAAACAAAGACAAAAGCAGGATACAACCTTTTGAAAGAGCCTGTAGAAGTAAAATTAGAGGTTGAATACAGAACAAGTTACTCAGAAGCAACAGAATGGACAGTAGATGCAAGCGGTAATGCATCCATTGTAAAAACTACTATTAATTGGTCACAAACAACATTTACAGGAACAGACGATTCTGATACTACAAACGATGCAACAGATGGAAAAGATGGTTCTGAAGAAGTAGTAGTTATCAATAAAGAAGGATTTACCCTTCCTACAACTGGTGGTATGGGTACTGGAATCTTCGTATTTGTTGGTGTTTCCATGATGGCAGCTGCAGTCATTCTCTTTGTTACAACAAAGAAAAAAGAAGCAGGCAAAGCTGCAAAATAAAAAGTGAATAAATAAGGAGTTGCAATGGATAAAGTAAGATCATGGTTCATAGCAATCCTATTCCTGTCCGGCCTCGGCATTACACTGTATCCGTTTTTCAGTAATCTGATCGCACAGTCGAATGCCAGCCGGGCAATCGCTTCTTATGACGAAGAGATTGCCCAGATGGATCAAGAGGAAATCGATGAGGCAAAGGAAGCGATTCAAAAGTATAATGAACAGCTGAACAGTGCATATGTGTCCAGTCAGGAAATGGATGAAGGCATCAGTTATTTGGATCTGGTAGATGTCGGAGAAAGTCTTGGCTATATTACGATACCAAAGATTGATGTAAATCTTCCAATCTATAGTGGTACTGACAAAGATGTACTGGAAAAGGGAATTGGTCATGTAGAGAACTCTTCCTATCCGGTTGGCGGTCCGGGAACGCATTCGGTATTGACTGGACATCGCGGTCTGCCGGATGCGGTTTTGTTTACAGACTTGGACAAACTGGAAATAGGAGATATTTTTTATCTGCATGTACTGGATGAAGTGCTGGCATACCGTGTGGATCAGGTTAAAGTAGTTCTTCCCGAAGAAACGGATGATCTGCGTATCGTGGAAGGGATGGATTACTGTACGCTTGTTACTTGTACGCCTTATGCGGTCAATACGCATAGACTTTTAGTACGTGGTGTTCGTACGGACTACGTCGAGGAAGAGGAAATAGAGCAAGAACTGAAATATGTAAATGTTTCTTCCGGTACTTTTGTAAAGAGACTGGTAGATGCACGTGTATGGCTGGCTACATCCCTGGTTGGAATGATAGTCGTTGAGTCTGTCATTTTTGTTTTGATCGCAAGGAAAAAACAAAAAGACAAAAATCCGATGAAGAAAAAGAAAAAAGGCAAAAGAAAACTTGGTAAAAAGACCGGTGAGAAAGGACAAGGATAGCAGATGAAAAATGTGGAAAAAGCCAAAATGGTCATAGGCGAAGTACAAAAAGTAATCGTTGGAAAAGATGAATGCGTGGAAACGATTATGACGGCTATTCTTGCCGGCGGTCATATTTTGATTGAAGATATTCCTGGTGTGGGCAAGACAACGATGGCACTTGCATTTGCAAAAGCTATGAATTTGAAACAGAATCGTGTGCAGTTCACACCGGATGTATTGCCGGCAGATATTACCGGCTTTACGATGTACAATAAACAGACGGATACTTTTGTTTATCAGCCGGGTGCTGCGATGTGTAATCTGCTCTTGGCAGACGAAATTAACCGTACATCTCCGAAAACACAGTCGGCTCTTCTGGAAGTAATGGAAGAAGGTAATGTGACCGTAGATGGTATTACGCGAGAGGTACCGGCACCGTTTATTGTTATTGCTACGGAAAACCCAATCGGTTCTGTAGGTACACAGATGCTTCCGGAATCACAGCTCGACCGTTTTATGGTATGTATGAGCATTGGATATCCAGATCCTTTAGAGGAAATCGATATTATCCGAAGCAGAAGAGAGGAAAATCCGTTAGAGCTTGTAAGACCTGCGCTTGCAGATGGAGAATTGATTCAGATGCAGCAAGATGTAACAGGAATTTACATTCATGATGAGGTCTATCGCTATATTGCCAATTTGGCAGATGCAACAAGAAAGAGTGAAATGTTAGAGCTTGGTATCAGTCCCCGTGGTTCGCTTGCGTTGGCACGAATGGTACAGGCAAGAGCATATCTGAAAGGAAGACAGTTCGTAATTCCCGATGATGTAGCTGCAGTATTTAGCAGTGTTGCCATTCACAGAGTCCGGGTGAGCACAAAAGCAAAACTGAACCGCAAAACAGAGGAAGATATTCTGGCACAGATATTAAAAGAAGTGCCAAAACCTTCACCGGAAAAAGGTACGTCATGAGAAATATTGTAAAATATCTGCTTATTTTGATCATAACATTGCTGGTAGCCATAGTAGCCGGAGGGGATTTCGTATTATTTTTACTCGGGTTTGAACTGGTGCTGCCAGTATTTTTATATATATATGTTCGATATCTTGTAAAGAATATTCATTTTTCTACAGAAATTCCAGCAACGGTTTCCAAAGGAGAAGAGGTATTTCTTGAAATTCATTTAAAGAATGAGGCGAAGCTTCCAATCTCCTGTGTAACGGTGGAATTTACATGTAGGGATGTGTTTGATGAAAGTACACTTATGGAAGTGGTAAGTGGTGCCATCGATGCAAAAGGCGAATCGACTATTCGTATCGGAATAAAGGCGGAATATGCCGGCAGACTTGCCTTTCAGATAGAAAAGATGAAGGGGTATGATTGTTTTCATTTTTTGTCCTATAAGGTTCCAATGAAAAAGGAATGGAAGCAGATGTTAGTCAAACCGGATATTTATCAGGTGGCGGTAGAAGGAACATCGGATGCCTTGAGTCTGGATCAGAGAGGTGAATCGCATTCTACAGACAAAAGTGGTGATGATGTTTCCGAAGTATTTGGTATTCGCGAATATCGAGCCGGAGATACGTTACATAAGGTGCACTGGAAGCTTTCTGCCAAGACCGATGAGCTTTTGGTCAAGGAATTTAGTAATCCAATGAAAACGGCGCTTTTTGTGTTCGTAGATCTTTATACCGATAGGGAAGAAAAATGGACGCATGAACGGTTTGATGGGATGGCAACGATTTTGGCATCTTTGTCTCATAGTTTACTCCTGCAGAAGGAAGAGCATGAGATTTTCTGGTATCATGCAGGGGAAAACGCACTGCATTCTATGAAAATTGCAGGAGAAGGAGATATTTACGAGGTCGTTGGTGAGCTTTCCGCAGCAAAGGCTTATGATTATCCGTATGATTTTCAGGCAGTATTGCAGGAGCAGGGTATGACTGGAAATCGCGCCAAGGCATTTGTCATCGATATGGACTGGAATCTGTATTCTGGTGACCAGTGTATTGCTTCTATGACAGAAGAAAATATTCATAAGGAACTGTTAAGTCTTCGAATTGTACAATAGATTTGGGAGACAGAAACGGAGAAAAGGATGAAAAAGGAACAGAAGGAAAATGTCAATATAACGACAATTGCATTTCGGACAGAGCACACCGGAAAAGAAAATATGATTTTTTCTTTTGTGGTTCCTTTCTTATGCTTATTTTTTGCAGTGACAGGGCTGGTAGGATGCTTTGTTACTGCTTTTTCGTTACAAGTTGTTCCTTTTTTACTCTATTTTGCAATTTTTTTATTGTGTTTATTTTGGACTTTCTTTTCCAGATTGAAACTGGAAGGAATTTATCGTTTCCTTGCTTTTATTGCGGTCATGGTTGTAGCCAGTATTTTGCTGCTTTTATTGCAGGGACAGGCAATTGCCGGATTTTTTCAAGTGGCAAATGGTATTTTTGAAAATCTGAATGAAAGTTATCACGGAAATATTGCATTGTATCAGGTATCCGAAAACGGTATGTATGCAACGATTTTTTTGCTTTTTCTCATGGTTCCGGTCAGCGGTCTGCTTTCTTTCAGTATCGTAAAGAGACAAAATATATGGACGCTGGCTGCTGTAGCATTTCCGGTCGTTTTTAGCAGCTGCCTCACGATGGGAAATCCAAAAGCGTTTTATTTGTTCCTACTGTTCTTTTCCATTCTTGGACTGTTGGCGCAAAGTGTGCTGGTCATGCCATATTCCTTTGAAGGAATGGAGCAGGCTGACGCTGTAAAGGAAGAGCGGTTTTATCAGGAGATCAAAAGTAAAGTTTTGATCGGAATTTCAATTCCTATTATGATTTTATCCGTTTTGGCTTTTCTAACGCTCCGTCCGGTGTTAAATTATCCGATCACGCAGGTGCGGGATGCCGGATCTAAAACGGAAAATGGAGTGCTACAGATCATATGGCATATTTTGCCAGGTATTTCCGGTGGAAATCTGGAATTACAGCTGGAAGGTGTAGGCGGTGGTGTAGACGAAGGTGCGCTTGGAAGAACAGAAGGTTTTTCCTTTGGAAGTGTACAGGCTTTGAAGGTGACCTGCGATACAAAACCGGATGAGACGATTTATTTAAAGGGTTATGTTGGTTCTACTTATACGGGAACCAGTTTTGATGCAGAAAGTGGTATAACACTTGCAAATGCGGCATTTAACTGGAAAACAGATGGTGACGCCTTACTTTACATACAGAATCTTTCCTTTTTGCGTATGATGTATGCGGAAAATATGATCATTTCTAATGAAGAAGAGGATACGCCACAGCTGTCGGAGGAATTGACCTCATCTGCGGTAGAGATGCAGGTGGAAAATCTGAATGCCAATGAATCCTATACCTATGTTCCGTATTATGCTTATTTAAATGATTATTATGAAATGCTTGCCGGAGATGGTGCAGTAGCAAGTCAGAATCGTGCAGACGACATTTTTTCTTATTATCCACGGAGCGTTTATGAGGAAAAGATGACCGAATGGCAGGAAATGGAAGATGCACATGGTATACTGGACAATGTAGAAAAATCTTACGAGGGTTTTGTAAAAAGTACTTATTTGCAAGTTCCAGAAGAAGGACTGGAGCAGCTGAAAGAAGAATGTGAAGCTGTGGAGCTGGAAGATATAGAAGAGATCAAAGAGTATGTAGTCAATACATTAAATGAAAATACTTCTTTCAATATGGATGTAGAGACTCTTCCAGAGGGAAAGGATTTTGTTTCCTGGTTTTTGTACGAAAAAAAGGAAGGCTATGCTACGCACTATGCAGCGGCAGCTACGATGATGTTCCGTATGCTTGGAGTGCCGGCGCGTTATGTTGTCGGATATGTAGCACCGGAAGGGATTTTTACCATGCAGTCGGACGGCAGTTATATGGCAATCCTCGAAGATGATAATGCACATGCATGGACGGAAATTTATGTGTCCGGTGTGGGCTGGGTTCCAGTGGAAACGACGCCGGGATATGTGGCAATGGTAGCCGAAGGCAGTGGTGATGCCCAAGGAGAAGAACTGACTGGTCAGACAGAAGCCGAAACGGGAGAAACGGAGTCAGTTCAGGAAAATGAAGTAAAAGAAGTTATAGTAGAAAAAAAGGAGCAGGACTTTAGATGGGTCATGCCTGTCCTGATCGTTTTCGGATGCTTCGGTGGCGTAGTAGTTGTTGCTGTAGTAAGAAGAAATTATTTGCTGAAGAAAAGAGCCGGAAAGCAAAGCAAGCTGGAGATAGAGGATAATATCAAAAATCTATATCATAGTTTCCGTTCGCTTCTTGTATTTGATGGCTGGAATGAGGCACCGGGCTGTGAGGCAGAAGATTTTGCAAGCCAGTTCGCAGAAAAATATCCGGTATGCTCCGAGGAAGATTACGAAACATTTGCAAATGTTGTGCTAAAGACCTATTATGGTTATGATAGACGGAAGAAAAAAGAATTGCATTTCCTTTTTACCACCTACAGACGTGTAGGAAAGAAAATCTATAAGCAGTTGTCTTTTGGAAGACGAATGCAGTTCAAATGGTGGAAATGTTATCTGTAGGAGGAAAAATGAAAATAAAAAAATATATACCGTTGCTTCTTTTTCTGGTAATGGGTCTTACAGGGCTTGGAATCATGCTTTATCCGACCATCAGCAATTATTTGAATGAGAAGGCACAGGAAAAGCTTGTGGAAGAGTATCGAAGGCAGGCAGAGGCTTTGGAACAAGCAGCTTATGATGCCATGTTCAAGCAGGCAGAGGCTTATAACAGCGAGCTTTTTGCATCAGGTATTGATTTTCAAAATATAAAAGATTGCCGTGAAGACCTTGAAAGAAAAGGATATAAGTACGAAGAGATTCTGAAAGTGGAAGGCAGTACGGTAATGGGATACTTGGTGATCGACAAGTTGGATCTCTGTCTGACGATCGGGTATGGAACTTCGGAGGAAGTACTGGAAAAGAGTGTAGGGCATATGGAAGGAACGTCCATGCCGATAGGGGGTAAGAATACACATGCCGTATTATTTGGACATAGTGGTTTGCCTTCCGCAGAGCTGTTTACTGACTTGGAGCAGATGGAAATAGGAGATACTTTTGAGGTTCATGTATTAAACCGGACGCTTACTTACGAGGTGGATCAGATTCTTGTTGTGACGCCGGATGTAACGGAAGACTTGAAAATAGAAGAAGGAAAAGATTATGTGACACTTGTAACGTGCACACCTTACGCAGTGAATACGCACAGACTTTTAGTTCGTGGTGTGCGTGTGCCAGAATAAATGAGAGAGGAGATGTCAGAATATGCGAAAATGGAAAAACGGACTTTTGATGCTTGCAGTTGTCATGTGTTTGGGAATGTTCTTTAAACTGCCTGTTTATGCTTCGGCAGATACTTCAGAAAGGATTGACTTTTCTAAAAATGGAACAGGTACATTGACCATCCGCTATGAGACAATCGAAACAACAGATGATGAAGGAAACATTATACCAGGAACAGGCGTACCTGAAGCGGAATTTACGATTTATTTAGTAGAAGAATTAGTAGAGGATAATGGAGTACAGAAATTACAGTGGGCATCCGGCTTTGAAAACTGTACGGTCTCTTTACAGAATTTAAGCAATTCACAGCAAAATCAGGCAGCAAAGAAGTTGGAAGCTTTTGTGAGAAAGAATCACATTCAGGGCAGAACTTGGCGTACGGATGATAAGGGATATGTTAAATTTACGAATTTAACTTTTGGTACTTATTTGGTAGTATTGACGGATGTTCCTGAAGACTATGGAACGATTGACCCATTTTTGATCTCTGTTCCATTGGAAAAGAATGGAACGATCAAATATGATGTTGTGGCAATACCAAAAACAGGAGAGTTTCCGTTGTTAGAGCCGGAATCATATCCACCGGCTGAACCAGAAACGCCAGTAACTCCACCATCAGAACCAGAAAAAGTGCCGGAGAAATTACCACAGACAGGTCCGGCTCGTTGGATCATACCATTACTCTTTGTATGTAGTCTTGTTGTATTTGCATCAGGCTGGATATTGTTAAAAAAAAAACCAGGTAAGTTCTTAATGTTTGGTGGTGTTCTGCTCTTTGCAGCTATGATCGGAGTTACCGTTTATCAGAATTATACAGAGCGAGTGAGCGAGGATGCAGCAGCAGATCTGCTGGCGGCATATGAAGCAGGAATTGGGTTGGAGGATGCGATCGTAAGACCTTCCGGCATAGATGCAGATGATATGGATTATGTTGTCATCGATGAAGCGGAGCTTATTGGGACTATTTCTATACCGGCAATTGATATTACTCTGCCTGTTATTAAGGACTGTACTTCGTCGGGATTGAAAAAAGCACCTTGCCGTTATAAAGGAAATGCAGAGGAAAGTTCCATGATCATTGCGGCGCATAATTATGGCAGGCATTTTGGAAAAATTTCATTGTTAAGAGCTGGCGATGAAGTGACATTTACGGATGTAGATGGCGTGGAATATTGTTATGAAGTGCAGGGAACAGAAACACTTGGTGCTTATGACGTAGAGCAAATGCTGTCAGGCGATTGGGATCTGACCCTTTTTACCTGTACTTACGGCGGCCAGAACCGTATTACAGTGCGTTGTTCTCTGAAGGAATAAAGAAAGGATATATTTTGTTGGAAGCCTTGAGATGACTGGACAAAATAGATAAAAAAAGTTATAATATTTTCATGATTTAGTACAAAATGTCAAAATTACAGAGGTGCGCAATATGGCTGAAAAAATGAAATCTATTGACCAAAGAATCAAAGAAAACATTAAGAATTATAACTTGAACAATTTACTGCTCCCTCAAAATCTGAAAGCTAAGTTAGAAAGTCTGGCGGCGCTTAGCGGTGCTGAGTTTTATGTGACAGATAGGCACGGGAAAAAGATTTTTACTATAGGGGACTTTGGAGATTTTATACCGGATGTTGTGAACAGACCGGGAGAGAAGATTCGGGTTGCCAATCGTACCATAGGACATATTTATGCAAAATATGATAAGGTGGAAGAAGAAAGAAAACCAGCTGTCAATGAGGCGATCAAGCAGGAAGTAGCAATGCTTAGCAGCCTGGCAGAGCAGAGCTATTTACATAAAGAATATGCTTTTTTTGCGGATGAGTTAGAAGAAAAGCTTACGCAGGGTGCTTATGGCACAAGACAGGTCGAGAAGGAAGACTTGCTTACTGGTGTATTTAATCAGACCTACTTTATGAATCGTATGCGTGTTGTTGACCGTTCAGAAGTAGTTCCAGTAGCCTTGATCCAAGGTAATATTAATGATTCTACTTTTGTAAGCGAGCATTATGGGGAAATGGAAAGCGACAGATTGATTTCTATCGTTGCCATGTTCTTAAAAGAAGAAGCAAAGCCGGAATATATTATAGGACGCTGTGAGAATGATATCTTTGAGATTTTGATCGCAGCTCCGGAAGAAGGCGAAGCAGAAGAGTATTGCAGGCGTGTACAGGAAAGATGTCTTGCATTTGAAGATGCGCTCCTTGCTCCTTCTGTTGCTTTTGGTATTGTATACAAGCAGAATGTAGAGGAATCGTTAAGCGATCTTGTCTCTGATGCAGAGTATGTTATGTTCGAAAGTAAGCTGGAGATGAAAAAAGAACCGGGTTATGAGGAACGTTTGAAAAAGGGGATTCAGTAAAATATAGTTAAGAATTTTAGCTCTATCGCAAGATAGAGCTTTTTTTTAAAAAAATCTAAAATAAATATTAAATCGAACACAAGAGCAGAAAATGAGAAAATAAGAGAAAATTGAAGAAAACAAGAGAAAAAAATGAGGAAAAGTTTGAATAAGGTTTGAGAAGGCGTTTGCAAACCTCTGCATATAAATCTAATATAGGATTATCGTTTAGCACTCAACTTGAACGAGTGCTAATAAAACGCAAAAAAAGACATTTAATATATAAGGAGGCAATCTATTATGAAGTTAGTACCATTGGGCGACAGAGTCGTATTAAAACAGTTAGTTGCAGAAGAGACAACAAAGTCAGGAATCGTACTTCCAGGACAGAACAAAGAAAAACCACAGCAGGCAGAAGTTATCGCTGTAGGGCCTGGCGGAATGGTTGATGGAAAAGAAGTAAAAATGGAAGTAAAAGTCGGAGATAGCGTTATTTATTCTAAATATGCAGGAACAGACGTAAAAATCGATGACGAAGAATATATTATTGTAAAACAGAGTGATATTTTAGCAATCTTAGCCTAAAAGCCTGAAAAGGCAGGAAGAATGGCTATCGAGCTATTATTCTGCAGTGAGTAAAGTATGGAAATGAATATTTGGAGGAATGAATCATGGCAAAAGAAATTAAATATGGTGCAGAGGCACGTGCAGCTTTAGAATCAGGTGTAAACCAGCTTGCAAATACAGTAAGAGTAACATTAGGACCGAAAGGAAGAAACGTAGTTCTTGATAAATCTTTCGGAGCTCCGCTTATTACAAATGATGGTGTTACTATCGCAAAAGAAATTGAATTAGAAGATGCTTTCGAAAATATGGGAGCACAGTTAGTAAAGGAAGTTGCTACTAAAACAAACGATGTAGCTGGTGATGGTACAACAACGGCTACTGTTCTTGCACAGGCAATGATCAATGAAGGTATGAAGAACCTGGCAGCAGGTGCTAACCCGATCATTTTAAGAAAAGGTATGAAGAAAGCAACAGACTGTGCAGTAGACGCTATTGCTAAAATGAGCTCTAAAGTAAACGGAAAAGAGCATATTGCAAGAGTAGCAGCTATCTCAGCAGGAGATGAAGAAGTAGGACAGTTAGTAGCAGACGCTATGGAAAAAGTTTCTGGCGACGGCGTTATCACAATTGAAGAATCCAAGACAATGATGACAGAACTCGACCTTGTAGAAGGTATGCAGTTCGATAGAGGATACATTTCTGCATATATGGCAACAGATATGGATAAAATGGAAGCAACACTTGACAATCCATATATCTTGATCACAGATAAGAAAATTTCTAACATTCAGGAAATTCTTCCACTGTTAGAGCAGATCGTACAGTCTGGTGCGAAATTATTGATCATCGCAGAAGATGTAGAGGGTGAAGCATTAACTACATTGATCGTAAATAAATTACGTGGTACATTCAATGTAGTTGCTGTAAAAGCTCCAGGCTACGGAGACAGAAGAAAAGCAATGTTAGAGGATATTGCAATTCTTACAGGCGGTCAGGTAATCAGCTCTGAACTCGGATTAGAATTAAAAGATACTACATTAGATCAGTTAGGACGTGCAAAATCTGTAAAAGTGCAGAAAGAAAATACAGTTATCGTTGATGGTGAAGGTGACAAAGCAGCAATCGATGCAAGAATCGCTCAGTTGAAAACTCAGGTAGAAGAAACAACTTCTGAATTTGATAAAGAAAAATTACAGGAAAGACTTGCTAAACTTGCAGGTGGTGTAGCTGTTATTCGCGTAGGTGCTGCAACCGAAACAGAAATGAAAGAAGCAAAACTCCGTCTGGAAGATGCTTTGGCAGCAACAAGAGCAGCAGTAGAAGAAGGAATTATTTCCGGTGGTGGTTCTGCATATATCCATGCTTCTAAAGAAGTTGCAAAACTTGCGGATGCTTTGGAAGGTGACGAGAAGACTGGTGCAAACATCGTATTGAAAGCTTTGGAAGCTCCATTATTCCATATTTCTGCAAACGCAGGTCTGGAAGGCAGCGTAATCATCAATAAAGTAAGAGAATCCGAAGTAGGTATCGGTTTCGATGCTCTGAAGGGTGAATATGTAGATATGGTTAAATCAGGAATCCTTGATCCTGCAAAAGTAACAAGAAGCGCATTACAGAATGCAACAAGTGTAGCTTCTACATTATTGACAACAGAATCTGTAGTAGCAAACATCAAAGAAGAAACTCCAGCTATGCCAGCAGGTGCTGGCGCAGGCATGGGAATGATGTAAGCGGATAAACAGGCGATGCGATAAAAAAGGAAAGTGCCCTTGCTTGAGTTTACTCAAAAGCAAGGGTGCTTTTTTTATCATACCGTTGTATCTTCCCCTTTTTTATGATAAAATCTTTGAAAAGCATAACAGATTTCTATTTTTCAAATCGGGGAATACCCCTTTCTATTTATTCTATTTCATTCAGAAAATCGATGCTTTTGATTACCCTAAATACAAACGACATTTGTTTCAAAATATGGAAGAAGATGCGTATGACATGGTGGCAGCTTATACGCATGCGGAGGAATTAATCAGTATGAAAAATTTGCATAAGAAAAAAGGAGGAAAGGTTGATATGTGTGGAGCAATTGCAGGATTGATAGCAGAAGGAAAACTTGAAGGAAAACTTGAAGGAAAGGATTGGATGCTTGTTGAGCAAGTTTGTAAAAAACTGAAAAAGGAAAAATCGGTGAAAACTATTGCAGAAGAGCTTGAGGAGGACCAGGAAAAAATCCAAAGTATATGTGAGGCAGCAAAAGATTGTGCACCGGATTATGAATACGATAAAGTGTATCAGGCATGGAAAGAAAAATAGTTTCCAGACTTTTTAGTCTTTAGCCTATTTTGTTACAGTAGAAATTATCCTATGTTTAACAAAGCATCTATGTGAAAATGTTTTGACTTCCCACTATAA
>JAGKTQ010000060.1 GCA_021153325.1 Lachnospiraceae bacterium | reverse complement strand
CGGTTGGTCTGCGCCTTCCGGGGAAAAAGCCGGATGTACAAAGTGTTCTTTTGTGGGTGCTATTTGTCGGATTGGTTGGAATCCAGTTGTATCAGGCATTCAATCTGGCTATGTTTGATGGAGATGATGCTTATTATGTGGCACAGTCTGTAACAGCAGTAAACCGGGATTCTATGTATGGTTATATTCCATACAATGGATTCGGAACAGATCTGGACGTACGTCATGCAATGGCAGTGCTGCCTTTATGGATTGCATTTATTGCAAAGCAGAGTGGGATTCATGCAACCGTAATTTCACATTTGATCTTGCCGTTTCTCATTATTCCACTTACTTATTTGAGCTATTATCTGGTAGCAAAATGTCTGTTTCCCGAAAAGAAACGTCTGATTCCGGCATTTTTGCTCATTATTGGAATGCTGCAGATATTTGGAAACGTTTCCATCTACACGAAAGAAACATTTTTTATCATGAGAACGTGGCAGGGAAAATCACTCTTTGCTAATTTTGTGTTGGCAACGGCACTTGCTTTGTTGCTAGAGCTGTTTGCAGAGACAAAAGAAGAGGCAGAGAAGAAAAATCATGGACTGTGGGTTTTGCTTTTCTGTACAAATATAACAGCGGCATTTTCTACGACTATGGGCGTATTTCTTATGGCAATTTTGATTGGTGTGACAGGAACGTGTCTTGCGATAAGAAATAAAAGCGCAAGAATTTTGTGGAAATTTGTAATTTCTTGCAGTCCCTGCATTGTGTTTACTGTTTTGTATCTTGCGTTGAAGTAGAAACAGGAGTATTTTGAATGGAACTTTTTATTGATAGTTGGAATAATATTATCCAGTTTTATAAAAATTATATTGGAACAGGGTTTGGGGTTTATCTGTATTTGATCGCATTAGTGTTTCTTCTTTTTACAGAGAAAAGAAAGCAGGTAAAAACAATATTGGTCATTGCACCAATCGCGATACTTGTGCTTTTTACTTTTCCACCTTTTAAAATGCTATTTGATGTAATTGGTCTGGACAGTGAGACATATTATCGTATTTTATGGCTTATACCGATGGGAATTACCATTGCATATGCAGGCGTCAAATTGTTTGAAAAATATATTTGGATTGGCATTGTAGTTATGTGTGCTTTAGTAATTTATACCGGCGATTATGTATACGATAATGTAAATATTACAAAGGCGGAAAATGGCTATCATATCCCACAGATGGTCGTTAATGTTTGTGATGTCATACTGCCGGAAGAAGGAAGCGATAAGTCCAGAGTTTGGGCAGTATTCCCTTCGGAGTTTATACATTATGTGAGACAGTATTCGGATGTTATCTGTATGCCTTATGGTAGAGAGGCACTGGTAGATCGATGGGGATTTGACTATCCTTTGCAGGATCTGATGGAGGCAGAAGTTATTCAAGCAGATAAACTGGCTGAAGAAGTAAGGAATAACTGGTGCGAATATGTTATTTTATCTGTCAATAAGAAATATACAGAGCCAATGGAAGACTATGGATTTGAATTGGTGGATACCATAGATGGCTATCACATTTATAGAGATACACAAACCGAACAGTAAAGGAAGAAAAGATGAAGCAGTTTGATAATCAGAAAAAAATTATGATAACCGGTGGTGCCGGTTTTATTGGATATCATCTTTCGCTTGCGCTTTTGGAAAAAGGTGCTTCCGTAATAGGTTTTGATAATATGAATGACTATTACGATGTAGAATTGAAAAAGGCAAGGCTAAACATATTAGAGGAAAAAGAAAATTACAGCTTTGAACTGGCAGAACTTTCTGATAAGGAGCAGATTTTTTCTTTATTTGAAAAATATAAACCGGATATTGTGGTTAATTTAGGAGCACAGGCAGGCGTGCGTTATAGCATCGATAACCCAGATGCTTATATGCAGTCTAATATGATAGGTTTTTTCAATATTTTGGAAGCATGCAGACATTATCCAGTGGAGCATTTGGTTTTTGCTTCCTCTAGTTCTGTTTATGGGGGAAATAAGAAGGTTCCTTTTTCTACGGAAGATATGGTAGACGGGCCGGTAAGTCTCTATGCTGCTACAAAAAAATCGAATGAATTGATGGCACATGCCTATAGCAAGTTATATGACATTCCACTTACTGGATTGCGTTTCTTTACGGTATATGGTCCATTTGGAAGACCAGATATGGCGTATTTTAAATTTGCATTGAAGATCATAAATGGAGAAAAAATACAGATATACAATAATGGAGATATGTACCGGGATTTTACATATGTAGATGATGTAGTAAAAGGTATTATCAATGTATTGTGTAATCCACCTTTAGAAAATGAAAATGGAGTGAAGTATAAAATTTACAATATTGGAAATAATAAGCCAGTACGTCTTATGGATTTTATTTCTGAATTGGAAAGACAGCTTGGTAAAGAAGCCGAGAAAGAATACCTTCCCATGCAGCCTGGTGATGTATACCAGACTTATGCAGATGTTTCTGAACTGATGCATGATTTTGATTTCAAACCGGATACTTCGATTCAGGAAGGACTTGGGAAATTCGTGGAGTGGTTCAAGGAATATTATAATATTCATTAGATCGTGAGGCATCCTATAAAATCAAACTGATTTTATAGGATGCCTCACTGACATATGGAAAAGTATGCTATTTCTATTACTTTTCCGGTATTCCAATAGCTTCAGAAAGTCTTGTGGCGAGTGCCAGTCTTCCTTTGTCGTTCAAGTGAATGTTATCGGTCAGATAGTCGGATGCAATATCTTCGTAGATGGTTCCATAATAGTTATCAATGACCGTAAACAGAAGTTCATTTCCTACATCAATTGAAAACAGCAAATAATCCGGCATAGTTCCACAACCTAAATTTGTTGTATCACCACTTGCATAGCTACCGTCTTCATTTACAAAGCTTGCAAAATAAGGTGACATGAAAATCATACGGATGTGCGGGTAAGTTTCCTTGATCTGCTTTGCGGAAGCTCTGAGAGCACCTACATATGTTCCCGTATTGTATGGATCACTGTCATCATATAAATTTCGCATTTGCAGATAATCTCTTGCATCATACATAAATACCAGTACATCAACCTTGGAATAATCCATATTTTTCAAAACATCAAGTGATGCAGCGTAATCCTGATTTACAGTTCCTGTACTCAGTACGCTGTCCTGCAAGGAGTAATCACCATCACACATAGCCTTTGTCAGATAATAGAGACTGAAAGCATCTACATTGCAGTCTTCAGAAAAGGTGCTGTTTTTGGCGGCAAGACAAGTGTCTGAAAAGCCTGCACTGTAAACAGAAGCATTCGTCTGCTCTGCAACCAGCGATGGAATCCCACTTTCATCGGTACAGTCTGTAATAGGATTGTTTCCGACCATAAGAACAGTGGTAACACCATCATCAACGAATCCTTCAATTTTGGATGTATCAACTTTGTAAGTGACATCCAAGGCTTCTGTATCAAATTCGTCAGTAATATTATTAGGGTCGAAATCTGATTTAGTTCCTATGTTCCAAACAATAATTTTGACAACGCTGACAAGAAGTACAATTCCAATAACAATCCAAATAATCATATGAGGATTTATTTTTATATCTTTTAAGTTTTTCATAATGCACCTCCATATAAAGTAAACATATATGGTTTATTCTACTAAAAAAATCATAAAAAATCCACCGGTTCATTATTTTTTAAGAATTAAGAGAACTTATTTTTTCGCTTTGTTCTTTTTTAAACGATTCGCGATACCATTTGCTATATTTGAACATCCGATAGGTCGTACTAAGTTCACTTAATTGTTCTTCATCAGCACAGCGTTCTTTAAAGGCTTCCCGTTCCTCCATATCCATATTTACATAGTCCATATAAGAGATGCGAAGCTCTGTAAGAGGTTCGTTACACTTTGGACAAAATTGCTTGTGACCATTTAAGAGATGCGTTCGATGACAGCATCTGCAATAATGCATATACATCATAAAAATTTCCCCTTTTCTATTAACATAATATATGTAATCAGCGCTTATAAAATTGTTGCATTTAAGGCGAAAAAAGTCAATATA
>JAGKTQ010000033.1 GCA_021153325.1 Lachnospiraceae bacterium | reverse complement strand
GTTACAACAACTGCTCCCGCACCATCACCAAATAAAACACAGGTACTTCTATCTGCCCAATCGATGGTTTTAGAAACCGTTTCCGCACCAATCACCAGAATATTCTTATAAATTCCAGAAGTAATGTAGGCATGGGCTGTATTTAACGCAAACACAAATCCCGAACAGGCAGCATTCAAATCCATACCCACTGCGTGAATGGCTCCAACCGCTTCCTGTACTTCACAGGCAACATTTGGTAATACCTGGTCCGGAGACATCGTTGCAAGTAAAATCAAATCAATTTCCTCCGGAGAAATGCCCGCATCCTCAATCGCCGCTTTCGCAGCCATAGATGCCAGATAAGCAGTTTCTTCATTTTCATTATCTACAATTCGACGTTCTTTAATTCCTGTACGACTGCTGATCCATTCATCAGAAGTATCCATAATAGTTGATAAAAAATCATTTGTTACTACGGATTCCGGTAAAAAACTTCCGGTCCCCATTATTTTAATAGACATATCTTTTACTCCTGTCTCCGTTACATAATCTGCCCTATTCTACATCATTACCCGCAAATTCCTGCATAATTTCTTTTACGGATTCCATCTTTTGCGAACGCCATGCGTTCTCACCACAGAAAACAAGTCCCTCATCTATATTGCCTTTTACTGCATTCACCAAAGCATCTGTAATGCAGTATGGCGTCTCATCCGGCTTGCAAGTCTGCACACAAAGATGGCATCTTCCATGCGGGATACGTCCTTCTGCTGCCTTTTTCATAAACGCATTGTTGATCGCTCTTCCCGGCATACCTACTGGACTTTTTACGATAACGATATCTTCTTTTTTAGCATCCAAGTATGCCTGTTTATATGCATCAGAAGCATCACACTCATAAGTCGTCACGAAACGGGTCGCTACCTGTACGCCCTGTGCTCCAAGAGAAAGTGCATGTTCCATATCCTCTCTTGTATAAATACCGCCAGCTACTACAACAGGAATTTCCTTTTGCTGTGTCTTTGCAAATTCCTTCACCGTTTCGATAATATTACGAATTTCTGTATCATAATCCAATTCTTCTATATGGTCTAACTGCTCTTTGGAAAATCCTAAATGACCTCCGGCTTTTGGTCCTTCAATCACTACCATATCTGGCAGATAATTGTATTTTTTCATCCAGTATTTACAAATGACCTGTGCAGATTTCACGCTGGAAACAATCGGTGCAATTTTTGTTTTCGCTCCCTTTACCAGCTCTGGAAGCGTCATCGGAAGACCAGCACCTGATATGATCAGATCAACACCAGCTTCCACTGCTGCTTTTACATAATCCTCATATCGTCTTGTGGCAACCATAATATTAACTCCAACAATGCCACCTTTTGCTTTTTCTTTTGCTTTTTCGATTTCTTCTTTAATTGCCTTCAAATTAGCTTCAATCGGATGCAGATCAAATTCCGGCATACGGTAACCGATCTGCGCTGTAGAAATCACACCGATACCACCTTCTAAAGCGACAGCCCCAGCAAGACTGGACAAACTGACACCTACACCCATTCCACCTTGAATAACAGGAATTTTGGCAACTAAATCACCAATAACCAAAGGTTCTATTTTCATACGCTCTCTCCAATAGCAAACGTCAATTCTGCCTGTGTAACTAATTTGTCACCTACATATGCCTTTGCACTTCCTACACCAATAGGTCCTTTTACTTTAATAATTTCTGTCTCTAAGCGAAGAACGTCTCCCGGTACTACTTTCCCTTTAAACTTTGCAGAGTTGATCGCACCAAAATAAGCAGTCTTTCCTTTAAATTCCGGTTGACTCAAAATTGCAACTGCACCTACCTGTGCTAATGCTTCTACAATAAGTACTCCCGGCATAACAGGCTCCTGTGGAAAATGTCCTGCAAAAAACGGCTCATTATAAGTAACACATTTTTTTCCTACTGCTCTTTTTCCGCTTTCCAGTTCTTCAATTGTATCAATCAAAAGAAACGGCTGTCTGTGCGGAATAATTTCCATGATCTGCTTTGTACTAAGAACTGCCATCTCATAATCTCCTAATCTTCTTTATATTTCTTAACTAAGATACTTGCATTGTGTCCACCGAAACCAAGAGAGTTGGATAATGCATATTCAAAGTCTCCCTGTACAGGCTCTTTACAGTAATCCAAGTCGCATTCTTCGTCTGGATTCTGTAAACCTACAGTCTGGTGAATATATCCTTCTTCCAATTCTTTTACGCAAGTAACAAATTCAATGGCACCTGCTGCACCAAGTAAATGACCGATCATAGACTTAGTAGAATTGATTTTTAAGTTCTTTGCCTGATCACCAAATGCTAATTTGATCGCTCTTGTTTCAAATAAATCATTGTGATGTGTACTTGTTCCATGAGCATTAATATATGTTACATCCTGTGGAGTTACTCCTGCATCTTCCATTGCATATTCCATTGCTTTTGCTGCACCAGAACCATCTTCTGCAGGGGAAGTAATATGGAATGCATCTGCGCTGCATCCGTATCCTACTACTTCAGCATAAATCTTAGCGCCACGTTTTTTTGCATGTTCCAGTTCTTCCAATACTACGATTGCAGAACCTTCACCCATAACGAAACCGCTTCTATCTTTATCGAAAGGAATAGAACATCTTGTTGGGTCATCAGAAGATGTCAGTGCTGTAAGTGCTGCGAAACCTGCAATACCAATAGGAGTAACGCTGCTTTCTGTACCGCCAGCTACCATCACATCTGCTTCACCATACTGAACAGCACGGAATGCTTCACCGATAGAGTTTGTTCCTGTTGCACATGCTGTTACTACGTTGATATTTTTACCTTTTAAACCAAACTGGATAGATACGTTTCCTGCTGCCATATTGGAGATCATAAGAGGAACTAAAAGAGGATTTACCTTATTCGGTCCTTTCTCTAATAATTTCTGATGTTCTCTTTCCATTGCCTGTAAAGCACCAATACCTGAACCTACAGAAACACCTACTTTAAATGGATCTTCTTTTTCCAAGTCAATTCCAGCATCTTCTAAAGCTTCTTTTGTTGCTGCTACAGCATACTGTGAGAAAAGCTCCATTCTTTTTGCTGCTTTGAAATCCATGAAATTTTTTCCTTCAAAACCTTTTACTTCTGCTGCCAAATGACATTTATATTCGGAAGCATCAAATTTTGTAATTTCACCAAATCCTGTTTTTCCTTCTTTTACACTTGCCCAAAATTCATCTACACTAAGTCCGATAGGAGTAATTGCTCCTAAACCGGTTACTACTACACGTCTGCTCATTTTACTAACCTGACCTTTCTTTTATTTAAATTGCCATACCACCATCTACAGAAATAATCTGTCCTGTAATGTATGCTGCTTTATCACTTGCAAGGAATGCTACCATTTCTGCAATTTCTTTAGGCTGTCCTATACGTTTTAACGGTATCTGATTTAAAGTTGCTTCTTTTGCTGCATCAGACATTGCATTTGTCATATCAGTTGCAATAAATCCTGGTGCTACTGCATTTACTGTAATATTTCTGCTTGCAAGCTCTCTTGCCACACTCTTTGTAAGACCAATAACACCCGCTTTAGAAGCTGCATAATTTGCCTGTCCCGCATTTCCTAATACACCGGAAACGGAGGAAAGATTGATGATCCTTCCACTCTTTTGTTTCAAAAATGCACGATACATTGCTTTTATAGTATTAAAAGTTCCCTTTAAATTTGTATTAATAACAGAATCAAAATCTTCGCCACTGATCTTCATTACCAGATTATCTTTTGTAATTCCGGCATTGTTTACAAGAATATCAATGCGTCCATATTTTGCCAGCATTTCATCGATCATAGTCTTGCATGCGGCTTCATCTGCTACGGAACACTGATAACTTTCTGCTGTTCCACCATTTTTCTTGATCTCTTCTACAACTTCTTCTGCTTTTTCTTTAGAACCGTTGTAATTTACAATAACAGATGCACCATATTCAGCTAAAGTAATCGCGATTTCTCTTCCGATTCCTCTACTTGCTCCAGTAACTAATGCTACTTTTCCGCTTAACATTCTGTCATCCTCCTTTTACATATATTTATTTCAAAGCTTCTAATTTCTCTAAATCTTCTACTTTTTCAATATTGATCACTGTTACATCTCTATTGATCTTACGCATAAATCCTGCCAATGTTTTACCTGGTCCAATTTCAATAAAAGTAGTAACACCGTCTGCAATCATTTTTTCTACACTCTGCTGCCAACGTACAGAAGATGCGACCTGACGTGCAAGTAAATCTTTCACCTGCGCCTTATCTGTTACATAGTCAGCGGTTACATTTGCAAGATAAGGAACTTTTATATCATTTACAGTAACATTTTCTAATTCCACTTTTAATTTTTCTCCTGCACCTGCAAGTAATGGAGAATGGAAAGGACCACTTACTTTTAAGGAAACACATCTCTTTGCTCCTGCTTCTGCAAGCTTCTCTGCTGCCCTTGCTACTGCATTTTCTTCACCTGTGATAACAGTCTGTCCCGGGCAGTTGTAATTTGCTACGCTGACCTGACCTTCTGTTTCTTCACAAATTTTCTCAATTGTATCTGTATCTAAACCGAGAATAGCGCTCATTGCACCACCCTGCGGATATTCTTCCTGCATATAAATACCACGTTTTCTTACTAAACGGAAAACATCTGCCAAATCCATAACTCCTGCTGTCAGAAGAGCACCATATTCACCAAGGCTTAAACCTGCTGTAACATCTGGTTTGATACCTTTCTCTTCCACTGCCTTAAGCATAGCTGCTTCTGCTGCAAGCATAGCTATCTGTGTATATTCTGTAATATTAATGTTTTCATTTTCTTCAAAGAGAAGTGCTTCCATATCAAGTCCGCTTACCTCTCCTGCCAATTTAATTGTTTCCTGACATACAGGAATTGTATCATAGAAATCTTTTGCCATTCCTACATATTGTGCTCCCTGTCCTGGGAATATAAATGCTGTCTTACCCATAATATTCTTCCTTTTCATTTTATTTGAATTTCAAAGTATTTTTATAAAAATTCGCTGCTGCATCTCCCCCATGCAGCAGCTTTCATTACGTATTTTTCATAAATAAATTTATCTATGTAAAAGCTCCCCAGCCTCTTTCATGATCTCTTCAATGATCTCCGAACAAGTCTGCTCTTTCTTGACCAATCCGGCAATCTGACCTGCCATAACGGTTCCGTTCACTACGTCACCTTCTACAACAGCCTTTCTTAAAGAACCCAGTGTAAGATATTCCAACTCTTCCATAGAAGCGCCATCTTTTTCTTTCTGTAAATATTCTCTCGTCATCTTATTACGAATCTGACGTACTGGGTGTCCATGACTCATACCTGTAACTTCAGAGTCAATATCCTTTGCTTTGATAACCTGCGCTTTATAGTTCGCATGTGTAATAGCCTCTGTTGCAACCGTAAAACGTGTTCCCATCTGTACGGCTTCTGCACCAAGCATCATAGCTGCTGCAAAACCTCTTCCATCTGCAATACCACCAGCTGCAATAACTGGAATATTTACTGCATCTACTACCTGTGGAACTAATGTCATAGTTGTAGCAGAACCTATATGTCCACCGGACTCTGTACCTTCTGCCACAACGGCATCTGCTCCGGCTCTTTCCATCATTTTAGCCAGTGCAACACTTGCTACAACTGGAATGACCTTAACGCCTGCTTCCTTCCACATTGCCATATACTTACCAGGATTTCCGGCACCAGTCGTTACAACCTTAACCCCTTCATCCACGATAGTCTGTGCAATGGCATCTGCTTCTGGATTCATCAACATAACATTTACACCAAATGGTTTATCTGTCAGTTCTTTTGCTTTTCTTATCTGTTCCCGGACGAAATCCGCTGGTGCTCCACCGGCACCAATCAGTCCAAGACCTCCTGCATTGGCAACGGCTGCCGCCAAATGATGATCAGCAACCCAAGCCATACCGCCCTGAATAATTGGATATTCTATTCCGAGCAATTCCGTTACCCTAGTTTTCATTTATGCCTCTACACCTTTGCTTTTCATATATTCGATAACAGCACCAACTGTTGTGATCTGCTCTAAGTCTTCAGAAGGAATTTCAATTCCGTATTCTTCTTCAAAAGCCATAACTAATTCAAATAAGTCAAGAGAGTCTGCACCTAAATCATCTTTAAAAGAAGATGCTTCTGTGATTTCTACTCCGTCTAAGTTTAACTGTTCCTGAATGATTTCTTTTACTCTTTCTAACATAATATTCTCCTTACTATTGTTTATTTTTGATTTGTTTCCAAAATAGTTTGACATTCAAAGTATATTTGGTAAAAGAAAATTTGTCAACACTAATGTTAACAAATTTTCAATATTATTCTTTTATCCTAACAAATATTGATAAATCTCCCTCTTCGATACGCCTCTGTCCTTCGCCACCTGCTTCATAGCATCCTTCCTATCTATGCCTTGATTTTCATAAAATGCCATATGCTCTTCAATGCTCATTTCCTGCCAGCCAGCTTCCTTTTCCTTTTGCTTTTCTACAAGACTCTTTCCTTCCAATACAAGTACATACTCTCCTCGTGGCTCTTCCTCTTCATAAAAACGCAATGCTTCTTCCAAAGTAGTTGGCATGATCGTTTCAAATTTCTTTGTTAATTCCCTGCAAAGAGTAATACGGCGGTTACCGATTGTCTCATACAATTCTTCCAACGTACGTTTTAAATGATGAGGCGCCTCATACAAGATCATAGTACGGCTTTCTTCTTTCAGCTCTTCCAAGATTACTTTCTTTTCCTTTTTATCCGAAGGAAGAAATCCTTCAAAGCAAAATCTTCTCGTACTAAGGCCTGAAAGTGTCAAAGCTGTAATACAGGCTGCCGGACCTGGAAGAGACGTTACAATAATCCCAGATGCATGGCACATCTGCACCAGAACTTCTCCCGGATCTGATATGGCAGGTGTTCCGGCATCGGTGATCAATGCCACATTTTTGCCTTCCTGCATTTGTGCAATCAATGTTTTTGCTTTATCTACTTTATTGTATTCATGATAACTGGTCATAGGAGTATTGATTCCGAAGTGATTGAGCAGTTTGATGCTGTTGCGTGTGTCCTCCGCTGCAATGATATCCGCCTCCTGTAATGTTTCCACTACACGCGGTGTCATATCTCCCAAGTTTCCAATTGGTGTCGCACATAGAAATAATTTTCCTGCCATATCTGTCCTCTCTTTTTGGCTTTATCTATATTACAAAAAGTCCTTCGCCTTTTGACGAAGGACTCTTTACTTAATCGAAAGTTTCCATTCTACCTTTGATATATTCCTCAAGAATATCTTTTGTTCCTTCAATTCCCATCTTGCTACTGTTAATGGTCAGATCGTAATTACGGGAATCGCCCCATTTTCCTTCACAGTAATAATTGTGATAGGACTTACGTTTTTTGTCATGACGCATGATCTTGCTTTCTGCTGCTGTCTCGGACATATTATAAATTTCTGCAACACGGGCTTTTTTCTTGTCCATATCACCCAGTATGAAAATAGAAATAAGACCTTTGTAATCTTTTAATATAGTTTCTGCACAACGACCTACTACTACAAAAGAATTACCAGCTTCTGCTTTTTGACGAAGAAAATCAAACTGCATATTTGCAATGACCTCTTCCGGTGAATTGCTGTATCCCTTCACAGTTCTTGAGAAAAGTCTGTTTCTAGGAACTTCATCATATTTCTGAAGATTATTTACATCAATATTTTTTTCATTTGCAATTTCATCTAATAAATTATGGTCATAGAACGGCAGCTCAAATCTTTCTGCCAGTTTTTCAGCAATCGCATGACCGCCACTTCCATATTCACGCCCAATAGCAATAATTACCTGCTTTTTTTCCATACGACTATCCTTTCTGTTCTAAAAATAGCGAACCACTATACAAACCATGGAAATTACTAAAACAATCAGTGTGGCAGGAACTGCTGTCTTACAGTACTGTCCCCAGCCAATCGGGTATCCTTCTTTTGCTGCAACGGAAGTTCCAACTACATTTGCGGATGCTCCGATAGGTGTTGCACTTCCACCGACATCAGTACCCATAGACAATGCCCATGCTAAAATATCAAGACTTGCATTTTCTGTAATAGCAAGGCTCTGAATGACCGGAATCATAGTTGCCGCAAATGGAATATTATCTACAAAAGCACTTGCAAAAGCTGACAAGAACATAATGATCGCTACCATTAAAAGAACATTTCCATTACTGATTTTTCCGATGAAGGAAGCAATTACTTCCAAAATACCAGTTAATTCCAGTCCGCCTACTACCATAAATAAACCGATAAAGAACAAAAGTGTCTTATAATCAACCTTCTTTATCAATGTCAAAGCATCTTTTCCTGCTGCAAGAAGAGTAATGATTCCAATAAATGTACCAATAAATGCAACCGTAAGTCCTGTCTGTGCATGTGTTACCAACATCACAACTGCACATAAGAAAATAATACAGCTAAGTACAAAGTCTTTCTTATTTGTAATAGCATCTTTTGGATCAGGATAAGAAACCTTTTCCCCATTACTTGCTGCTACTGTGCTCTTTCTTAACTCTCCACGGAAACAGAAGTAAAAATAAATTACTATGAAGATCATAGAAATTCCTGCCATTACACCAGTGTTTGAAATAAAGTCTCCGAAAGAATATCCAAGTGAAGTACCAATAATAATGTTTGGCGGGTCACCACACATCGTTGCTGAACCACCCAGATTCGCACAAAATACTTCTGCTAAAATTACCGGTACTGGATTAAACTTAAGAACCCTTGCAAGTTCTATGGTAACTGCTGCCAAGAACAGAATAACCGTAATACTGTCAATGAACATGGCAAGTATACCTGACATAATCATAAATGTAACAAAAATCGGAACGACCTGATAATTTACTGCCTTTGCAATTGCCAGACACAACCAACGGAAAAATCCGGCTCTTGCCATTCCTTCTACCATAATCATCATTCCGGCAATAAAGATAATCGTTGCCCAGTTGATTCCGCTTCCATTTTCTGCCGACTGTCCGGCCTCGTACCAAAATCCTACTGTAAAAATATTTCTAAGATTCAATGTTTCTGTTATGGCATTCATGCTACGCATGCATAAGCCAAATACAAAAATAAAAGTTGCACTTCCACATAATAATGTTACAATGTGGCGTTCAATTTTATCCATAACAATTAATACAAACATCAGCAGGAAAATTCCTACTGCCAAAATCTGCGCTGCCATCTCGCTCCTCCTCATTTGTCTTTAAGATTAGTTGATTCAAAACCCAAAATATTCTACATAAATTGACATTTTTTTGCAAGTGCTTTCTGGCATATCTTAACATTATTTTTGCAAATTATTCTAATTCCCACTGTTCTCTTTCTATTTTTGCCTCTTCATCTGTTAACAGAGCATCCCGCTGATAGTTTACACCCGCATTCCACAAGATCCATTCCTCGTATCCTGCATCATAAGCCCCTTTTATCTGTGCCCTGATTTCCTCCGGTCCATAACTGATATGTCCAGATACCCAACTTGCGGTAAAACTTTGCAGCCATACCCGTACGTTTGCACGATTCTCTTCCGGCAGAGTAGACAACGCTTCTACAGACGCACTGGACGCTTCGTAAATTGTTTGATATGGATTGGCATCCGGTATGGCAATTCCATATGCTCCATTCACATAATGCGATGGATATACCATCGGGCAAATATAGTCCAAATGCTCTGCCATCTTGACATAATCCTGTCCTACAATTGCCTGATCTGTTTCGTTATCGATAACTGTTCCAAATACATCCGCTGATACATATACCCCAAGAGGTGTTAACGTTTCATATGCGTATTCCGTAAACTGCGTAATAATGTCTATTTTGCTGATACCTTCTGCATCAGGCCCAAAATCCATCTCTCCTGCCTTTAAATCTGTAGAAAAACGAATATAATCAAACTGAATTTCATCAAAACCGACTGCTGCTGCCTCTTTTGCTACTTCCATCAGATAATCCCATACTTCTTTTTTGTAAGGATTGACCCAGGCAAGCCCATTTTTATCTCGAAATATTTCTCCACTTGAAGTCTTCACCGCCAGCTCCGGTTTCTGCTCCGCAAGGTACGGATCTCTGAATGCTACGATTCTTGCGATCAAATAAATATCTTTTTCCTTACATTTTTTCACAAGCTCGTCAATATCCCGTATGTAATTCACTCCTGCATCAATTTCCAGTACCGTCTCTGACTGCATTTTATATGTAATTTTTCCTTCATCATTTTTTATGTCAATTACCATTGCATTTAACTCTGTTTCATCTACTAACGCAATCAGATCATCCATTTTGGAATGCCCTGCAATTGGTCCACTGACATATATCCCCTTTACTTTTACCGACTCCCGTTCCGGTATCGACGAATCTATTTCCTCCTCTTTAACATCTCCATTACCACTTACCGTCTGCTCAGCTACTGTTTCCTCACTTATGGAAATTGGCTCTCCTACTACAAGCTGCCCTTCTCCTTCCTTTCCCGAAACATCACTCTGTGCAAAAACATCTTCTGTTTTTTCCCCACAGCCTGTCAACATTCCCACCAATAAAGTGAAAGCTAATATGGTAGCACAATGTTTCCTCTTTTTCATAATACATTCCTCTTTTCACATAGCACCGTTGCTTCTTATCTTTCTCTTATCATATGTACGATTTAATATCCGTACATCTCATAAATTTCTTCGGTATAGACGCCCTGCTCTTTATACACGATCAACGGTTTTTCCACAGTCATTCGCGACTTTCCACCACGGTTCGCCTCGATCAAGACTATGTTCGGCTCTTTATCCACAAAAGGATATACTAACCTCATACGTTTCGGTTCTAATTTATATTTCACCAGCATGACCATAATTTCTGAAAGACGAAACGGTCTGTGCACCATATAAAAATTTCCACCCGGTTTTAATACCTTTGCTGCCTGACTGACTACATCTTCCAACGTACAAAGAATTTCATGTCTTGCAATTGCTTTTGGAGCATCCGGATTCGTCAATCCATGTTGCCCTATCATATAAGGTGGATTGCAAGTTACAACGTCAAAAGAGGCTCCACCAAATATCCGTCCTGCCTCTTTAATATCGCCTTGTACTATATCGATTTTTTGCGCCAGTCCATTTAACGCTACACTTCTTCTTGCCATATCGGCGCTTTCTTCCTGAATTTCCAATCCTGTCAAATGGGCCGCTTCTGTTTTGGCTTCCATCAAAATAGGAATGATACCCGTCCCAGTTCCTAGATCCAGTACACTGCTTCCTTTTTTTGCTTTTGCAAAACCAGAAAGAAGTACCGCATCCATACCAAAACAGAATTTCTCCGGGTTTTGGATAATGCGGTATCCATTTCTTTGCAGTTCATCCAGTCGTTCATTTTCTTTCAGAAGAATATGTTCCGTTTCAGAAATATTTTCCGCTTTAGTTGTCATTTAACTTGGATTTTCCTTCCTGCTTCTCTAACTTTTCCAGCTCTTTCAGCTCTGCATCTGATACATCAACCTTATTGTTCTTGTTGTGCTTACGCTTGAATTTCAGCTGATCTGCTCTATAATCGTGAATTTCCTTCTCATCATTTACTTCTACAATAACTTTTACGATCTGACGAAGTACATTAACACTCTGTACCTCACCCTTTAATCCATCATCTGTTGTAACAAAATCTCCAACATCCGGCAGCTTACGATTTAATTCCTCATAAGTTTCTTCTTCATGCTTTAAGCAGCACATCAATCTTCCGCAAACACCTGAAATTTTCGTAGGATTTAAGGAAAGATTCTGCTCCTTCGCCATTTTAATCGAAACAGGAACAAATTCGGATAAATGCGTATGGCAGCAAAGTGGTCTTCCACAAATACCGATTCCACCTAAAATTTTCGTCTCATCTCTTACACCAATCTGACGCAGTTCAATTCTTGTTTTAAATACTGCTGCCAAATCTTTTACCAGCTCACGGAAATCAATACGTCCATCCGCTGTAAAATAGAACAATACCTTGTTATTATCAAACGTATACTCCGCATCGATCAGCTTCATTTCCAACTTGTGCTTTTTAATCTTTTCCAAACAGATCTTGAAGGCTTCCTTTTCTTTTATTTTGTTAGCAGCCTCCTGCTCCTTGTCCTTTTCTGTCGCGATACGAAGTACCGGTTTTAATGGCTGTATTACCTTATCATCTTCTACTTCTTTCGGGGCTCCGACTACCGTACCAAATTCAATGCCTCGAGCTGTCTCTACGATAACATTATCCCCTTTTTTAATAGCAAACTTAAGTGGGTCAAAAAAATAAATTTTGCCCGCTGTACGAAATCTTACTCCAATTACCTTAACCATCTATAAACCTCCATATTGCAAATTCTTTATTTTAAGAATTTTCTTTAATTGTCAGCAGCAAAAGCTCCATCGTCAAGTCAAAATTAACATTGGCACTAAGACGATTTTTTGCTTTATCCAGTGCTTTGATGATTTCTTCAATTCCTTCATAAGCACACTTATCTGCCACTTTTCTAATATACTGTATTTCCCCTTTGAAAATCAAGTGATTCGCATCATTCGTTGCCTTGAAAAGCAGAACATCCCGATACCAAATGGAAAGAATGTCCAAATAATCATTGACGTCAAATTTATAATCGTTGATTTTCTTAATGGCAGCCACGATTTCACTCATTTCCATATCATTAATATATTTCAAGAGTGTAATGGCTTCCTCTTTGATATTATCAAATTCTTCGCTGGATGCCAAAAGCTTTGCTTTACCAACATTTCCCCTTGCAAAAGCTACGCACACATCTGCTTTATAGTCTGGAATCTGTACCGTTTCCATTAAGAATTTTTTCACTAATTCATCCCTGACCGGCTTCATATTCAATACAACACAACGACTTAAGATCGTCGGCAAAAGTGCATTCACATTTGTAGTCAATATGAGGATCACTGCATATTCCGGTGGCTCTTCCAGTGTTTTAAGTAAGGCATTCTGCGCCTGTACTGTCATTTTTTCCCCTTCGTTCATAATATATATTTTGCGAGGGCTGCTATATGGCTTAATAGCAATATCGCTGTTGATCTGGTTACGAATATCCTCTACACCAATACTATTCGGTTTTTCATGTGTTACCCTGATAATATCCGGCTGATTATGAGAAAGTGCCTGTTTACAGGAATGGCATTCCTGACATGGCTCTACTCCCTGTCCTTCACATTGCAGTGCCATAGCAAAAACATGTGCAATAAATTCTTTGCCCGCACACCGCTCTCCGTTAATAATATACGCATGAGAAACTTTTCCCGTTTCTATTGCATTCTGTAAATGCTCTTTGATCTGCTCCTGTCCTACTATATCTGAAAATCTCGCCATAATCTCCCTCACCTTCTGCCTATATACAGCTCATCTGCTAAAAGCTTTTTCACTTAAGTAAAAATATCTAACAACAATCCCCTTATTTCACCGATCTTGTTAAGAATTGCAATCCCGTCCTGCTCATCCTTTATCAGTTCCTGTGCTAACTCATCTAAATTTTCATCAATAAGTCTTATAATTCCATATACTCTATGGCGTCCTTTTCTATCCAAAAAGTTCTCTCTAGAAAAAGAGTGGGAACGGTTCACAACTTCATTTAAAAATTCTTTGATCAATCCCCGATACTTTTTCATATCCTTGATATCTTTCTTTTTAGAAATCTTTTCCCCTTGCATGGTAATCTCTTCCATGAGGGCGGTCAATCTTGCTTGCAGCTCCTGCTCTTCCACATGGCTTACAAGTGTAAACTTAAAAGTTCCATCTGTAGGTGCTGTCTGCTTTGTCTGCTCTATCTGGGCAGGCTGTTGTATCTGATTTACTTTAATATCCATAATATAACCTCCATCTGCCTGTCGCAACACTCCTGCCTATAGCTGCTCTTTTAAATATAGCATGATTTCTGCCAGACACTGTTGTAAATCATTGTTAAAAAAGCGTTTCAAAATTTGGGCATCCTTTATCTTTTCCTCACTAAAATCCTCTGCATCTGCCAGAAAACGGCGACACAACTCATGATACTTTGGTTTATCCTGTGCCTTTTCTCTATCCAGTGCCCGCTGAAGCCGAATGCCATCATCCAATTCTATCATAACCGGAACCAGCTTTTCCTGTCCAAAAAATTCTTTTGTTTTGTTATATGATTCCAGCGTTCCAATCATAATATAATTTTTATTTTCCAAATCAATCTGGCTGTCATTGACTGTAAAATAGCGCCACAAGCCCAAGCAAGTATTATATGCCCTATCTTCAATCAATCTGCCTTCTTCTTTCAGCTTTAAAAAACCTGCTTCATCGGTAAAAAAATACTCTACACCATCAGTTTCTCCTGCACGGATCGGTCTTGTTGTGTAAGGTACAATGGTATGCAGCTTAATTTCGTTATCTTTTATTAAATGTTTATATATTGTGTCTTTTCCTGTTGAGCTTTTTCCCATCAGGTATACGATCTTGCCCAATTACTCATCCTCTTCGGTGTAGCATATCGCGCAGCGCACGGCACGCTTCCACCCTTTAACTTTCTCTATCCTTTTTTCTTCCTTCATTGCAGGTGCAAAAGTATTGGAAAGTGCCCATTTCTCTCGAACTTCCTCTTTGTCCTTCCAAAACCCTACTCCAATCCCTGCTAAAAATGCTGCGCCTAAAGCTGTTGTTTCGATACAATCAGGACGAAGTACATTTTTCTGTAAAATGTCTGCCTGAAACTGCATCAGAAAATTATTGGCGCTAGCTCCCCCATCTACCTTTAAACTCTTTAAAGACATTTCTGCATCTCTCTGCATTGCTTCAATGACTTCATAGGTTTGAAATGCCAACGATTCCAACGTTGCACGTATTACATGCTCCCTTTTTGTTCCTCTTGTAAGACCGACCATCATTCCTCTTGCATAAGGATTCCAATATGGAGCACCAAGTCCCGTAAATGCAGGCACTACATAAACTCCATCCGTATCGTCTACTGCAACCGCATATTCTTCCGACTGTGGCGAATTTTTAATGATATGCATTTCATCCCTAAGCCACTGTATTGCCGCTCCTGCTACGAATACACTGCCTTCCAGCGCATAGCAAACTTCTTCATCGGTACTTGCTGCAATCGTTGTTAAAAGTCCATTTTTAGAAGTGATCGCTTTGCTTCCGGTATTCATCAGCAAAAAGCAGCCTGTACCATATGTATTTTTCGCCTCTCCTGCTTCAAAACAGCATTGACCGAACAACGCTGCCTGCTGGTCACCTGCCGCCCCGGAAATTGGAATCTCACCACCAATGATCGCTTCATTCGTCACACCATAGAGACAGCTGGACGGCTTTACCTCCGGCAACATACATTTTGGAATATTTAATTCCTTAAGTATTTCGTCATCCCATTGCCGTTTATGAATATCAAAAAGCATAGTTCTTGATGCATTTGTATAATCTGTTACGAAAACCTTTCCTTTTGTTAGATTCCATATAAGCCATGTGTCCACTGTGCCGAAGCAAAGTTCTCCTGCTTCTGCCTGTTCTCGCGCACCCGCTACATTTTCCAAAATCCATTTTATTTTTGTAGCACTGAAATAAGCATCCGGAATCAATCCCGTTTTTTCTTTGATTACCTGATCAAAACCTTTTTCCTTAAGCGCATTTATCATTTCTGCCGTTCTTCTGCACTGCCATACGATTGCATTATAGATTGGCTTTCCTGTTTTTCTATTCCATACGATCGTAGTTTCTCTCTGATTTGTAATTCCTATAGTCGCAATTTCGGATGCGTCTACCCCAATTTTTCCCATTGCTTCTACGGCGACAGAAAGCTGTGATGACCAGATTTCCAATGGATTATGCTCTACCCAGCCCGGCTGAGGATAAATCTGCGTAAATTCCTTCTGTGCAGAAGAACAGACTTTTCCTGATTTATCAAAAAGAATACATCTTGAACTTGTTGTCCCTTGATCCAATGCCATGACATATTTCTTCATCGAATTGCCCTCTCTTACCCATCCTTCTTTTGTTTCATTTTCTTCCCAATACTATTATTTTAGTATACCAGTTTTTCCTATATTATGGAATAGTCGGGTTAGCAATTTCCTATTATAAAAAAGTGAGACTATTCAGCCCCACTTTTCTATAACCCTATTTGTCTATTCTACTTCAACGACACGGATCATATTTGTCTTTCCTGATACTCCTAAAGGTACTCCCGCTGTCAATACGACACGATCACCTGCTTTAATGTATTCAGCCTGTTTACAGACACGAATTGCTTCTTTGAACAATTCTTCTTCTGTTTCTTCTTTCTGCATTAACAGTGGCGCAATGCCCCAGCTTAAATTCAACTGTCTGCATACTCTCGGATTGACACTGCATCCTAATACTGGACAATCTGGTTTATATCTGGATACCATTTCACTTGTAAAACCGGACATTGTAACGCTGATAATTGCTGCTGCCTTTAATTCCATTGCTGTAGAACATGCTGCCAAAGAAATAGCAGATGTTGTATCTACATCTTCCGGCAATTCTCTTTTTCTTAATCGGCCTCTGTAATCAATATCTTTCTCTGCTCGCTCTGCAATTCTCGCCATTGTTTTTACAGCTTCTACTGGATACATACCAGCAGCACTTTCTCCAGAAAGCATGATCGCTGTTGTTCCATCGTAAATTGCATTAGCAATATCGGTTGTCTCTGCTCTGGTAGGTCTTGGATTTTTAATCATAGATTCCAGCATCTGTGTTGCTGTAATAACATGTTTACCCTGCGATTCTGCCATTTTGATCATGCGCTTCTGCAAGATTGGAACCTCTTCCATTGGAATTTCTACGCCCATATCACCACGAGCAACCATAATACCATCGGAAACACTTAAAATTACTTCCAGATTTTCAATTCCCTGCATGTTTTCAATCTTAGCAATAATTTTCATTTTGCTGTTCTTTTCATTCAGGATTTCTCTTACCTGCAAAATGTCTTCTTTTGTTCTTGCAAAAGAGCAGGCAATAAAATCAAAGCCCATTTCAATACCAAATAAAATATCACTGCGGTCTACTTCACTAATATAAGGCATGGACAAAATTGCTCCTGGTACATTCACACCTTTATGATTGGAAATCGGTCCACCATTTATGACATTACAAATAATCTCTGTACCATCAATCTTTTCTACCTGCATTTCGATCAGACCATCATCGATCAAAATGTGAGTACCTTCTGTAATATCATGAACTAAATTTTTATAAGTGATAGAAACCCGATCCTTATTTCCTAAAACTTCTTCTGTTGTTAATGTAAATTTCTGACCCGCAACAAGCTCTGTTTTACCACCTTCTATATCTCTAAGGCGAATTTCCGGTCCTTTTGTATCAAGTAATGTAGCAATTGGAAGATTCAATTCTTCGCTTACCTTTCTTGTTCTAAGAAATCTTCCTTTCTGTTCTTCATGATCTCCATGTGAAAAATTAAATCTTGCCACATTCATACCTGCAAGCATTAATTCTCTTAACTTCTCCTCGCTCTGGCTAGCTGGTCCAAGTGTACAAATAATTTTTGTTTTACGCATTTCTTCATTTCTCCTCTCATTCTGCTATAACAGGTACTTCTATTCTTTTGTTCATACCTTGTACAGATAATTTTTTTCTATGCCAATTTTCTATATTGAAAATGATTTCCTTATTATATATTTCTCCCGGTACAACGACCGGTATTCCTGGCGGATAAAGGTTAATAAATCCTGCTGCTGTTCTGCCTTCACATTTCCTAAGATTGACCCACTCTTTTGGTTCATTCCATGCTTTTGTAATTTTGCAGTTTGTTTTTAGTCTCAATTTTTTATCTATTACATACTCATCCAATTTTTCTTTTGGTAAGTTTTTCTCAATTTCAGCATCCAACTCAAGTAATGCATCTGTTAAGCGTTTATAACCTTCCTCTTTATCCATTATGGTAAACATGGCAAGGACAAATGTATCTGCTGCCATTTCCATTTGTAAGTGATATTTTTCTAAAAGTACTTGATGCAGCTGCTGTCCGCTCCAACCGGTATCTGCTGTAGATATTACCAGTTTTCCCACATCAAAATCTTTCATACCTGCCTGCAGAACATCCTCTTTCTTCAATATTTTTAATGCTTTACACGTTGCAAGCTCTGCAAGCATTTTTTCCCAGTTTATAAGCATGTTGGAAAAAAGTGCCGCTCCTTCTTTTTCTACCATATCAAGACAAAGCTCCATGCCCGCCATTAGCGGATAAGAAGGACTGCTGCTCTGGTAAATACTCAAATAACGTTTTAACTTTTCTCTATCGATCAAATCCCCTGTCACATGCAGCAACGCGGTCTGCGTTGGGGATGGAAGCGTCTTATGAAGACTGTGTATCACAATATCCGCTCCGGCTGCTATCGCATTTTTCGGAAAGTTTTCTGAAAATCCCAAATGTGCACCATGTGCTTCGTCAACAATCAGTGGAATATGATAACTGTGGACAATTTTGGCAATTTCTTCCACATCCGAAACGACTCCTTCATAGGTGGGACTGGTAATGACTACCGCTGCAATTCCCTTTTCTTCTTTCAATTTTTCTTCTAAACACTTTGGATGGATTCCAAGTGCAATTCCAAACTGCTCTGAAACCTCAGGATATACATATTGGACTTCAAGATTTCTAATATACGCTCCATGATAAACGGATCTATGACAATTCCGGGCAATCAATATTTTTCCGCCCATTTCTACAGCCGCAGAAATTGCGCTTAAAATGCCACAGGTGCTGCCATTCACAAGAAGAAAAGTTTCCTCGGCTCTATACATCTGATTTGCTCTTTTCTCAACCTCAAGCAATACCTCTTCTGCCTGATGTAGATTATCAAATCCATCAATTTCTGTAATATCTATGCCATAAAATTCTTGAAAGGGTCTTCCTTCCATATTCCGCTTATGCCCCGGCATATGATATGGATAATAGTCCGATTTTTCGTATTCTGTAAGTTTTTCGTAAAGCTTACCCACTTACATTCTCCTTCTGTTTCTTTTTCTGCTATGTCCCTTGTGCAGCCTTAACGTTTCCATAAAGGAACAATATTTATCTGCCGCCGTTACGATCCATGCTTCCTTGCACCTTGGAGGCACTACTGTTAATGGCCACATATGTTTACTGATGATATCCTTCTGCTTTGGTGTTAATTTATATTCTTTTTCCGCATTTTTCAAAGCGATTCCTGGATGAAAAAATCCATGAAGGGGACTATAATTTTCCCTTTTCACATCATGCCAGTCATAAAGAAAATAATCATGAAGCAATGCTCCACGTACTAAATCTTTCTGATTGCACTGAATTCCCAATTTTTGACTTAATGCAATACTGTATTTCGCCACATTCAGACTGTGACTGTTCACAGACATTGTTCCATGCTGGATATAATCCTTACTTTTTATAAAATTATCAGATTGCAGAATATCACTGCCATTTTCTCTGATCAGCTTATGTAACTCGCGTTGTCTTTCATAATATTTTCTATACTTTTCAGAACGTTTTAATCTTTTTGTTTCCCCACTCATGATCCAAATCCTCTCCACCATCGACATTATACTATGTCCGCCCTACACGCACAACATAAAAACTGTATAGTTTGTGTAAAATTTAGTAGTAACATACAACTGGAAAGCCGGTACTCACATATTCATAAATCTGTGTTGCTGCATCTAAAGGTAAATTTATACAACCATGAGAACCATTTGTTAAATAAATGTCTCCACCAAAGCTTGCCCTCCATGTGGCATCATGCATACCAATATTGCCATTAAAAGGCATCCAGTAATTAACCGGTGTCTCATAATTTGTACCACGAAGTACTGCATTTTTCGTTTTATAAGTCAGACCAAATACTCCGGGAGGTGTCGTCCATCCTTTACTGACATTACCGGAAACCAGATCTGTTTCCAGTACGATTACACCATCTACATACAAATAAAGATGCTGCGCCCCTAAATCAATTTCCACATAAGAATTACCAATGTCATCCTTGCCCTTTTGCGCTGCCGTACTGCTGTAAATAGGTTCTCTCACAGCAACCTGACCACTCTTAATTGCTTCTATAAGAGCCAACGTTTCTTCTTCCCTGGCTGTCTTCCAGCCATAGCCGCCACTTTTAAGCGTAAGCACTCTTCCATCTGTCGTCGTAAATTCCCTGTCCTTACCATAAGTGTCATGTTCCTTGGATTTTTCTGCTACATATTCTGCAACCTTTTCCTCATCAAGATAGACATTTTCTCCATCCCATACAAGCCACTCACTGATAAGTTTCCCATCCACAATTTCTTCGCTTCCATTCCAGTCATAAGTAATTTCAGCACCGACATAGGAATTTAAGGCATCCAATTCCTTTACTAACTCTGGATCATCACTGGTAATCTCTGCTTCTTTATAGCAATTTTCAAATTCCAGATATACAGCATCATCAAGACTTTTTATCTTTTCTGTCAGAACTTCCCGCATTTTATCATCATCCGGTTCTGTTCCGATCACTTCCGCTACAATGATAAATCTGCCTTCTTTTTCATCATAATCTCCAATATAAGCATTTTTTGCTTTTGTTATATTGGCAGATTCATAGAAAACCAGATTTTCTACTGCTTCATTAAACAAATCTTCGTCAAATTCTGCCAAATTATCCAGTTCGAAATCATAGCCTGTAAAAAAAGCCGTAATCCAAAAAAAAGGATTCTCCTGCTTTCTTACTTCTTGTATCGCTTCATCATACACAAAAGTCAGTCCGATATCTTCCGCACTGATTGTATCAATGACACCATCTTTTCCTATGATTTCTAATTCATAAAGGGAAATTTTTTCGTTGATTCTGCTTTTTACCTCAGAATCCGTTAAGAAACCACAATCTTCCCCGTTAATACGGGTTCTATAAAAGTAATGATTTGAGAAATAATAGACACTGGAAAAATACGCAAGGAGAAATATGGAAAAAATGAAAACTCCAATCAATATTCTCTTTACTTTCTTTGGCTTCTTAACCACCTTTTCTGCATTTGTATTTTGTGTAGTTACCGCGTTATTATCTTCCATATTACACCTGTTTTATCCGTATGATTTGGATATAAGTATAACACGCTTTCTTGCGGAAAAACAGCAAAAAATAAAAGAATTCTGCCATTATCAGTATGTTCTTTTTGTTACAAAAATACAAATAAAAATGTTGTTAAGAATTGCCAAAGATTTCATTCATCCTAAGAAAGGAAATGCTGGTTTTATAAATATTCTCTCGTAAATTCATCCTTTAAGATATCCATATAAACTTCATCCCATAATCTTCCTTTTGCATAATACGCTTCGCGCCTTCTACCTATCTCCTTAAAACCGACCTTTTCGTACGTATGGATTGCGCGCTCATTAAAAGAAAAGACCTTCAGCATCACATTATGAAGATTCAAGGTATCAAAACAATATGCTAAAAGAAGAGACAAAACTTCCTTGCCATAGCCTTTATTTCGATTATTTTCGTCTCCAATAAACAATCCAAGCTCTGCTCGCTGAAATGTATGTGTAACTGCCTGAATACCACAATTTCCAATGATTTCATCACTTTCTCTTTCAATAATCGCAAATTGATACTCACCAGAATTGTCCTCAACCCAATTTCTTTCTGCTTCTTCTGAAAAAACCATAGTAGAACTGCCCAGGTTATCCGTAATCTCGCTGTCATTCATCCACCTAGTATAAAGTTCTGCATCTTCTATATTCATAGGTGATAAATAAATTCTTTTTCCTGAAATTTTTTCATAATATTTCATAACTGTTTCCCTCACATTCCTTTACTTCCAATGCTTGTACCACTTTATTTCTTATTTTAATGCGCTTTAAAACATCACCATTTTCATGTCATACTGCCCCTTTTTTTATTTCGCAAAAAGGGATTATCGGCATCGGATTTTCTAAATGATCTCCAATATGCTTTTCCATCCAGACCATATTGTACCAACGGTTGAACTTATAGCCACATTTATGAAATTCTCCTACCAGTTCATATCCCAAATGTTGGTGAAACTGCACACTGTTCTTCGTTAAATGTTCATCCTCAGTCTCAGGATAAGCAATGCAGGCGTTTAAGTTCAGAATATTTTGAAGTTTTAAAATCCGTTCCAACTCCTGATATAAGGATTTCCCAACCCCTAAATTCCGCTGATTCTCTTTTACATAAATGGAAGTCTCTGCACCCCATTGATAAGCAGCTCTGGAATGAAACGAACTAGCGTAAGCATAGCCTACAATTTCTCCTTTGTTTTCTGCCACTAAATATGGATATTTCTCTAAAATGTATTCTATTCTCTTTTTAAATTCTTCTTCAGAAGGCACTTCATATTCAAAGGTTATCGCTGTATTTTTTACATATGGCGCATATGATTTCACTCATGTTTATTCCCCAAACTTATTCCTTGTAATGGAGCAGACCAACATTGCCTTGAGAGATTCGAATTTGCATTCACACACCCCCAAAATTCATACTTACGGACAACATTATAACATTTGCTTTTTTGCCTGTACATAATTTATATGAATAAGTGGTTGACTGGGGTGTTAGAAAAAAAGTAAAATATCATTCACAAATAAAAGTTTTGAGGAGATTTAAGGGTGAGAAAACGAATTAATAACTCGATGCAGTTCTAATACTGACAGCAGATTGTATCGAGGTTAATTTTATAGCAACGCTTATGTTGTCAGAGCTGCATCGTCAAAATGATAATTACAGAATAATTTTGAAAGGAATGCGGTTTATTATGAATGAATACGTTAAGAATTTAAATCGAATTGAGTTTATGGTAACAATGAGTTGTACAGGAAAATGTAAGCATTGTTCGGAAGGTGAGCATACAAATTGTACGGGTCATATCGATGCAGATGCTGCGGTAAATGCAATTCGGGAAGTATGTGAGAATTATAAAATAGAGTCCTTGATGACGTTTGGTGGTGAGCCATTGCTATATCCAGAAATAGTTTGTGCTATTCACAGCACTGCAACTGAAATGGGAATTCCCCAAAGGGATTTGATTACGAACGGCTTTTTTACAAAAGATTTAAATAGGATAAAGGAAGTTGTTCAGGTACTTAAAGACAGTGGTGTTTGTAGAATACTATTATCTGTTGATGCATTTCATCAAGAAACAATTCCTCTTGATCCAGTAAAGTATTTTGCTGAATGTGTTAAAAAATCAAGGATAAGTATATACTTGAGTCCGGCTTGGCTCGTTAGTGAGAATGATAACAACCAATATAATACGAGGACAAGAGAGATCATAAAAGAATTTGATTATCTGAGTATTCCTGTTGAAGCCGGAAATGTTGTCTTTCCAATTGGGAATGCATTGAAATACCTTAAAGAATATTTTGTCGAAAATGTGAAGTACTCAAATCCATATGATGAGAATCCAAAAGATATTAGAACTATAAATTTTTCATCAAATGGGGATGTTCTGGATGGTAATGTTTATCAAAATAAGATTCTTGATATTTTAGACGAGTATCAACCATAAAATAATATTTTTCTACAAAAAGAGCCCGCCCATTTTTCACAAATGGACGGGAATTCTTTTTCATTCCATGAGACATCGTGGATTCAAAGTCGTACCCCATTCTAAAAACCGCTAAAAGAAAAAAGTTCAGCGACTTTATTTTCTTTGTCAATCAAGCAATTTGTCGCATAGACAAACTGAAAGTTTACGCATTAAAAGGCAATCCCTACCTAAAACAATATCGGAATATCCCCATATATTACAATTCTTAATATGCCGACAATTATCAAATGTGCAGGATAATAAATGTAAAAGAACCATTTCATCCATTTCGCATTTCCTTTTTGACCATTATATTGCCGCAGGAAAGGATACACCAAAATAACACCTAATTGCACAAGAGCATATGTTTTGTTTACGCAAAAGAACGATACAATTGCATATATTAAAACCCAAAACATCATTCCCAACATTTGTTTTTTTAAATTGTTTCGATTACTATACATAGAGACAATTGCCATGACTGCAATACAACTCCAATCAGCAGGAAATGTAATAATATTTATTATTAGTAG
>JAGKTQ010000032.1 GCA_021153325.1 Lachnospiraceae bacterium | reverse complement strand
GCATTAACAGGGTTTACAGTAAGTTGTTCACCAGTATGTTTTGAAACTGAAATTAAAGCTATTTTATCATCATATAACTGTTTTGTTTCTTCAGGTGTTAAATCATCGATACTCTCAACGATTTTGCCTGTAGGAATGTATTCCTTGCTTAATTGATTATCTTCATTATAACGATGTTCAATTCTATAAATTTCTTGGAAATATGTTAATTCATTAACCAAAGTAATTGTTTGATTTTCCGATATAAACTTTGTTCCTAAGACACCTTCAAAATCATCTAAGGCAAACTTTAAATTATAATTTGGTTTTTTAGAACGACATGATATATACAGTATGGCAGACTTGTTTTGCAGAATACGTGGAAAGGGTAAAAATGAGCGTAATAGAAAAAATTTTTGGAACTCACAGCGAACGCGAATTAAAGCGTATCGAACCGATCGTAAAAAAAATTGAGGATTTGCGTCCTACTATGCAGGCGCTTACGGATGAGGAATTAAAAAATAAAACAAAGGAATATAAGAAGAGACTGGAAGAAGGGGAAACTTTAGATGATTTGCTTCCAGAAGCTTATGCAACGGTACGAGAAGCTGCAAAAAGAGTTTTAAATATGGAGCATTATCGTGTGCAGCTGATCGGTGGTATCATTTTGCATCAGGGTCGTATTGCGGAAATGAAGACCGGTGAAGGTAAGACTTTAGTGTCTACACTTCCAGCATATTTAAATGCATTAGAAGGAAAAGGTGTACATATTGTTACCGTCAACGATTATCTGGCAAAGCGTGATGCAGAATGGATGGGACAAGTACACGAATTTTTAGGATTAAAAGTTGGTATTGTTTTAAATGACATGAAAGCAGAAGAAAGAAGAGAAGCGTACAATTGTGACATTACTTATGTTACGAACAATGAGCTTGGATTCGATTATCTGAGAGATAACATGGTCATTTATAAAGAGCAGTTAGTACTTCGTGATCTGCACTATGCGATCATCGATGAAGTGGACTCTGTTTTGATCGATGAAGCAAGAACACCTCTTATCATTTCAGGTCAGAGCGGAAAGTCTACAAAGCTTTATGAAGCATGTGATATTTTGGCAAGACAGCTGGTACGTGGTGAAGACATGGAAGAGCTCTCCAAGATGGATGCCATTATGGGTGTGCAGAGAGAAGAAACAGGAGACTTTATCGTAAATGAAAAAGATAAAGTGGTGAATCTTACAGAGCAGGGTGTTGCAAAGGTAGAGCGTTTCTTCCAGATTGAGAACCTTGCTGACCCGGAAAATCTGGAAATTCAGCACAACATTATTTTGGCACTCCGTGCACACAATTTAATGTTCCGTGATCAGGATTATGTAGTAAAAGATGATCAGGTACTTATCGTTGACGAATTTACCGGACGTATTATGCCGGGACGTCGTTATTCGGATGGTCTGCATCAGGCGATTGAAGCAAAAGAACATGTAAAAGTAAAGAGAGAGAGTAAAACACTCGCAACGATTACTTTCCAGAACTTCTTTAATAAATTTGAAAAGAAATCTGGTATGACGGGTACTGCGTTAACAGAAGAAAAAGAATTTCGTAATATTTATGGTATGGATGTTATTGAAATCCCAACCAATAAACCGATAGCAAGACAGGATCTGCAGGATGCGGTCTACAAGACAAAACAGGGCAAATTGCGTGCCATTGTTGCAGCCGTAGAGGAAGCACATGCAAAAGGACAGCCGGTACTTGTTGGTACGATTACAATTGAATCTTCAGAAGAGATCAGTGCGATGTTAAAGAAAAAAGGCATTCCACATAAAGTATTGAATGCAAAATTCCATGAGTTGGAAGCAGAAATCGTTGCAGATGCTGGTGTTCATGGAGCTGTTACCATTGCTACGAACATGGCAGGCCGTGGTACGGATATTAAGTTGGATGACGAAGCAAAGGCAGTAGGCGGATTAAAGATCATCGGTACAGAGCGACATGAGTCAAGACGTATTGATAACCAGTTGCGTGGTCGTGCAGGTCGTCAGGGCGATCCAGGTGAATCCAAATTCTATATTTCTTTGGAAGATGACCTGATGCGTCTGTTCGGTAACGATCGTATGATCAATATGTTCAATGCGTTAGGCATACCAGAAGATCAGGAAATTGAGCACAAGGCACTTTCCAATGCCATTGAGACAGCGCAGAAGAAGATTGAAAATAATAACTATGGAATCCGTAAGAACCTGTTAGAGTATGATCAGGTCATGAACGATCAGAGAGAGATCATTTACGAAGAAAGACGTCGTGTATTGGATGGCGAAAGTATGCGTGATGTTATTTACAAATGGATCACGGATATTGCTGAAAATGCAGTTGATATTTGTATCGGTGACGATGAAGATATTGCAGATTGGGATTTCAAAGAGTTAAATCAGCTGTTACTCCCGACGATTCCTTTGAAACCGGTGAATACTGCCCGTGTGGCAAAACCGAAAAAGGACAGCTTAAAACAGCAGCTTAAGGAAGAAGCAGTAAAACTTTATGAAACAAAAGAGACCGAGTTCCCAGAACCGGAAGCGATTCGAGAATTAGAGCGTGTCATTTTATTAAAGATCATTGACCGTAAATGGATGGATCACATCGACGATATGGATCAGCTCCGTCAAGGTGTGGGTCTTCAGGCATATGGACAGAGAGATCCGCTTGTAGAATACAGAATGAGCGGTTTTGATATGTTTGATGAAATGTCACAGAATATTAAAGAAGAAACGATTCGTTTGTTATTCCATGTAAAAGTGGAACAGAAGGTAGAAAGAGAACAGGTAGCTAAAGTGACCGGAACAAATAAAGATGATTCGGTACAGAAGGGGCCTGTAAAACGTGAGGCAGCAAAAGTTTATCCAAATGATCCGTGTCCATGCGGAAGCGGTAAAAAATATAAACAGTGCTGCGGAAGAAATTAATTTAAAATGGAAAGCGCGGTGAACGTTAAGTGGTAGAATTAGACCAGATGAAAACAGAATTACAGACATACGAAACTCCATTAGCGGAAGTGAGGGATTCACTTTGACTTAGCAGGAAAGTCGAAGCGGATAGAAGAGCTGGAAATGGAAATGGAGTCTCCCGGTTTTTGGGATGATGCAGACAGAGCAAACGGCAAGATGAAGGAATTGAAAAACCTGAAAGATACGGTAGATACTGTGAATGCACTGCAGACTCAATATGAAGATATCGAAACGCTCATAGAAATGGGATATGAAGAAGAGCCGGAAGAAGCGGCAGCCCTTGCAGAGGATATTCGAAAAGAACTGGATTCTTTTATAGAGACTTTGGAAGAGATTCGTATAGGTACGCTTCTTTCTGATGAGTATGATAAATGCAATGCCATTTTGAAACTGAATGCAGGCGCCGGTGGTACGGAAAGCTGCGACTGGGCGTCTATGCTCTATCGTATGTACACAAGATGGGCAGAGAGAAAAGGCTTCAGCATCGATGTGTTAGATTACCTTGATGGCGATGAAGCCGGTATCAAATCAGTTACTTTTCAGGTAAATGGCATGAATGCTTACGGCTACTTAAAATCCGAGAAGGGCGTGCACCGTCTGGTACGTATTTCCCCGTTCAATGCACAGGGAAAGAGGCAGACTTCCTTTGTTTCCTTGGATGTAATGCCGGATATTGAAGAAGACTTAGATGTAGATATTGATCCGGGAGATCTGCGGATCGATACTTACCGAAGCAGCGGTGCCGGAGGTCAGCACATCAATAAGACTTCTTCGGCGATCCGTATCACGCATCTTCCTACTGGAATTGTAGTGCAATGTCAAAATGAGCGTTCCCAGTTCCAAAATAAAGACAAAGCAATGCAGATGCTGAAAGCAAAACTGTATATGTTAAAAAAGGAAGCCAATGCAGAAAAGCTTTCGGACATTCGTGGTGAAGTAACCGAGATCGGATGGGGCAACCAGATACGTTCTTACGTTATGCAGCCGTATACGATGGTAAAGGATCATCGTACAAATGCAGAGTCTGGAAATGTAGATGCAGTACTGGATGGAGCATTAGACAGCTTTATCAACGCATATCTGAAATATATTAGTTTAGAGAAAAAAGAACAATAATAGGAAGAACCATAGCAAGAGTGCTATGGTTCTTTTTGTGTTACATACCTATTAGTAGATAAAGAGCTGAGTCCAGTAAAGTACGCCGTTTACTTCGTAGCAGCCAACACCGATCGATGTGTATTTGGCATTTAAAATATTTGCTCTGTGACCGGAAGAATTCATCCATGCTTTCATGACCGCTTCAGGAGAACGCTGTCCGTAAGCAATATTTTCCCCACTTCCACGGAAGGAAACCCCTTGTTCTTTTAATGCAGTGCTAAAGGAAGAACCGTTTGGACGAGTATGTGAAAAGCTCTGTTTGATCTCTTTGGCGCGGACTAAAGCGGCGGACATAGCAGATTCATTGATCGTAAGCGGATTCAGTCCAGCTGCGATTCTTTCTTCGTTTACCAGATCTACTACCTGCTCGGCAAGACTGCGTTCTGTAGTTTCTTCTGAACCGGAATAGTCTGGAGCTTCTGTTTCTGGTGTCTCTGTTTCTGGAGCTTCGATTTCCGGAGCTTCGATTTCAGGAGTTTCGATTTCTGGGATTTCGATTTCAGGAGTTTCCGTTTCTGGTGTCTCTACTTCCGGTGTCTCGATTTCCGGTGTTTCGGAATCTGGGATTTCTACATCCGGCATTTCTATATCCGGTGTTTCTGTCTCCGGTGTGCTAGGAGCAGATGGCTTGCCACAGCTATTCAGAATGTCCTGTATCAATTTATCACAATCTGTAGAAGTGCAGTTGATTATGTAGCCCACATTGCCGACTTTTCCAGATTGAAAAATATCACAGTTTTCCGGTAAGGTTCCAGAACAAATAGAACCTGCCAGGGCTGTAGTGAAACAAATGGTTGATAGTATACTCATAAAATTACCTCTCTTTCTTCTCTATAACAAATGTTACAGAAATGTTACAAAATGATTACGAACGTAATAATATCAAACATTAAGGGCAAAAAGCAATGGAAGTTTATGGGATATGAAATCTGCACGGGAAGCAAACAGAATAAAAACTGTATTTCCGCTCATACTTAAGAACGTGACAATCATGAAAATGATGGAGAGTAAACGGGAAGGGAAGTCAGATATGGCGGAAACGGCAAAAAAAGAATCAGAGAAAAGAGGATATTATAATCACGCAGCAGGCTGGCAGATTGCCTGCTTTCCATTGAACAATACAGCAACCAACTGTTTTATGTTTCTCATGTCTTATGTGACTTATCTTGCTGTTGGAGGAATCGGTGCAGGCATGATCTTTGTATCTTCTATGATGACATGGATGCGGATATTTGATGCGGTAACAGATCCTGTGATCGGTGTTGTGATCGATAGAATGAAAACGAAGTATGGAAAATTTCGTCCGATCATTGTAGCAGGCTATCTGATCATGGCGGTCAGCCTCTGGTGCATGTATTTTTTAGCGGTAGGGGTCAGTGAGGGATTGAAAATACCGATTTTTGTTATCTCTTATTTTTTTTATATTATCGGATATACATTGCAAACTGCATGCACGAAAGCAGGACAGACATGTATTACAAATGATCCGGTTCAGCGTCCCATGTTTACGAGATATGATGCCATTTACAGTCTGATCTTGTTTTCTCTTGGAAGCCTGTATATTTCCGGGTATTTGCAGCCGAAATACGGAGAACTGAATGTGAGGGCAATGCAGGAGTTTTGCCTGACTTTTATGGGGCTTTCGGCAGTTTTTACGATTTGTTCGATTGCAGCTCTTTGGCATAAGGATGTGGAAGAGAACTGGGGCGTAGGAACGCAGGAAAAAATACGTTTCAAGGATTATGTCGCAGTTTTTAAAGGGAATCGTCCCTTACAGATGTTAGTGTTAGCTGCATCGACGGATAAGCTGGCAGCTACCTGCTCTACGAATGCAGGGATTACCATGCTGCTCTTTGGTGTCGTAATAGGGGATTACAAAGTCAGCGGGCAATTGAGTCTGATCAGTATTTTGCCGACCATAGCCATCATATGGATTGGAACAAGAATGGCGGGAAAACAGGGGTCAAAGGCTGCACTCGTACGGTATTCATGGTATTCCATACTATCAGCCATTTTGCTTTTCCTTGTTTTTTGGCTGACCGATCCGCAAAAGATCCGCTTTGGAAAAGGTGGCAGTTTTGTTGTCACAGTTCTTTTTCTGCTAGTGTACTGTATTCATAATGGAGTGAAATCTATCGTGAGCAACATTGTGGTTCCTATGATAGCGGACTGTTCGGATTATGAAACATATAAGACTGGCAGATATGTACCGGGAATGCTTGGAACATTATTTTCGTTTGTAGACAAAGCGGTTTCCTCTTTTGGCAATACGATTGCAGGATTTTTTTTGGCGGGGCTTGGGTATGTGCATACAACACCGCAGGCGGGGGATGCTTACAGTACGCTGCTGTTCCTTTATGTTATGTTAGCTTTTATCGGACTGCCAATCTTAGGGTGGCTTATTTCGGTGATCGCTATGCGCTATTACAGTCTGGATGATACCAAAATGAGAGAAATTGGAGCAAAATTGGCTGGTGAAAAACAAAAATAAAAGAAAGAGGGAATAACAATGTTATATCCGATTATGACTAAATCGAGGCTATTAATAGATTTGAGTGGAATTTGGAAATTTAAATTAGATACCGGGAACGCTTTCGAAGAAAAATGGCAGGAAAGACCATTGGAGGGTGGCATTCTTATGCCTGTGCCAGCTTCCTATAATGACTTGCAGGAGAGTATAGATTTCAAAGAGCATTTTGGCTGGGTATTTTATCAGAGGAACGTAGCACTTCCGAAACAGCAAATAGAGGGACAACGTATTGTGCTGCGATTTGGAGCAGTGACGCATTATGCAAAGGTATATTGGAATGGAAAGCTTGTAGGGGAACATAAAGGAGGATTTTTGCCTTTTGAAATAGAAATTACAGAAATGTTTTTGGAACAGGAAAATCTGCTGACTGTTGCAGTAGACAATCGAATCGATTACACAACACTTCCGGTAGGTGGAAAAGGGGATATGTTAGGTGGTATGTTCCCTATGGGCGAGGAGGAAAAGGAAGAAAGAAATCATCCCAATTTTGACTTTTTTAATTATTGTGGTATCACACGACCAGTTAAAATTTATACCACACCGAAAGAATATATTGCAGATATTACAGTTGTGCCAAACGTACAGGGAAGGAAGGCAGAGCTTTCTTATGAAATAGAAACGTTTGGAAAAGCAAGCATAAAGGTAGAAGCGTATGATAGGGAAGGCAAAGCGGTGGCAGATTCGGAAGGCGAAAAGGGAGTACTGGTAATTCCGGATGCAGAGCTGTGGGAACCCTTGAAACCGTATTTGTATCAGATAAAAGTAACTTTTGGTGAAGATGAATATACCCTTCCGTATGGTATACGAACTGTACGTGTGGAGGGGACGAAGTTTCTTATTAATGAAAAACCCTTTTATTTTAAGGGGTATGGAAAACATGAAGATACCTTTCCGGCAGGAAGAGGCTTGAATCTTCCTATGAACGTGAAAGATATTTCTCTGATGAAGTGGCAGGGCGCCAACAGCTTTCGTACCAGTCATTATCCTTATAGTGAAGAGATGATGCGCTTGTGTGACGAAGAAGGAATTGTGGTGATTGATGAGACTACCGCGGTGGGAGTGAATCTGACCTTCGGAGGTGGTGCTAATTTTGCCGGAGAAAAAATAAAGACCTTTGACAAGGAGCAAGGAGTGCAGACAAGGGAACACCATGCAGATGTCATAAAAGATTTGATCGAGCGGGATAAAAACTATGCCTGTGTGGTCATGTGGAGTATTGCGAATGAACCGGATTCGGCAGCAGAGGGAGCTTACGAATATTTTGCGCCGCTTTATGAACTGGCAAGAAAGCTGGATCCACAAAAACGCCCCTGTACGCTTGTGAGTGTACAGATGGCAAAACCAGAAGAGGATGTTTCGGCAAAGTTAAGTGACGTTATATGTTTGAATCGATATTATGGGTGGTATGTTTACGGCGGGGATTTAGAAGCAGCAGAAGCAGCGCTTAGAAAAGAAATGGAAATATGGCAAAAATGCAACAAGCCGGTCATGTTCACAGAATATGGAGCAGACACAATCTCTGGGTTTCATGATACGATTCCGATGATGTATACAGAAGAATATCAGACCGGTTATTATATTATGAATCATAAAGTTTTTGATGACCTGGATTTCTTTGTAGGAGAGCAGGTATGGAACTTTGCGGATTTTGCAACAAGCCAAAGCCTTTTGCGTGTACAGGGAAATAAAAAAGGCATTTTCACAAGAGAAAGAAAACCGAAAATGGCAGCGCATTATTTTAGAGAGCGTTGGAATGGAATCCCGAATTTTGGATATAAAATGTAAGGAATTTTAGGCAATTTATAGTTGCCAATAAACCGGTAGATAGGTTATACTTAAAAAGTATTACTATGGTGCCGGTTTTTGTGAAGACAGGAAGTTAAGGGAACACAGAAGTGAAAGAAAGATGCAAACAGGCAGCAGGCAGATTGTGGAAAGATATTTGTGCTTATAAAATGATAGGCATTGTACTTATTATATATTATCTGCTTGTGGAATTTATTTTTTCGGCGTTTTGTCCACTTGTAATTGTAACAGGGTTTCCGTGTCCGGGATGCGGGATAACAAGAGCATTTTTATTTGTGATCACGGGACAGTTTGCAAGAGCATGGAATATGAATCCGTTTATATATGGCTGGATTTTGCTGGCGGTGTACGTTGGAGTGCAAAGATATCTGCTTGGCAGGAAAGCAAAAGGCTGGCAGGGATTGCTGGCAGTTTTGGCAGTGGCAATGATCGTATTCTATTTTTATAGAATGTATCGCTATTTTCCAAATAAACCGCCCATGTCGTATACGCGTGGAAATTTGTTTGAAAAAATATTGCCCGGTTATGACCGGTTGATTAGGAAATTAATATATTAGGAGGAATTTAATAATGGACAGCAATGGTATGTTTAGTGGAACAACAGGGGAAAACAACACAGTAGAAAATAATATGGCAGAAAGCAGCGCAGAGACAGTGTTGACATCAGAAATACAGCAGACAAATGAAGGAAATAACAATGCGGTGGGAGCAGATCAGAACCCATACGCATCACCATATGAAGCACAGAATACATATTCAGCACCATATAATTCACAGAACGTATATGCATCTGCAAATGAAACACAGAATACACAAAATTCTTATACATCATCTTACAGCATGGATACACAGAATACACAGAATACACAGAACGCTTATTCCGCACCGTATAATGAAAATACACAGAGCGCACAGAATTCCTATTCTACAGCCAATACATTTTCATCCAATGATACACAGTATGCGTACGAAAATCAGATCAATCAGAACGCACAGTATACATATGGAAGTAACAATAATCAGTCTGGACCAAACTATTATGCAGATACTACAAACACGAATACTTATAGCTATGGCGGTCAGAACACTGATTACCAGAATTATCAGTCTGGAATGGAAATTCCGGTTAGCGTGGGAGAATGGTTGTTGACATTCCTGTTATTCTGTATTCCATGTGTTGGCTTTGTTATGGCTATCGTATGGGCATTCAGCAAGACAGAGAAGTCAAGTAAAGTAAATTATTGTAGAGCATATCTTATAATGCAGTTGATCGGATTAGTACTGAGCTTAGTAATTTTCTGCATCATGTTAGTGGTTATGTTATAAGATTTATATAAATATGCAAAATAAAAAAACTGCCAAAGGCAGTTTTTTTATTTTGTCCAGCGACCGGAAGCTCCACAAGGAAGTACCAGTCCATTCTCTTTGACAGGAAGTCCGATCTCATCCGCTTTTACAGAACCACCGAACTTGGGAACAAGTGCTGTGTGTATCATATAAGAAAGAACTGCAGGCTGCAGACCAGTCGTATAGGAATTGACAAGGAAGAAAAGTGGATTATCCGAAAGTATTTGTGTTGTCAGCTCAATAAATGGGAAAATACTTTCTTCAATTTTCCAAATTTCGCCTTTCGGTCCTCTTCCGTAAGAAGGAGGGTCCATAATGATCGCATCATAGTGATTGCCACGTCTTATTTCACGTTCCACGAATTTCACACAGTCATCCACAAGCCAGCGAATCGGTGCATCACCGAGTCCGGAAGAAACGGCATTTTCTTTTGCCCATGTAACCATACCTTTGGATGCATCTACGTGAGTAACAGAAGCACCGGCTGCAGCAGCAGCTAAAGTAGCACCGCCAGTATAAGCAAATAAATTTAATACTTTGATTGGTCTGTCGGCTTCCCGGATTAATTTACCAAACCAGTCCCAATTTGTCGCCTGTTCCGGAAAAAGTCCGGTATGTTTAAAACTAAAAGGTTTCAAATTGAAGGTCAGGCTGCCATAGTGAATGCTCCATTCATTTGGAAGATGAAAGAACTCCCATTCACCACCACCTTTGCTGCTGCGATGATAGTGTCCATTTTTCTTTCTCCATCCCGGGTTTTTCTTTTCTGTATTCCATATGACCTGAGGATCTGGTCTTACAAGCAGATAGTCACCCCAACGTTCCAATTTTTCACCGGAGGAAGTATCTAAAACTTCGTAATCTTTCCAATTATCTGCAATCCACATAATCTACGCTCCTTATTTTGAATGTGTTTCTTCTATATATAATGTGTTACATATTAAGTATCTATTTGCTTGGAAATAATACCATATAATAGGAAAGTTTACAAGATACAATGACTTTAGCAGGTAAATTTGGCGGAATATTGCACTTTTTTTAGTACACAAGAAAAAATATTAAATTTTTAAAAAAAAGTACTTGAAATATAAGAAAAAGTCATGTATATTAGTTAGTGCTGTGACATTGATAGCAATGAAGCGTGAGGTTGCTGCTGAAAAGCAGGTTTTCCGTGGAGCGAATGTCAAGTTAGGAAACTGACGACAAGTCACTGTACAAACGTAAATGTCTACGAAGAGTAGAAACGACGTGAAAGTTCTAAATGCCAAGTGTAGCGGCGTAAAAGTTTAGGACACACACGGGAGAGTGTACAGTCACCGCTTGTCGTACTTAAGAAGTTAAAAGTGCGAAAAGGAGGCGACTTTTTTTATGGCAAATCAGCAGGTAATGAGAATTACATTGAAAGCTTATGATCATCAGTTAGTAGATGCATCTGCCAAAAAAATTATCGAAACAGTTAAGAAAAACGGATCTCAGGTGAGTGGACCGGTTCCGCTTCCTACTAAAAAGGAAGTTGTGACAATTCTTAGAGCGGTACACAAATACAAAGATTCCAGAGAGCAGTTCGAACAGAGAACTCACAAGAGACTGATCGATATTATGACACCGACAGCTAAAACAGTTGACGCTTTGCAGAGACTGGAAATGCCAGCGGGTGTTTATATCAATATTAAAATGAAAAACAAATAAGCCCCTACTAGTATGAACCGAAAGGTTCCGCTGTAGAACAAACAGGAGGTAAAAAAATGAAAAAAGCTATCTTAGCTACTAAAGTCGGAATGACTCAAATCTTCAACGAAGACGGTTCTTTAATTCCGGTTACCGTACTTCAGGCAGGACCATGTGTTGTAACTCAGGTTAAAACAGTTGAAAACGACGGTTACAGTGCAGTACAGGTTGGTTTTGTAGATAAAAAGGAAAAAATCGTTAACAAAGATAAGAGCGGAAAGAAAGAAGTTGTTCATGCTCACGGCGTTAACAAAGCTCAGAAAGGTCACTTCGACAAAGCTGGAGTTTCCTGCAAGAGATATGTAAGAGAATTCAAACTTGAAAATGCAGAAGAATATGCTTTAGGAAATGAAATTAAGGCTGATGTTTTTGCAGCTGGAGATAAAGTTGATGCATCTGCGATTTCCAAAGGAAAAGGATTCCAGGGTGCAATCAAGAGACATGGCCAGCACAGAGGACCTATGGCACATGGTTCTAAATTCCATCGTCATCAGGGTTCCAACGGTGCTTGTTCTTCACCTAGCCGTGTATTCAAAGGAAAAGGAATGCCGGGACATATGGGCTGCGTAAAAGTAACAGTTCAGAATCTTGAAGTAGTAAGAGTAGATGCAGAAAAGAATTTACTTTTAGTAAAAGGTGCAGTACCAGGACCTAAAAAAGCTTTAGTAACAATCAAAGAAACAGTAAAGGCTGAAGCTTAAGCATTCGGATGAAAGGAGGACCATTCAGATGGCAAACGTATCTGTTTATAATATGGAAGGCAAAGAAGTTGGCAAGATCGACTTAAACGATGCGGTATTCGGTGTTGAAGTAAACGAACACTTAGTACACATGGCAGTTGTACAGCAGCTTGCAAACAATCGTCAGGGAACACAGAAAGCAAAAACTCGTTCTGAAGTTTCTGGTGGCGGAAGAAAACCTTGGAGACAGAAAGGAACTGGTCATGCAAGACAGGGTTCAACAAGAGCTCCACAGTGGACAGGAGGCGGCGTTGTATTCGCTCCAGTACCAAGAGATTACTCTTTCAAAATGAATAAGAAAGAAAAGAGAATCGCATTAAAATCTGCATTAACAAGCAGAGTACAGGAAAACAAATTGATCGTTGTTGATGAGCTTAAATTTGATGAGATCAAAACAAAGAAATTCCAGACAGTTATGAACAACTTAAACGTAAACAAAGCACTTGTTGTTTTAGCTGAGAACGATGAAAAAGTTGTTATGTCTGCAAAAAATATCCCAACAGTTCAGACAACATTAACAAGCACAATTAATGTATATGATATTATGAAAGCCGGCACAGTAGTTCTTACAAAGGACGCTGTAGCAAAAATCGAGGAGGTGTACGCATAATGGCAGATATTAAATATTATGATGTAATCCTCAAACCAGTTATCACAGAAAAGAGCATGGCTGGCATGGGCGAAAAGAAATACACATTTTTAGTTCATCCAGAAGCTACAAAATCTCAGATCAAAGAAGCTGTTGAAAAAATGTTCGAAGGCACAAAAGTTGCTAAAGTTAACACAATGAACATGGACGGCAAAACAAAGAGACGTGGCATGGTATACGGAAAAACTGCAAAAACAAAGAAAGCTATCGTACAGTTAACAGAAGAAAGCAAGGATATTGAAATTTTTGCAGGCCTGTAGGATGAAAAGAAAATCCATGAAGAATTGCAAGGCAATTCTTCCAGATAGAGCAACAAGTTATACGCAGAACAAGCGTGATATTAAATAGTAAAGGAGAAAGAAAAATGGGAATTAAGACATATAACCCATATACACCTTCCAGACGTAATATGACTGGCTCTGATTTTTCAGAAATCACAAAAACAACTCCTGAAAAATCTCTCTGTGTTTCTTTGAACAAGAATGCTGGTCGTAACAATCAGGGTAAAATCACAGTAAGACACCGCGGTGGTGGATCTAGAAGAAAATATAGAATTATCGACTTTAAGAGATATAAAGACGGTATTCCTGCAACAGTAATCGGAATCGAATACGATCCGAACAGAACAGCTAACATCGCATTAATCTGCTATGCAGACGGTGAAAAAGCTTATATCCTTGCTCCAGAAGGATTAACAGATGGAATGACAGTTATGAACGGTGCTGAAGCGGAAGTAAGAGTAGGTAACTGCTTACCTTTATCTGAAATCCCTGTAGGTACACAGGTTCACAACATTGAGTTATATCCTGGCAAAGGCGGACAGTTAGTTCGTTCAGCTGGTAACAGCGCTCAGTTAATGGCTAAAGAAGGAAAATATGCTACATTAAGACTTCCTTCAGGCGAAATGAGAATGGTTCCAATCATCTGCCGTGCAACAGTTGGCGTTGTTGGAAACGCAGATCACAGCCTTATCAACATCGGTAAAGCTGGACGTAAACGTCATATGGGTATCAGACCTACAGTTCGTGGTTCCGTAATGAACCCGAATGACCATCCACACGGTGGTGGTGAAGGAAAGACTGGTATCGGTCGTCCAGGCCCATGTACACCTTGGGGTAAACCTGCTCTTGGTCTTAAGACTCGTAAGAAGAAAAAAGCTTCTAACAAGTTAATCGTAAGAAGAAGAGACGGTAAAGCTATTAAATAATTAAGGAGGAAAGATAATGGCTAGATCACTGAAAAAAGGACCATTCGCAGACGAAAGCTTATTGAAAAAAGTAGATGCAATGAACGCTGCAGGACAGAAAAATGTTATTAAAACATGGTCACGTCGTTCTACAATTTTCCCTTCCTTCGTTGGACATACAATTGCTGTTCATGATGGAAGAAAACATGTACCTGTATATGTGACAGAAGATATGGTTGGACACAAACTTGGTGAGTTTGTTGCAACAAGAACATACAGAGGACATGGAAAAGACGAAAAGAAATCCAAAGTTAGATAAGTAAGAGGCTGGCTCGCGTGCGAGCCAACCCAATGCTATGAACGCCGGTAGGCGGGAGCTAAACAGTGAATTCTCCGGGAGGAGATTGAAAGGAGGACAAATCTATGGCTAAAGGACATAGATCCCAAATAAAAAGAGAGAGAAACGCAAATAAAGATACAAGACCTTCAGCAAAATTATCTTACGCAAGAGTGTCTGTTCAGAAAGCTTGCTTTGTATTAGATGCCATCAGAGGTAAAGATGTTACAACAGCTTTGGCAATCTTAGAGTACAATCCAAGATACGCTTCCAGCATCATCAAAAAGTTATTACAGTCTGCAATTGCAAATGCTGAAAATAACAATGGTATGAATGCAGAAAACCTTTACATTGCAGAATGTTATGCAAATAAAGGACCTACAATGAAGAGAGTAAGACCAAGAGCACAGGGTAGAGCTTACAGAATCGAAAAGAGAATGAGCCATATTACAATCGTGCTTGATGAAAGATAGGAGAAAGGAGCCAAATAAAACATGGGACAGAAAGTTAATCCTCACGGCCTTAGAGTCGGCGTAATTAAAGATTGGGATTCTAAATGGTATGCTGATGCTGAATTCTCTGATTTCTTAGTGGAAGATTACAATATCAGAAAATACCTTAAAAAGAAATTATACAGTGCTGGCGTTGCTAAAATCGAAATCGAGAGAGCATCTGACAGAGTAAAAGTTATCATTTACACTGCTAAACCAGGTGTTGTTATCGGTAAAGGTGGCGCAGAAATCGAAGTAACAAAGAAAGAACTTTCCAAATTAACAGATAAGAAAGTTTTAGTAGATATCAAAGAGATCAAGAGACCGGACAAAGATGCTCAGTTAGTAGCAGAAAACATCGCACTTCAGTTAGAAAATCGTGTTTCCTTCAGACGTGCTATGAAATCTTGCATGGGCAGAACAATGAAAGCCGGAGCACTTGGTATCAAAACTGCTTGTTCAGGACGTCTTGGCGGTGCTGATATGGCTCGTACAGAGTTCTACAGCGAAGGAACTATTCCGCTTCAGACATTAAGAGCAGATATTGACTATGGATTTGCAGAAGCAGACACAACTTATGGTAAAGTTGGTGTTAAAGTATGGATTTACAAGGGTGAAGTACTTCCTACTAAGTCTGGCAGCGAAGAAGGGAGCGATAAATAATGTTAATGCCAAAAAGAGTTAAACGTCGTAAACAGTTCCGTGGTTCTATGACAGGTAAGGCAATGCGTGGTAACACAATTTCTTACGGTGAATACGGTATCGTAGCATTAGAGCCATGTTGGATTAAATCTAACCAGATTGAAGCAGCACGTATCGCGATGACACGTTACATCAAACGTGGTGGTAAAGTTTGGATCAAGATTTTCCCTGACAAACCAGTAACAGCAAAACCAGCAGAAACGCGTATGGGTTCCGGTAAAGGTACTCTGGAATACTGGGTAGCAGTTGTGAAACCGGGACGTGTAATGTTCGAAATCGCAGGAGTTCCTGAAGAAGTAGCGAAAGAAGCATTACGTCTTGCAACACATAAGCTTCCATGTAAATGTAAGATCGTTTCTAAAGCAGATTTGGAAGGCGGTGTATCAAATGAAAACTAATAAGTATGTAGAAGATTTAAAGACAAAATCAGCTGCAGAATTAGCACAGGAATTAGTAGCTGCTAAAAAAGAACTTTTCAATTTGAGATTCCAGAACGCAACAAACCAGTTAGATAACACAGCAAGAATTAAAGAAGTAAGAAAAAATATTGCTAGAATTCAGACAGTTATTACTGAAAAAGCAAAAGCTTAGTGTATGGAGTTTCGCGAAAGGAGATCATGACCGTGGAAAGAAATTTAAGAAAAACACGTGTAGGTAAGGTAACAAGCAACAAGATGGACAAAACAATCGTTGTTGCAGTAGAAGACCACGTTAAACATCCTCTTTACAACAAGATCGTAAAGAGAACATATAAATTAAAAGCTCATGATGAAAACAATGAATGTAACATCGGAGATACAGTTAAAGTAATGGAAACAAGACCTTTATCTAAAGATAAGAGATGGAGACTTGTAGAAATCGTAGAGAAAGTTAAATAGTTTGGTTATAGAAACAAACTGGAAGGAGAATTAGCATGGTTCAACAAGAAAGCAGACTTAAGGTTGCTGATAACACAGGTGCTAAAGAATTACTTTGCATCAGAGTTATGGGCGGATCTACAAGAAGATATGCAAATATTGGTGATGTAATCGTTGCTTCAGTTAAAGATGCAACACCCGGAGGTGTTGTAAAAAAAGGTGACGTAGTAAAAGCTGTAGTTGTTCGTTCTGTAAAAGGCGCTCGTCGTAAAGACGGTTCTTATATCAAATTTGACGAAAATGCTGCTGTTATCATTAAAGATGATAAAACTCCGAGAGGAACCCGTATTTTTGGGCCGGTAGCAAGAGAGCTTCGTGAGAAACAGTTCATGAAAATTGTTTCCCTGGCTCCGGAAGTATTATAAGGAGGATGCCATATGTCAACTATGAAAATTAAAAAAGGTGATACTGTTAAAGTAATCGCTGGTAAAGACAAAGATAAAGAAGGCAAAGTAATTTCAGTAGATGCAAAAAATAGCAAAGTATTAGTTGAAGGTGTGAACATGATCACAAAACATGTTAAACCATCAGCAGCTAATGCAAATGGCGGAATTGTTCAGAAAGAAGCTCCTATTGATATTTCAAACGTTATGTATGTTCATAAAGGAAAAGCTACAAGAGTTGGCTTTAAAATGGAAAACGACAAAAAAGTACGTTTCGCAAAATCAACAGGCGAAGTTATTGATTAATTCTTAGGAAGGAGGTCTGGAACGTGAGTAGACTTAAAGATATGTATAAAGACGAGATCGTAGATGCTATGATCAAGAAGTTTGGATATAAAAATATCATGGAAGTGCCAAAGCTTGATAAGATCGTTATCAACATGGGCGTTGGCGAAGCAAAAGATAATGCTAAAGTATTAGAATCTGCTGTTAAAGATATGGAAACAATCACAGGTCAGAAAGCAGTTCTTACAAGAGCAAAGAATTCTGTTGCTAACTTCAAAATCAGAGAGGGTATGCCGATCGGTTGTAAAACAACTCTTCGTGGTGAAAAAATGTATGAGTTCCTTGATCGTTTAGTGAACCTTGCATTACCACGTGTACGTGACTTCAGAGGTGTTAATCCTAATGCATTCGACGGTAGAGGAAATTATGCTCTTGGTATTAAAGAACAGATTATCTTCCCTGAAATCGAATATGATAAAGTAGATAAAGTTAGAGGTATGGATATTATTTTCGTAACCACTGCAAAAACTGACGAAGAAGCACGCGAATTGTTGAGATTATTCAACATGCCGTTCGAGAAATAGAAGGAGGTAAGTTCATGGCTAAGACTTCAATGAAAGTAAAACAGCAGCGCAAACCAAAATTCTCTACAAGAGAATATACTCGTTGCAAAATTTGTGGACGTCCACATGCTTATTTGAGAAAATACGGAATTTGCAGAATTTGCTTCCGTGAGTTAGCATACAAAGGTCAGATTCCTGGCGTGAAAAAAGCAAGTTGGTAGGATAAGGAGGCAAAATCATGACAATGAGCGATCCGATTGCAGATATGCTTACAAGAATTCGTAATGCAAATACTGCAAAACACGATACAGTAGATGTTCCATCATCTAAAATGAAATTAGCAATTGCACAGATTCTTTTAGACGAAGGTTATATTAAAAAGTTTGATGTTATTGAAGATGGTAACTTCAAAACAATCCATATTACATTAAAATATGGTGCAGACAAAAACGAAAAAGTTATTTCCGGTATCAAGAGAATTTCCAAACCGGGACTTCGTGTTTACGCTAACAGAGAAGAACTTCCAAAAGTTCTTGGTGGACTTGGTGTAGCAATCATCTCTACAAACCAGGGTGTAATCACAGATAAGAAAGCAAGAGAACTCGGCGTAGGCGGAGAAGTATTAGCTTTTGTATGGTAAGAGGACGAAAAGAATTTCTAAGGCGTCAAAAGACGCCGCCTAAGAAATGCTATGTTTTGTCCGGAAGAATGTCTCAATGAGCCATTCTTCCCATGAAATGTTTCAGGTAACTATAAATAGTTAACATAAAATTAGGAGGTACGGGCATGTCACGTATAGGAAGAATGCCAATCGCGGTTCCTGCAGGTGTAACTGTAGAAATTGCAGAAAATAACAAAGTGACCGTTAAAGGTCCTAAAGGAACCCTTGAAAGAGTATTACCATCTGAGATGGAAATCAAATTAGAAGGTTCTGAAGTAGTAGTAACAAGACCAAATGATTTAAAGAAAATGAAATCATTACATGGTTTAACAAGAACTTTGATCAACAACATGGTAATTGGTGTTACGGAAGGTTATGAAAAGAAACTTGAAGTAAACGGTGTTGGTTACAGAGCAGCAAAAGCTGGTAAGAAATTAACCTTATCTTTAGGATATTCTCATCCAGTAGAGATGGAAGATCCTGAAGGAATCGAAACAGTAGTTGACGGTCAGAACCTCATTATTGTTAAAGGTATTGATAAAGAAAAAGTTGGCCAATTCGCAGCTGAAATCAGAGATAAGAGAAGACCTGAACCTTATAAAGGAAAAGGTATTAAATATGTTGATGAGACTATCAGACGTAAAGTTGGTAAAACTGGTAAGAAATAGATAAGGAGAGTGTAAAAATGGTTAGTAAACAGTCAAGACAAGAAATTCGTGTAAAAAAACACAATAGAATGCGTAACCATCTGAATGGTACTACTGAAAGACCACGTTTAGCAGTGTTCAGAAGTAATAATCATATGTATGCTCAAATTATTGACGATACAGTTGGAAATACATTAGTTTCCGCTTCTACTCTTGAAAAAGAAGTAAAAGCAGAACTTGAAAAAACTAACAACGTTGATGCAGCAGCATATTTAGGAACTGTAATTGCCAAGAGAGCATTAGAAAAAGGTATTAAAACAGTTGTTTTTGATAGAGGCGGCTTTATATACCAGGGAAAAGTAGCAGCATTAGCTGACGCAGCTAGAGAAGCTGGATTAGAATTCTAGGAAGGGAGAAACACACATGAAACGTACAATCATTGATGCAAGTCAATTGGAATTAACAGAAAAAGTAGTTTCCATTAAACGTGTTACTAAGGTTGTAAAGGGTGGTCGTAACTTCCGATTCACAGCATTAGTAGTAGTTGGCGATGGTAACGGACATGTAGGCGCTGGTTTAGGAAAGGCTACTGAAATTCCAGACGCTATCCGCAAAGGAAAAGAAGATGCAACAAAGAACCTTGTTTCTGTTGCACTTGATGAAAACAAGAGTATCACACATGATTTTATCGGAAAATTCGGTTCTGCTTCCGTTCTCTTAAAGAGAGCTCCGGAAGGTACTGGTATCATCGCAGGCGGTCCTGCTCGTATCGTATGTGAACTTGCCGGTATTAAGAATGTTCGTACAAAATCTTTAGGTTCAAACAACAAACAGAACGTTGTACTTGCCACAATCGCTGGTTTAAGCCAGTTAAAAACTCCTGAAGAAGTAGCTAAAAACCGTGGCAAATCTGTTGACGAAGTCATGGCTTAAGGAGGAAATTTGAAATGGCAGAGAACAAAACATTAAAAATTACTTTAGTGAAATCTCCTATCGGTGCTATCCCAAAACAGAGAGCAACCGTAGAAGCTATGGGTCTTAGAAAGCTTAACAAAACTGTTGAGCTTCCTGACAACGCAGCTACAAGAGGACAGATTCAGAAAGTAAGACATTTAGTAAAAGTAGAAGAAGCTTAATCAGATAAGGAGGTGTCAGAATGGAATTATCAAACTTAAGACCTGCAGAAGGTTCTAAACACAGTGATAATTTTAGAAGAGGTCGTGGACACGGTTCAGGAAATGGTAAGACAGCTGGTAAGGGTCACAAAGGACAGAAAGCTCGTTCAGGAGCACCAAGACCAGGTTTTGAAGGTGGTCAGATGCCATTATACAGACGACTTCCTAAAAGAGGTTTCACAAATAGAAACACAAAGGATATCGTTGCAATCAATATAAGTGTTCTTGAAAGATTTGAAGACGGCGCTACTGTAGATGTAGATGCATTAATCGAAGCAGGCATTGTTAAAAATCCTAGAGATGGTGTAAAGATTCTTGGAAATGGAGAATTAACCAAAAAACTCAATGTTAAGGCTAATGCATTCAGTGCATCTGCAAAAGAAAAAATTGAGGCGCTTGGTGGAACAGCAGAGGTGATGTAATGTTTACAACCTTAAAGAATGCATTCAAAATCAAAGAGATTAGGAATAAACTGTTCTTTACATTTTTAATGTTAGTTGTGATCCGTATTGGATCACAGCTCCCGGTTCCGGGTGTGAACAGAGAATATTTTGCCTACTGGTTTTCACAACAGCAGGCATCCGATGCATTTAGTCTTCTCGATGCCTTTACAGGTGGCTCTTTTAGCAGCATGTCCATTTTGGCATTGAATATTAATCCATATATTACTTCTTCCATCATTATGCAGCTGTTGACGATCGCAATTCCAAAATTAGAGGAAATGCAGCGTGATGGTGAAGACGGAAGAAAGAAAATTACAACTATTACACGTTATGTAACAGTTGCCCTTGCTTTACTTGAGGCATCCGTTATGGTCATTGGTTTTGGTAATCAGGGACTTTTGCAGGAATTTACTACAATGAACATTATTACAGCGGTTGCAGCACTTACAGCAGGTAGTGCATTCCTTATGTGGATCGGTGAAAGAATTACAGAAAAGGGTGTTGGTAACGGCATCTCTATCGTACTTGTAATCAATATCATATCCAGAATGCCACAAGAAATTGGCGGACTTTTTGAACAGTTTGTTTTTGGAAAGAAAGTAGCGATTGCTGTTGTAGCAGCAGCTATCATTCTTGCCATTATTTTTGGTATGACTGCACTTGTTGTAATTCTGAATGGTGGTGTTCGTAAAATACCAGTTCAGTATGCAAAAAAAGTACAGGGCAGAAAGATGGTAGGAGGACAGACATCCAATATTCCACTTAAAGTAAATACTGCAGGTGTTATTCCGATTATCTTTGCTTCTTCCATTATGCAGCTTCCGATTATTATCAGCTCTTTTGCAAAATATAGCGGAACAGGCATATGGTCAGAGATATTAAAGGCATTAAACTCCGGTTACTGGTGTAAATTTACAGCAGGACAGTGGTATTACTCTATTGGATTAGTTTTGTATATAGTATTGGTAATCTTCTTTGCCTACTTCTATACATCCATAACATTTAATCCACTTGAGATTTCAGAAAATATGAAAAAGCAGGGCGGTTTCATCCCAGGTATCAGACCAGGTAAACCAACCAGTGATTATTTGACAAGAATTTTGAATTACATCATCTTTATTGGTGCTGTAGGATTAACAATTGTAGGTATCCTTCCATTCATCTTTAACGGTGTATTTAATACAAGCGTATCATTTGGTGGAACAAGCCTTATCATCGTAGTAAGTGTAGTTCTTGAGACGATGAAACAAATTGAATCACAGATGCTTGTAAGAAATTACAAGGGATTTTTAAATGACTAATTAAAAATTACAGTTCGAGCATGACTAAGTTCCTGCTCGGACTGAATTTGTATTTAAAAGTTTGCTATAGCAAAGACGATAAAACCAGAGAAAAGGAGCGAGGTAAGCATGAAAATTATTATGTTAGGGGCCCCGGGGGCAGGAAAAGGAACACAGGCAAAAATGATCGCGGATAAATATGAAATTCCGCACATTTCTACAGGTGACATTTTCAGAGCAAATATCAAAGAAGGTACAGAACTTGGAATGGAAGCTAAAAAGTACATGGATCAGGGTCTTTTAGTACCGGATGAATTAACAGTTAAGATCCTTCTTGACAGAGTTGCAAAAGACGACTGCAAAAACGGATATGTATTGGATGGTTTCCCAAGAACAATTCCACAGGCAGAAGTTTTGGATAAAGCATTAACAGAACTTGGTGACAAGATCGATTATGCTATCAATGTAGATGTACCAGATGAAAACATCATTAATAGAATGTCAGGAAGACGTGCATGCCTTGCCTGCGGAGCTACGTATCATATCGTACACGTTCCACCAAAGACAGAAGGAATTTGCGACCGTTGTGGAAAAGAGCTTGTTTTAAGAGATGATGATAAGCCAGAAACAGTAAAGAACCGTTTGAATGTTTATCATGAACAGACTCAGCCGCTTATTGACTTCTATACAGCGAAAAACGTATTAAAAACAGTTGACGGAACTGTAGATATGCAGGATGTATTTGCTGCAATCACAGCAATTTTAGGCTAAGTTTAGGAAAGAGTGATTTAGAGGTGTTTGGAAAAATGGCTGTTTCAATTAAATCTGCAAGAGAAATAGAATTGATGAGGGAGTCATGCAGATTACTTGCACATGTGCATGACGAACTGGGAAAAGCAATCAAACCGGGAATGTCTACTTTGGATATTGATACTCTTGGAGAAAAACTGATACGTGACTTGGGCTGCGTACCGAATTTTAAGGACTATCATGGATATCCGGCGTCGATTTGTGTGTCTGTAAACGAGGAAGTTGTACATGGAATTCCAAATAAGCATAGAATTTTAAAAGAAGGCGATATTGTAAGTCTTGATGCAGGACTTATATATCACGGTTATCATTCGGATGCAGCAAGAACACATGCTGTAGGAAAAATTTCACCGGAAGCACAGAAGCTGATCGATGTAACGAAACAGAGTTTCTTTGAAGGAATTAAAATGGCAAAAGCTGGTAATCATTTATATGATATATCAAATGCTATTGATGCCTATGTTTCACAGTTTGGTTATGGTATTGT
>JAGKTQ010000059.1 GCA_021153325.1 Lachnospiraceae bacterium | reverse complement strand
GGCATATAAATTGCTGGATAGCGATTTGAAGTCAATTGTCCACCATTGATATAAAAATTCATTTCCGAATAAACGGTAACCTTCGCCGTAAGAACCCGTCCGTCTTCCAAGGTTGCCTTTACCGTTGCAGACTGTGACCAATCATCATAGTCAGGTCCCCAGAATATCGTTACCAAGCCACCGGAAGTAATCTCAAAGAAATCACTGTTCTCCCCCACCAATTCCCAGCTCTTAACTTCCTTATCTGTTCCTGTCACTTTGAAGCGGAATTCACGCAAATGTGATTTATCATCCTTTACAAACCGCTTTGCAGTATCTGACATATAATAAAGCTTCACATCTGTCGCATTCAACACCGGATTGTCCTCGATTTGAGGTTTATTCTTTGACTTAACAGTAATGGTAATCTTATATTTTTTCTTCTTATAAGTTGCGGTTATCGTTGCTTTCCCCTTCTTCTTCGCTTTGATGATAACCTTGTTCTTCTTAACCTTTGAAATTGCTACGACATTCTTATTACTGGTTTTCCATTTGGTCTTTCCTGCATTTTTCAGAGTGATTGATGAAGAATTTCCGACTGTCAAGGTTTTACTTTTGGTTGTCAATTTCGGTTTTCCCTTAGCCTCTGCCACGAGTGCCGGCATCATCACTAACATCACAATCGTAGCAATAACAAATATCATTTTCTTATTATGTAGCATAGCAATCAACTCCTCTCCACTCATCATACAATCAATCCATCTGCGATGCACTAATCCTCTAATTCCTCTGGTACGCGGAAGATGATTCCTTCCATTTTCAATTTGTAAGTAATCAGTCGAAGCAAGTATTCCGGCATCTCCCTTTTGCCATATTCCCAATCCTGATATGTACGATATGGTATTTTGAAATAATAGGAAAACTCCTTCATGTTCATACCGGACTGCTCACGTAACTCTTTAATAAGCTTCTGCATATTCATAGATATCACCTCTTTTCTAATCACGCATTGCGTATATGTTTTTCTTTATATTATCACGCATTGCGTATATTGTCAAGATACATTGAACTCTTTATGCAATAAATAAAAGCCATGGTATAAAAATTCTACCCTGGCTTCATGTTTATATAAATGTAAGCGATGAATAATACAACGCACATATTTGCCTGTTGCTTTATTTTTTGCTAAGTGGTAGTTCCGGATGATTTTCAACCGTAACTGTTTCCACATCAATTAACCCTGAACAGTGTTCTTGTATAAAATCACTCCATGGCATTAGTTGTTCAATACCTTCGGACTTGTCTGTGTAGCCCGGCATGTACAACAGCAATGTGTAGATGTACTGGAACACATTCAGATTGTTTGCTTTTGCAGTCTCTACAAGACTGTATATGACACTTGATGCAATTGCTCCGTTTACAGATGTATGAAACAGGAAATTCTTTCTTCCAACAGCGTAGCTCTTTGCATTTCGCTCAGCTTTGTTATTAGATAGTTCACATCGTCCGTCCTGCAGATACCCTTGCAACGTGTCTTTGTGATTTTGGGCATAGTTCACCGCTTTCTCGAGTTTGCTTCCATTTGTTGGATGTAATGTCCCGAGCCAGCCAAAAAAGTTTTCCCAGATTGGAACTTCCTGTTCCAGGCGCTTTGCCTGTCTCTCTTCAGGAGATAAATCTTTATAGGTTCTCTCCAGATAGAAGAGTTTATTGAAATAAGCCACTCCTATTTCAGCAGGAATGTATTTTTCAAGGTCTTTCTGAGGAATCTCAGGCTCCTTGATTGTTTCCCTGGAATTCACATCCAGAAGCTTAATGGTTTTCTTCTTCTCCGCCGGAAGTGCTTCATAAAACTTTCTTCTGGCATGTGCACTACAGCAGATTAACTGAACATCATCTACTTTATTGTAGCCTTGATAACCATCGCACTGTAGTTTTCCATGAAAACCACTTAGGAATTCCTGTGGATAGGCACCACCTCTTCCCGGTTGGTATTCATATAAAACAATCCCGGGAAGACCATCTGTTCCGGTGGAGTAAATCCACATATAGGAAGTTGACTGTGCTTCCCTGCCATCTTCACGTAACACTTGACAGGTTGTCTCGTCAGCGTGAATGATATCTCGTTTTAACAGTTCTTTATGCAGCCTGTTAAAAACGGGAAGTAAATACTTTTTGGCAGCAAGAATACACCAGTTTGCCAGCGTTTCTCTCGGAATCCTGGCACCAAGTTGTTTGAAAGCGGTTTCCATTCTGTAATAAGGAAGTCCCATAAACCCTTTATCAAATATCACATAGGCAACTGCTGATGCAGATGCAGGACTATGCGGGAATAATGATTTCGGAACAACACCTGCCTTAAACGATCCATCATGGTCTTTATGACATTCCGGACATACAAGAACTTCCTGCAGATAATGAATTCTTTCTATCTTTGCCGGAGTGATGCGTATTTCTTCTCTTACAAATTTAGATGTAACAGGAACCATTTCTGCATTACACCAGTCACAGTATCTGTCTTCATCTTTTACCGGACAAATAATCTCAGTGATTGGGAGATTGGCATAAAGTTCCTCTCTGGTTGCCTTTGGTTTTCGTTCTCTCTTGTGTTCTTTTACAGTGACAGATTTTTTCTCTGTCTGAGAATCCTCCTTTGATTTTGAAGATGTTTTCTCGCTTTTAACACCAAAGAACTGGCGTCGGAATTCTTCGAGAGTTTCTTCCAGATTGGCTTTCAGGCTTTGCAGTTCTGCAACCATTTTGCGTAATTCATGAATGGTTTCTTCCTGCTCCTTGATACGGGATGCCTGCGTCTCGATTATCGTTTTTAAAAGTGTATTTTCTTCTTTTGTTGACATCTCGTACCTCCTTAACTTATCTGCTATAAGTATAAGGGAAATAAGCACTTTTGACAAACATCAGATAAAACACCTATCGTCATTTTGACGAAGGATAAAATATCTGTAAAGTGGCGGGAAACGTCCTGTTTCAAGCCTTTTTATAGAATGTTATCCACATCAATACCCTGAACTGTTGTTACAATAATCACTTCAAGGCATTGATGTGGATAACCAGTTCTTTTGAGTGAAAATGGTTATCCTAAAAAATATTTTTTTCTCTATTTTGCACAAATCAAAAATCTCTGTTTTTCCTTTGTGAAGGTTGAAATGCTTTGGGTTGTTCGATGGATAAACCTTCCATCAGCCACCGGAATTCCTGTCTGGTTAATGGACGAACTTCACTGGCATTTCTAGGCCATTGAAAACGGCCTTTTCCATCCAGGCGTTTATAAAGGATGCAGAAGCCATCTTTATCAAAGTATAATGCTTTGAGAGTGTTTCGTCGCTTTCCGCAAAACAGATAAAGAGCATGTGCATAGGGATCCATTTGATAAGTATCTCGGATAATTGCCATTAATCCATCGATGCTGCGCCGCATATCCGTTGCACCGGTCACACAGTAGATTTTGGAAATTCCCGAGATATCGCCTAACACAGGCTTCGCAACGCAGATAATGTATTTTGAATCACTGACTGTGTTGCCTGATTGGTTATTTCCACTGTTATACTCTGAATTGTGAGACGTAGCGCAACCTCATTAGAAGCAGCAACTGTGCCAGAAATAACAGGTTCACTTTTGGGAAGTGGCAAATCCTCATTAATCACAAGTGGAACAACTTCGTGTGTTTCAACACCTCTAGCAAAAGAACTCGTCGGTATTTCACAAGCTTTTTCACGAAGGCGTTTTATATGATAATAAAACGATCCAGATTTGATGTTGTTATCAATTAACCACTGGCGATCAGACTTTCCACTAGTGCGGCATTGCTGAATCAAATCGAACCAGCGTCTGTCTGATTTTGATAAGTTTTGAGGGTAATCCATTTGAGTATATCAACTCCGTTCTCAATCATACTTTAGAGTAAAATGCTCTATGCTCCGAATGATTTAGAGTAAAGTGCTCTATATCAAATATAATCAACGAACCATTTAACTCTATGTAACTTGATTATCTCATAAAAAGACTAAATTGTGGAACGGGCTGTTATTCTGCGCTTACTATATTATCGGCAGCGGGACTAGAGAAGAAAAATACATATTATGATAATGAAACCAAACAAGCAAGTTGGAAAGCATACATTGAAGCGAGAGAAAAAAAGAAGATTGAAGCAATTTACAACTACGTTTCTTCTGTTAACGGTTCTTATGCTTTTACCAAGATAAGACTTGTAGGAAAAAATATTTTATATGGTTTATTACAGAATGAGCGTTTTTCTTATGGGTTAAGTCGTAAT
>JAGKTQ010000031.1 GCA_021153325.1 Lachnospiraceae bacterium | reverse complement strand
GGCATCAAGGCCTTGTATAAAGAAATTTCCCAGTTGGTGGGCTTTGAGCCGGATTACGAGGTCATCGTGGAATGGGAAGCCGTGGGCAAGCTGGTGGACGCCATTGGCGGTGTGTATTTTGATGTTCCTTATGACATGGATTACCATGATCCCTATCAGGACCTGGTCATTGAGCAGGCCAAGGGGTATCGCCTGCTGACCGGCGACGACGCCATGCAGGTCATCCGTTGGCGAAAGAATGATCCGGGTAGTCCTTATGGAAACACCAGCGGCATCGGTGACAGTGGTCGTATGGAGGTGCAGCAGGACTTCCTGAAGGCCGTGATTGAGCAGATGATGAAGCCGGCCAATGTGATGAACATTGGCAAGATCGCCAAGGTATTTCAGGAGTGCGTAGAGACGGACCTGAGCTTCCAGGAGATTTTGTGGTTCGGCAAGGCTGCGGTCTCCGGGGGCCTCAGCGTCAGCAGTGTGGAGTTTTTGACCATGCCATGGTATGGAGTGAGCGCATGGAGCCGCTCTTATCAGCAGAAGCTGTCTTATGTTGTACCGGTAGCCAGTGAGCTTCTGGATATCGTCAACAACAAGCTCAGTCCCTTTGTGGAGACATTCTCCCTTAGCGACCTGGATATTATGTCCGTTCATTCCGACGGTAGTATTCGTTCCACCACCGGCTATGTGGAGGACAGCAAGGCGGCTGTTCCGCCGGAGATTCCGACAGACGAGGAGACGACGAATGAGCCGCTGGTGAATGAAAACGGCGACCTGATCGATCCGGAGACCGGGGAAGTCGTTCCTGTGGACCCCGAGGGCCCTATTGTGATGGATCCGGAAACAGATGAACCGGAAACGGACGATCCGGGTACAATGGCGCCGGAGAACATTCCGCCGGTGGAGGAAACGCCTGTGACACCGGAGGAGGCCTTGCCCCCGGAAGAGATTCCAATGGAAGAACCGGATGTTCCTGTAGAATCTGAAAATACTGATTTCATCATCATCGAGCCGCAATCCGCGGCGTAATAGAAAGGAAATAATCATATGAAAAAAGAACTTATTAATTTAGAAAACATTTCCAAATCTTATGACGGACAATTGATACTTGATGACTTAAATTTATTTATAAGAGAAAATGAATTTTTGACGCTTTTAGGTCCTAGTGGCTGCGGAAAAACTACTACTCTTCGTATTTTAGGCGGCTTTGAGGCGCCCGATACAGGAAGGGTCATTTTTGATGGCACAGATATTACATCTCTTCCACCAAATAAACGTCATTTAAATACGGTATTTCAGAAATATGCTCTTTTTACTCATATGACGATTGCCGAAAATATCGCTTTTGGTTTAAAAATTAAAAAAATGAGTAAATCCTATATTCAGGATAAAATTAAATATGCTTTAAAACTTGTCAATCTGGATGGTTATGAAAATCGTATGCCGGATTCTTTAAGTGGTGGACAGCAGCAACGTATTGCTATTGCAAGAGCCATTGTAAACGAACCCAAAGTGCTTTTATTAGATGAACCGCTTGGTGCTCTTGACTTAAAACTCAGACAGGATATGCAATATGAACTGATCCGTTTAAAAAATGAGCTTGGTATCACTTTTATTTATGTTACACACGATCAGGAAGAGGCACTTACCATGTCCGATACCATCGTTGTTATGAATCAAGGATACATCCAGCAGATCGGTACTCCAGAGAAAATATACAATGAGCCGGAAAACGCTTTCGTTGCTGACTTTATCGGTGACAGCAACATTATCGACTCTGTCATGATCCATGACGAACTGGTAGAAATCTTAGGTGCGCGTTTTGCCTGTGTGGACAAAGGTTTTGGTGAAAACAAACCGGTAGACGTTGTTATCCGCCCAGAAGATGTTGAATTAGTATCTCCTTCTGAAGGGGTTATTGAAGGTGTTGTCAGCCATGTTATTTTCAAAGGGGTTCATTATGAAATGGAAGTTATGGCAAACGGCTTTGAATGGCTTGTTCATTCTACAAAAATGTTCTCTGTAGGAACAAAAGTAGGCATCAAAGTAGATCCATTTAATATCCAGATCATGAACAAACCAGCTTCCGAGGATGAGGAGGCCGTCAGCATAGATGAATAAAAAGAAACTTTTAGCAACCCCTTATCTTTTTTGGTCTGTTATGTTTATTATCATTCCATTATGCATGATATTTTATTACGGTTTTACAGACAAAACAGGGGCGTTTACTTTAGAAAATATTACAGCGATCGCAAGTGCCGAGCATTTTAAAGCATTATGGCTTTCTATCCTGCTCTCTTTAATTAGTACGGTCATTTGCCTGCTATTGGCTTATCCTTTAGCAATGATCCTTGCAAATATGAACGTAAATCAAAATAGTTTTATTGTTGTGATCTTCATTCTCCCTATGTGGATGAATTTTTTGCTCCGTACTCTTGCATGGCAGACTTTACTTGAAAAAACAGGTGTTATAAATAATATTTTGTCGTTTCTGCATTTGCCGACTTTAAACATTATCAATACCCCTTATGCTATCGTTCTCGGTATGGTTTATAATTTCCTTCCGTTTATGGTACTGCCACTCTACAACGCACTTGTTAAAATTGACAAGAATGTTATTAATGCAGCAAAGGATCTAGGGGCTAATCCGGTGCAGACTTTTACAAAAATTACTTTCCCGCTTTCTTTGCCTGGTGTGATCAGTGGTATAACAATGGTCTTCGTTCCAGCACTTACCACTTTCGTCATCAGTACACTCTTAGGCGGAAGCAAAGTCCTTTTGATCGGAAATGTAATTGAACAGGAATTTACACAGACAGGAAACTGGTATTTAGGCAGTGGACTTTCTATTGTCCTTATGATTTTTATTATTATAAGCATGATATTATCTGCCATATTTGATAAGGATAGAGAGGGGGCATTGCTGTAATGAAGACATTTTTTAAACGTTTTTATATTGCAATTATATTTATATTTCTTTATGCCCCAATTGCTACTCTGATCATATTGTCCTTTAATAAAAGTAAAACAAGATCAAAATGGGGCGGATTTACACTTAACTGGTATATTTCTCTCTTTGAAGACGAAACGATATTACAGGCGTTATGGAATACCCTATTGATCGCAGTACTCTCCTCTTTAATAGCCGTTGTGATTGGTACTGCAGCTTGTATTGCCATGCAGAGTATGAGTAAAAAAATGCGTACTGTTTTTATGGGGATTACGAACATTCCTATGCTGAACGCAGATATTGTAACTGGTATTTCTTTAATGCTTTTATACATCAGCTTTGGTATTCGTTTTGGATTTAGTACCATACTGTTATCGCATATTACTTTTAACATACCATATGTTATTTTAAGTGTAATGCCACGTATGAAACAGTTGAATCCACATACTTATGAGGCTGCTCTTGATTTGGGTGCCTCACATATACAGGCGTTTTTCAAAGTTGTTTTTCCCGAAATACTGCCTGGTATCATGACCGGCTTTTTGATGGCATTTACTATGTCACTGGATGATTTTATCATTACACACTTTACAAAAGGTGCCGGCATTGATACACTTTCTACAAAGATTTATTCTGAAGTAAGAAAAGGAATCAAACCGGAAATGTATGCGCTATCCACAATTATATTTATAACGGTTATTGTATTACTATTTGTGATAAATGTTTCCGGTAAAAAATCCTCACAAAATACAAAAAATAAGGCACAACGATAATTTGAAAACCTGACAGCATCTATTGTTCTGACAAGGCTGCTGTTATAGAAAGGAAGTTAAATGAAAAAAAGGAAATTACTCGCACTTACTCTTGCTGTTTCTATTACAGCTGCTACTCTTCTTTCCGGCTGTGGTTCCTCATCTTCTGGCGGTGAAAACGGACAGGTCGTAGTTTATAACTGGGGCGAATATATTGATCCGGAAGCCATTGCCATGTTTGAAGAAGAAACGGGTATTGAAGTTATTTATGATGAATTTGAAACAAATGAAATGATGTATCCTAAAGTTGAAGCAGGCGCTACTCAGTATGATGTAGTCTGTCCTTCCGACTATATGATTCAAAAAATGATCGATAATGATTTACTTATGCAGTTAGATTTTTCCAAGCTCCCAAATGCAACAGAACATATTGGTGAGCAATATTGGGAGCAATCCAGACAGTTTGATACAGACAATATGTATTCCGTTCCTTACTGCTGGGGTACTGTAGGTATTCTTTACAACAAAACTATGGTTGACGAACCAGTCACAAGCTGGTCTATTCTTTGGGATGAAAAATATAAAGACAATATTTTAATGCAGGATTCTGTAAGAGACGCTTTTATGGTCGCTTTAAAATTAAATGGCAATTCTATGAACACAACGAACGAAGCAGAACTGGAAGCTGCCAAAGAAGCACTTATTGAGCAGAAACCACTTGTACAGGCTTATGTTATCGATCAGGTACGTGACAAGATGATTGGTGGCGAAGCAGCTATTGGTGTTATTTATTCCGGCGAAGCCATTTATACACAAAGAGAAAATCCCGACTTAGAATATGTAATTCCGGAAGAAGGCACTAATATTTGGATTGATTCCTGGGTAATTCCAAAAAATGCACAAAACGCAGAAAATGCACATAAATTCATTGATTTTATGTGTCGTCCAGATATCGCATTGATGAATTTTGAATACATTACCTATTCCACTCCAAATGTGACTGCACAGTCTATGATCGAAGACGACGATATTCGTAACTCTTCTATCGCATTCCCTGATCTGTCACAGTATACGAACTTAGAGACTTACTCTTATCTTGGTGAGGAAGGCGACGCACTTTACAATGCACTTTGGAAGGAAGTAAAATCCTATTAGTATAGAAAGGCAGAAAAACTAATGGAACGTATTTTTCAATATACGATAACTTCTGAATACGAAAACAGACCCATAGATTTTTATTTAAAATCTATGGGTTTTTCTTCACAAAATATAATTGAATTAAAGAAAATGAAAGAAAGTATTATATTGAATGGTGTCTGGGTATACACAAAAACATTGTTACATACTGGAGATCTACTGGTCATACGCTTATCCGAAACTGCTACTTCGGATAAAATCGTTCCGGTTTTTCTCCCCTTTCCTGTTGTTTATGAAGATGAGGACATTTTAGTGGTAAATAAACCTGCTGATATGCCGATTCACCCCTCCCAGAACAACTATACAAATACATTGGCAAATGCAGCTGCCTATTATTTTTCTTCTCAGAATATTCCATTTACTTTCCGCTGTATCAATCGTCTTGATCGTAATACAACAGGACTTACGGTCATAGCAAAGCACATGGTAAGCGCAAATATTTTAGGGAAAATGGTGGCTGATAAAACAGTAAAAAGAGAATATCGAGCACTGTGTAGTGGAATCCCTACCCTAGATGAAGGCGATATTGAAAAACCTATCGGACGAGTTCCCGGTTCTACGATCGAGCGTTGTATTGATGAAGAAACTGGAGAATATGCTCTGACTCATTACAAGATATTACAAAAAGGAGAAGATTTTGCCTATCTTTCTTTAATACTTGGTACAGGCCGTACCCATCAGATCCGTGTTCATATGGCTTCTATAGGGCATCCTTTACTTGGAGATTCTTTATATAATCCTTGTACAGACGACAGAATAAAACGGCAGGCACTTCACTCCTACCGTCTTACTTTTCCTCATCCTATCACTGGACAAGCTCTTGAATTTACTGCACCTATTCCGAACGATTTTCTTCGCATCCACAAGTGTTTGCAAATGGAGTAAATGGTCTTGCTTCCGGACCTCTCCTGCAACCGCAGTCTCTGTCGCGGTCACGATCACGATCTCTATCATTTTCTCTTTCACATCTACAACCACAATCTCTATCGCGATCTCTATCTCTGTCTCTGTCACGATCTCTATCGCAGTCGCAATCATTATTGCCACAGCCGATACCGTTTCCGCCACAACAAACAAGTAAAAATAATAAGAAAAGACAATTCATATTTGTTATCCTTTTTCATTTTCTTTACTTTATCCTATTCGGCAGCTTTTTGTTTGTTACAAAACTTCTTGTTTTATATAACGAAAAGTCTCTTTTTCTCCTTTTTTTGCAAGCATTTCCAACAGTTCTTCCAAAAGCTTTTTCGTATCTGAATGAATCTGTGCACAATCCTTGCCAAGCATATAATAAGCAAGTGGTGATGCATCCGTATACTTTTCCTTTTGATACACTTTTGATGCAGCAATTCGATCCATCAACATTTCTACCACATATTTTGTTGGCATTGGTGCCGGCGCCATTCCACCGGGAACTTCTTTGATACTATAATCAATCCAATATTCATAGTGATGCTTATTTCTACCCTTATGATGCAGCCATGAAGAAGAATAGCCGATTGCCTCACGCTCCGCATTGTTCGGACTTCTTGTGCCCTGATAGTATTTTGCTCCAACCCAAAATTCTGTTGGTGAATATTTGGACATATCGTGCAATATTCCCTGTTTATATAATCCCACTTTAAAACAGCCTTTTGCCACTAAATATTTATGATATGTGATTGTCTTAAAATGTTTCCATGCATTCATTTTTATTCATCTGCCTTTTTAGCACCTTTTTATTTTGCCACATAGATTACGATCGTACGAGGACTTAATTCAATCTCTACGACTCGTCCTGTTTTCTCGGTCACGTCCTCGACAGCAGGAATCGACTCACCCTTTTCTGTCGTTGTTAGAATATACCATTCCTTACCTTTTGGAAGCTTTGGAAGTGCTAACTTTCTTTTTTGCCAGTGCATATTAAATGCAATAAAAAACGTATTATCATCTTCCGTTCGGTTTTTCTTACCATAATTTCCTGCATACAATACACCAACATGACGATTATAATTTTCAAGCTCTGCACGCCATGCCTGACTTCCATGGTAGGAAACATCCGGGTATCCGCATGCTAATGTATCCATTAAGCGAATCGTATGCGTTCCATGCAGAACAGGATGTTTTTTACGAAATGCGATCAAGCTCTTTACATACTCAAACCACTCTTTATTTTTTTCTAACAATGACCAATTTAACCATGTCACATCATTATCTAAGCAATACGGATTATTATTTCCTTTTTGGCTGTTACCAAACTCATCGCCTGCTAAAAATGCAGGAGTAGCCTGTGACAAAAAGAGAAGGTTAAGTGCATTTCGCATTTGTTTCTTTCTCAATTCTAAAACAGATTTTTTCCTTGTTGTACCCTCTGTTCCGCAATTCCAGCTATAGTTAAAGTCATTTCCATCATGATTTTCTTCCCCGTTTTCTAAATTATGTTTACGGTCAAAGGAAACAAGATCAGCTAAAGTAAATCCATAATAGTTGGTGATATATTGTATAACACCATGATTATCGCTATTGTGACGCATATGCCCAAGAATTGCAGGTAACATATTTTCATCGCCTTTTAAATAACGTCTGAAATCATACATACAATCATCACGATAAGATGCAAGATGGCGATAAGAAACATTTTCTCCATCCTTATAGATTTCTTCATACGGAAAAGAATAGTAAAACAGCTTTGTATCCTTCAAAAGCTCTTCTGTCCCAAGAAGAATAAGCGGTATATTATCGCCCTTCAAATGGAATCCATCTACATGGTATTCCATGCGCCAAAACTTTATTACTTCTAAAATAAATCCCGGATTTTCCTTCTCAAAATAGAACTGCATGATCAATTCAATGCCATTCTTATGCAGCTCTTTTACCATTTCTTTAAACTCTTCTTGAGATTTTTTCGGTTCAGAGGCATAAGATGCCTTCGGAACAAAATACTGGTTGTCTTTTGTATAACCCCAGTAATTTAATTTCATACTTTTCTTTGGATCGTTCAGATTCTGCGTATACTGCCTTGCCGCTTCCTCCATTGAAAGTCTGCTCTCTAACGGAAGCACTGCTTCATCAAATTCGTATGCCGGCATTATTTCAATAGCAGTGATACCCAATTCTTTTAAATACGGAATTTTCTCAATAACTCCTCGAAATGTTCCTTTATGCTCTACACCAGATGATTTATGCTTTGTAAATCCTCTAACGTGCATACAATAAAAATAACTATCCTCAAATGGAGTTTTTAGCGTATTATCCTGCTCCCATGTAAATTCCGGATCATATATTCGATAATAAATGTCTTTTTGCTGTACCGCTTTGCCCCATTTCTCATGTCCTTCAATCTTTGCGGCATAAACATCCTTTACAACCGCTCCATCCGCATAAATTTGATAGCGGCATTTATCCGCAGGGGTATTCGGCAGATAAATACAGCTAATATCTCCAATACGGTAATCATTCTGAAAAGGAATGCTGTACTTCTTTTCCTTTCCCTTTTCTGTTTTTATCCATAAAAAGATTCCGCAGTCTTTTCCCTTTGGAATTTTGACTGCGATATTGATTCCGTCTTTATAACGGCTGATTCCTTTAGGCAATATTTTTCCTTTTTCAATTGTTAAGTCTGTCTTCATAATCAGCCTCCACCCATAATAATATATATAGTTTACCATATTTTTTCCTATCGTGAAACTATTTTCCAGTATCCTATTGATTAAATTGTCTTCTTTTTGTAAAATACCTTTATAATAGCTACTAAAATTCATAAGTAGGAGGATATCACATGGGAAACGACGTAAACAAAAACGAAGAAATGACTGATGAAGAAATGACTGTTGATTTAGAATTAGAGGACGGCAGTGTTGTGAGTTGTGCCATTATTACTATATTGACTGTTCAGAAAAAAGATTATATTGTACTTCTTCCTTTGGATGAAAATGGACAAAATGATGATGGTGAAGTGTGGTTCTATCGCTATTTCGAAGACGAAAATGATGTCAATGCAGAACCGGAATTAGAATACATTGATGATGATGATGAATACGAAATGGTTGCAGATGCTTTTGATGAATATCTTGATAATGCAGAATTTGATGAAATTGTAGATTCTGAATAGAAAGGGAAAAACCGAGAAGGTTTTTCCTTTTCGTTTTCCACATAAAAAAGTTCCAATTTTCTCTTTGCCCTTGTTAACGCCACATAAAAAATACGGCGTTCCTCTTCTTCCTCCTCTCTCGATAACAGTTTTCCATAAGGAACATTTCCTTCATTTAAGTCTGGCAAAAAGACTGTTTCAAATTCTAACCCCTTCGCACCATGCATCGTTATAACAGAAATCGCATCCTTTATATCCTTGTCACCCGAATTTTCGCTATTTTCTGTCTTTTGTGAGATTTTATTTTGACGACGTTCTGCTATGCTTAATAACCATTCTTCTGTACTCCTATAAGCTTTTGCATCCATCTGTATTTGTTCTGCGATCTCCCAGATTTCCTCCATGCTATATGTACCATTTTTTGAAGCAATTTCTTTGATATACTGATCATATTCCATTGCTTTCCGAATATAATTGACTGCAAGAAATGGAGACATATTTTTCAATTCGTTCAGTTCTTTTTCCAGCTTTGAAAGATTCTTGATCTGTTGAGGGTTATCCCGATAATATTGCTTTATACGGGAAAAATCGACTTCTCCTTCCCCTACACTTTCCCTGCTGATATAACGAGATGGTTTATTCATAATGCGGAACATTCTTTCCCTCGTAGCTTCTCCTTTAGCAAATCGGATATAATCTTCTATGTCCCTTAAAATAAAATGTTCGCAAAAGGAATTTTCCTGCAGCTTGCCTTCAAATGGTATTCCTTCCTTTTGGAGCAGTCTTTTAAACGAATTAGCCCCTCGATTTGTACGAAATATTACAGCACATTGTTTTAATTGATCGTTTTGTTGGTATTGTTTTAATTTTATAAGCAAATTCTCATATTGCTTTTCTTTATTTGGACACGCATTCCACACAACTTCCCCTTCTTTTTCTGTTCCTGGTTTTATTGTTTTAGGCAGTCGGTTTTTGTTTTGTTCTATCACTTGCATTGCCATTTCAATGATCTGCTTTCCCGAACGATAATTTTTATCTAAAACTACCTTTTTCGCATCTGGGAAATCAGTAAGAAATTTCTGCATGATCACAGGCTCGGCCCCTCGAAATCCATATATAGACTGGTCATCATCACCTACTACAAAAAGATTTTTATTTTCTCCTGCAAGCAAACTCACTACAGAATACTGCGCCGAATTTATATCCTGAAATTCATCTACAAGAATAAACGGAAAATGTTTTTGCCACTTATGCAAGATCTCTTTTCTTCTTTTAAAAAGCTCCAGACACTGTAATGCCATATCATCAAAATCCATTTTTTTATTTTCAATACATATATTTCTATATTTTATATAAACAGCTTGAAATTCCTCCGGTTCCATAAAACCACTTTCAAATTGATAATGAGCAATACCTCCTACACTATTCTTTACTTTGCTAAATTCACTGAAAAGCTGTTCCAAAAAAGCTTCATCTATTTCTTTGCGAATGCCTTCCAGTGCGTATGTTGCATATTCTCTTTTCTCTTTTTCTGAAATTATATTGTTGAATTGATATTGATAAGCTTGTTTTAAAATATGAAAAAAGACTGCATGAAAGGTTCCGAAATTCACCGGATATTTTGTTCCTTTCATCGCTTTAGAAAACCGCTGCTCCATTTCCAATGCTGCGGCTTTTGTAAAAGTGATCACTAAAATATTGGATGGTTCTACTTTGTAATGTTCTATCAGATAACGGATTCTCTCTACAATGGTAAAGGTTTTGCCGCTTCCGGGGCCGGCTGTTAAAAGCATCGGTCCCTGAAAGTGCTTTACGGCACAAAGCTGTGCTTCATTGCAATTATTTAACGGCATTTTTTAAAAGTTCTATTCCTTTTTCTACTCGTTTGATCGTTTCTTCTTTACCAATGATCTCCATAATTTCTGTAGCACCTGCCGGCGTCATCTGTTTACCGGATACGGCTGTTCTTATCGGCCACATTACATAACCATTCTTACAGCCTTTCTTTTCTACAAAACCAAGGAGCATCTGATAGAGAGCATCATTACTGTAGTCTTCCTGCTCTTTCAATAATGGAAGAATCTCTTCCAACACTTCTAAAGAAGAAGCCTCATCCGTTTTCATTTTTTTATGTGTGTACATTGCAGTATCGTATTCTGGGAGTTCTTCAAAGAAATCAACTAATTCTTTAATATCCGGGAACACTTCAATTCTTGTTTTCACCATAGCTGCAATTTTCTTTAAATCTAAAGGCTTTGTAATAGCTTCTTTTAAATAAGGTAAAGCCATTTCATAGAATTTTTCATCATTCATAGCCTTCAAATATTCACCGTTCATCCATTTTAATTTTACCATATCAAAAACTGCCGGTGATTTGCTGATTCTATGATAATCAAATTCTTTTATCAATTCATCCAGAGAGAAGATTTCTCTGTTATCTTCCGGACTCCATCCAAGCAGTGCAATGTAATTTACAACTGCCTCTGCAAGGAATCCCTGATCTAATAAATCTTCAAAAGAAGAATGTCCGCTTCTCTTGGATAATTTCTTGTGATTTTCATCTGTAATTAACGGTAAATGAACATAAACCGGTACATCCCATCCAAATGCATCGTATAATCTCACATATTTTGGAGAAGAAGAAAGATATTCATTTCCTCTTACGACATGTGTAATGTTCATCGTATGATCATCTACTACATTAGCAAAATTGTAAGTCGGATACCCATCGGATTTGATCAAGATCATATCATCCAATTCTGAATTATCTACTGTAATATCTCCATAAAGTTCATCGTGGAATGTTGTAGTTCCTTCCGTTGGATTATTCTGACGGATAACAAAAGGCTTTCCAGCTGCTAAATTTGCTTCTACTTCTTCTTTGGAAAGAGAAAGACAATGTTTATCATAAACGGTAATTTCTTTGCCTTCTACTACTTCTGTTTTCAGGCTTGCCAGTCTTTCCTTATCACAGAAACAATAATATGCCTCTCCTTTTTCAACCAGTTCTTTGGCATATTTCATGTAAATACCAGTCTTCATACGTTCACTCTGTACATAAGGACCTACACCGCCATCCTTATCAGGACCTTCATCATGAATCATTCCCGTTTTTTCCATGGTACGATAAATAATATCAACAGCACCTTCCACGTAACGTTCCTGATCGGTATCTTCTATACGGAGCATAAAACTTCCACCATCATGCTTTGCGATCAAAAATTCATACAATGCAGAACGTAAGTTACCTACGTGCATTCTTCCTGTAGGGCTTGGTGCATATCTTGTTCTAATCTTAGTCATTTTACAATTATCTCCCTCTTTATTTAATCTTCCTTATCCGGCAGTTTCTTTTCTGCTTTATTTTTAAATGCTGCCAATTCTTTTGCAGCCTGATTGATCGGTATATTTGTACCTGCTCCTGCAATACAGCCTCCCGGACATGCCATACCTTCTATCAAACAGCCATTTTTCTTGCCAGCCTTTGCAAGCATCAACATTTTTTTACATTCCGCAAGACTTTCCGCATGTTCAATATTTACATCAATATCTGGATAATATTCCTGAACACATTCTTCAATGGCACTTGCAACACCACCAGCTACACCATAGCCTCGTCCTGCGCCAGTAGCATCATTCATTACTTCATCTGTCTCAATGGTTCCAAGATCAATGCCTTTTGCTTCAAACATGCCTGCTAATTCTTCAAAGGTAATAACAAAATCCACATCAGAGCGAACCGTTCTTCTGGATGCTTCCAGCTTTTTGGAAGCACATGGACCAATAAATACTACTCCCGCATCCGGATGTTCTTCTTTAATCACTCTTGCTGTTGCTACCATTGGTGTCAATGCATTTGAAATTTTATCAATGGTTTCCGGGAAAAATTTCTTTGCAAGCATTGACCAGGATGGACAACAAGAAGTTAAACTAAAGGATTGTTTTCCACTTGCTACTTCTTCTACATAATGCTTTGCTTCTGCAAGCGCACCTGCATCCGCTCCGATAGCTGTTTCATACACATCTGCAAAACCAAGCTCTTTCAATGCCTTTTTAAACATCTCAGGCGTTACATTCGGTCCGAACTGACCAACAAAAGCCGGAGCTACCTGAGCAATAATTTTTTTCCCTGACTGTAATGCTCTGATCAACTGGAATATCTGAGATTTGTCCGCAATAGCACCAAATGGACAACTTACCATACACATACCGCAGGACACGCAAATGTCATTATCAATAACTGCACGCTCCAAGTGGTCGCTTTTAATCGCACCTACACCACATGCAGCCGCACATGGACGCACTTGATGAGAAATGGCATCATACGGACAAATGGATTTACATTTTCCACATTTAATACATTTTTCCTGATCAATTACGGATCTTCCGTTTACCATAGAAATAGCATTTCTCGGACATACTTCTCTACATGGATGTGCAATACATCCCATACATTTATTTGTGACCTCATAACGATTTTCCGGACAAGCATTACATGCTGACGGGATTACCTGCATAAGAGGTGGCTCATAATATTTTTCTGCAATATTTGTTTCTTCCATACCTTGTGTGGCATGTACTGGGACATTTTCCGGTCTTAAACTCATTCCCATTGCGAGTCGGATTCTTTCACGTACGATCGCTCTTTCACGATAAACACTCTCACGGAACTCCGGCTCATCATAATCAACAATTTTATAAGGTAATGCCTCTACATCATTAATTAAATTATCGGATGTATAAGCAAGATTTGCTACTTCTTTAAACACACGTCGTCGCATTTTACGCACCTGCGTATCTATACCTCTCATATTGCCTCCGATCTATTTTTTAAATTCGTATTTCTGGGCAAATTTACGTCATAATGCAAAAAATTTCCCCATCTGCTTTTCTATTTTTACATAAACAGACGAGGAAATCAAGTTATTTGTTAAAAAAATCACAACAAGCTGCCAATTTGAAATACCAGTGTGGAAATGCCCCATGCAAGCAACATTTGAAAAGCGATCATCTGCAGTGTAAATTTCCAGGAACCGCTCTCTTTTTTGATCGTTGCCACCGTAGCAATACAAGGTACATACAACAGACAAAACAGCATCAGACAATAAGCATTCAATGCTCCAAACTCTGGATTGATCGCTTGTATATTTGCTACGATCGTACCCATTCCAGCTGCTGAATTTGCATTGGAAACGCCAAAAAGTACAGAGAAACTGGAAACCACTACTTCCTTTGCTGAAATACCCGAAATCAAAGCTACAACGATCTGCCACATATCCAGTCCGGCAGGTGCAAGAACAGGTGCTAACCATTTTCCGATTATTGCACCAAAGCTTTCCGAAGCATCCGTTACCATGCCGCTTACTCCAAAATTCAGTACAAACCAAATGACAATAGAAGCTACGAAAATCGTCGTTCCAGCTTTGGAAAGGTAATCTTTTAATTTATTCCATACATAAATACGGATAGTTCTTGCATTTGGTCTCTTATATTCAGGAAGTTCAATAAGAAGAGAATCGTTTTCCTGCCCTTTTTCTAATTTATTTACTATAAGAGCTACAAGAATAGCAATTGCCATACCGATCACATACATAGAAAATGCTGCCAAACTTGAATGTTTTGGAAAGAACATTTCCGAAAATAATACATAGATCGGAAGTCTTGCGGAACAAGACATAAATGGAGTGATCATCATCGTTTTACGTCTGTCACGCTCCGTTTCTAATGCTCTTGTTGCCATAATGGCAGGAACTGTGCAACCAAATCCTAATATCATCGGGAGAAACGCCTTGCCAGAAAGACCAACTTTTCCCATAATACCATCCATTACATATGCTACTCTTGCCATATAACCACTGTCTTCCAAAATTGCCAGTGCTAAGAACAGAATAAAAATATTAGGAATAAAGGTCAAGATTCCACCGACTCCGGCAATGATTCCGTCAACAAGTAAAGAAATCAACCACTCAGATGTATGTACTGACACTAAAACATTTCTGACTACCTGTGAAAAGTAATCCAGTCCAATCTCAAAATATCCTTTCAGTGCATCGCCTACCGTAAAGGTGAGGAAAAATACAAATGCCATAATTAATAGGAACATAGGTATCCCTAAAACAGGATGGGTAAGCAGTTTGTCGATCTTATCTGTATTTGCTTTCTTTCCCTGCTTTCTGAAAAGCACTTCTGCTACGATCGTTTCAATATAAGCATATTTTTTGCTAATAATTTCTTTTTCGTAGCTTTTGTCAACTACATTTGTTACTGACATTGGATGCTCTTTTTTAACTTCTTCATCTTCTTCTAATAGTTTAATAGCATGCCATCTTGCTGAAGAATGATCCGGATATCTTGCCTGCATCATTACTTCCAGTTTGGCGATTTTATTTTCAATTTCTTCTCCGTATTCCAAAACAACACCATGAGGACCTTCTTCATAATGATGTACCACTGCATGAAGTAAAATATCCAGTCCCTGTCTTTTTGCTGCTGAAACCGGTACGACCGGAATATCACCAAGCATTTCCGGCAAACGATGGAGATCGATCTCCATTCCTCTTTCTTCTACAATATCCATCATATTCAGCGCTAAAACGACCGGCTTACCAAGCTCTAAAAGCTGCATAGTAAGATATAAGTTTCTCTCCAATGAAGAGGCGTCTACAATATTAATAATCACATCAATATTGTCATCCATTACACATTGTCTTGTTACTTTCTCTTCTATTGTGTAACAAGTCAAGGAGTAGATACCAGGTGTATCTACTAAGGTTAAATGAAAGCCTTCGTATTCCGCACTTCCTTCCATTTTTTCAACCGTAACACCCGGCCAGTTTGCAACTTTTAATTTTGAACCTGTGATTGCATTAAAAAGTGTTGTCTTTCCGCAATTAGGATTTCCTACAAATGCCACATGAATTTCGTTCTTATTCATTTTCTTTCTCCCCTTCTGTTATCTCATTTACTTCTATGCCGGAAGAAATGTGCTTTCCAAGTGCCAGTCTCGTCCCTCTTACCTTTATAATGATTGCCCCTTTTTTCTTACGGTTCAATACAGTCAAACAAGTACCATCATTTAATCCAAGTGCTTGCAAGCGCCTCGTGACCGCTTCCTCTACATACAGTCCCTTTACTACATATGTTGTCTCTTTTTTTGCTTCAAATAATGTCATTGGACCTTCCTCGCTTGTTGAAAATGATTCTCATTAATATCAAGCATAATTATAGCCCTATCAACTATGTATGTCAATAGGGCTACATTCCTTATTCCACTATGCTTTCCACAGAAGAAGTCTCTTCTATATTTTCTTCTGTTGTTTCTGTTTCTACCTCAATAAATGCTTCCATCGTCGTGGAAAATGGGGTTACTACAGTACTAGAAACTGTGTATACCGTAGTTTCTCCTTTCAAGTAAAGATAATATTCGCCAGTGATATCATTATAGTCTCCCATAATAACGGTATGTTCTGTTCCATCAGCAACAAAACGAACTTCATGTAAAGGATTATCCAGACCATATTGATTCAAATCAGTCACATTATCAATTTTAGTCACGGATACAATGTTCCCTACTATACTGACAAGATTCTCTACCGTTCCTTGTGAAATTGATACTTCTTTATCATCCGCTGCGTACCAAACATCGTTTTCTTTAACGAAAGAAATTTCTGTTCCATCATTTGTAAAAGAAATTTCAGATACTGTCGAACTGTCTATTGCCGTTACAATATAATTTTCTGTTTCCTCTTCCTCGTCTTTGACCACTTTCGGAATAATAAAGTATGCTGCAAGCAATGCTACAAGCACTATGGCTAAAACAATAAGCTGTATTTTCTGTTTTTTCATAATAAATCCTCCATATTGTTTCTACTACACGTTAAGCATTTCTTCGTCTTATCCATACGATCAATCCTGTGATCAAAATCACAAGCGGAAGAATCATAGTTGTGACCACAGCTAAAAACAGAATCTGTCCCTGTGTCATAGTAAGATAAGAAAGATCATATTCTTTGACCGGTATAGAAACAGTTGCTTCATGCTCAACAAGGGTGCTCAAAGTATTGGTAAATAGTTGTAAATTTGCACCGGAAACAAACTGATCAGAATTTTCCGTAAATAATCCCTCGGAAGAATATACATATAAAGTGGACTCTGTTTCTCCTTCGGTTTTCACTGCTCTCATACCAAGTGCAAATGGTCCTTCTATATCGCCTTCTTCTTTATCATAAGAATTTTTCACATCTGTTTTAGAATATGCACTGTCTGAAGTAGACAAAAGCGTTGTTATCTCAACACTATCGTCTGCATTTTCATTTGTGACAAGACCCTTTGCAATCTGCATTAAAATACTGTAAGAGTCATAAAGGCTTGCCGTAACACCATCATACTGCATATCTGGAATCAACACGATCGGATACATATAATAATTATATACGCTGCCTTCTACCACCATTCCATCTACAAGACTAATGCCATAATAATCTAAAATAGATTCAAAATTTGTCAATGGCTCTTCTGTCCATGCAGTCGTCACAATTGCTTTTCCGCCATTTTTCAAATAAGCCAGTACTTTATCTGCATCATCCTTCGAAAGATCGCTTGTAGGCGCATTTATAATAATACACGCTGCATCTTCCGGAATGGTTTCATAATTTAACAGCCTAATATCTTCATATTGTACATTTTCCTTTTCGATGGCAGATTTATAAGATGCTTCCCATTCCAGCTCTCCATGTCCGGTAATATTGTATACCTTTGGCGCACTTTCACTTGTTACATAGGCAATTGCGCTAGTAATACGTCCTTCCGCATCATAGCCTGTTGTTGTTGATGTATAGGAATAATAGTCGCTTGAAATCTCATAAAGTGTATTATAATCCAACACCTTATTTGCCTTATCGCTTACTACGATCAAACTACCTGAACTAACCGTTTCCTCTGTGTACTGCGTAGCAAATTTCGGATTGACTGCCGGATCAATATATTCTACTTTGATATGGTCTGAAATTCCTTTATAACGCTCCAGCGTCTGCACCACAAGCTCATCCATATTCTCTTCATTTGCTAATACATAAATCGTAACATCTTCCTGCAGTGCTCCTACATACGTCTTTGTCTGTTCCGTAAGCGAATACAATTTTTCGTGAGTAACATCAATCCTTTTCACATTTTCCGGGAGACTTCCCACTACTAAATTCACTAAGACAGCTACTGCGATCCCCAAAATTATAAGTCCACTGCTATATGCACCAAATTGCAAACTTTTGACCGATACACTATATCTTCTCTTCTGAATGGACTGTGTTGTCAAAAATAACATAACAACGATAATGGAAAGAAAATATACGACAGATGAAATGTCCAAAACACCTTCCAGAAGATCGTAATATCTGGAAACCATATCGAAACAGCCGAGTATTTTTGTTAAAAGATTTCCACTCTGAGATATTAAGCCACAAATTCCATCCATAACATATGTCAAAAATAAAATGGCAAAAGTAAGCACCGCCGAAATAACTGTACTTTCTGTTATTGAAGAAACAAAAATACCAATTGCAATGCAGGCAGCTCCATAAAGGAAAAATCCTAAAATAGCTGTATAAGATTCCCCCATCGGTACTGTTCCGAACTTGCTTAAAATGAGCGGATAAATACATACGATAGCTGTCGGAATTGCATAAATAGTAAGCAATGCAAAAAATTTACCTAATACGATCTGTCCGATTCCAACAGGTGCTGTCAAAATAAGCTGATCTGTTTTCTGACGACGTTCCTCTGCCAGTATACGCATCGTTAAAACCGGAACACTGATCATAAATAAAACCGTTACACTGGACAACGCATAAGAAATATATGGATAACCATTAAATAAGTTGTAAACTGTAAAATAAAGTCCGACCATAAAAAGTGTCGCTGCAATAAAAAGCGGACCAATTACAGAATGAAAATATGATTTTAACTCTCTTTTATAAATCGCTATCATTTTCTTCTTCCTCCTGTTTCTCTTCCTGTGTCAATGCAAGGAAAATATCCTCTAACGATTTTTCTGTCAATTGCATAGATAAGATCGGCATTTTTTTATTTGCCAGAGCAAAAAAGAGTTCTTCTCTGATATCTTTACTTGGTTCGGTTTCTATAACGGCTTCTACACTGCCTTTTCCTTTTTCGACTTCTGTTTTATATGTATCAATTCCTTTGATAGAAGAAAGTACGTCTTTCAAATCAGCCTCTGTTCCTTTTACTGAAATCGTCAGCTGATTTTTAGAAGTTTGCAGCTTTTGCAATCCTTCTGGTGAATCGCTGGCTACCAGCTTTCCATGGGATATGATCATAATATGGTCACATATCGCGCTCACTTCTGATAAAATATGAGAACTTAAGATAACCGTATGATTTTCGCCTAATTTTTTGATCAGATCTCTGATTTCAATAATTTGTTTCGGGTCTAATCCAACCGTAGGCTCATCCAAAATAATCACTTCCGGATAACCAAGCATCGCCTGAGCAAGTCCTACTCTCTGTTTATATCCTTTGGAAAGATTTTTAATCAGACGATCCTGCATATTGGAAATCTTTGTCATTTCCATAACTTCATCTATCTGTTGTTCTCTTTCAGCCTTATTGATCTTCTTTAACTCTGCCGCGAATTTCAAATATTCATATACCGTCATATCTGTATAAAGAGGTGGTATTTCCGGCAGATACCCAATAGATTTTTTGGCTTTTTCCGGTTGTTTTAGAACATCAAAACCATTAATTTTAACTGTTCCTTCTGTTGCAGCCAGATATCCTGTCATGATATTCATTGTGGTAGATTTTCCTGCACCATTCGGACCTAAGAAACCATATATTTGTCCTTTTCCAACATGAAAAGATAAATGATCGACCGCTACATGGTTTCCATATCTTTTCACTAAATTTTCAACTTCTATCAAGGTCATATCCTCCTTTATAGCTGTACACGTTCCTATGCACAGTTTACTTTTTCTTCCTATTCTAAACGTTAAATGTGTTCAAATTCTCAAAAAAATGTGAAACATGTGTGAACACTAACCATACTATATTATTAAAGAATTAATGAAATTATGAAAGGTGTTTTATGAAAGATTATAATTTCGATGAATACTTTGACCGCTTTCCTATTGCGATGGCATATGTTCCGTTCCAACATATGACAAACATTTACGAAAATCTCGATGAAGCATTAAAAATCGGCACACTCTTTCCTGAGCTTACCAAGCCGTTTGTAGGAAGGAGAAAGAAATCATGAATTCTAATTCCATGTCAGAACGAGAAAGATTAATGAATGAAATCAATACATTAGGATTTGTCATGGTGGAAATGGCACAATATTTGGATACGCATCCATTTGACCGTGACGCCATCGACTATTTTGCTCATCAGACAAGAAAACGAAATCAGGCATTACGTGAATATGCCGTTAAATTTACTCCTCTCACATTAGATACTGCCGATATCAGCAATAAAGAATGGTCTTGGGCTCTTGATCCAATGCCATGGGAAGGAGAATGCTAAACTATGTGGAATTATGAAAAAAGATTACAATTTCCAATAAAGATCAAAGAAACCAATGCCAATCTTGCACTGGTTATCATCAGCCAGTTCGGAGGCCCTGATGGAGAACTTGCAGCTTCCATGAGATACATTTCCCAACGCTATACCATGCCTTATAATGAAGTTGCCGGATTGTTAACGGACATCGGCACGGAAGAACTTGCACATATGGAAATGGTTTCCACGATCGTCCATCAGCTTACAAGAAATCTTTCCATGGAAGAAATTGAACGCAGCGGCTTTGACAAATATTATGTAGACCATACGTTAGGCTTATGGCCACAGGCAGCAGGCGGTACACCATTTAACGCCTGTGTATTCCAGTCAAAAGGTGATCCAATTACCGATCTATTTGAAAATATGGCTGCCGAGCAAAAAGCACGCAGTACCTATGACAATATCCTTCGTCTTGTACATGACTCTGATGTATGTGAACCAATTCGTTTCCTGCGTGCAAGAGAAATCGTACACTTCCAAAGATTTGGTGAAGCTTTGCGCCTGGTGCAGAGTAAATTAAACGAACAGAATTTTTATGCGTTCAATCCTGCTTTTGATACTACAACAGCAAAAAATGACAATTGTCATTCTAATTAGGTATGCCTATGTATGCTGATATCATTCAGGCAGTCAATGTATTGCTCACTATGGAACCAACTGCCGTTTCCAACATTCGTGGCAGCCGCTTTTTCCCAGCTATAAGCGGCCGTGCTCTTTTTTACCCTCTCTCTGCAGGAACATTTATGGCAATTCATGTCATTGGACTTCCCGACAAAAATACTCCCTGCGGAAAAGCATTTTACGGTTTTCATATACACGAAGGTAAAAGCTGTACCGGAACAGACACCGATCCCTTTGCAGATGCTGGCGGACATTATAATCCCGGCGGCTGTGCACACCCACACCACGCCGGAGACTTACCGCCTCTTTTAGGAAATAACGGCGAGGCACTCCTCATGTTTTATATAGATTCCTTTTTACCTACAGAGATAATCGGACGTACCATTATCATTCATGAAATGGCGGATGATTTTCACACCCAGCCTTCCGGCGATTCCGGCATGAAGATTGCCTGTGGCGAAATTACTTTTCCACCACTGTACAGACCTTTAAATTCTATGCCTTTATAGCTGCTTTTCTGCTATCTTTCTATTCTAAAAACAGGACATCTGCAAAATGCTGTGTCCTGTTTTATCTGTATATGTATGCATATCCTTACGACAATCGTACAACCTGCTCTACCGCCATGGAGCAGATCATAGCTCCCGCTTCTGTATTTACACCATGTTCTTTATTGATGGTTTCCATAATATGATTTCGATTCGCATTTCCAGCCAGTATCATGATAATTTCTTTTTCTGCCTGCAAAGTAATACCATAAAACTGTTTACTTGCTTCAGAACCATTAAAACGGGCTCTTAAAATAGTACCCCCTCTTGCTCCTGCCTTCTTTGCAGTTTCCATTACTTCATCTGTATGCCCTTGATTTACAATGACTAAGATCAAACTATTGTTACTTTTATCATGCACGATTACTTCACCTTCCTCTCCTAAGCTTTCCGCACTTTCAAACAATTTTGCCGCCACAAGACTGCTCATTCCCGTCAGAGAAACTGAAAAAATAATTCCCTTTGCCCGTGCATATTCCCTCAGATCATTGTTTAAATTATACATCAGCTTTCGAATTTGATTTTCTTCCGCTAAACTGAAAATAATATCTCGTTCTGCTGTTCCAAAACCAAGCACATCCAGAAGCTCTGATGATGCTGTTCCCATGCCAGTACTTCGATAATGCCACTCCACACCATTATTAGAAAACAGTTCTACCAATCCTTTTCCTTGGCGCCGCTCTACAATGGTTATTAACATCTTTATTCCTTTTTTATCATCCATTTGTCAGTTCTCCAATCCTTTTAATCAAAGTACAAAATCGTATCTTCCAAATCCACTGTCTGAGGAACTTCCTGTACTTTCCGAAGCTTTTTCTTAATTTTTCCTATAAGTCCTAAAAGCTGAATCGTTACAAGCGGAGTCATGGCAACCATAGCTACGATGCCAAACGCATCTGTCAAAATATTTCCACCTACTGCTTCACAAGCACCCATAGCTAACGGAAGCAAAAAGGTTGCTGTCATTGGTCCACTTGCCACACCACCGGAGTCAAATGCTACACCAGTAAAAATCTGTGGGACAAAAAATGTCATGATCAACGATAAAGTATATCCAGGTATTAAAAACCACATAATGGAAATACCTGTCAAAATACGTAACATTGCAATTCCTACGGATAAAGCTACACCGATAGATAAACCATGTTGGATAGAGCTTTGTGTAATAGAGCCATTTGATACCTCTTCCACCTGTTTTGTTAATACTTGTACCGCCGGTTCTGCCTTTACTATAAAATATCCGATGATCATTCCTATAGGAATTAACAGCCATTTATTCTCACCAGCAGCAATGGTTGCTCCAATAAACTGTCCTGCCGGCATAAATCCAACATTGACTCCCGTAAGGAATAATACCAGTCCAACATAGGTATAAACAAGACCGGAAATGACCTTAATAAGCTGATGCTTCTGAAATCTTCGGAATACAAGTTGAAAAATGATAAACAATAAAATAATTGGACACAGTGCTATCAGCACTTCCTTTGCATACTCCGGCAGACCAATTGCAAATTGTGTTGCTGCATCTTTTGTTGTAAGGATATCCGGAATAGTTGTTTGCGTATATACACTTTTCTCCGGCTTATAAAAAATACCTAAAAGTAATACTGCCATGATGGGACCGATACTGCACATCGCGATCAGACCAAAGCTATCACTGTTTGAATTTTTATCACTTCGCACAGAAGCCATACCAATTCCCAAAGCCATAATAAATGGTACTGTTATCGGACCTGTTGTTACACCACCAGAATCAAAAGAGACCGGAATAAAATCCTGCGGTGCAAAATAAGCCAAAACAAAAATAATAATATAGAAAAATACCAGTGCATACGATAAAGGAATTTTAAACAACATACGGATTTCCGCTAAAAGAAGAAATATTCCGACACCAACTGCTACGGTTAGAATTAAAGTAAGATTTGGTATAGCCGGCACCTGATTTGCAAGAACCTGTAGATCCGGTTCGGCGACCGTAATTAAAACACCTAAAATAAAGCATACTGCTAACGATATTGTAATTTTCTTTGACTTGCTCATTACAACACCGATGCCTTCCCCCATTGGAATCATTGCCATATCTGCGCCCATTGTAAAGAACCCCATCCCTACGATCAACAGCACTGCTCCAAATAAAAAGAGAACCAAAGCTCCCGGTGACATCGGGGCAAGTGTAATACTTAGCAACAGAACAATAACTGTGATCGGTAATACCGACACAATGGACTCATAAACCTTTTCCTTCAGAAGTGTATTGAGTTTCAAATATCATGCGCTCCTTTCTGAATTGTACTTCAAATTTTTCATATGTATTTACAATATATCATATTAATTTAGTATAAAATATAATTGCTATTCTTTCCATAAAAAAAGTGTTAAGATTTCTTAACAA
>JAGKTQ010000030.1 GCA_021153325.1 Lachnospiraceae bacterium | reverse complement strand
TTCATCTGCCACGGCAATATCTGCCGCAGCACCATGGCTGAGAGCGTCATGACCCACTTGGTGAAACAGGCGAATCTCTCCCGGCAATTTTATATCAATTCTGCTGCCACCAGCCGCGAGGAGATTGGGAACACTCCGCATTACGGCACGGTGGCAAAATTGCGTGAGAAAGGAATACCGCTTGTGCCGCACCGTGCCGTGCAGATGACAAAGAAGGACTATGAAGAATACGATTATCTGATTGGGATGGACAGTGCCAATATACGCAATATGATACGAATTGCTGGTGGTGATCCGGACAGGAAAATTTATAAGCTGCTGTCCTTTGCAAATTCAGGAAGGGATATAGCAGACCCGTGGTATACCGGAAACTTTGACGAAACATATGATGATATTTTAGAAGGATGCAGAGCATTTTTGCAAAAAGTACAGTAAGAGAAAGGCAAGTATTATGACAAAGGATTTGACAGAAGGCAGACCGATGAAGCTCATTTTGAGATTTGCGGTGCCACTTTTTTTCGGATTGTTATTTCAGCAGTTTTACAGTGTGATCGATACTATGATCGTAGGTAAATTTTTAGGCGCAGATGCACTGGCAGCAGTAGGAAGCACTGGTTCTATTAACTTTTTGGTAATCGGTTTTTGCGTTGGTGTCTGCAGTGGATTTGCGATACCGGTGGCACAGCAGTTTGGAGCGAAGAAGGAAACGGAGCTTCGTAAATTCGTGGCAAATGCAGCATGGCTGAGCATGATCTGTTCTATTATAATGACGATTCTGACGACAGCACTTTGCAGAACGATTTTGGAAGTGATGCGTACACCGGATGATATTATTGGTGAAGCATACAATTATATTTTTATTATTTTTGCAGGTATTCCGGCAACCTTTTTATATAACATGCTGGCGGGAATTATCCGGTCCTTGGGTGACAGTAAAACACCGGTAGCTTTCCTTGCACTTTCTTCCATTATTAATATTGTCTTAGATGTTGTATTTATTTATTATTTTAAAACAGGAGTAGCGGGCGCAGCGTATGCGACGGTTATTTCGCAGTTAGTATCTGGAATCTGTTGTTTCTTTTTTATGAGAAAGAAATATGCAATTTTAAAAATTTCAAAAGAAGAATGGAAGTTTGATCCTCATTATGCTATGGTTTTATGTGGGATGGGCATTCCGATGGGATTGCAGTATTCCATCACGGCGATTGGAAGTGTAGTGCTGCAGTCTGCAGTAAATACTTTAGGAACGGCTTATGTTTCGGCTATGACAGCTGCATCCAAATTGTCGCTCTTTTTCACTTGTCCTTATGAGGCGCTTGGTTCCACTATGGCAACTTATGGTGGACAGAATGTGGGCGCTGGCAAGATAGAACGTTTAGGACAAGGTTTGAAAGCATGTATTATGCTAGGAGCCATTTATTCTGTTCTAGCCTTCGTAGTTTATTTAGGTTTTGCACCGCAGTTGTCGTTGTTGTTTTTGGATGCGGGTGAAGCGGAGTTAATCGCGAATGCAGAAAAATTCCTTTATGCAAACGGTATGTTTTATTTTGCATTGGCATTAGTCAATATCATTCGTTTTATGATTCAGGGTATGGGATTTAGCAGGCTCGCAATATTTGCAGGGGTATTTGAAATGGTAGCAAGAGCCGTGGTCGGATTTGTGTTCGTGCCATTATTAGGTTATTCGGCAGCTTGCTTTGCAAATCCGTCAGCCTGGATCATGGCAGATTTATTTTTGATTCCGGCATATATTTATTGTGTAAATAAATTAAAAAGAAATCAGAAGCGATATGGGGAAATAATATGATAAGAAAGACTGCATTGATAACAGGAGCTTCCAGAGGGATTGGAAAAGCGATTGCAATAGAATTTGCAAGAAGCGGGTATGATATTTATGTGACCTGTAAAAATTCTTTCGCAGAGCTTAGCAGAATGTGTGAGGAACTGGAAAGCACGTACCATATAAAAGCGACTGCATTTTTAGCCGATGCCGGAAATGCAAAAAGTATGGACGAGCTGTTTGCAAATATAAAAGATATTGATATAGTAATAAATAACGCAGGCATTTCATACATTGGACTTTTGACGGATATGTCATTAGAGGAATGGGATCAGGTGATGAATACCAATTTGAATTCCTTATTTTATGTATGTCGGCATGCAGTACCGTTTATGGTGCAAAAAAAGAGCGGAAAGATCATCAATATTTCCTCCGTTTGGGGAAATGTTGGGGCATCTATGGAGGTCGCTTATTCTGCCTCCAAAGGAGGAATGAACGCTTTTACAAAAGCATTGGCAAAAGAGCTGGCGCCTAGCAATATACAGGTAAATGCTATTGCATGTGGCGTGATCGATACACAAATGAACGGCTGTTTTTCGGAAGAAGAAAGGGCGGCTTTACAGGAAGAGATACCGGCAGACAGGTTCGGACGGCCTGAGGAAGTAGCAAAGCTTGTATTACAGCTTGTAGAGGGAAATGATTATTTAACAGGTCAGGTCATTACACTGGATGGCGGCTGGATGTAGAAAAAGTTTGTAGTGTGGCTATTCAAAAAGAATAGGGAAATGAGGCAGAGTATGTACGATTTAATTATTATTGGTTCAGGACCGGCGGGGCTGTCGGCAACGGTTTATGGAAAAAGAGCAGGATTAAATTTGTTAGTGATCGAGCAGAGCGGCATGAGTGGCGGACAGGTACTGACTACGTATGAAGTAGATAATTACTTAGGTCTTCCTGGAATCAATGGATTTGATATGGGAATGCAGTTCCGTGCCCATGCGGACAAAATGCAGGCTGCATTTTGCGAAGAATCTGTTATACGCATCGAGGATGGAGAAGAGGCAAAGACAGTTGTTACGGATAAAAATCGTTATGAAACCAAAACAGTCTTGATCGCAACGGGTGCTTCTCATGCAAAACTGCGCGTGCCGGGCGAAGAAGAATTGACAGGAATGGGCGTGTCCTATTGTGCGACTTGTGATGGTGCTTTTTTCAGAAATCGTACCGTGGCAGTTGTTGGTGGCGGTGATGTAGCAGTAGAGGATGCTATCTTTTTGGCAAGAGGCTGTGAAAAGGTATATTTGGTACATCGAAGAGGTGAACTGCGTGCTGCCAAGATTTTGCAGGAGAATTTAAGGGAATTGCCAAATGTGGAAATTTTATGGAATCAGGTCGTGACTTCTATAGAGGGAGACGGGCAGACGGAAAAAATGATCGTCCGCAGTACCAAGGATGAAAAGGAAAAAGAAATAGCCATTGATGGTATTTTTATTGCGGTAGGAATACATCCGAATAGCGCATTCGTGGAAGGGCTGTTGGATATGGATGACAATGGCTATATTAAAGCAGGAGAAGACGGAAGAACAAGTGTAGCAGGTATTTTTGCGGCAGGAGATGTGCGTACCAAGCGATTGCGCCAGATCATAACAGCAGTTTCAGATGGTGCGAATGCGGTGACGAGTGTACAGGATTATTTACTTTCCCAATAATTTATAAAAACTTTGTCAAAATTTTTGTTTTCTTTTACCAATTTTTACCGCCTGTTGACAAACTATTACAACGGTGTTATTATTTATTACGGTTGTAACAAATTTGTAACAAATGTTTATCTAATGGGGAGATAAGCATATGGAGGTTAAGATGAAACAACATAGACTGAAAATCGCAGTATGTGGTCTTACAGCAGCAATTACCTTTTTTGGATTTAATATGACGGCATTTGCAGCAGGGGGCGTATCCGAGGTGCTTCCATCCGCTGGTGTAACATTAGCATTAGCAGATAATACCACTACTTTACAAACGTTAAAAGACAGCGTTTCGGAAAATTCCGCAAGCGTGAGTGAAAATACAACAGAGACAAAGAAGATTGAAGAAATAGTTACGGTAGCTGAACAGCCTGTCCAGACAGAAGAAGTCGAAGAAGAAATGACAGCTGAAGAAGCAGAAGAAGAAGAAAGTTTTAAGAGTCTTGTTATCGCACAGGTTACAAATTACGTGAATGTAAGAAGTACACCGAGTGAAGACGGAGAAGTTGTAGGAAAATTATATGACAACTCTGTGGGTACATTTATTTCCGAGCAGGATGGCTGGTATGAAATTACTTCCGGTTCTGTGACAGGATATGTAAAAGCAGAATTCTGCGTGACTGGAGAAGAAGCAGTAGAATTGGCAAAAGAAGTAGGAACAAGAATTGCAACAGTTACTACAACAACTTTGTATGTAAGACAGGAGCCAACAGTTGAATCACCTGTAGTCGGAATGGTTCCGATCGAGGATGATTTGATCGTAACAGAAGAATTAGATGGCTGGGTAAAAGTTAACATTGAGGAAGGTGACGGTTACGTTTCCACAGATTATGTTACTTTAACTACAGAATTTGTTCAGGCTGAATCCAAAGCGGAAGAAGAAGCTCGTCTTGCAAAAGAAGAGGCAGAGCGTCAGGCAGCAAGAGAAGCAGCTGCAGCAGCAGAAGCTCAAAGAACAGCGCAGACAACACAGACAGAATCAAAATCAACGCAGACACAGACAACAACAGTGGCATCTTCCGGCGGAAGTGAAACTGGTACAGCTGTAGCAAATTATGCATTACAGTTCGTTGGTAATCCGTATGTATACGGAGGAAGCAGTCTTACAAATGGTACGGACTGTTCTGGATTCGTTATGAGCGTTTATGCAAATTATGGTGTAAGTCTTCCACATTCTTCATCCGCATTAAGAAGTTCCGGATCAAATGTAGAAGGTGGTTTGGCAGCAGCACAGCCGGGTGACATTATCTGTTACTCAGGACACGTTGCACTGTATATTGGTAATGGTCAGATCGTACACGCATCAACATCAAAAACAGGTATCATCGTATCCAATGCTGACTACCGTCAAGTACTTGCTGTACGAAGAATTTTCTAATAAACAGTTTCAATAAAATATTTTCAAAATCATGCGGGTTGTACCTATAAGGTGCAACCCTTTTTAACTCATAGGAAATTCCTATGAGTTAAAAGCACTTCGTTCCAACGATGCACATACTTTTTCTAAAAAAATATAAAAATAGTAACAAATTCTTATTGACAGATTTAAACTTGTGCAAGATACACAAAATATATCAGAAAACCAAAAAAACGCCCGAAATGTGCAGAAATTTATTAACAAAGTTATCCACAAAATGAAATCGCATAAATTCGGCATTTTTGACTTATGCACCAAGTTATCCACATTATCCACAGAAAATAAAAAATAAAAACGTGGAAAAAACACGACCAATTTTAGAACGGGCGTTTTGTGAATTGTAACGATTTGCGATTTTTTTTGCTAAAAGTCTTGAAAATGGAAAAATCTGTGGTTTCTCTGCCTTGTTAAAGAAGAGCCTAAAATTTAAGTAAATTTTGTCAAATTGTTGTAAAAAGAATAAGCTTTGTGGTATAATGTTCGTACAATAATTAATCGGAAGGGATGATTAGCATGAAATTTATTATTAGCGGAAGAAACATTGAAGTAACAGAAGGATTACGAGCAGCAGTAGAAGACAAAATTGGAAAACTGGAAAAATACTTCACCTCCGATACGGAAGTACACGTTACAATGAGTGTAGAAAAAGATCGTCAGAAAATTGAAGTTACAATTCCTGTGAAAGGAAATATCATTCGTTCAGAGCAGGTAAGTAATGATATGTATGTTTCTATTGATCTGGTGGAAGAGATCATTGAGAGACAGCTGAAGAAGTATAAAACAAAATTAGTGGACAAGAAGCAGTCAGCAGGATTCTTCAGTCAGGATTTCATCGAAAAAGATTATATGGATGAGGAAGAAATTCAGATCGTTCGTACTAAGAAATTTGATATTAAACCGATGTATCCAGAAGATGCTTGCATTCAGATGGAACTGTTAGGACACAATTTCTTCGTATTCTGCAATGCAGAAACAGACGAAGTAAATGTGGTTTACAAGAGAAAAGGTAATACGTATGGTTTGATCGAGCCAGAAGTATAAGGTCTTATGTGGGGTAGCAAAATGAAATAAATGAGTAAAAGGAACTGCACGGATATGCAGTTCCTTTTTTGATAGGAAAATGCGTTCATGAGAGCAAGGAAAATAAAGCATAAACTGAATATGTGAATCGAATGTCGAATATAATTAAGCTGAAAATGCTTATGACGGGAAAAAGAGGAAGTAGATGATCAGATATATACAAAAACGAAAGCACATTCTCCTAATACTGCTGCTTGCTTTTGGGGTGTGTTTTTCTTTTTTCGTACATAATAAGGCGGAGAAGACAGTGGAAACACTTGCAGAGGGAGAGACGATCAAATGGTTGGATTTTAATGTCTCTTACGAGGCTCTTTGCAATGCGTATGATGTGGACATTTCCACTTACAAAGAGGACATTCATATCGACTGGGTAGAGCTGCTCGCCTATTTGGCGGCGAAAAATGGTGGAGAGTTAAAAGGTGGTATGGAATCTGAAATAGAAAAAATTACGGAGCAGGTCAAAAGTGGGGATACGACTATTGCAGAAGCGGCAAAGGATTTAAAATATTACGATTATTATTATCAGGCTTATTCGGCAGTGCTTGGAAATTATGTGGGGGAGTATAAAATACAGACAGTAGGTGAGGATGGGAAAACGGTATGGGAGAGCCGTTATGGTTTAAAAGTCTTTTCGCCAATCGCAAAAGGGTTTGAATATAATGATTATGATGATTTCGGAACCTCCAGAAGCTATGGCTATTCCAGACCGCATTTGGGACACGACATGATGGGGCAGACCGGAACACCGATCATTGCAATCGAATCCGGTGTAGTAGAGGCGATCGGTTGGAATCAGTATGGAGGATGGCGTATTGGCATACGCAGTTTTGATAATAAACGATATTATTATTATGCCCATTTGCGGCAGAATTATCCGTATGCGGAAGGGCTGGAGGAAGGCAGTGTAGTAACGGCAGGAGATGTGATCGGCTACATGGGGCACACCGGTTACAGTACGGAGGAAAATGTGAACAATATCAAAGTGACGCATCTTCACGTTGGCATCGAGCTTATTTTTGATGAAAAGCGGCGAGAAGAAGGCAAGGAAATATGGATCGACTGCTATCAGCTTGCAAGATTTCTATATAAAAACCGTAGTGAAGTGGAAAAGGTCGGCGACACAAAAGAGTGGAAAAGAAAGTATGAAATGGTGGATACAGAAGTAGAAAATTATCAAAAAAGAGAATAAATGATAATTTTTGCATTTACACATTGCAAAACGATATGCCCTATGTTAAAATATAAACAATGGCAATGATAAAAAAATAACAATCATTGTAAAGCCTATGGAAATAGGGCGTTTTGAGATTATGGAGGAAAAGAAATATGGCAAAGAAAGTTGTATTAGCAGGTGCATGCCGTACCGCAATCGGAACAATGGGAGGAAGTCTTTCTACTACTCCTGCAGCAGAACTTGGTTCTATCGTAATTAAAGAAGCATTGAACAGAGCAGGTGTTGCTCCGGAAGCAGTAGATCAGGTATATATGGGATGCGTAATCCAGGCAGGTCTTGGACAGAACGTAGCTCGTCAGGCTTCCATCAAAGCAGGTCTTCCAATCGAGGTTCCAGCAGTTACTATTAACGTAGTATGTGGTTCTGGTCTTAACTGTGTAAATATGGCAGCACAGATGATCATGGCTGGCGAAGCTGACATCGTTGTTGCAGGTGGTATGGAAAACATGTCTATGGCACCATTTGCACTTCCTAATGCACGTTTCGGATATAGAATGAACAATGGTACATTAGTAGATACTATGGTAAATGATGCATTATGGGATGCATTCAACAACTATCACATGATCCAGACAGCAGACAATATCTGTGATGAATGGAAGATTACTCGTGAAGAATTAGATGAGTTTGCTCTTAAGAGCCAGCAGAAAGCAGAAGCTGCTCAGAAAGCAGGAGCATTCGATAAAGAAATCGTACCTGTAATGGTTAAGAAGAAAAAAGAAATGGTAGAATTCAAAGTAGATGAAGGTCCTCGTGCTGGTTCTACAATAGAAGGTTTAGCTAAACTTCGTCCAATCAACAAAGATAAATATGTTACAGCTGGTAATGCATCAGGTATCAATGATGGTGCAGCAGCAATCGTTGTAATGAGCGAAGAAAAAGCAAAAGAATTAGGTGTTAAACCTATGGCTGAATGGGTTGCAGGTGCTCTTGCAGGTGTTAGACCTGAAGTTATGGGTATCGGACCAGTTGCTTCTACACAGAAAGTTATGGCTAAAACAGGAATGAAGATCGAAGACTTCGATATCATCGAAGCAAACGAAGCTTTTGCTGCACAGTCTATCGCAGTAGGAAGAGATTTAGGAATTGATGTTGACAAACAGCTCAATCCAAACGGTGGTGCTATCGCATTAGGACACCCGGTAGGTGCTTCAGGATGCCGTATCTTAGTTACATTGCTTCATGAAATGGAAGCAAAAGATGCTAAGACAGGTCTTGCAACACTTTGTATCGGTGGCGGTATGGGCTGCTCTACAATCGTTAAAAAATACGAAGCCTAAAATATCATCGCCTGACGATGACGATAAAATGATATATTTGGCTCGCGCATGAGTGAAAGAAGTGCCGCCTTACATGACGGCACTTCTTTTGGAAAATAAAAATAGAAAGAGGAAACGAAACATGGAATTTGTTTTATACGAACAGAAGGGTGCAGTTGGTATCATTACCATCAGCCGTGAAAAAGCATTAAACGCATTAAATTCTACAGTTCTTGAAGAATTAGACAAAACTTTGGATGCAGTAAACTTAGACGAAGTAAGATGTCTTATTTTAACAGGTGCAGGCGAGAAATCTTTCGTAGCTGGTGCTGATATCGGAGAAATGAGCACTCTTACAAAAGCAGAGGGCGAAGCATTTGGTAAAAAAGGAAACGACGTATTCCGTAAATTAGAAACATTCCCAATTCCTGTAATTGCAGCTGTTAATGGCTTTGCATTAGGTGGTGGATGTGAGATCTCTATGAGCTGTGACATCAGAATCTGTTCTGAAAACGCAGTATTTGGACAGCCTGAAGTTGGACTTGGTATCACACCTGGATTTGGTGGAACACAAAGACTTGCTCGTTTAGTAGGTCCTGGAATGGCAAAGCAGATGATCTATACTGCAAGAAATATCAAAGCTGATGAAGCATACAGAATCGGTCTTGTAAATGCAGTTTATCCATTAGAAGAGTTAATGCCGGCAGCAGAAAAAATGGCAGCAGGTATTGCTAAGAACGCTCCAATCGCAGTTCGTAACTGCAAAAAAGCTATCAACGAAGGTTTAGATGTTGATATGGATCAGGCAATCGTAATCGAAGAGAAATTGTTCGGTGACTGCTTTGAATCTTATGATCAGAAAGAAGGAATGGCTGCTTTCCTTGAAAAAAGAAAAGTAGAAGCATTCTTAAATAAATAATAAAATAGCAAAATAATTGCCGCGGTTTACAAAAGAAATCCGGCATGCGCCAAAGGCGCGGGAAAGGAGAAATAATGAAAGTAGGTATTATCGGTGCAGGAACAATGGGTTCTGGTATTGCACAGGCATTCGCACAGACAGAAGGATATGAAGTATTCCTTTGCGACATCAACGAAGAATTTGCAGCAAACGGCAAAAACAGAATTGCTAAAGGTTTAGAAAAAAGAGTAGCAAAAGGTAAAATGGAACAGGCAGCAGCTGACGCTATTTTAAATAAAATTACAACAGGTGTTAAAACAATCTGTACAGATTGTGACCTCGTTGTAGAAGCAGCTCTTGAAGTTATGGATATCAAAAAACAGACATTCAAAGAGTTACAGGACATTTGTAAAAAAGATTGTATCTTTGCTACAAATACATCTTCTCTTTCTATTACAGAAATTGGTGCAGGACTTGACAGACCAGTTATCGGTATGCACTTCTTCAATCCAGCTCCAGTTATGAAGCTTGTTGAAGTTATCGCTGGTTTAAATACACCGGATGAAATGGTAGAAAAGATCAAAACTATCTCTACAGAAATCGGAAAAACACCTGTACAGGTTAATGAAGCAGCTGGATTCGTTGTAAACAGAATCTTAATCCCAATGATCAACGAAGCAATCGGTATCTATGCTGATGGTGTTGCAAGCGTTGAAGATATCGACACAGCTATGAAACTTGGTGCAAATCATCCAATGGGACCTTTAGCACTTGGTGACTTAGTAGGTCTTGATATTGTACTTGCTATCATGGAAGTTCTTCAGGCTGAAACAGGCGATTCTAAATATCGTCCTCATCCACTTCTTAGAAAAATGGTACGTGGCGGTCAGTTAGGACAGAAAACTGGTAAAGGTTTCTATGACTACAGCAAATAAATAAAAATATAGAATATTTTATATAACATGGAGGAAATAAAATCATGGATTTTACTTTAAGCAAAGAACATGAAATGGCGAGAGCTCTTTTTAAAGAATTCGCTGAAAAAGAGGTAAAACCTCTTGCAATCGAAGTAGATGAGACAGAAGAATTCCCAAGAGCTACAGTTGAAAAAATGGCAAAAGCTGGTTTCTTAGGAATCCCAGTTCCAAAGGAATATGGCGGACAGGGCTGTGATATTTTAACATATGCTATCTGCGTAGAAGAATTAGCTAAGGTTTGTGGTACAACAGCAGTTATCGTTTCTGCTCATACATCCCTTTGCTGCGATCCAATTCTTACTTACGGTACAGAAGAGCAGAAACAGAAATATTTACCAGATTTAGCAACTGGTAAAAAACTTGGTGCTTTCGGTTTAACAGAGCCAGGTGCAGGTACAGACGCACAGGGACAGCAGACAAAAGCTGTATTAGACGGAGATGAATGGGTACTTAACGGTTCCAAGATCTTCATCACAAATGGTAAAGAAGCTGACGTATACGTTATCTTCGCTATCACAGGTATGGTTGAAAAACGTGGCAGAATGACAAAAGAAATCTCTGCATTCATCGTTGAAAAAGGAACACCTGGATTCACATTCGGTACAAAAGAAAAGAAAATGGGTATCCGTGGTTCATCTACATACGAATTGATCTTCACAGACTGCCGTATCCCAAAAGAGAACATGTTAGGTGCTCAGGGTAAAGGTTTCGGTATCGCTATGCACACTCTTGATGGTGGACGTATCGGTATTGCTGCTCAGGCACTTGGTATTGGTGAAGGTGCTCTTGAAAGAACTATCGAATATGTAAAAGAAAGAAAACAGTTTGGACGTGCTATCGGTGCATTCCAGAATACACAGTTCCAGCTTGCAAATATGGCTACAAGCGCTCAGGCAGCTCAGATGTTAGTTTACAAAGCAGCTTGCACAAAAGATCAGTATACAAAAGATCACAAAACTTCTTACAGCGTAGAAGCTGCACAGGCTAAATTATTTGCAGCTGAAATGGCTATGGATGTTACAACAAAAGCGGTTCAGTTACATGGTGGTTACGGCTACACAAGAGAATACGAAGTAGAACGTATGATGAGAGATGCTAAGATCACTGAGATCTACGAGGGAACAAGCGAAGTTCAGAGAATGGTAATCTCTGCAAATCTTCTCAAATAGGGAAGGTAACGTAATTATTACAAATAAATTTAGAATAAGGAGAAAATACAATGAAAATTGTTGTTTGTATTAAACAGGTACCTGATACAAAGGGTGGCGTTAAATTCAATCCGGACGGTACACTTGATAGAGGTGCAATGCTCACTATCATGAATCCTGATGATAAAGCAGGTTTGGAAGCAGCACTTAGATTAAAAGATGAATTAGGTGCAGAAGTAACAGTTATTACAATGGGTCTTCCGAAAGCAGAAGATGTTCTTCGTGAAGCTCTTGCAATGGGTGCAGACAATGCAATCCTTGTAACAGACCGTGTACTTGGTGGTGCTGATACTTGGGCTACATCTACAACACTTGCAGGTGCTATCAGAAATCTTGACTATGATTTAATCATCACAGGACGTCAGGCTATCGATGGTGATACAGCACAGGTTGGTCCTCAGATTTCCGAACACCTTGGAATTCCTGTAATCAGCTATGCACAGAACATCAAAGTAGAAGGCGACAGCGTAATCGTTGAACGTCAGTATGATGATAGATATCATGTTTTAAAAGCAAAAATGCCTTGCTTAGTTACAGCACTTGCTGAATTAAACGAGCCTCGTTATATGACTCCAGGTGGAATCTTCGATGCTTTCCAGAAAGAAATTACTGTTTGGGGTAGAGCTGACTTAAAGGATGTTGAAGATAGCAACCTTGGTTTGAAAGGTTCACCTACACAGATCGCAAAGGCTTCCGATAAAGTTCGTAAAGGTGCCGGCGAAAAAGTTACATTAGGTGCAGCTGAAGCAGTTGATTACATTATCGACAAATTAAAAGTAAAACATGTAATTTAGTCATGTATATTGGAGGTTAAAAATGAATACAGCAGAATATAAAGGAGTATTTGTCTTTGCTCAGCAGGTTGACAATGAAATAAGCGGAATCGCTTTAGAATTAATCGGTAAAGGTAAAGACCTTGCAAAAGATTTAGGAACAGAAGTAACAGCCGTTTTAGTTGGTTCTGATGTGAAAGGTTTAGCAGATGAATTAGCAGCATACGGTGCTGATAAAGTTATCGTTGTAGACGATCCTGAATTAAAAGAATACAGAACAGAGCCATATGCACATGCACTTGCTTCTGTAATTGAAAAATACAAACCAGAAATTATGTTAGTTGGTGCTACAGCAATCGGTAGAGATTTAGGTCCTCGTGTATCTGCAAGAGTACATACAGGTCTTACAGCTGACTGTACACAGCTTGAAATTGGTGATTTCCCAATTAACCCAATTCCAGGAAAAGAACAGTTACACAATCAGTTATTAATGACTCGTCCTGCTTTCGGTGGAAATACAATCGCAACAATCGCTTGCCCGAATTTCCGTCCTCAGATGGCAACAGTTCGTCCTGGTGTTATGCAGAAACTTCCTAAAGTAGAAGGTGCTAAAGCAGTTGTTGAAGAATTCAATCCTGGATTCACACCAGACAACAAATATGTTGAAATCTTAGAAGTAGTAAAATCTGTTGTTGATACAGTAGATATTATGGATGCTAAAATCTTAGTATCTGGTGGTCGTGGAGTTGGAAGTGCTGAAAACTTCAAATTATTAGACGACCTTGCAGAAGTATTAGGCGCTACAGTAAGCTGCTCTCGTGCAGTTGTAGATGCAGGCTGGAAATCTAAAGATTTACAGGTTGGACAGACAGGTAAAACAGTTCGTCCTAACGTATACTTCGCAGTTGGTATCTCCGGTGCTATCCAGCATTTAGCTGGTATGGAAGAATCCGATTTAATCATCGCAATCAACAAAGATGAAACAGCTCCTATCTTTGATGTAGCTGATTACGGTATTGTTGGCGATTTGAACAAAATCCTTCCTGCATTAACAGAAAAATTAAAAGCAGAATTAGCTGCTAAATAAGAAAAGCAAAAAATATCGAAAAAGGATATTATATGCTATAATAAAACAGTCACCTTACTTTTTCTATTAGAAAGAGTTGGGGTGGCTGTTTTGTATATAAGATTATGTGATGGAGTAGGGAACCTAGAAAGGGAAAGATATGCTGGAAGGAATCGGAATCAGTGCATCCTATAAAAATGCTTTTGGACACAAAAATAAGCAGATTTTAAATGAAGTCAGCTTTCAAGCAGGCGAGGGACAATGTATTGGAATTGTTGGCGCCAATGGTACTGGGAAGACTACACTTTTGTCTATTCTTGCAGGTGTGCATAAACCATTAAGTGGGAAATTGTTATATAAAGAGAAAGACCTTTTTCAAAGAGAAAATCAAAAGGATTTAAAGAAAGTCTGTGGTTATATTCCACAGGAAAATCCACTGATAGAGGAATTGAGTGTACTGGATAATCTGAAACTTTGGTATACGGATAAAAAACGGATCATGCAGGAAATGGAACAAGGGGTTCTTGCAGATTTTAGATTTGAGGAATATCTGAATTTTCCAGTGAATAAGCTGTCAGGAGGAATGAAAAAAAGAGTCAGCATTGCATGTGCGATCGCAGATGATCCAGATATTTTGATCATGGATGAACCTACGGCAGCTCTTGATATGTTATGTAAGCATGATGTAATGGAGTATATAGAAAAAAGTAAAAAAAGTGGTAAAATAATAATTTTTTCGACACATGACGAGACAGAAATTAAAATATGTGATAAACTGTACGTGTTGCGTGCTGGAAAACTGGGGGAAGTTTCGACAAATTTAGACAGCGCGGAATTAATTAAATTACAAAAAGAGTAGTTTGAGACAAAAGGGGTTTCAATGGATGGTTTTAAATTTCTTTAATTTGAAATCGTAAGCTACAAGAAAGGTGAGGTTTATGAAAAAAGGAGCAATAATTGGAATTGTTTGCGGAGTAGCAGCAGTAGGAGTTGCGGCAATTGGCGTTAGTGCAGCATTAATTTTGAATTCACCTACTGTAAAAGTGGTAAAAGGAGCAACACATTTTTTATCAGAGCTTGGAGGATATAATTCAGGAGTGAGCGAGAGAACCGGGATGGATGAGGTTCAATATGTAGGTGATGATGGAAGTTATCAGAGCACTTTTGATGTGGATATTTATGATTTAGAAGATATGGATGATCTGTCATTGAAATTGGATGGATCCGTTCAGTATGATTATACAAATGAAAAAATAAAAGAGGAAGCTAGTGTATCTATTTCATATTATGAATTGTTATCTTTTCAGCTAGCTGTAGATGGAACGGATGTTTATTTAGATATACCTGAACTTTATGATGGAAGTATCTGTTTTGATTCCCAAAATATTGATGAGCAGATTAAAAATTCATTTTGGGCTGAATATTTAGACGAAGAAATTACAGAAGAAATTTCTATGGATTTATTTGACAACGCAGCTGTTGCTACAGGAAATTTCTATGAGACTTACAAAAAAGAATTTGACCATGTAATTAGAAATGCAGATATTGAGAAATATGAAGGCGTACTTTCTATTGAAGTTGGCGGAAAAGAAAAAGAGTGTCAGGGTTATCTTGTTACACTGAAAAAAGAGGATATCAATTCCTTGATTGAAACGATGTATGGAACAAACGATAAGGAAGATGAGGATAACAAAGAAAGTAAAAGTGATGCTACAACAAGCTATTTGTTGAAGGATGATGTAAAATTGCTTGTTTATATGGATAAGGACAACAATATACGCCAGTTCCAGACAGAGGAAGACATTACGGTGGAAGGTATTGACGATGCAAGCTTTTCCGTAGCATTGAGATTTACTGGTGAAGATAGCATCTTTGACACGGTAAAAGGTAAAATCGGAATCAATAGTGATGAAGGAGTAGTCACAGCTAAATTTGATTATGGTGTTGTAATTGATGGCAACGAGGTGAAGGAGAAGATACAGTTAAAAGCAACTGCTGATGGAGTAGATGAGTTGGGACTGAACCTTGAGACAGCATGGAATATGGAAGATAACAACTATACTATGGATATGGACATGAATATTGAGGATGAAAATTTTACTCTTGCAATGGCAGGTTTTATGGGAACAGACGCTTCTTCTAATAGCTATAATTTAAATCTTAATGATTGCGCTATTTATTATGAGGATGAATTAGTAGGAAGTTTTGACGTGAATTATTGTATGGAGCCGCTGACAGAAGAGATTTCTATGCCAACTGGCAAGACTTATCCAATCTTTGAAATGACTGAAAACGAATTCTATACCTTTGTATTAGAAAGCTATGAGAAAATAGAATCCTATGTTGAAATGTTTGAAGGATTAGAAGATTTTTATTAAGGACGAGACAGGATGCGGACGTTACGTTTATTATGGGCGGAAAATAAACGCGCATGGAAGATTTTCCCTAAAATGTTATTACAGGCAATTGTTTTGGCTCTTGTAGCCGGAACAATTGCTTTTTGCGCTACAAAGCTATTATATAAGGACACAGCAACACAGCTGAAGGTGGCGATCGTTGTAGAGGAAGAGAACCAAATGACCAGTTTGGTGCTGGATTATGTAAAAAAGACAGAAGAGGGTGTAGAATTTATAGAATGTGATAGGGAAGAAGCATTCGATGGATTAGAGAACAATGAGTTTGCTGCAGTTATCATTTTGCCGATGCAGTTAGTAGAAGGAATACTAAGCGGAAATAACGCTTCCGTATTGGTGATATATAATGACAGCCTGTCGATGGCAGGAGGGCTTTTGAAGGAGCTTACAGTGGCAGGCGGAACTATGCTTTCTACCGCACAGGCAGAGATCTATGCGGTTTATGAGCTTGCAGGGGAGTATGAAGCCAAGAGCGGTCTGATGGATTTCCAAAATGCGATCAATTATGAAAACTTGGAATTGGCGTTGGCGAGAGGAGAATTTTATCAATATAAAAAAGTGTCTGCAACCGGCAATCTTTCAGTAAAGACTTATTATATTGCAAGTGCTATTACTGCAATCTTATTATTTTTCGGTATTCCTATGGGAATGTTTTTGAAACAAGACAAAAAAGCTACACGGATGCAATACAAGCGCGTGGGAATCGGAGCAGGAAAACAGCAGTTTATCCGGTGGCTGACAGTCATGGGACTTTATGGCGTGATATTGTTTGGCGTCAGCATGGTATGGACAATCTTTGGAAAAACAGGTTTCGGTGAAAATATGAAAGCAGCGTTTCTGATATGGACGATAGCGGGGAGTATAGCAGCTTTTGTAATAGGTATTTATGAATTGGCAGAAAAGAAAAGCAGTGCAGTATTTTTATTGGCATTTTTGACAGTGATATTGCTGTTTTTAAGTGGAGGGATCGTGCCAAGAGTATTTTTCCCGGAGGTTCTTCGACAAAATGTGAATTGGCTTCCAGCAGTTTTTTGGTTGGAAGGAATAGGAGAAGCAGTGGAAGGAAATATAGCAGGGCAGGCATTAGCCATAAGCGTGGGTTATGGTATTGTTTTTTATGCAGCTTCTGTTTATTTGCGGTATCGAAAGGTGAGATAAAATGAAAGAACGGATTAGGCGGATAAGTGTATATGGTGTTCTTTTATGGAAGCGTATGTGGAAAACACATAAATTTTTTCTGGCATTTCTTGTGCTTCCCTTTCTTTTAGTTGCCATGATGCAGCTGATAAAAGGAGAAGCAACAGCGATACAGGTAGCTGTTTATATAGAAGGACTGGAAAAGGGCGATGTGGACGCTGGAAGTTCCTGTTTTTTGGAAGAACTACAAAAAAGATTGGAAGCAAAAGAGGATGCAGTTCGATTTTATATATATGATTCGGAAGAAGCAGTAAAAGAAGAAGTAGCATCCGCAAGGGCAGAATGTGGATATTGTATTCCGGCAGATTTACAACAGAAGCTTGAAAAAGGGAAATATACAAAGATAATAAAGAGCTATGAATCACCGCAGAGTTCTTTGCAGACAGTATGTGAGGAAGCACTTTTTGCAGAGATTTTTTCTTTGTACGAGGAAACAACTTTTGGGGAACAGGCAGCAGGACTTATTTGTGAAGAACTGGAAGAGAATCAAAAACAAACTATAAAAGAGGAAGAAAGATTAGAGATTGCTAATAGAGCAGAGGAGTTATTGGAGAAATATCGCTATAATGGAAGTACTTTTCAGTTTGCCTATGAAACATATGCTGAAAATGCAGAGCAGAAAATAGAAGAGAAGAGCTTCATTTCCGTGAAGGGAATACTGGCATTAGCAATTTATATTTGTGGTCTGTGTGGCACGTTAGATACTCTGGAGGATGAAAAAAAGGGGATCATCGTGAGATTGAAAAGCAGAAAGACGTTTCAGGTGCTGACAATATACATGCCTATCTTTATGATGAGTTTTGTGACAGTAATATGTTTGGTTATAACAGGACAGATGCAGGATGTAGCAAAAGAGCTTTTGAGTATGATTATTTATCAGATCATTATGATAATTTACTGCCTGCTCTTAAAAAAGCTGTGCAGAAAAGAAGAGAGCCTTGTGGCAGCTATGCCGGTACTGATACTTGCCAGTGTGATCGTATGTCCGGTATTTATAGATCTGTCACAGTTCATTCCTGTTTTTAGAGTACTGGAAAAAGTATTTCCGATGTCCTATTATTTAAGAATGTGAGGTTGTTACTATGGCAAAGAATAAAGAAGTAAAAACAAATGCAATGCGTATTCTGGACAGATTAAAGATCGATTATTCACATTACACGTATGAATGTGAGGAATTTGTTGATGGCATTCAGATAGCAGACAAGCTGAATCTGCCACATGAAAAAGTGTATAAGACTTTAGTGACAGTAGGAAACAGCAAGAACTATTTCGTATTTGTTATTCCGATTGAGGCAGAACTGGATTTGAAAAAAGCAGCGAAGGCCGTTGGTGAAAAAGCAGTCGCAATGATACATGTAAAGGATATTAACAGTATTACAGGCTACATACGTGGCGGCTGTACAGCGGTTGGAATGAAAAAGCAATATGTGACAAGGATTGCAGAACAGGCAGAAGCATTGCCAACTATGATCGTCAGTGGAGGGCGTATTGGATCCCAGATAGAGCTTGCTCCAGCGGATCTTTGTAAAGCGGCAAATGCAGAATATGCGGATATTACGATGTAATATCCGCATATTTTGTATTCTAGTATTCCATTGCTTTTTCTTCGCCATTCAGAACACGGAGAGCACCCTGTGTCAATGCAAGAAGTTCATCTTCGCCTGGATAAACAGTAACTGGAGCAATGAATCCAGCTTTCTTTTTCAATTCATCTGTAATATATTCGTTATAAGCAATACCACCAGTAATGATGATCTGATCAACTTTTCCTTCTAATACACAAGCCATGGAACCGATATCCTTAGCAACCTGTAAAAGGAAAGCGGAACGATAAAGTTCAGCGTCTTTATTTCCTTCCGTTGCCATTTTCATGACTTCACGCATATCGTTTGTTCCAAGGTAAGCATTGAAACCACCTTTACCTACTAATTTGCTGTAAACTTCTTTTTCTGTATATTTGCCGGAGAAGCACATTTTTACTAAAGCACCAGTAGGAACTGCACCTGCACGTTCAGGAGAGAAAGCACCATCTCCATCAAGAGCATTAAATACATCCACTACTTTACCGTTTTTATGAGCACCAACGGAAACACCGCCACCCATATGTACAACGATCAAGTTCAGATCTTCATAGTTCTTACCAACTTCTTTTGCATAACGTTTTGCAACTGCTTTCTGATTTAATGCATGGAAGACGCTGGTTCTTGGAAGTTCTGGCACACCGGACACACGAGCTTCCGGCATAAGTTCATCCACAACAACCGGGTCAACAATATAAGAAGGAACACCGATGGAATCACCGATCTCACGAGCTAAGATACCACCTAAGTTAGAAGCATGCTGTCCCTGCTTACCAATTTTTAAATCCTCTAACAGATCATCACTTACAGCGTAAGTACCACCTGGAATTGGTTTTAACATACCGCCGCGACCTACAACTACGTTCAGAGATTTGATATCAAAGTCTTTTTCTTTTAATAAGTCAATGATGATGTTCTTGCGGAAATCTTTCTGGTCTACGATAGAAGCATACTGTGAGATTTCTTCTGTAGAATGTCTTAAGGTTTCCTCGAATAATAAGGTTTCGTCTTCAAATACACCGATTTTTGTAGAAGTAGAACCTGGATTGATAATTAAACTTTTAATAGACATGATCGTCCTCCTTTATTTAAGAGCCTCAGCAACAACAGCACCGAGAGCAATTGAATTTACTTTTGTTTCAAAATCATCAGAACGGGAAGTTAAAATAACCGGAGCTTTTGTTCCTGTTAAGATATTTCCGTTTTTCACTTCTGCAGTGTGTACTAAAGTTTTGTATGTAATATTTCCTGCATGGATATCAGGGAAAAGAAGAATGTCAGCATCGCCTACGATCTTTCTGCCTTCTGCGCCTTTATGCTGAGCAGCTTCTGGACAAATAGCTAAGTCCATGGAAAGAGGTCCATCAACGATACAGCCTGTGATCTTGCCTTCTTCATTCATTTTTGTAAGTTCGGCAGCTTCAACTGTTACAGGCATTTTTGGATTCACAACTTCAACAGCAGCAATAGGAGCTACCTTTGGACACTCAATACCGCATGCATGAGCGATTTCTACTGTGTTTTCAATAATATGTACTTTATCTTCTAAAGTTGGGTAAGTCATGAATGCAACGTCGGATAAGAAAAGAAGATGGTCAATGCCTTTGATTTCAAATACGCATACATGAGATAAAGTTTTGCCTGTTCTTAAACCTACTTCTTTATCAAGAACACTCTTTAAGAAAGATTTTGTATCAATAAGACCTTTCATATACATGTCAGCTTTGCCATCATGTACTAATTTTACTGCTGTTAAAGCAGCCTGGTAAGTATCGGTTTCATTGATGATTTCATAACCGGATAAATCCATATTAATGGAAGCGGCAACTTCTTTGATCTTTGCTTCATCACCAACTAAGATGGCGTCTGCAATGTTACGTTCTTTTGCAGCTTTTACTGCTTCCAATACTGGAGCGTCCTGTGCAACTGCAACAGATACCTTTTTGATTTTGCCTGTGCCGGCTTTTGATACTAAATCATTAAATCCTTTGCTCATTTGTTTTACCTCTTTTATTTTATAAATTTTTTACTTTGGTTTCATCGTTAAAATAATAACACTTTCCTATTTAAAAAGCAATAATAAGGTGTGGAAAGAATCTTTGATAAAATTAAGAAAAATATAAGAAATATTTGGAAAAAAAGGAGTATAATATGCGTTAGGTGTAGGATATCCATTGGGAAGGATGTCCGGTATGACAAAAGCTATAGGAGACCAGTAGCTTTTGTAAAGCGAAATTGGAATGGGGAGGAAAATATTAAAAGCAAAGAAGTGCCAAAGGAACGGACAGGCATTTGTGAAAAGAGGTCTTAAAATGGAAAAAACTGCATATAGAAAAAATAAAAAGAGAAGAGTATTTCGGAATATTATAGTGGCAGCGGTGCTTGTTGTGATCGTAGTCTGGTTCTGTAATGATTCTGGTATTTTTTCGGTAAAAGAAAGTGTCCTTACGGATGAGAAGCGTGTGTCTATGACATCCAAAGAAATTACCGATAAAGAGAATACTTATGACAAAAAGATTTTGAAACGTCATCTATACGACTTTTCTGATGTGACGATTGCATTTCTCGGAGATAGTATTACGGAGGGGATCAATGGAGAAACGGGACAGGCAGACGGGCTGACTTACCCCGAAGTGGTAAAGGAAGTATTGGGCGCAAAAGAGGTCTATAATCTGGGCGTAGGCGGTTCCACGATAGGCGATTACTGGAGTGTTGCAATGGTAAACCGCTATCAGGAGATTCCGGCAGATACAGACATTATTGTCGTATATGGTGGATTGAATGATGTATTCAGTGGGACCGACATTACGATGGGAGATTTGGAAACTCTGGAGGAAAATACATTTTGTGGTGATCTGGATACGCTTTTAGAAGGAATCCGGACGCATTATCCGGAAAGCCAGTTGATTGTAGTAACGCCCATGGATTCTGTGACGATTGAAGACGTGCGGAAATTGAATCCCGAAATGGAACCGATAGAAGATTATGTCAATGCCATTATCAGTCTCGCAGAAAAGTATGATGCGGATGTCATTGATTTATTCAACAATAATTTTATGAATTCTTATGATCAGGGTGTTTATGATGCTTATGTACCGGGGTGTCACCCGCTTGATGCCGGGTATCAGATCCTTGGGGAACATATAGCAAAAGAAATTATCCGTCTTAGACTGGAAAATAAGTAAGAAGAGCAGGTGTTTAAAATACACCTGCTCTTTTATGTGCAGTAATATTTAAATAGGAAATTCAAAGTAGCGAACTGCATTATCATAGCATATATCAACTATTATTTTTTTTAGTGTATTCATATCATTTGGAAACTCTCCATTTTCTACCCACTTGCCAATTAAATCACAGAGTATCCGCCGAAAATATTCATGGCGTGTATAAGACAAAAAACTTCTGGAGTCCGTCAGCATTCCAATAAAACCGGAAAGGTTTCCGAGATTGGCAAGACTTGTCAGCTGTTCTTTCATTCCCGTTTTGTGATCGTTGAACCACCAGGCACTTCCCTGTTGTATTTTTACTACAGCGGAAGCATCCTGAAAACAGCCAAGAATAGTACCGATGGCAGCGTTATCGTTTGGATTTAAGCTGTAAAGGATCGTTTTGGGAAGTTCTTTTGTGTCCATGAATGCATTCAAAAAATCGGCTAAGGAAGCAGAAGAGGTGGGCGCATTTATACAATCAAATCCGGTATCCGGACCTAATGCTTCAAACATAAAAGTATTGTTGTTCCGTTTACACCCAAAATGAAGCTGCATGACCCAGCCACGTTTGTGATACTCTCTGCCTGAAAAAAGTAAAAAAGCAGTTTTGAATTTCAATATTTCTTCTGTTGTAAGGGTATTTCCAAGTAGTCTTTTGGTGAAAATATTTTCTAATTCTTTATCCTCAGCAGGAACGTACAGAATGGATTCTAAGCCGTGGTCAGAAATACGACATCCCAGGGAGACAAAAAAATCCATGCGCTCTTTCAGCGCATTTTTTAAGGAAGTAAAGGAGTGGATATTTATACCGCTTACAGAAGAGAGGTTATCGAGGTAAGAAAGGTAATCCTCTTTTTCGATGTTCATAGCCTTATCCGGCCGCCAGGTAGGAAGTACTTGTACATCAAAGGAAGTATCTTTTGCAATTTGTTTGTGCCATTTCAGGGAATCAACAGGATCATCGGTTGTACAGAGTAAAGTGACGTGAGATTGTTTGATCAGATTTTGGACGCACATGGATTTTTGCGCCAGTTTTTCATTGCAGAGTGTCCAAACTTCTTCCGCTGTATTTTCATTCAAAATACCATGGTAGCCAAAGTACCGTTGTAACTCTAAATGACTCCAGTGAAAGAGGGGATTGCCAATGGCTTTTCCAAGACACGCAGCCCATTTAAAAAATTTTTCTTTGTCCGGTGCGCTGCCTGTAATATAGTATTCTTCTACTCCACAGGAGCGCATGTAACGCCATTTGTAATGGTCGCCATAGAGCCATATCCTTGTCATATTTTCAAATTGCCTGTTTGTGGCAATTTCTTTTGGATCGAGGTGGCAGTGATAATCAAGGATCGGGGTGTGTTCGGCATAGTCATGAAATAGCGTTTTTGCCGTATCCGTAGATAATAAAAAATCGTTGTCCATAAAGGGTGTCATACTTGCTCTCCTGTGTTTAAAACGTCGTAGTACCTCTTTTTACAAGTTCACCTGAAAGCATAGTTTTCTGTGGTACTGGATTGCCAGCCAGTACTTCCATAAGTAAGGTGATCAGTTCGCCACAGAGTGTTTCGATTTTGTTATCAATAGAAGTTAACTCTGGGTCACAGCAGGAAGTCAGCATGGAATTGTTGTATCCGATAATAGAAAATTGTTCAGGTACTTTTAGGTTTTCCTGTTTTGCATATTTTAATGCAGCAAGAGCAAGAGTATCGTTAGAAGCTATGATACTATGAAAGGTCGTACCACTTTTGGAAGCGTTCTGCAACGTGTCTACCATGGCATTTATATTTTCTAAAGAACCGGAAAAAGCAAGTGCCAGAGAAGGAGAAATGGGAAGACCCATTTTGCTCATAGCCTCTTTGTGACCGGCAAGCTTACGGCTGTCGCTGTAAGAAGCAGCTTGATAGAAAAATAAAATGTCTTTGACACCAGCGGAAAGCAGTGCCAACGTAGCTTCATAAGTAGACTGAAAGTCATCAGAAGCAATGCTGTATACGTTTGGAGCATCCAAAACAGCATCGAAAAGCATGATAGGAAGTTCTTTTGCAGCTTCCTGAATATAGCTGTTGTCTTCCGCTTTTTCGCTAATAAAATCAGAGCCGATCAAAATAATGCCGTCCACTTTTTTGGAAAGCAGGAATTTTAGTGCATTTTCTTTACTTTCTTTGTCCTGTCCGGTGCAATATAAAAGCGCATCGTAATGATTGGCACGCAGTCCCTGTTCGATATAATAAACCGCTTTGGAAAGATACAGGTCAGAACAATTTGTGCAAAGGAGTCCGATCGTATTCATCGTATTCAATCCAAGTCCTCGCGCAAAAGCATTTGGGGTATAATCACAGGCTTCCATGACATCCAATACTTTTTGTCTGGTTTTTTCACTGACGCTGCTGCTGCCATTTAGGACACGGGAGACGGTAGCGATAGAAACCCCTGCTTTTTCTGAAATATCATAAATTGTCATCATTCATCCTCATTTCTTTCTATGTGTTTATGT
>JAGKTQ010000009.1 GCA_021153325.1 Lachnospiraceae bacterium | reverse complement strand
AATTTCCGCAAAATATTTTACGACCTCTTTAGGTGTGGGAGGATAATCGCGTTCCAAGTTTCTCAAAAGCACCTCTTGCACAGCTGTAATTTCTACATTTTCTTCCTGTACAGAAGGTTTCACTTCTTTGTTGGAAATGTAATAGTAATATCCAATTACCGCACATACCAGTATAATGAGAATCAGCATTCCTTTTGTTCCTTTAAATTTTGTCATTTGTACGCCTCCTTCCTATATGACCCTATTTCAGTCCTCGCTAAACTTCAGTTCAACACTTTTGCCATCTTTTCCAGCCACTGCTCTCGGAAAAATCTTCCTCACATCCGGCATAAATTCTTCCGCATATGTTAAAGAAGGACTGTAATGTGTCAGCCACATTTCACCTACATCTGCTGCCTTTGCTAATTTCGCTGCTTCATAAAAAGTCATATGCTTATGCTCTTTTGCTTTGTCTATCTTATCAGGCTCGCCATACATACCTTCACAAATAAACAGATCCGCACCTACTGCATTTTTAGCAATTCCTTCTGTTGGTCTTGTATCAGTACAGTAAGTTACCTTCAATCCTTTTCTTGCTTCTCCCATGACCATATCTGGTGTAAGTACGCCATTTCCCGTTTCAATTGTTTCGCCTTTTTGCAATCTATTCCAATACTGCTTCTCAATTCCAAGCTCCAAAGCCCTCTCCAGTTGGAATTTACCTTTTCGTTCTACCACGATGTTGTAACCATAACAGATCACATTGTGATTCACGCGGAAAGCTTCAATTCGAAAACCATCAAAGGCAAAACTCTGCTCATTTTCTGTAATTTCTACACATTTTATTTCAAAAGGCAGCTCCGGTGCTATCACGCGAAGTGCAGATACTACTCTAGTCAAACCTTTGGGGCCAATGATCAAAAGCGGTTCTGTTCTTTCTGCATTTCCCATAGTAAGAAGCATTCCCGGCAGTCCACTGACATGATCTGCGTGAAAATGAGTAAAGCATATAATATCAATAGGTTTGGGACTCCACCCTTTTTCCTTCATGGCGATCTGAGTTCCTTCACCACAATCGATCAATATACTTTTTCCATTATATCGTGCCATAAGTGATGTCAGCCATCGATATGGCAGGGGCATCATGCCTCCGGTTCCAAGCAAGCAAATATCTAACATGTTATATCTCCATTTTCTCTCTATAAGAGCTCTGTTATATCTTTTTTTTCTACCGGGATCTGGAATTTACTGGTAATTCTTTTATAACATTCTTCGCAAAGGTCAAATGTTTCTGTCTGACCATCCTTTTTACTAAAATATCCAAAATTATGTTTTACCTGAATCGCTTCCGCTTTCAAAATTCCATTTTCTATCGGCAGTTCCTTTTTGCAATAATTGCAAATCACGGAAACTAATTCCGTTTCTTTCGTGTCTAAATAAATTCTCATGTCCGCTCCCATCTGCCTGCCGTAAATTTGCAGGCTCACTAGAATATTTTTATTCTATTATATCTTGGGAATTTTCTGAAAGACAGTGGTAATTCCTGTGGCTGCTTCCTATCTCTTCCACATAATATTCGCATCTTCTTTCGGCTTTTCATAAAAATTTTTCCGAATTCCGGCTGAGACAAATCCCAGCTTCTCATAAACATGAATTGCAACGTTATTACTCACCCGCACTTCCAAAGTATAGGCAGTAATCCCATACTTTTTTCCTTCTTCCATCAAAAAAGTGAGCATTGCCGTGCCGATTCCTTTTCCACGGCTTTCTTCTGCCATAACTACATTGGTTATGTTTCCTTCATCAAGTACCTGTACAACACCACAAGCGCCAAGTATTTTTTCATCCTCTTCTGCTACAATAAAAAAAGCATGATCACTTTGAATCATTTCTAAAAACGATGCCGGACTCCATGGCATAGAAAACGTAGCCTCTTCTATCTTGCTTACTGCATCTACGTCCTTTTCTTCCATCCTACGAAATGTTACCATTTGTCCGTCCCTCTGCTTCTAGTCTTTCTCGTTCTGCCTGAGACATTCTTAAATATTCCGGTTGATGCTCTGCGGCTGTTTGTATTTTCCCTTGTTTGTAATATTCGGCTCCAAGCACCGCAACACTGGATGCGCGCTGTCTGTTCATATGTGCCGGTGCAAACGAATATGGTATGGTCATTTTCTCTGCGATCATTTCCTTAAAGACCGGTACACCATCACCAAGGAAAATGACCTCTTCTTTTCCTTCATTCAAAATAGCAATGACTTCTTCCATGGAAATTGCACACTGCTCCTTTACTGTTTTTAAAACAAATCGATCATCCTGGCGCTCAAATTTATAAATTCCTGTATAGACCTGTCCTCTTCTTGCATCCATGATCGGGCATATCACTTTATCTGTTCCATAAAGGTTATATGCAAGTCCGTCCACGGTCGGCACACCGATCAAAGGTTTGTTAAGTGCCATTCCTAATCCTTTTGCCGTTGCGGACCCAATACGAAGTCCAGTAAAAGAACCAGGACCTGCTGCCACTGCAATGGCATCCATACTGTCTAAATCAAGTTCTACCATTTTTTTCAATTCATCCAGCATGGGAAGTAAGGTCTGTGAATGTGTCTTCTTATAGTTTATCGTATATTCTGCAATCAATTCTTCTCCGCATACAACGGCTGCCGAAGCGACCAAGCCAGAGCTATCCAATGCGAGTATTTTTATGTCTTTTTCCATTTTTCAAAAACCTGAGCCTTTCAAGCAAATTATTTCTATTTTTCTTCAAATGTTATTTTTCGATAATCAAAGCCCTTTTCCAAATCTTTTTCAATTGTAATGCAAGTATAATTCTGAGGCAAGATTTCCTCTATAAGATTTGCCCATTCTATAAAGCAGATGCCATTTCCATAAAAATAATCTTCATATCCGATCTCATCCATTTCCTCAATATCGCCAATGCGGTATACATCAAAATGATAAAACGGTAATCTGCCTTCTTCATAAACCTGTACGATCGTAAAGGTAGGACTACTGATTGGTTCTGTAATTCCCAATCCTTTTGCTACCCCTTGGGTAAATACCGTCTTGCCGACTCCTAAATCTCCTATCAGAGTAAAAACCTGTCCCGGCACTGCCTTTTCCCCAAGCTGTTTTCCTAATTCAAATGTCTCTTTGGCACTGTTTGTCTCATAAACTCTCATGGTATTTGCCTCTATCCTCTAATCTTTACTTTGGAAGGCGGCATATGGGTAGAAATGATTTCTATCACCTTCGCCTTACTTTCACCTAAATCTTTTTTCGGGAAAATGGAAGCATTTACTTTAGAAGTATATACAATAATACTTTTTCCTGTAGATACTGCCTTGTACATCTGACTCCATTCCTGTTTTTCTTCCATATCATCCTGTGATACCGTAATGCCTTCGTCATCTAATACATAATGAAGCGGTTTCTTAAAAGCAGGGGTCATGAGTGCCTGCTGCCTTGATTTTATGAACAGTGTCCAAGGAAGATATCCCAGAACTACAATTCCTGCAATCAAAAAAATAACTCCCTGTCCCATTGAGAAAGCTACGATCATCAAAGCTCCTACCATCGTTCCTAAAAGCCCTGCCGCACTATTGTAAGTATGGTGCAGCATATAATCATACAAAACCTTCGCGTCTATCTTTACATCAAATTCCATTTTCATTCTGTCTATTTCCTTTTTTCTGTAAATTGTAGTCTTCCTAATTCTATTATACAAAAAATAGGATAAAGTGCAAGACACGCCTTTATCCTATTCCCTATTAAATATTCGATTTTCTACTACAGACTACGGCATCCTTTTCCCCTTACACGCCTTCTTTATTCATGTCGCAGTGCTTCAATTGGGCTAAGTCTTGCTGCCTTCTTTGCCGGATAAATTCCAAAGAAAATACCTACCGCCGAGGAGAAGAGGGAAGCGCCTAACACCGTACTCACTTTTACCTGTGGTGCAAATCCAAGCAAACCGCAAATACCAAATGCTCCCAACACGCCAATAAAAATTCCGATCAAACCACCCATCAGTGTAATAATCGCAGACTCAGACAAGAACTGAAGAAGAATCGATTTTGTTCTCGCTCCCACCGCTTTTCGAATACCGATCTCTCTCGTTCTTTCTGTTACCGACACGAGCATAATATTCATAACACCAATTCCGCCTACCAAAAGCGAAATAGCAGCAACAAATACAACAAATATGGTAACATATCCAAGCACAGAATTAATCTGCGTTAAATAACTATTAAAATCTTCAATGAGAATTAATCCCTTTCCTCTGACATTGTGTCTTGCTTCCAGAACCCTGACACATTCCTTCGCCATCTGTGTGGAATATTCTGCCGAATCACCAACGATCAAAAATTCATTTACACTTTCCACATAAAATCCATAACTGCTTCCTAATACAGAAAGCGGGATCTCTATATTGACTGAGTCATCCACATATCCCATTGTCAGCATAGAAGAAGCACTGTCCTGTCTGATACCTACAATTGTAAAATCCTGTGAAATGCCATAAATAGTAATTTCAATTTCCATACCGATGACATCCGTTGTTCCAAACATCTTTATGGCACTGGCTTCTGTAATTACGCATACCTTATTGGCTGCATAATAATCTCCTTCTGAAAAATATTTCCCCTTTATGATCGGATCATTACTGTAAAATTCTAATCCTTCCGTACCACCGGTAACATATCCCTCAAATTGTCCTTTCTTTGCAAGAACATTTCCCATAAAAGTATAATTAGGAGTAATGGCTTTAATATGCTCTACTTTTTCTTTCAAAAGTTCAAAATCTTCCTCATCAAATGCAATATAATCACCATTTTCATTACTCTCTGAATAAATGTAGATTTGACCTCCCGCCATATCATTCAATTCACCGGTAATCTCATTTTTCACACCATTACCTATGGATATGATCATAATGACTGAAGAAATACCAATAATGATTCCAAGCATAGTAAGAACCGAACGTCCCTTATTGCTTTTAATGTTCATCAAAGCAATTTTTATGTATTCCCATAATTGCGACATAGTCCACTCCTTTACTCAGCCGGTACTGCTGTGACCGCCATTCCTTCCACAATATCTGTTGTTACAGAAGTAATGACCTGTTCCCCTTCCGCAAGTCCTTCTTTAATTTCAATGTATGTATCTGAAGAAATCCCTGTGATGACCGTCTTTTTAACAACAATACCATTTTCTACTGCATAGACAAATTCGCCATCTTTATCTGCGTTTACACATTCTACTGGAAGCACTAATATCTGACTCGCACTTTGTGTATGTATTTCTACCTTTGCCTCCACTCCAAGAAAAATGTACTCATCTGGATTGTTGATCCGCACTTCTGCACCAACTACCGCTGTTCCTGAACTGTTCGTTGTTGCCATTTTATTAATTTTAACAACTTCCCCTTCATAGCTATGCCCAGAAACGGTAATCGTCGCCTTCTGTCCTACTGCAATTTTCTCTAAATCATATTTTGTCAAAGAAATATCTACCTTAACTTTATCACTGTTTGCTAAAGTTAACAGACTGGTTCCCTCTACTACCGGCGCTCCTTCTACTGCAGTCAATTCTGTAATGATTCCATTAAATTCTGCTGCAACACCTTCTGTTGCATAAGCATAATCTTTCTCTGCTTCTTCTGCACTCAAAGTAGAAATGCCATAATTCGCTTCTAACTCACTTCTCTGATAAGAATTTAGAACACCGCTCTCAGAAGATGCTTTCTGGCTTTCCATTTCTGCTTTGTATTCCTGATAGTCTGCCAACTTATCCTGTTCTTCCGCGATTTTATCTTCTAATTCTTTGATCCTGCTGTCATTAGCCAACTGTCCAAGCTGATAGGAAACCTGTTGTGCAGAAATATTGTTTCTTTCAATCTCTTCCTCCAAGCGCTGTATTTCGCTCTGATTTCCTTCTCTGGTCGCCTGTTCCAAATCTGTTTGAAGCTGAATTCCATAAATAGAAATATTGGTTGCTGCCTGATTATAATAAGCATCCAGACCGGATTTTACTTCATCTAATTGTGCCTGCAGCTCTTTAATATAATTTTCTTCATCTGCTATCTGTTGTTCCAATACAGCAAGATTTGTATTTGCCTCTGAGAGTTTTCCCTGATTCTCATTTGCGCGCTGTACCGAATTCTGATAACTTCCTTCATTTGCCTGCGCCTGAAGATCCGCCTGCTGCTTTACTGTCTGGGCGCTATTTTGATCAAATGCGATCAACTGTGTACCACTTTCAACCGCATCTCCCAGTTTTACATTTAACGTAGCGATCGTCCCATTGATCTGTGAAAAATAAGTTTTTACTTCTTCGCTTGCTACCGTACCACTTGTACTTACAGATTCTTCAATATCTCCTTTTGTTACTTCTGTAGTCGTAACTACCATTCCTGCATCTTTGGCAAATACAGACTTTACGAGAAAAAACAAAACAAGAACAGCAGCTATCGCGCCCCATATGATTTTCTTCTTTTTCTTTTTATCCATTTTCGGCTTTTCACTGCGTGCCAATTTCTTTTCTTCCCTTTTTGCTTCTCTTTTCGCTTTTCTTTCCTCTGCGTTCAACATATCTCCATTCCTCTCATTTTACTCATGACGAGCAGAATCCGATTCCACTCTTCCATCTTTTATTTTAATAACTCGGTCTGCCTGTGCTGCGATTTCATTATCATGGGTAATCAATATGACCGTTCTCCCTTCTGCATGCAGTTCTCGAAGAATCCCCATGATCTCTTTTGTGGAATGGGAATCTAAATTTCCCGTTGGCTCATCCGCTAAGATAATGGGCGGTGCCTGTGCAATTGCTCTTGCAATCGCAACCCTCTGTTGTTGACCGCCGGACATTTCTGCCGGCTTATGCTTCATTCGATGAGCAAGCCCTACCTTTTCCAACGCACATAAGGACATCTCATCTCGTTCTTTCTTTCCTACACCTCTATAAATAAGTGGCAATTCCACATTTTCAAATGCGGTCAGATTTTGTATCAAATTAAAACCTTGAAAAATAAATCCGATCTCCTGATTTCTAATATCGGACAATTCATCATCTGTCAAACTGGAAACGTCTTTTCCATGTAATATGTACGTGCCGCTTGTGGGCACATCCAAACAGCCCAGCATGTTCATTAACGTAGATTTTCCTGAACCGGACTGTCCAATAATCGCCACGAACTCATTTGTATCAATGTTAAGACTGACATGATCTAATGCCCGGACTTCATTTTCTCCAGGGTTATATATTTTGCATATGTCCCTGATTTCAACTAATGCTCCCATTTTACTCCCCTTCTGCCTCAAACTAACTTTCTTTATTATGCAGCTTTTATGTGTCACTGTATTATTTATTTAATACAATAAGACATTCTTCTCTTTTTGTCAACTATTTGTTTTCTTTTTTTTACATCGACTTTCCATCCGCATGTATTTAACATTTATTTATCATATTCCTCTCATCTTTTCACTATCTTTTCTCCTTTTCTAACAACATTCTTATGAACTTGTTTTATATTTTAACGCTAAAATATACCGCAACAAAAAAATAACCACAAACAAATTTCATTTTTTGCTTGTGGCTACTTTTTTATTTTTCAAATTTTTTGTGTAGAAAACAAGGAAACTTTATCCTATGCGCTCACACTGGATTTTACTTTTACCTGATAGGTATCCGCCTTTAAGATCGGACTTAACTTTTTATATGTCAAAAGTGTTATACCAGAAACAGATGCGCCTTTTATCAAATTTAATGGTGCAACTGCCATAATGACAAAGCTTGTCACGTTTGTGATAAGGGGGTTGATCTTTGTTCCCATCTCAATGATCATATCTAACGGCATTCCATAAAGCTGTGCAAACTTCGGAAGTAAGTAAATCGCATTAAATGCAGTTCCAAATATAGTCATAACAAGCGTACCTGTAATGCATCCTGCCAGAGCTGTTTTTTTTGTCTTTTTAAATAGATAAATAATAGATGCTGGTAAAATAAAACTGCATCCCACTGCAAAATTCGCAAGCTCACCTACAAAAGCTGTGGATGTTGACTTAAATAATAATTTCAATAAGATTTTACAAAACTCGATCATAATGCCTGCTGCCGGGCCAAATGCATAAGTTCCAATCAAGACTGGAAGCTCGCTGAAATCCAGTTTATAAAAATCTGGAGCAAATCCGACCGGAATTTCAATCAACATCAATATCGATGCAATCGCAGAAAACATTCCAATCATGGCGATCTTTCTTGTAGTAAAAATCTTTTCTTTTACACCTGCTTTTTTCTGGGCATATTTTTCAGCTGCGTAAGCAATTGCAAAGAGTGCGGCAATGACTGCCAAAAACTCCAATAAAAAGACTACATTTTCTGTTACATTCTTGATTAAATCATTCATACTACATTCTCCTTTTTCTTTGAAAAGGAAATTCTCCGCACTGCATTTTCAAAAAAAGAAATCCCGAACCAAAACAGATTCGGGATTATATTGCAAAATAAGTTTTCTTAATTAGAAAACGCAACATTTCTTCTCTCATCCAGACTTTACTGTCGGTTTTGGAATAGAGCTTTTGCTCGCACCAAATCAGCCATATTGCTATGGGTCGCGGACTAATCTTTCGAATCACCGCCGGTAGGGAATCACACCCAACCCCGAAGAACTTACCTTTATTTATTTGTCTTCTATAAAATACTATTATGCAATGTACTTGTCAATAGTTTTTACTTTATTTTCATCGTCAATGCAATTCTCTTCTTTGGTACATCTACAGAAAGTACCTGCACATCTACCACATCACCTACACTGACTGCCTCTAATGGATGCTTGATAAAGCGCTCGGTAATTTCAGAAATATGCACAAGTCCATCCTGATGCACTCCGATATCAACAAATACACCAAAATCAATAACATTACGCACCGTTCCTTTTAATACCATGCCCGGTTTCAAGTCTTTCATATCCAATACGTCGCTTCTTAAAATCGGCTTCGGCATATCATCACGCGGATCTCTTGCCGGCTTCTCTAACTCTTTTAAAATATCTGTTAAAGTAATCTCTCCGATTCCCAGTTCTTCGGCAAGTTTTTTCTTATCCTTCACCTTGCGCTCTATATCACCGATTCCAGCAGTTTCTTTTTCTAACACAGCGGTTGCCACAGCTTTTTCTTTTGTTTCGGCTGTTGCCTCAAAAGAAGCATTTCCAAGTGCTGCTGCAAGTGCTTTACCCATAGCAGTGTTTGTATTTTTTACTACTACCTGTTTTTGTTTCTTCACCGGTTTCTCTTTTGGTCTGTTCTCTGTCTTCTTTCCAGATGCTTTTTCTGCTGCAGCTTTTTTCTGTGCTGCCTTCACGTCTTCCATAGTAAGACCAAGCTTTTGTAAAAGTTTTTCTGCTGCTTCATAAGATTCCGGATGTACACTAGTTGCATCCAATGGGTTATCTCCATCCAGAATACGCATAAAACCAGCACACTGCTCGTATGCCTTCGGTCCTAATTTCGGCACTTTTAAAAGCTGTTTTCTATTGGTAAATCTACCGTTTGTTTCTCTGTAATCTACAATATTTTTTGCGATCACTTTGGAAATACCGGAAATGTATTCCAAAAGAGAGGCAGAAGCTGTATTCAGATCCACGCCAACTTTATTTACACTATCTTCTACTACGCCATTTAACGCATCACTCAATTTCTTTTGGTTCATATCATGCTGATATTGACCTACGCCGATAGATTTCGGGTCTATTTTAACGAGCTCTGCAAGCGGGTCCTGCAATCTTCGTGCGATGGATGCGGCACTTCTCTGTCCCACATCAAAATTCGGAAATTCTTCTGTTGCCAGTTTACTTGCTGAATAAACAGAAGCTCCGGCTTCATTTACGATAACATACTGTACCGGGGTATCCAGTTCTTTTAATAATTCTACAATGACCTGCTCGGATTCTCTGGAAGCCGTTCCGTTTCCTACAGAGATCAAAGATACCTTGTATTTCTTTATCAGTTTTTTCAGTTCTGTTTTTGCTTCTTCTACTTTATTTTGTGGTGCAGTTGGATATATCACTTTTGTATCCAGTACTTTTCCGGTTTCATCTACTACAGCAAGTTTACATCCGGTACGGAATGCCGGATCCCATCCAAGTACAACCTTTCCTGCAATTGGAGGTTGCAGCAAGAGCTGTTCCAGATTCTTTCCAAATACAGAAATAGCACCATCTTCTGCTTTTTCCGTCAATTCATTACGGATTTCTCTTTCAATGGCAGGAGCGATCAGTCGGGAATAGCTGTCTGCAATGACTTCTTCCAAAATCGGTGTTGTATTTGGATTTTCCTTTGTAATGACTTTTTTTGCAAGATACTGCAAAATTCTCTCTTCCGGTGCTTCCACTTTAACGGTCAGCACTTTTTCTTTCTCACCACGATTTAAAGCAAGTGTTCTATGCCCAGCCACTTTGCTGATCGGCTCTTCATAATTATAATACATCTCATAGACGCTCTCTGCTTTTTCATCCTTTGCAGTACTGGTGATTTTTCCTTCTTCTACGGTAATATTTCTGATATAAATACGATAATCTGCTTCGTCAGAAATACTTTCTGCAATAATGTCCTTTGCTCCCTGCAATGCTTCTGCTGCAGTCTTCACTTCCTTTTCTTCGGATACATATTCCGCAGCCTTTTCGATCACAGGCTTGTCTGTTTCCTGTTCCAAAATGAACTGTGCAAGTGGTTCCAAACCTTTTTCTTTCGCCACGCTTGCTCTTGTTTTTCTTTTTGGTCTATAAGGACGATATAAATCTTCTACAACGACAAGTGTTTCTGCCGCAAGAATTTTTGTCTTTAGCTCTTCTGTTAATTTCCCCTGTTCTTCTATACTTCCAAGTACCTGTTCCTTTTTTTCTTCCAAATTTCGAAGATAAGTAAGTCTTTCAAATAAATTACGAAGTACCTCATCGTTCAAAGCACCTGTTGCTTCTTTACGATATCTGGAAATAAAGGGAATGGTGTTTCCTTCATCAATTAATTTTACAGCAGCTTCCACCTGCCATCTTTCCACGTTTAATTCTTCTTTCAGTTTTAAAATAATGTCCATGTTTTTAGTCTTTGCTCCATTTCCTTTTCATACATGTAATCAACCTTTATTATAGTTTATATTCCCCTTTCATTTCAAGAAAGATTTGTATTCTATTCTCAAAAGTGCTAAAATCATTCTAGATTTTATCGCTTGTATTTTCAGGCAGATGGGAGTAAAAATGGATTTCAATAATACGAATCAACAAAGCCAAAATAGTAATCAAAACAACAATCAGAATGGAAATCCTTATGGCAATCCATTCCCCGGTCAGCAGCCCAATCCATATTATGTGCCTGTAGAAAAATCTCCAACAGATGCACTGGCAACTGCCGCCATGATCTTAGGTATCTTAGCGGTTCTTTCCGCTATAATGTCAACCGTATATCCTCCTTTTATTTTTGGTGGCATAAGTATTGTTTTAGCACTGCTGTCTAAGGGATATAAAGACAAGATGAGTGGAAAAGCAAAGACTGGTATCGTCTGCGCCATTGTTGGACTTGTGATGAATATATGGATTGTAGGCAGTGTTTACTACATATTATTTACGAACGAAGACGCATTTAACTATTTTGACAGTGTTTATGAACAAATGTATGGAGATTCTTTTTCCGATATGTATGAAGAGATTACCGGAGAAGAATTTTGGTTTGACTAAAAAATTGTCTATAACAAAAAAGAAATGAGGAAAAAAATGAATACATATAAATCATCTGCTCAGCTAAAAGCTCTTGCCAGGGGGCAATTAGCCGGCAAATACCCTACTGCTATCGGTGCTTTTGTTTTATCGTCACTGATTGCTTTGCTACTCTACGGAGTATCGGCTCTTTTCACAGACACTACGACAAACTTTGGTATGATATTAAGTATACCTATCAACTTTATTGTCCACCTGTTTTACGGTATTCTTTCAGCAGGGCAGGCATATATCTTTTTGAATATCAGCTGCGGACGCTTTTGCAAGGCATCTGACGTTTTTTATGGTTTTAAGCAGCATCCTGACAAAGCACTTTTATTACAGCTTGTATTAACTACAATTTCCACAGTCAGTATGATGCCATGCACTATTTTTATCTACATTGGAAATTATACGATGCGTATTGGCTGGGTTTTTCTAATTTGCCTCTTTTATATGATTGGCACGATTATCAACACCTATTTTTCACTGGTCTTCTCACAGATATTTTATTTACTGTTAGATTTCCCTGATTATTCTGTAAAGCAGATTTTATCCTTAAGTAAAACGATCATGAAGGGACATAAAGGAAGGTTATTTTACATTTCAATCAGCTTCCTTCCGTTATATCTTTTGGGTATTCTTTCCTGTGGTATCGCTTTTCTTTGGATCATGCCTTACTACAATGCAACTACTACTAACTTTTATTTAGACTTAATGAAAAATCGCCAGCCATAAACTCGCGCATTTTCCTAATAAAAAACGAACCTCATATTGAGGCTCGTTTTTTTGTTCTCTATCTAAAATGGATGTCCTAATATAAATTCTTTCCATATATCCAAATACTTCACCTTGAGATGAACGCCATCAAAAGAATATTCGCTCACAAGACAGCCACTTTCTCCATCATCCGTCACCGGATTAACATCCAGCCAGTAGACTCCAAGCTGCTCTGCCATCTCTTTGATCTTTTCATTACGCGCATTAATTTCCACATTGTTGATATAAGTCTGTTCCGCATCCTTTTCCACTGTTACATGCATGATTGCTTCTACTATGATAATGGCATCCGGCTGCAACTGTTTGATACGTTCCACTACTGCTCTATACTGCTCCGCAAAGGTTTCGGGTGTTCCCCGTCCCAATTCATTAATCCCCAGCATAATATATATTTTTCCAAATTTATATTTTTGCAGGGCATCTTCTACGGATATATTCTCACCATCATATTCGGCAACTTTTTCATCCAGAACATCCCAGATCGTCAAACCACTTTTCACAAAAAATGTTGCACTATCCCATCCGGCATATTCTTTGAGCGACACCGTTCTGGAATCTCCAATGAACAATGTATCTGAAAGATATTCCTGAATCGCTTCCTCCGAATCCAGCACCATATTTCCCGCTGCAGACACCTCCGTGTCATTTCCAGAAATGGTATTGCCCGATACCTCATTTCCACTAACGCTTTCTAAAACCTCATTGTCGAGGATCACGGCAGTCTCTTCCTTTGGAAATGTCTCAATTACGTTTTCTCTTATAAAATAAATGCATACAAAAAGAATGGAGGTCAGCACCAGTGATAAAAAATAGGGACATTTATTTTTCGCATTCCTCATATTCCAACTTCCATCCTTTCCTTATGATTTCCCTTCTGTCTAAAATCTAAAATACAGAAACGGATTTAATTTCGTATACATGATCTGATAAACGGATGCCCAAAAAAGGCAGAGCAACACAATAATACAAATTTTGCTGTTTTTATGCTTCTCATACCACTTCGCCGGGAAAGGCAAAATAAAAAGAATGCACAATATCCACTGTATACCACATGATTTGAATGCTGTAATAATTTCTGTATTCAAAATGTTTCCGGATAAAGTAACCTCTCCGATTCCGAACATTCTTCCCAAATATATACCAAGCTCTCTAAGATCCGTAATAGCAAATATCATCCAACTGACCGGAATCAAGATTGCCATATAAATCCTTGCTAAGACTTTGCTCTTTTCCAAAGGCTTTAAATAAATGGTTTTCTCCAACAATAAAACAAGAAACAAAAAACAGCCCCATAATAAAAAATTCCAATCTGCGCCGTGCCATATTCCGGTCAACAGCCACACAAAAAACAGATTTCTCACCCATTTTCCTTTTCCTCCCCGGTTTCCACCGAGCGGAATATATATGTATTCCTTGAACCAAGTTCCAAGTGAAATATGCCATCTTCTCCAGAACTCTGTCAAGGATTTAGAAAGATATGGTTTATCAAAATTGGGCTTTATCGTAAATCCAAGCATTCGGCACAATCCCATTGCCATAAGAGAATATCCATTAAAATCAAAATATATTTGAAACGTATAAGAAATAGCTCCAAGCCATGCCATTGGTGTAGAAATGCTTTCAAATCCAATGACCTGAACCTTATTCCAAAAAGCCCCCATTTCATTTGCAAGCAACATTTTGGAAGCAAGACCGAGAGTAAAAAGCTTCGCCCCTTCTTCCATATCCTCCAACCGATATTCACGCTGTTTCAGTTGTGTTGACATATCCGAATATTTTACGATTGGACCGGCTATCAGCTGTGGAAACATGCACAAATACGTTCCAAAACGAATAAAATTTTTCTCAGCGCTTACCTTTTCCCAATATACATCTATGACATAAGACGCCAGCTGGAATGTATAAAAACTGATTCCAAGAGGAAGTAACAATTCAACCGCCCTTATGCTCCATGCTGCATTTCCTTCCTGCAACAGCCTGTTCATATTTTGAATAGCAAATCCTAAATATTTAAAAACAAATAATATTGAAAAATCAAACAAAAGTGTTCCCGCCAAAAGCCACTTTCTCTTTCGTTTATTCCGAAGTTTTTCTATTCCCAATGCCGTTACATAGTTTACTACCAAACCTATGAGTAATATGTACACATACTGCCGTTCACCATATATATAAAATACAAGACTTGCTAAAAACAAAATGATATTCCGGTATTTTGCCGGAGCCATATAATAAATAATCAGCACGATCGGAAGAAAAATGAATATAAATTCCATACTACAAAATAACATAGTACTCCTCCGTTTTCCTTTTATAGATATTTATCTGTCGCTAAAAGTTTTGATAAAAACTGTCCGCATTTAACTGTAGCATTGTTGAGGAATCACTTCAACTGCTTTTTTTCATTCCTTTCTTATTTTTTTCTTAAAAAAATGCCACTGCTTTTACAGTGGCACTTTCTAAATCTAAGTATTCTCTTTTCCTATAATTTCTTAAATACTTCTGTTTCACGTTTCAGGGCTGCAGCGATGGACTGGTTATCATCCATATGTTGTGTAATATTTTCCATATCACCAACAAGTACCTGTGTACTGTCTGCTGCACTACTTACACCATTTACGCCTTCTTCAATTGCATTTGCAATTGTGTTGATAGAACCTGCGATTTCCTGCATTGCTTTTTGTAAGCTGTCTGTTTTTTCCTTAAATTCATCCATAACGTTTTCAATATAAGTAGCATTTTTCTTATATTCACTTCCGGATTCTACGAAGGATTCAAATTCCGGTAAAATGGAATCATTCATATAATTTACAAGACCGGTTGCATTATCGGCAAGGTTATGTACTGCTGCTGTTACTACACTGTTGATCTGCTGAATACGGTTAGCAGCTGCCTGGCTCGCAGAAGCAAGCTGGCTGATTTCTGTTGCAACTACTGCAAAACCTTTTCCGGCTTCTCCTGCTCTTGCTGCCTCAATAGAAGCATTGAGTGCAAGTAAGTTCGTCTGACTTGCAATATTTAAAATATCGTTTGTTAATGTGTTAACCTGACTTACGCTGTCACTATCTTCGATTGCTCTATTCAGTACTGTAAGAATTTCACTAACCTTCACACTGGTAGATTCCATGTTGGAACGTGCTGTATTTTCCATACCATCTGCGTGTTCCTTCATTTCTTTTGTATATTCGTTGATCTCATTTGTTCTTTCTGCAATTGCATTTACTTCATCTTTTACAGATTCTGCATTTGCATTGATCAAAGAAGCATTTGCGGACATTTCCTGCATAGTTGCTGCAAGTTCTTCGGTCAAAGCAGAAAGATCCGATACACTACCATTCGATGTTGTCACACTTTCCAAAACTTCGTTTACAACTTCTTCCATCTTCTTAGAATTTGCTGTGATCATCTTGAAGATATCCTGTAATTTACCCATGAACAGGTTGATACCATTTCCCAAAGCTGCAATTTCATCATTAGAAAGAATAGATACTCTCTTCGTCAGATCGCCTTCTCTATTATCAATGTCCTTAATAATATCTGTAATTTCACGTTTTGTCTTTGTAAGTGGACGAATAACTTTATACATTACGCTGAACAATGCGAATGCCAATGCTAAAACACTGACTCCAATGGTAATCGTATTTCCTAAAAGAGAACTTTTATACACTGCTGAAAGCTGATCTCTTACTTCTCCAGCTGCTGTGTTTGCTGAAGCGATCATGGTATCAATGTTTGCCTGCATTGCTGTACCATAAGTTGCAAGATCTCCATTTGCACATGCATAAGCAGCTTCATTATCTCCACTTCCACTGAATGCCATCAGATTACCGATCTGATATTTGAAATTTTCATAATTATCAAGCAACTGTTCATATGTCGCACGATCTTCTTCCATCAAATACTGCTCATAATCCGCTAATAATGCATCCAACTCATCCTGCTCTGCTCGTATGATTTCTACCAACGAAATCATAGTATCCAAGTCAGTCGCGATAATATGCGATAAAGCAAGTCTGTGGATTCCCTGTGTCTGCTCCTGTATAGAACCAAGTTTCGAAATGCTTACCATATATTCATCTGCAATTTCCGAAGCATTTGCATTTACATTTCGAATGTTAGAAATTGCTGTAATATTTGAAATAATGGATACAAATCCTAAAATAAATACTGGCACTAAAATAATGATCTTAATGCTCAAATAACCTTTCTTCTTTTTCATCTGTGCGTCCTCCTGTTATCCATTACTGTACCGAAGATGCCGTAATATCCGCTACCAGTGAATCCATAATCTCCTGTAAATCCATTCCTGACGGATTACCTGCTGCCATCATTTCTCCAAATTCTGTCATTGCTGCCCAATAGCTGTTACCAACTCTTTGAAGGACACCAAATTCTGACTGTGCAATAACTGCCTGAATTGCTGGTACTTTAGTTACTTCATCTGACGCTGCTGCATTAATATTAGAAGGTCCCTGACTTCTTTCTGTAAAACGAAGAGTCTGATTTTCTTCATTTGTAAGCCAGTCTGCAAGTTTTAATGCCCACTCTTTATTTTCAGAGTAATAATTAACACCCATCATTTTATAACCAGTAAAGGAAGCCATCTGAATCTGCTCTCCAGCACATGTATAAGTAGGAAGCTTCACTGCACCGTAATTGTCACCCCACGCTTCTCTGATCGCTACCTCATTCCAAACACCACTGACACCTGCAATGACACTACCATCCTGTGCACCGGATAACAGTCTGTCATCTCCAGCATTTTCAAATCCAGGACTTGCAGCTATATCAAGCATTGCCTGTGCAATATCCGTTCCTTTCACAGAACCCTCTGTTGTATTCCAGTTACAATGGTTTGTGACACCATCGTCATTAATACCAAAATCCAAACCGGTATTACCAAAGAATGCATATAAATACCAGCCGGAAGTCCAGTCCATTGTAATTTTCTTTTCATTTGCTTCCGCTACTGCCAACATGCCATCTAATGTCTGAACATCTTCTTCTGTGAAGTAGCGTTTGTCATAATACATGAAATAACCATTATCCGCGGTCATCGGATATGCATACAAGGTGCCGTTGATAGATGCTGCGTTCGTTGCTTCTTCTATATTAGCTGCCCGTACCTCATCTGCATTCGGTACTGGTGCCAATGCACCTCCTGCTACTAAAGAGTTCAGATTGTCATCCGCAAAGGAGAAAACATCTGCTCCATTATAAACATCACTTAAAAGTATGTCTTTTACCTCCGCACCAGACTGTTGTACAAGGGTAATTTCAAATTCCGCTTCCCCTGCATACTCTTCTTCGAAGCTGGCAATCATCTTATTCAACGTATCCCAATCCTCTTCTTCTGCCCATACAGTCAATCTGACAACTCCATCCTCTGTTTGTCCGCTTTCACTTTTCGACTGCGCATTTGTCTCTGCTTCTGTGGTCCCGGTCTGTGCTGTACTGCCACATCCAGCTAAACTCATACAAAGTACCGTCATGATCAGCATTAATGCAAGTATTCTCTTTTTCACGTTTATCTTCCTTTCTTTGTACAATTTTATTTGCAGATTTTCATCTGTTCTGGTCGTTCAACCACTCATAACAATATAATACCACAATCTACATATTTTTACATTATTTTTTCTAATTTTCCACGTAATTATTGCTGTTTTTTGTTCTTTTTGTACAACTTTTCAAGAAAATAAGCGAAAATTATTCAACTCTTTTGTTCATCTATGTAGCCCAAATTCATCCCCTTTAAAATCCTCGCTCTTTCAACTCCTTCACAAGCTGTACATAAAATTCACGCACATCAAATTCCGGAAAGTTCTCACGGTTCAGATCGATCATGTCTCCATGCGAAATGCCTCGATTGCCTTTTATAGTAAGATAGCGGAAATTAGCTCCCCATGGAAAAGATTCCTTTCCTACCAGACCGTCATTTTCCCCATCAAAATATTGCACGAGTGCATGTGTCATATTGAGTGGGAATCTGCCTCCTCGTGCCACGCGCATACAGGAACCCACACTTTGATAATACACACCCGCTACATCCGGTGTGCTTTCATTTAATTTTCTACAGGAATCTGCCGTTAGATCATAGACAGCTGACAAAAAGTCAGGATTATGATCTCCCATTTTTTTCAAGGCTGCATTGTATGTCTTTGCCACCGCTTCCTGCTGTCCCTGTGGTATTTTGGATAACAGATAATCCGCAAATTCACATCCTCTGTGCGGAGTATTGATCGTAGTAAGCGATGCCACAAAAGGAGCAGCTCCCAGCTTGGAAAGGGCATAACGGCAATCCAGTCCACCTTTGGAATGGGCAATGATATTTACCTTTTCGCAGCCAGTTTCTCTTACAATTTCCTTGATTCTATCAAACAGTTCCTGCCCGGAATCTGCCACCGATGACGCAGACTGATGATTTCCATAATAAACAATTGCTCCATTTTTCTGCAGTGCTTCCGGAATTCTACCCCAGTAATTGAAATAGCGAAAATCACGAAAGAAGACACCATGTACCATAAGGATCGGATATTTTGTGGCACAAATCTGTTCTTCCCTACGTGTTTCATCCAGCAATGCTTTTTCATCTTCCGCCTTTACCTCAGCAGAAGCTACATTCATAATTTTATGTAAAGCCACCAAATGGGCTATCGGAATCCATCCGCAGATGATTCCAATAACCCTCCATTTAATTCCAAGCTGAGCCGAAGTTGTATAAACACGAATAATACCATTCCAAAATACAATTGCCTCGACCACAATAACAAGTAAAATATTTATGAGCCAATCCGCCCATCCATTTAATTCGGCAAACAATGCAGCCTCTCCCACATAATCCAACTGTCCAAAGATACCTAACAGTTGGAACAGGATGGAAAGCACTGTAGTTGCCAAAAACAACCCTAAAAGTTCACAGCCGTTCTGACAGGTCTTTAATCTCTTGATCCTGATTTTCCCAGTATAAAGCGCAGGTCTTATATTGAGAAATAAAAACGCTGCTAAGAACAATCCCCAAATCCAAATATGCCACTTTAATGCAGCTAAAGGATAGATATTTGCAACACAAAAAATAAAAAACGCATTCACAATACGAACTGTATATTTCCCTAATCGTTCCATTGGTATTCCCCCAATTGTTTCTTTATTATTAATGCAGTTTTCTTGCGGTACGTTTTATAGCAATAAATAGCATAATTCCAGCTACTGCTGCAAAAAACAGATAAGACTGTACCATAGGTACAAAATTATAGCTTTCCCCTACCCATACCGTGTAAAAGTCGTTGTTAATATAAGTCGTAGGAAGGAGCTTTGCAACTGCCTGCATACCGCCCGACATACTGTCATAAGATATTCCCATCATACCACTAAAAATCATGATTGCAAAGTAGATTAGCATCGTAATACAGTAAGTAACACCAAATTTTTTAAATATAGTAGCAATCGCATAAGCTAAACAAAATACAATTCCGCTCAATGCCAAAATGCACACAATATAAAGTAATACTCCCGATACCACCGGCACTTCCAGATCCAGACACAAATAGCCAACGCCAAAATAGATACAAAATGCAAATATCATAAAGATTCCTTCTGCAACAACTCTATTACACAAAGCGGTTCTGGTCTTTATTCCAAATAATTCCATTCTCTGTGGAATCCCCTTTTCCAGTTCCTGTGCTCTGGATACCCCATATCCCATCAGTACAGTCGCTAATGGAATAATCGTTCCTATTCCTAAAAAGAGCGTTGTGATTATCATAGAAAGCATCGCCTCATCTGTAATTTCCGTTGCGATAGAATGGGCTATTATATTTACAAGCAAGATTGGAAAACCAACACCAAAAATGTGCACATAAGGATTTCCTATTGTTTTCCGAAGTTCAAACTGTATCATTTGTAAAGATATGAGTTTTCTTTTCTTATTTTGCATAGGATTTTCCCTCCGTTTTTTCATAGCTTTCTTTTGCATTAATATACATGATCTCAATATCACTGTTGCTTCTCTTATAATTCATATTATGTTTTAAAAACAAGTTCGTAATTTCCTTTTCCTGCTCTTCAGACTCACAGGAAAGTGCGATCAAATGAGCCGGTGATGCAAGTTTCTTATAATTTTGCACTAACTTTTCATTTTCTTTCGTACGATCAATGATCAGCACTGCCCTGCCACAGTATTTGGTGAACAATTCTCCTTTTTCCCCATAGTCGATGACTCTTCCCTTATCCAAAATCAACAGTTTATTAGCAAGCTGCTCCAATTCCTCATAATAATGAGAAACAATACACAGGCTGGACTCTTTTTCTTTGTACCAGTTCACCAGCTTTTCTACCAGCTTCTGTCTTGTTTCAAAATCCAGTCCTGAAGTCACCTCATCATAAAAAGTAAGCGGTGCTTCCTGCATCATTACCATAATGATCGTAAATCTCTGCTTCTGTCCTCCTGACAATTTGGTGTATTTTTTCCGCAGACAATCTTCAAACTCAAAGTATTGAATCAGCTCCTGCAACTTTTGATTTTTAGAAATCTTTGTATTTAGTATTGCCTCCATCACATATTTGACAGGCATAGCATCGGTATACTCATTAAATTGCATATGTGCAGCAATCTGCTCCGGCGTAAGCTGTGTCCGGATTGTTCCCTGATAATTGACAAGTCCCAAAATACTTTTGATCAGCGTTGATTTTCCGGCACCATTAGAACCGATCACACCTACTCTGTCTCCCGTTTCGATCGCGATAGGCTGTTGAATGGAAAGCGCAACATCCTGCCCGTAACGCACAGTCAAATTTTGAATTGATAACAGCATAATTTCTCTCCCTTATTTGTTATTTTTTAACTGTAATGAGCATAACAAACCCATATGAATTTCTTATGAAGACTGCGTGAAAGTTCTATACAGATTTTATGATGTTATCACTTCATTTTCTTGAAAACCTATCTTTGTTACCACGCTGTTTTCCCCATTACATACAAAAATTTCCACCCCTATCTTCTTTGCATAATAGGAAGCAATGTATAAGCCGAGTCCATGATTTCCGGTTCCCTGATCACCACTGACAAACGGATCAAAAACATGCGGTAAAATGTCCTCCTTGATCTTCACACCATTATTTCTAATTTGTATTTCCTTGTCTTTGACTAAAATTTCTATCTTTTCTCCAACAGGTGTATATTTCACAGCATTGGATAATATATTATCTATGATCTGCGAAATCATCATCTCATCGGTATGAATCTGCATAGCAGAAAGTCCATTTATCTCTACCAAAAGCCTCTTATCCACAATCGCTACCTGATAAGAACAAAGTTTTTTCTCTAACAGCTTTCTAACTTCTATTTGCTCCATACGGATATGCTCACTGCAATGGTTCAAATACAAAATATCTTCCACCATCTTTCTCATAGAAAGAAGCTGCTCCTTTACCTTTGGCAAATAAACATCCCGCTCTTTGTATTTTCCAATTTCATTTATCATCCCATCCACTAATAAAAGTGCGGCAGAAATCGGAGTTTTCAACTGATGAGAGGACGCACGCAGAAAGACTTCCTGTCTTTTATTTTCTTCTTCCAGGGCTTCATTTTTCTCTTCCAGTATCTGATAGCTTTCTTTGATCTGTTCATACAGTTCATCCATCGTACGGCTAAGCTCGCCGACCTCGTCTTCTCTTCTTTTCCAATGCCTCGAAGCGGAAAGCGGTGCTACATCAAAGTCATCTGCATCTTTCATATGTTCTGTGTGATGCACCAACTGTACAATAGGGGAAACGATTCCTTTGGAATACACTTGTGAAAATAAAAGTACAAGCAGTATAATAACTGCCCCCAACATCGGTAAACTGCTAAAAACGACTGGACGGATTTCATTCATATCCGGTGTCATAACAGGCAGCATGGAAATCACAAAACTGTCTTCTGTGCTTTCTACTGCCACATAATTTGTATACTGGTTCACGGAATCTTCTGCACTTGCCTCTATTACCAGCATAGTGTCAGAAAATACATGTACTTTCATGTTTTCATTTTTGTATTCGCTGCCCGCATCCTGCAAATACAAAATATCTATAGCAACCGGTAAATCCGCTTTCTCTTTCAGAAGACTCATCATGTCCTCCATCCAAGCTCCCATTTCCTGCTCTATGTTTTTAAGCTCCTTATTTTTTCCCTCTACATCTTTTTCAGTGGATTCATAACTTCGTATCAGTTCTTTTCCACTTTCAAACAACTGCTTTAATGTTTCATCCTTCGCTGTTATTTCTGCTGAAAATGACTTGCCGGTAATAAAAATGCTCTCTCCCTGTTTTGGTATTTCCACGGAAAAGCATGCCGAAGGACTTCTTACTGACACCCCTTCATAAGTTCCATTTTCCATATAGGAATTATGTTGTTCCCTAATACTTCTTAAATTTTGCTCCATCAAATAATTCACATACAGAGACGGTAGCATATAGATAAAATATCCGATCAAAAACAGCATCATGATTCCAGCTAAAAGTATACTGTATAAAAGATTTTTCCGTCCTAATTTCACCGTTCTAACGCCTCCTTATCAAATTGATATCCTACTCCGATCACCGTTTTGATGCAGGCTATCGGAAGTTTTTTACGGAGATTTTTTACATGTGCATCTATAATCCTGTCGTTTCCAATATAATCCTCATTAAAAATACTCAAGATCAATTGTTCTCTTGTAAATACCCGGTTCGGTTCTTTATAGAGCTTTTGCAACAGCAGATATTCACTCAAAGTAAGCGGCAGCTGCTTTCCTTCATAAAAAGCACAATACGCTTCTTCCTTTAAGCACAGACCCGATTCCGTTTCCTCTTTCTCTCCATCGCTCACCAATTTGCTTGTACGGCGCAAAATGGTTTCCATGCGTTTTAATAAAATGATCGGCGAAACCGGCTTGATCACATAATCATCTGCATATAAATTAAAGGCTTTTACCTGTGTCTGCTCATCTTCCAATGCCGTCAGCATGATCGCTGCCGTCTGTGCACAATTTGCCTGTATGTATTTCAGCACTTCAAAACCATCTACTCCCGGCACCATAATATCAAGAACAGCGATATCAAACATCTGCTCCTTCAAAAGCTCAATTGCCGTATCGCCACGCTCTGCTCCAGTTACTTCATAGCCGGACATCAGCATATATTCCGTTAATACTTCCCTTATAGTCGGTTCATCTTCCAAAAATAAAACTTTATATACTTTTTCACTCATAAGAAACCTCCAACAAAAAAGTCACTTAATCCGTGCCTTTCATTTACACACAATTTAAGTGACTACAGTATAACATAACGATATGAATTTGATATGAAGATTTCTTTATTCGGTGAAGGAAACAGAACGATTTTCCCCCGGATACCGCAATCCCCAATCCTTTCGCAAACTTGTCATAATATCCATAACATCCTTTGTAAATTCTAGCTGCATCTTTTCTGTCTTTCCTTCTAAAATTGCTGCTTCCATATCTTCCATTTCGTATACCAGCGCATTTTTTGTCTGTCCGCATGCAATTTCTTCCCGTTCACCTGTCACGGCATCCACTATGATGGCTCTTTCTCCACGCGGATAATCCATGATTTCTATATACGCCTTTTCACAGCTGATCATAGTCCGTTTTGGCTGTTTGGAATGCATAGTGATGGCTACCGTTGCCATCTGTCCGCATGCATTAGAAAGAAGAATCGTAGCTTGTTCATCCGAACCGGTCGGAGAAGGTTTCATTTGACTTACAATCTGGTTTGGCTTTTCCTCCATAAAACCGCGCACCATACTTAAAGCATACACTCCTATATCAAGCAAAGCACCTCCGGCAAGCTCCAAATTAAAAAAGCGGTTTGACATATCATACTCTTTGAAACTTCCAAAATTCACAGTGATCATCTGCACTTTTCCAATTTTCCCACTTTTCACAATTTCCCAAAGCTCTTTGATAAGTGGCATATGCCAAATAGTCATAGCTTCCGCAACTACAAGGTGCTTTTCTTTTGCAAGTGCGATCATTTCATTCAACTCATAACTGTTCAAAGTAATAGATTTTTCTACAAAAACATGCTTTCCATTCTCTAAGGCTTTCTTCATGAACAAATAATGCGTATTGTGTGGCGTCGTAATATAAATTGCATCCACATCCGGATCTGTAAACATTTCCTCCAGGCTGTCATATACCTTTTCCACATTATATTTTTTTGCAAATTCCAGTGCTTTGGAATGCGTCCGATTCCCTACCGCATAGAATGTTCTTCCCATTTTTTGTAATGACGCTGCCATTTCATTTGCAATGACACCCGTTCCCAAGACCGCCCAGCGTAATTTAGCATGAGTTTTTTCCTTCATAGATATATAATCCTTTCAAATAAAATGCTACTTTTCTTTAATAAACACGTACTCCGTTTCCTTTGACAGCTCTTTTACATAGGAATAACCTAAGCGATTAAAACTTTTCATTTCCTCTGGCTCTGTCACATTTTCCTCTGCCATAAAACGCACCATTTCACCACGTGCCATCTTCGCATAAGTTCCTTTTTGTATTACTTTTCCATCCGACAATTCTCCAAAAATACAAGTTATATATTGGTCATGCGGCTGCAAATATTTTTCGATACATTTAGAATACTCTTTCGATGCAAGATTAATCATTATATGCGATTCCTCTACTACCTCATCATACAATTTACTTCCCCAGAACTCATATAGTCCTACTTTTCCGTCAATATTCGTCTTCGCTTGCATTTCAAGTCTATAAGGCGTGACACCATCCATTGGTTTTAATACTCCATAAAAGCCTGATAAGATTCTTAGATTCTGCTGAACATAAGAGAGCATCTTTTCTTCAAATACTGTCGGCGCCATATATTGATACTGGATTCCTTCATAAGATAAAATGGCTGGTGTTAATCTTTCCGTCAGATTCATATTCTGCACTCTGTCAAAATTCAATCCGGCTATGCTGTCATTACATCCCCAAATTTTTTTCGCTTCTGCAAAATGAAGTGACTGCAACCATTCTTTTATTTCATTGCTCTCTTTTAAAAAAACAGGCAAGGAGATAAAATCCAATGAATCTTCATCCACTTTCATTTTCTTAGCTGGTGAAATAAGGATTCTCATGATAATTCCTCAAGCATCTGTGCAGGATTTTCCGCTGCTTTCACTTTTTTGAACACCTTTTCGATATATCCCTTTTCATCTATCAAATAAGTAGTTCTCACTACTCCCATAGATACTTTTCCATAATTTTTCTTCTCCTGCCACACATCATATGCCTGAATAGCTGTAAGCTCTGTATCAGACAGTAATGTAAATGACAAATTGAATTTTTCTTGAAATTTTTTGTGAGAAGCTACCGAATCCTTGCTTACTCCAAGTATAACAGCATCTTTCTCTGAAAACTGTGGATATAATTCACTAAACCCACATGCCTGCTTTGTACAGCCAGGTGTATTGTCCTTTGGATAAAAATATAAGATTACTTTCTTACCTGCATAATCTGATAAACTATGCATGTTCCCATCCTGATCCGGCAAAGAAAAATCCGGTGCTTTTACTCCAACTTCTAACATAATATACCTCCATTTATTGATAAGATTCTGTGAGATTTATTTTAATTAAAAATAGTTTTCTGCTTTTGCAGCTTACCTTTTATATTTGTCATCTTTCATTGCTGATTTTGTCCGTGTAACAAGATCAATTTCGATTTGTCTTTCTTCATTATATCACTTCCCGCCTTCGCTTACACCATAAAATACAAAGTCTTAACAACCGTCACACCCCCATTTTTTACCATTCTAATGCTCTCTATCAAAAAACTTGCTATACAAAAAAGACTCCCGAAAAAACTCTCGGGAGCCTTAAAATTACTGTAATAATGAATTAAGCTTCTTTCTTTGTTTTAAATCCTCTTTTCTGTTTCTTCTTTTTGACACCCTGCCAGTCCTCATAATAGAACTGGCAGTACCAAGTACCTCTTCGCTCATCTTTGTACGCCGGCATTCTTCTCATCTCCCTTCTTATGCTGTCTGTACAGTGTTCTGGTATCCATAGAACTTCTTTTCCCAAAATGCTCTTGGAATTTTCCCTGATACAGTTAAGTATCCTGATGTCTCTAATTCCTCATTTAACTGTCTAATCAGTTTATATGCATATCCTTTAGAAACGCCAAGCTCATCTGCCACATCATTGGCATTCATCATATAGTTTTTCTGCATTCGCTATTCCTCCTCTCGCGTTAGATTTTTATTTCCTGTATTGTTACAAGATTTCTTGTAATCACACTTTATTACACATTTTCTTGTTTGTCAATATAATTTATTTGATTTCTTGTAGTTATTACATTGATTTTTGTATTTCCATGTGCTAAAGTAGTAAAAAAGGAGGATTTCATTATGCGACTTAGTGAATATTTAGAAGTAGGGAAAAAGATGAAAACAGCACGTACCAACGCCGGTATCAGCCAACGTGACATGGCAATTAAGCTCGCTTTATCCAATTCCTCATACTCCAATTATGAAAACGGATACAGCGAACCTCCGGCAGAGATTATTGTTAAATTCTGTGATGTTTTAAATATTACTATGGAAAACTTGTTAGAATTAAAGGTTGCTGCTCCAAAAACAGCAACTGTAAGAACATTTGCAGATTTACTTTCTATACTGATAGATTTGGATAGAAGAGGTCTTTCTATTAAGGGAAATACTACCTACTCTCAACAGGATAACCAACTCATGGCTCATTTATCGTTGGATATTAAAAATGCCCAGATTGCCACTTTTATTCCGGATTGGAATAAAGTCAATGAAGAACTGGCATCCGGGTTGATGGATGAAGATGAGTATCAAGTTTGGCTGGAAGATACGTTGAAGCTGTTTAATGTGCCGATTGATGATTATATCTAATTCATCTACCTTATGACTTATTCATAATAATCAAAGCGCTAATAGTTCATTAAAGGCAGGTAATATATATGCTCAAGAAAAAATTAACGATACCTGAGCAGATTCAGGATATGAACAAAAAAGGAATTACTTTCAATTATAATGATGAGAAAAGTGTAAGCGACTTTTTAAAGTATAAAAATTACTACTTCAAGCTAAAATCATATGGAAAGAATTATGATAAGTATCTTGCCACAGCAAATAAGGGAAAGTATATCAATCTGGATTTTGCTTATCTACAAGAATTATCCACTATAGATATGCATTTGCGTAAAACTATCCTTTCTATGGCGTTAGACATTGAACACGCTCTTAAAACACAACTCTTACATGATTTGAGCAAAAATGAGGCAGAGGACGGATATGAACTCGTAAAAAAATATTTAGACGCAGATTATACTCGTCTAAAATTGCTATATGACAAAATCGGAAAATCTGCCGCTAGCGATTTGATTCAAAAAAGAAAGGACACTGGTGACGATTACGCTTTATGGGAACTCGTTGAAGTCATGTCTTTTGGTGAGTTTATAGATTTATACCAGTTGTACTATTCTACATATCCCTCTAAAGAAAGTGATTTTAGTAGTTATTTATGGTCAGTAAAATTCTTACGCAATGCTGCCGCACACAACAATTGCTTGCTTAACAGTTTAAAGGCTCCTTATCATGTTACAATACATAAAACTAAAGATATTCTTTTTGAACTATCGAAAATTAAGGGGATTTCAGCAAACACACGCGAAAAATGGATGTCCAACCCTGTTATTCACGACTTAGTTATCTTAGTTTTTGTATATGTGAAACTGATTAAAAGTTCTGGAATAAAACAAAAAGGCATACAAAATTTGCTTTGGCTCTTTAACGAAAGAATGCCTGAGCATAAAGATTATTTTGAAAAAAATAATACCATCACTGAGAGCTACAAATTCACTTCAAAAATTGTAAATTATTTCTGCAACAAATATCGCAAATAATACTTGCATTTTTTCACAAAATGTGAATATAATAGATAGACGAACAAAAAAACATTGGTTTTTTCCGCGGAGACGGTGCCTGCACTGTTTCCGTATTTTTTTACAATTATATATTTTAGAACCAAAATAGAACCACAGACGAATTTTCATGATATTCTGACTTGTGGTTCTTATTTATTATTCGCTATTCTTTTCAACACAAAAAGAAACCGCAACCCCTGATTTCTCAAGGATTGCGGAATAATTTACTCTTTATTTGGTTCCACTATCAAAGATTACTCGATGATAGTTGCAACTCTACCAGAACCAACGGTTCTACCACCTTCACGAATAGCGAATGTAAGACCCTGCTCCATAGCGATTGGATGGATGAGTTCGATTGTCATTTCTACGTTATCACCAGGCATACACATTTCTGTACCAGCTGGTAAATCACAAACACCTGTTACGTCAGTTGTTCTGAAGTAGAACTGAGGTCTGTAGTTGTTGAAGAAAGGAGTATGACGTCCACCTTCATCTTTTGTTAAAACGTAAACCTGAGCTGTAAATTTCTTGTGGCATGTTACTGAACCTGGTTTAGCAAGAACCTGACCTCTTTCGATGTCTGTTCTCTGGATACCACGAAGAAGAACACCGATGTTATCACCAGCTTCTGCTTCATCAAGTAATTTACGGAACATTTCGATACCTGTTACAACAGATTTCTGTGTTTCTTCTTTGATACCAACGATTTCAACTTCATCAGACATGTGTAACTGTCCACGTTCAACTCTACCAGTTGCAACAGTACCACGACCTGTAATAGAGAATACGTCTTCGATTGGCATAAGGAATGGTTTATCTGTATCACGCTGAGGATCTGGAATATATTCATCAATTGTGCTCATTAATTCCATGATCTTGTCACCCCATTCACCGTTAGGATCTTCAAGAGCTTTTAAAGCAGAACCTTTGATGATTGGGCAGTCTGAGAATTCATATTCTTCAAGCTGTTCTGTGATTTCCATTTCTACTAATTCAAGTAATTCAGGATCGTCTACCATATCGCATTTGTTCATGAATACTACGATGTAAGGTACACCTACCTGACGAGAAAGAAGGATGTGCTCTTTTGTCTGAGCCATAACACCGTCAGTAGCAGCTACTACTAAGATAGCGCCGTCCATCTGAGCAGCACCTGTGATCATGTTCTTTACATAGTCAGCATGGCCTGGGCAGTCAACGTGTGCATAGTGTCTTTTTTCTGTTTCATATTCAACGTGAGCTGTAGAAATTGTGATACCACGTTCTCTTTCTTCTGGAGCTTTATCGATATTTTCGAAATCTGTAGCTTCGTTACCAGCAACTCTTTCAGAAAGTACTTTTGTGATTGCAGCTGTTAATGTTGTTTTACCATGGTCAACGTGACCGATAGTACCAATGTTACAATGTGGTTTAGTTCTTTCAAATTTAGCTTTAGCCATTTTGAAAAGTCCTCCTTATTTTCCATTAATTATTTTTTATTTTTAGTTACTCGGCTATCTCCAATTATATTAGAGATAGCCAATATTTTCAAGCATTAATTCATAAAGAATGCATTTAGCCTCAAGTTTTTCAGCTATTGAATATCATTAGCCTTTCTTTGCTGCTAAAACTTTCTCCTGAACATTCTTTGGTACCTGCTCATATTTCTCGAAGAACATAGAGTAGTTACCACGTCCCTGTGTTCTGGAACGTAAGTCTGTAGAATAACCGAACATCTCAGAAAGTGGAACGAAAGCCTTAACCATCTTACCACCACCGATGTCGTCCATACCTTCAATACGTCCACGACGAGAGTTGATATCACCGATAACATCACCCATATATTCTTCTGGCATAGTAACTTCAACCTTCATGATTGGCTCAAGAAGTACTGGAGCTGCTTTAGCCATAGCATCTTTGAATGCTAAGGAACCAGCAATATGGAATGCCATTTCGGATGAATCGACTTCATGGTAGGAACCATCATAAACAGTAGCATGAACACCAACAACTGGGAATCCACCAAGGATACCAGCTTTTGTTGCTTCTTCGATACCTTCGCCAACTGCTGGAATGTATTCCTTAGGAATAGCACCACCAACAACGGTAGATTCAAACTTGAATAATTCTTCACCGTTTGCATCCATAGGCTCGAATTTAACTTTACAGTGACCGTACTGACCACGACCACCGGACTGTTTAGCATACTTACTATCTACGTCAACAGCTTTAGTAATAGCTTCTTTGTATGCAACCTGAGGTGCACCAACGTTAGCTTCTACTTTGAACTCACGAAGAAGTCTGTCTACGATAATTTCAAGGTGAAGTTCACCCATACCAGCGATGATAGTCTGTCCTGTTTCCTGATCTGTATGAGCACGGAATGTAGGATCTTCTTCAGCAAGTTTTGCTAAAGCTTCACCCATCTTGCCCTGTCCTGCTTTCGTCTTCGGCTCGATAGCAAGCTCGATAACTGGTTCAGGGAATTCCATGGACTCTAAGATTACAGGATGCTGTTCATCACAAATTGTATCACCTGTTGTTGTAAACTTAAATCCAACTGCTGCTGCAATATCACCAGAGTAAACTTTATCAAGTTCCTGACGTTTGTTAGCATGCATCTGAAGGATACGTCCAACACGTTCTTTTTTATCTTTTGTAGCATTTAATACATAGGAACCTGAATTGATGCTTCCGGAATATACACGGAAGAATGCAAGTTTACCTACGAATGGGTCAGCCATGATCTTAAATGCAAGTGCGGAGAAAGGTTCTTCATCAGAAGAATGTCTTTCTACTTCATTGCCTTCCAAGTCAACACCCTTGATAGCAGGAATGTCTGTAGGAGCAGGCATATACTCTAAGACAGCATCAAGAAGTTTCTGAACACCTTTGTTTCTGTAAGCGGAACCGCAGCATACAGGAACTGCTGTACATTCACATGTTCCTTTTCTAAGAGCTGCTTTCATCTGCTCTACAGTAGGTTCTTCACCTTCAAGATACATCATAGTTAAATCGTCATCTAATTCGCAGACTTTTTCTACTAATTCTGCACGATATAATTCTGCATCATCTTTCATATCGTCTGGAATATCTGTGATAGAAACATCTTCACCCTTATCATCATTATAGATGTAAGCTTTCATTTCAAACAGATCGATGATACCTTTGAAATCGTCTTCTTTACCGATTGGCAACTGAAGAACGATAGCATTTTTACCTAATCTTGTTTTAATCTGTTCTACTGCACCGTAGAAGTTTGCACCTAAGATATCCATCTTGTTGATGAATGCCATTCTAGGTACATTATAAGTGTCAGCCTGACGCCATACGTTTTCTGACTGAGGTTCTACACCACCCTTTGCACAAAATACGCCGACAGCGCCATCAAGTACACGGAGTGAACGCTCAACTTCAACTGTAAAGTCAACGTGACCAGGAGTATCAATAATGTTGATACGATGCTCTAATGCTCCTGGCTTTGGTTTGCAGTTTTCCTGCAATGTCCAGTGACATGTAGTAGCGGCTGATGTGATTGTGATACCTCTTTCCTGCTCCTGTTCCATCCAGTCCATGGTAGCAGTACCTTCATGAGTATCACCAATCTTGTAGTTAACACCGGTATAATAAAGAATACGCTCTGTTAATGTTGTTTTACCAGCATCAATATGAGCCATAATACCAATATTTCTGGTTCTCTCTAATGGATATTCTCTTCCAGCCAAGATTTTGTCCTCCTATATTATTTAGTGACCTAGGCACACAGATTAGAATCTGTAATGAGCAAATGCTTTGTTTGCTTCTGCCATTTTGTGCATATCTTCTTTTCTCTTAACTGCAGCACCTGTGTTGTTTGCAGCATCAAGAATTTCATTTGCAAGTCTTTCTTCCATGGTCTTTTCGCCTCTCTTACGAGAAAACATTACTAACCAACGAAGACCTAATGCCTGACGTCTGTCAGCTCTAACTTCGATAGGTACCTGATAAGTAGCACCACCGATACGTCTAGCTTTAACTTCAAGAACAGGCATAATATTGTTCATAGCCTCTTCGAAAACGTCAAGAGCCGGTTTGCCAGCTTTCTCTTCTACTGTAGCAAATGCTCCATATACAATTTTCTGAGCTACACCTTTCTTACCATCTAACATAACGTTATTGATAAGTTTTGTAACAACTTTGTTGTTGTATAAAGGATCTGCTAATACATCTCTTTTTTGAATATGTCCTTTACGTGGCACGGTTCTTCCCTCCTTATTAATTGACAGTGAATTCACTGCGTGAATAAATCCTCGGTACTCACAATGCACTAATTTCATCAATGTGTTCGTGCGGTATACCTGCGTATCATATCTATAGAAGCTTCTATATATATTATTATCAGAATCCCAACACTAAATTAGTTTTAATTTGTGGTACTAACAAACGTTTTACGTTTGTCGCAAAAGCTTACCTTATTATTTTGCAGCCTTTGGTCTCTTAGCGCCGTATTTTGAACGAGCCTGTTTTCTGTTAGCAACTCCTGCTGTATCCAAAGTACCACGGATAATGTGGTATCTTGTACCTGGTAAGTCTTTTACTCTACCACCACGGATAAGAACAACGCTATGTTCCTGTAAGTTGTGACCTTCACCCGGAATGTAGCTTGTTACTTCGATTCCGTTAGAAAGACGAACTCTGGCGATTTTTCTAAGAGCTGAGTTAGGTTTTTTAGGAGTAGCTGTTTTAACAGCTGTACAAACACCTCTTTTTTGTGGTGAAGAAGTATCAGTAGCTTTCTTGTGAAGGGAGTTGTATCCTTTCTGAAGAGCTGGTGCTGTTGACTTCTTTACAGATGTCTGACGTCCTTTTCTTACTAACTGGTTAAATGTTGGCATTCTGATTCACCTCCTGAAATAAAATAAAAAAGTATGATGTGCCTTTTATTCGCACACTTCGTTATTATACGTTTTCACAAAACCGTTGTCAACATATTTTTCACTGGTTTTTTCCGTAAATACAAAGTTTTTTCCACTTTTTATAATGAACAAAACGCATCTCTATGATATAATACTAGTATCCTAATATTAATAGAAGAAATAAAATTAAAACGAAATGGAGCGTATTATGAAAAGAAAATCCCATATATATTCTTTATTATTTGGAACACTTTTTTCTTTTTGTCTTTTAACAGGCTGCAATAGTGAAGCAGACAGCAGTTCAAATACGACAGAAACGACTTCACAAATTGAAACGGATAGCACTATCCAAACTGAGACCCAATCACAAGAAGAAAGTATCACAGCCGAAACGACCACACTCGAAAAAGCGGACACTATCGAAACGCTGTCCATCGACATCCAGATCATCAATATGTGCGGCGTAGAGATTGGTACTTTTTCTGTAATTGATCCAGTTACTGGCAACCAGATCAATCTGGATAGCATTGCCGATCAGGAAATGCTTACTATTGAAGCTGAATGGCCTGTGGACACGGAAGAATTTCAGTGGGCATTGTACAACCAAGCCGGGGAACTGTGTTTAGAAGGTACTTCTAATATTTCCGGAGTAACAAGCCGTGCCATACTGCTCCTCACAGGAGATGGCAATGTTGAAAACGTGGAAGTTACTATCGAATAATTTTTCATTAAAATAAGCTGTCACAGCAATCACTGTGACAGCTTATTTTTATTTACTTGTTTAGCTTTGATCTACCATACTATGACTCAATATTTCCTTCTTTAGCCATTTTGTTTTTACGATATTTCTTGTATGCTTCGTATCCTGTTGCACCTAATACAGCAATGATAAGTAACCACCACCAAGAAATTTTTTCTTCTCCGATTGGTTTTGCTGCAAGGGCTGTTTCTTCATCTTCGATCACGGTTGAAGCAAGTGGTGCTTCTTCCTCTTCAATCGTATGATAACCAATGCCCTGGAGATTTTCTTCTCCTTCTGACTCAGCAGCTCCATATAATCCTGTTCTGCCGGTCCTTGCCTGCGTTACCGTTGCTGCAAGAGGTGCTTCTTCCTCTTCAATCGTAACCGTTCTGACAACCGAAGTATTTCCTGTTGCAGTTGTAGTTCCTGCTCCGCCTGCTTCTGTTGCTCCACCGGAAGGTGTTTCACTTGGAGTCAGTTTTTTCACAACTTCATTATAATCCGCTTCTGCTTCTTCCAGTTTCTTTTTAATATCGTCCAGAGTTTTCTCTGCTTCTTTTCTGTTTTCTTCTGCATTTTCCATCTGAATCTTTAATGCACTCAAGGTAGCTGCATCCGTAACAGAATTCATATTATCTTTCAGCTCATCAATTTTTTGCTGTAATGCTTCTACTTCCGCTCCGGCATCTTTCGCTGCTTTTTCTGCTGCAGCAGCTTTTTGTGCCAATTCTTCATAGGCTGCTTTTTTAGCCTGTGCATCTTCAATGTATTTACGGAAAGCCTCATCCTCATATTCATTCAGCTCAATATTTCCGGCACGGTAATTATCGTTGACCCATTTACCTTCGTATTTTGCTTCTGTAGCAGCAACATAATCTAATGCATCTGCAGCTTCCCATGTTGTTGTGCTCATTACCACATCTTCTTCTGTTGTTTCTGTTTTTTCATTGTAAGAAGCTGTATAGCTATAAGTCGTTTCACTTGTAGTAGAAACGTTTACATTGTAAGCATTTGCTCCTACTGCTTCCTCTGCAGCAGCCTTAGCTTCTTCTTCCGTCGCATAGGTACCAGTTGTAGTTACTTTCTGTCCCGGAACATAGTAGCAAGTAGCTGTTTTTGCATTCCAGTCAATTTCTTCTAATTTAATAAAGATTCCGCCTTCAGCTTCAATCTTCTGTTTGAAAGCAGCTTCAATTTTTTCTTTTGTTGCATTGCCTGTAAAGAGATCCTTGAAATCATCCCAGATTGTATAGCTTACTTTTTCTGTTGTATATTTTGCATAAGTCAAAGTTATCTGTCCTGTAACTTCATAATCATCTCCCAAGACCTTTCTGTCCTCTGTCTTTTCTGCAGTCAGTTCACCTTCATTTTTCAGCACATAATAACCCTGTCTCCACAAGTCATCCGTATTATCATCAATTACATCTTCTTTCACATCGCTGGCAACTTCACTTGCGCTCTTATAAGTCAGGGTTTTGTCTTCGTTCACATCGATGGTCTTTGTGAATGTGCTCACATAAGTAGCAGTACCAGTATATTCTGTAGTTTCTGCTATGTTCATCTCTACATCCGTCATTTCTGTGCCTTCTGCCAAAGCATCCTCAGCGTCAGCAATTGCCTCTTCTGCAGCAGCCTTTGCAGCTTCTTCACTATCGTATCCTTCGCCAGAAAGAGAGTTGCTTGTGTAAGTGATCGTAGTTACATCCTGTGTCACTGTCTTAACTAAATTACCATCCTGATCCAGTGCATAGCTTTCTTCCTCTGTTCCATCAACAGCTTCTGTCACAATTGTTGTATTTCCATCTGTTGTTGTTCCAAGTTTCACTCCAGCAGATACTGTAGTGCCTTCTCCATTTGTTGCTACATATGTGCCATCTTCTAATTTCACAACCGTGCCATCTGCTACAGCCTGTTCTAATTCTGCTGCGGAATAGGAGATCGCATTGCCATCCGCATCCACGCCAACATATTTTTCTGCCTCTGCATCTTTAACAAGAACGGCATTTTCATCCCAGTTCTTTTCAAAAATAACAAGTCCATCATGATTTGAAGTAAGTTTATAATTCAAATATACTGTTTTCTCTTCGCCGTCTTCTGTTTTATATGTTACGGTAAATACATTATACTCATCGTTAGCTTCTAAAGTTCTCACATAAGATGTCACTTCACCATTTAAATGGGTCGGTACATAATATTCTTTGATGATAGCTTCAAACAACACATCCAGCTTACGCCACTGTGCATAGTTATCAGTAGCTCTTTCTGCTTCCATCTGTGCGATCTGGATTGCCGCATTGTTAGCCATTTCTTCTGCCGCTTTGTTTGCTTCCTCTTTCAAAACAGCTGCTGCTTCTTCTGCTGCTGCAAGCTTTTCTGCTGCTGCCTCTGCGTCAGCTTCTGCATTATTGATCGCTTCTTCGTATTCACTCTGTGCTGCTGCAAGATCAGCTACTGCCTGCTCATAAGATGCTTTTTTCTCATCATAATCTTTTTTTGCTTCGTCATAAGCCTGCTGTGCATTTGCTGCTGTCTGCTGCGCTGCTGCATAAGCACTCTGTGCCTCTTCTACTGTATCTGCTTCTTTCATCTGAGAAAGCTGTGCATCGATCTGTTCATTTGCCTGATTTTCTGCACTTACAACACCTGCTGCAATCGCTGCTGTTTCTTCTGCTGCAGTATTTGCTTCCTCTAATGCTTCTGTAGCGTCTGCTGCTGCCTGTTCTGCATCATTTAATTCTTCTTCTACTGCCTGGATATCCTCTGTTGCAGAAGTAGTATCACTTTCTTCACCATCCTGCTCTCCAGTCACGATTTTTTCTACTTCTGTAATAGCAGTATTTAAGTCATTTTCTTCCTCCGTCTTCACTTCTGCCGCTATCTCTTTTACTTCTTCAATTGCTGTATCTGTTGTTTCAGATGCACTTGCTGCACTGGATGCTGCTGCCTGTGCTTCCTCTACTGCTGTAGGCTGCTCTGTAGTTGTACCATCATTTCTATCAGAAGCAGGAAGGGTATCCGGTTCTGCTGCCATTGCAGTCAACGGGGAAGTAGCCATTACTGCTGAAATTCCAATTGCCATTGCTCTGATAACCTGTTTGTTCTTTAAAACATTTTTTCTCATGCTCGCTCTCTCCTCTTTCGCATTTCTGTGTGGTTTCTATGCTCTTTTGTTATTTTATTATAGAAAATATTACATCATTCCAAATTTATGACTCTTCTTCCTCTAATGCGATTTTTTGGAACAAATATTCTAATACATCGTCGGTAAATTTCTTAGCACTAATACCGATCAGTATACTTCCATCTTCTCGTTTTTCCTTTCGTACCACATCGGCATACATGATCATCGTTTCGGCTACAATGATAATATCCTTTCCCACAATGTCCGGTGCATCTTCCGGTATGGAAACTGCCATTCCAAGAGGACTTGAATTTATGACTGTAGCAGCTATTTTCTCCTGCGTATCGCAAACAACGATAACACTTTTTGTATCAAATGTAACGCGTCCAACATGTCTTCTTTCTTCCATAAATAAAGTACCATCCCTTCTGCCTATAATATCATTAATTAAGAAATATCTGTCTTATCTATTTCCATTTTTTTGTCTCTTACTTTATAAGACTCTTCCAAAATAAAAAACGGCTCAATTATTTTAAAAAATATTTACTAAATTCCATTCTATTTCCGTTACTTCTTCTTTTAGTGCTTTTAAATTCCAGCTCAACTTAATATCAACGCCATTCTTTTTCAATTCAGACAGCCGCTTTCTGTATTGCATGCATTTGAAATAATAAATTCCCAATATGGTTGCTATTATTATGGCTATCATCACTATAATTGTAATGAGGAAGAAAAAATTGCCATTCAGCATCTCTCCTGCAGCCAATGGGGTTTGTTCTTCTTCTATTACTACCAGCCTATATCCTATCATTTTTCGTCTTCTCTCCTTTTCTATTTTTAAAGACTCCTGTCATTCGGAAAAAGGTTCAAAAAATTACCAAAAATCTGCTTTTCTTTTTGTTCTCCATACTATAAAATAGGAATAGACAGCCTATAATGGCAAATTTACATAAAGGAGAATGGGTATGCAAGAGCAGAAACTGATTAAAAAATTCCGTATTGCAAAAATTATTCAGCTCTTCTTATTAGCTGGCATTGAACTTACTTTTTTTCTGACATTGCTTTTCAACAAAAGCTTGTCACGGCAAATATATAGTAACAAACAACTTTTTTTCCTTTGCGCCATTACATGGGTGCTGATGATCTTTAGTCTGTTCTATCTGTTTTATGACTTTTACAAACTCCGCATCCTTGCATTGGAAGGTCATACTCTTAACCAGGCGGCGTATTTGGATTCCCTGACTGGTATTCCCAATAGGCACAGCTTGGACATTGTTTTTCAAACCTACACTACCCCAGAATCATTGGCAGGGGTTGCCTGTGCCATGTTTTCTATTGAGAATCTAAAAACCATCAATGAAACAAGTGGACACGAGGCAGGAGACAGACTCCTCCAGGACTTCTGCAATATATTTGAAGAAATTGGCGATAATTTTGGTTTTATTGGTCGTAATGGCGGTAATGAATTTGTTGCTGTTATTGAAAACAGTGATCACGAAAAAATGGAACACTTTTTGACTTGTCTGAAAAATTCCATCCTTATATATAATACCGAACACTCAGAAGCTCCCATCGTACTTCGCTCAGTTTATACCCTCTACGAAGAGGCACAGGTACAGTCCTTTACTCAGCTTCTTGCTGTTACTTACACAAAGCTTTATCCTACTGAATAAAGCCAACCTTAACACAAAAGAAGGTAGAGGAAGCCTATGAGAGAATCGGAGATACAATATTTAGCAGGGCTTGTTGTTCGTGCAAAGCAAAAAGATAGTGATGCCTTTGCTGAGTTGTATGCTAAGACTTATAATAAAGTATATAATTATACGAAGCATTATTTACGGGATGATTTTCTTGCACAGGATGCTCTGCAGGAAATATACATTTCTGTTTTAAAAAATCTGAATAAATTAAATGACCCCACACTCTTTATGGCGTGGCTGAACCGTATTTCCTTTCATGTCTGTTACGATATAAGTCAAAAAACGGGACAGGGAAATATTATTTCCGATCAAGAGATTTTGGAATTTTTGCAGGATGAACACCCTGATACAGATTTGGAATCCAGTACCTTGAAAAAGGACGAACACGAACGTCTGCGTATAGCTTTAGAATCCCTTCCTTTTTCCGAAAAGCAGGTATTGACCATGCGTTATTATAACAATCTGAAACTGACAGAAATTGCAGCTGCCATGGACATCAGCCGAAGCAGTGTAAAACGCTATATCGCATCCGGTCAAAAACATTTAAAACAGCTTTTAGCAGAAGAATAAGGGAGGTGTACGCATGCTATTTAATCGAAAAAAATACCACTTAAATCCAAAACAAGCAGATGCCACATTGCAAAATATATTTGTCGAGTGCCATCACGCTCCAAATAGAGTGCCTTTTGACAAAATTCTTCTTCGTCAGGCTATAGACACCGTGACGTATGACGTACTGCTCTGTTTGACCCTTTTTTTGCTTTTGTTCACTTTTCTTTTTCCATTAGCAGTTGCACCAACTGACTATTTGTTAAAGGGTCATCACATATCCGAAGAGAGTATTCTTGTGTCAGACAAATTAGAGGACGGTGTACTGTGTCTCACTTTATCTGGAGATAACATTCTCTATGAGGAAGCTTATCAGGAGACGAACACTGGCATACGGGAATCTGCTTTGTCTTACGACGCCGATACAGGCACTATATATTTTACTTATCACAATACCGAAACTAACATTTATATTCCAATAGAGAACGCACAGCCTCTTCACCTGCTGCTTTCTCCAAAGTAAACGAACTATGAAAGAAAAACGAACGATAAAACTACGATTAATTACATATTTTTTGTGTTTCTGTTTTCTGATCGGCTGTGGAAGCGGTAAGACTTCAGAAGTTACTGCGAAAGAGAAAGCACAAACAACTTCGAGTACTACTACTCACGCCAGTTCCTCCTCTCTTTCCACTGAAACGAATTCCCTCACAGAAAGCAACGGTTCAAGGGACAATACGCCCATATGCCTGATACCTGTTGCCGATGGAGTGGCAGAGATGCACAACGAATACGCCTCCATAGACTACTCCCATGCGGAGGAGGGCTATATCATGGCTCGCTACACCGGCTCCTGTGCAAAAGTCAAAATGCAGATCATCGGACCGGATGCTATAACCTATACTTACAATCTGGTGAGCACCGACTATGAAGCATTTCCTCTGTCTGCCGGAAACGGAACGTACAGTATTACCATTTACGAAAACATATCCGGCACCAGCTATGCCACTTGCTTAGCTGCTGAGATCCGGGCTGTGCTGACAAATGAATTTGGTCCTTACCTTTATCCAAACCAGTACTGCACCTTCAATTCTTCCAGCGACGTAGTAGCAAAGGCAGCAGAACTTGCCGCATCTGCCGAAACAGACTTGGATGTAGTTGCCAACGTATATAATTATCTGATCGAAAACATCACTTACGATTACGAAAAAGCAGCGACTGTACCAAGCGGCTACACTTCCGACGTGGATGAAATACTTTCTTCCGGCACCGGTATCTGTTTGGATTATGCCGCAGTTATGACCAGTATGCTCCGAAGCCAACACATCCCTACTCGTCTGGAAGTCGGCTATGCAGGAGATGTATATCATGCCTGGATCAGCACTTATATTACAGATGTTGGCTGGGTCAACGGCATTGTAGAATTTGACGGAGAAAGTTGGCAACTGATGGATCCAACCTTTGCCGCCAGCAGTAGTGAAAAAGAATTGAAAAAATTCATCGGAGATGGAAGTAACTACCTTGTAAAATATATCTATTAACAGAAGGAGAATGAAAAATGCATCAAAAAAGCTTATCAAATCAGGAAATTGCATCCTTTTGCAGTCAGACCGCAATGCTATTTCAAGCCGGCATCACTCCAACAGAAAGCATGCATATATTACTAAATGACAGCAATTCCACAGAGGGAAGAGAAATATTACAGGAAATTGCAGACAATTGTGCACAGGGCGGTCCTTTCAGTGACGCTTTAAAAAGTACTGGTGTTTTCCCGGATTATGTGCTTCATATGATCCGTTTGGGAGAGGAATCCGGTAACATGGATGATGTCATGCAGTCCTTAGCTGCTTATTATGACCGTGAAGATTCCATAGCCGACAGTATCAAAAGTGCTATCAGCTATCCGCTCATTATGATCGGCATTATGCTGTTAGTCATCTTTGTTCTTTTAGGAAAGGTCATGCCAATCTTCCAGCAGGTATTTATCCAACTCGGCAGCGAAATGACTGGTATTTCTGCAACCCTGCTCCAACTTGGTAATTCTTTGAATCGTTATTCTCTTGTTTTCATATGTATTCTCGTTGTCTGCGTGATTCTTTTTCTTTTTGCTACAAAGACAAAACGAGGACATGCCATTACCGTACATACCCTTTCTGTTTTTCCTTTAACGAAAGGTTTTTACGAGAAACTGGCTGCAGGACGTTTTGCCAGCGGTATGGCACTTGCTATCGGCAGCGGTATGGATACCTTCTCCAGTTTGGATATGGTAGCCGAATTGACCGAACACAAGGGGATGCAGGAAAAAATCGCAGTTTGTAGAAAAGCCATTGAAGATGGTGCTAATTTATCAGAAGCATTGGCTCTTTCCAATATTTTTTCCAATCTGTATTCCCGCATGGTCGCTGTTGGCTTCCGCACTGGTTCTATTGATATCGTAATGCAGAAAATTGCTGATAATTATGATAAAGAAACGGAGAAAAAGATTTACTCCATTATTTCTATCGTGGAGCCTACACTTGTCATTATATTGTCCGTTATCGTTGGACTGATACTGTTATCGGTTATTTTCCCGCTTATGGGTATCATGTCAAGCATCGGCTAAGAAAGGCATTTGAGGAGAAATACTATGAGTATTTATAGAAATCGTTTTGAACGCAACAAACAAATACCCGGAGCCAAACTAATCTATCTTCTTCCGCTCCTTGCATTTTTGCTACTTTTTATTTTGTTTTATCAGGGTGTAAACTCCGTTTCTGATACTACATTGGAGAAACAAAAGGAAAGTTTGGAAACTGCCCTTACTCGCAGCATTACACAATGTTATGCTGTAGAAGGTGCTTATCCGCCAGACCTTACCTACATAGAAGAACACTATGGATTGATTTATGACAAAGACCTTTTCTTTGTAGATTATCAGCCTGTCGGTTCCAATATTATGCCAGATTTCACCATCATCACAAAATCAGGAGGCCAAGATTGAATAATCATACAGAAATAAAACAAAAAGGAAACTCAAAACGCGGAAATCAAAACCGCCATATTGTCGATGTTCTGTTCGTCCTTGCACTCTTCTGTGTCTTTGCTGCTTCTGCCTTGATGTTAGTTACTCTGGGTGCCAACGTATACAAACAAATTGTATCTGATATGGATAAGAACTTTGAAGACCGGACCGCCTATTCCTATGTGATTGAAAAACTGCGTCAAAATGATACTTCCGGCGCAATTGAGATTGGTGAATTGGAGGGGACACCTGCACTTATGCTGACAGAGCAGATTGGAGACGAAGAATACTGTACTTATTTATATTTATATAACGGCTTTTTAAAAGAACTTTCTATCCGAAAGGATTCTTTTGCAGGAAACAATATTCGTTCTGCCGGCCAAAATATTATGGAACTATCCGAATTTTCAATGGAAGAGCCGGAAAAGGGATTATTAAAGCTTGAACTTGACACAGGAAACGGAGAGCCGATTGTTCTGTATGCTTCTCTCCGTTCAGACAATTAATAGAAAGGCGCAAACTATATGAGATCATCAAAATCCAGTCTTTTTTTAATGGAAATACTTATTTCAATATTGTTTTTCTCTGTTGCCGCTGCTGCCTGCATTCAACTCTTTGTCAAGGCTCACGTGCTGGATAATCAGACAAAAGAACAAAATCAGGCTGTTATTTGGTCACAAAATCTAGCTGAGCTCTGGCACACGCCAAATGGCGATGCTTATTCCGTTTATGACCAGCTTGGCAAGGATTACCCGGAAGCTACAAAAAATGGAGCAATCTATTTTTCAAATATTACTCCATCTTTTACTCTATATTTTAATAAGGATTGGGAGCTTTGCAGTGCTGAACACAGCTCTGAAATCGTTTACTATATCACATTTTCCGATATAGGATATGACGAAAAGACACAGCTTTATACTGCTGAGATCAGTTTTCATAAAGGCGAAGAGATCTTTTATCAGCTTTCTCTGTCTAAACACATCGCAACAGAAAGGGGGAATATACAATGAGAACTTCCTCTCATTCCAAACGTCTCTCCTTTAGTACCGGAATAGGAGCATCCACTATACTAATTATTTTTGTCATTCTCTGCCTGGTATCTTTTGCCGCACTTTCTATTGTAACTGCCAATGCAGATTACAAACTCAGTCAAAAGGTATTGAATCGTAATACTTCCTACTATCAGGCATGCAATGAGGCAGAAGCTTCTTTAGCACAATTAGATCAGACACTTGTCGATGCTTATAAAAACAGTAGTAATGAAACCGAATATTTTGAACAGACCGGACATACTAAAAACTATTCTATACCATTGTCCGATCTGCAGACATTAGAAATTACTGTTTCCATAAACTATCCTACATCATCCGATGAAACGTTTTACCATATTTCTTCCTGGCAGGTAGTAACTACCGAAAATCTGGAATATGATAACACATTAAATATCATGCAGTAGAAACCGCTGCCCCAAAGGCTACGTTAACATATTTTTTATATCTTTTTTTAATTGCTCTACATCTTCCGTTTTCGTAGCCCAGCTGGTGCAGAATCGTACAGCACTATACTTTTCATCTACCCGATTCATATAAGAAAACGTGTATTTTTCACGTAAAGCATCTAACACCTTATCCGGCAGGATAGGAAAAATCTGATTCGTCGTATTTTCTACCAGATAAGGAATCTTACATTCATCAAATGTTTCCCGCAATGCATCTGCCATCCGATCAGCATGCTCTGAAAGTTCCATATATAAATTATTTTCGAACAAAGTCAGAAATTGTATTCCTAACAATCTTCCTTTCGCAAGCATACCACCTTTTTGTTTCATAACATACCGGAAGTCTTCTTTGATAAATTCATTTTTTATCACTACAGCCTCGCCGAACAGTGCTCCCACTTTTGTTCCACCAATATAAAATACATCCGTAAATTCCGCAATGTCACGCAAAGTCACATCATTTCCCTTTGCTACAAGTCCGTAACCTAATCGTGCACCATCCACATACAAAAACAGCTTGTTTTTATGGCACACGTTTGAAATTTCCTGTAACTCTGCTTTTGTATATAAAGTACCAAGCTCTGTTGGTTGTGAGATATAAACCATTTTCGGACATACGATATGTTCGTGGCTTTCATCATTAATATGCGACTGGTAAAGATTCTCTATCTGTTCTACCGTAATCTTTCCATCCTCGGACGGCAGCGTCAGAACTTTGTGCCCGCAGGCTTCAATTGCACCTGTTTCATGCACATTAATGTGGGATGTTTCTGCACCGATCACTCCCTGATAAGTACGAAGTGACGCCGCAATCACAGTCAAATTCGTCTGCGTTCCGCCAACCAAAAAATGTACATCTAACGCTTGATCACCACACAGTTCTTTGATCTTTTCAGCAGCTTTCTGGCAATATTCATCCTGCCCGTAGCCACTCGTCTGCTCTCGATTAGTCTCGATCAGTTTTTCCAAAATTTTAGGATGTGCACCTTCACTGTAATCGTTGTTGAAATATATCATAGTAGCCTCCGATATTTTTTAGCCTTTAGCTAAGTGCATCTAATACACCTGTCAAAGCACCAAATGCTTTTCCTGCCGCAGAACCCGCATTTGTTTTGCTCTGGCTTTCCCCTGTATTACTGCTGGAATCTATTGGATTTGCTGAAAAATTAGAAGCAGTCGGTGCTAACAAAATTTTTCCACTTCCACGGTATACATTCACCAGCCCCTCACCGGATACTGCAGAACCGATCAGACTCTTGCCGGATTTTTCCACCGTAAAGTCTAAAGAACCTGACCATGCAATCGCCATGTTTCCATCAATTTTCATAACATCATTGTCTAATACGACCTCAATTAATTCTTCATATGGAACATAGCTCTCCAATGCCGCAATACCGTTACCAGATAAGGATAAATTGAAAAGACCTTCACCGCCTAATACTGCAGAGGATATATTTTTTCTTGCAACCGTTCTCTGAGTCAGACTGGCATCACAAGCTAAGAACAATCCATCATCCATAACAATAGTTCCCCACTGCGATACATCCACTAATAAAATGTGGCGATAAGTAGGCTCTAACATCATTCTACCGGTTCCCTGATAGATTGGCTTAATGGCACTTTCATTTGTCACTGCAGAGCTTACCATTTTTCCAAAGAAATCTCCTACACCCTTTACATTGGAAGATGTTGTTACATTGCCACTCATCCACTGCATCGCTCCAGCCTGCACAATATAGCTGCTGTTATTAAAATCCAGCATAACTTGTTTCTTTCTCACATTCATCTGAGATGCAAAATAATAATCTGTTGCAGAATATGCAGAAACACTTAAATCTCTCTCATGCTCCAACACATGAAAATTCCCCATTGATGCAATTTCTTTTAAATTTTTGCTATCTAAAATACTGCTATTTACCATATGTAAATTCCTCCCTATATTCACAATTGGCGAGTCTATGCTCACATAAACCCGCCATTAAAAATTACTACTTCTCTATACCCTATGCTGTAGATGCCATTAAGATCTTACCTGTTCCACGGTAAACATTTACTAATCCTTCACCGGATACTGCAGATCCAAGAAGGCTCTTACCAGATTTTTCTACTGTGAACTCTAAAGAACCTGACCATGCGATAGCCATGTTTCCATCGATCTTAACTACATCATTTTCCAAATTGAACTCAATTAATTCTTCCTTTGGTACCGGGCTTTCCAAAACTGCAATTCCGTTACCAATAAGGGAAAGGTTGAATAATCCTTCATTACCTAATACTGCGGAAGAAATATTAGATCTTGCAACAGTTTTCTGCTGAAGTGTATCTTCACAAGCTAAGAATAATCCATCGTCTAACACGATGCTTCCCCATTCAGAAACATCTACTAATAAAAGGTGTTTGTATGTAGGCTCTAACATCATAACACCGTTTCCACGGTACACTGGTTTGATTGCAGATTCTTTTGTTACGGCTGCACTTGCCATTTTTCCAAGGAGGTTACCCACTCCCTTTACACCACTTTCCATAGTTACATTTCCAAGCATCCACTGCATTGCTCCAGCCTGTGTAATGCATCCACGATTCTGTAATTCGATGAAGACCTGACGTTTTCTTACATTCATTTCTGATGCATAGTAAGCAGCAATCGCGTTACCAGGATTTACACTCAAATCCTTCACATGTTCAAAAACACGGAATGGTCCTTTCTGCTCGATTACTTTCATGTTCTGGTTGTTTAAAAAGTTATTTAACTGAAACATTCTGTTCCTCTCTCTGTTTTTCTGTAGTTTGTTGGTTATATTTCCAAAAACAGTCTAGCATACATTTTGTCTGGAAACAACAAAAAGTCTTTTTACCATTATTGACCATTGATCATATACTGTATTAATTTGTCAATATCTTCTTTTTCGTAAGCAATAATTTCCAATTCAGGAATTTCTCCGTTGGAAAAAACATTTGCCATAGAAACATACTGGCATAATTTTGATTTCAGATTCAATCTGTCGCCTTCACCTGTAACCAGCTCTACTTTTCCCTGGCAGCTGTCGATTACCTGAAAAAATTTTTCAATATTTGTAATATTCCGTACTTTCATGCTATACCTCTCCTTTTTTTCTTTTTATTATAGCAAACTCTAGGTTCTACTATCAATAATAAATGAAAATATATTTCACTTTACTTTTCCACTACACTTTTATTTCTCCAACTGCCTCTAAGCCATCGAACGAACACTACAACACCTCTTAAAATTTCATCCATAGCCATAGCGATCCATATTCCTACCAATCCCATATCCAGCACGATTCCGAAAACATATCCCAATAAAACGGATACGCCCCACATGGAAGCCATGCCAAGGTAAGTCGGAAACTTAATATCGCCTGCTGCCCTCATACTGTTGATAATAACAAGGTTTGCTGTCCTTCCTATCTCCAAGAAAACGCATACGAACAAAACTTTTTGTCCCAGCAAGATAATTTCCTTGTCATTCGTAAATAATCCTATCGTGTATGGGCTTATGATATAATTCACTACAGCTATTGTCAGTGAGATCACCATAGCCTTCTTTAACGTTCCCAGCACTTTTTCATATGCATAATCATAATCTCCCGCACCAACTGCATGCCCTACCACAATTGCGGTAGCAACTGCCGCTGATAAAGAAAACAAATACGCAAACTCACTTATGATCGTGGCATAGGTCTTTGTATTCGTCACCACTTCAGAATTGAAGGAATTCACGAACATAAGAATGAACAACTGCGCTATATTATAAGATATGTTTTCTCCTGCTGTAGGTAGTCCAAGTTTTAGTAATTTTCCTAGGATTTCTTTCGGGAATGGGATCAAATATTTCATGGATATATGCCCTTCTATTTTAAATCTAAAATACAGCATTGCCATAATAAGTGCCACCATTCGGCTTGCTGTAGTAGAAATGGCAACGCCTTTTACTCCCATCTCCAGATGCTTTAAAGGTCCGTATAAAAACAAATAATTTCCGACTATATTGATCACATTCATGCCAAAAGTTATGACCATTCCAACTTTGGTTCTTCCATTGTTTCGAAATATCTGGCCATAAACATCTATCATAGCCTCCAGAAACATGAACCCGCCAACAATTTCCATGTAAGTCTTGGCATCTGCCACCATGCTATCCGGTACTTTCATCAGTCGCAGTATCACATCGCATCCTGCAAATACTAGCAAACTGATAATCACGCTTAATAGCAGATTAAAAAATATCGACACCGTATAGATCTCATTCAACTTATCTTTCAGTTTCGCCCCAAGATACTGTGCCACGATTACTCCAGTCGCACTGGATATGACCGTAAACGCAAGCGTCAAAAATCCCAGGATCTGATTGGCATTCCCCAGACCACCGACCGCACTGGAAGAATACCTGCTTATCATCAGTGTATCCACATATCCAAGACACATCGACAAAAGACACTGTACGAACACCGGCCATCCCAGCTTAAACAGTGAAATTTTTCTCACATCATTTTCTGCCATTGTATGCCCCCATTTTTGCCATTATATTTTTCACATAATTGCAGTATAACGTGGTCTGTACTAATTTTCTATACCCATTTTGCCATATTTTTAACACTATCTTATGATTTCTATTTTTTTCCCAATAAGTTCTTTCGTCTTCCTTGTTCCAACTCTCTGAGAAAACGCAAACCGAAAGGGTATAAGAAGCAAAAAATACCTCGGCTATTCGCCAAGGTATTCCTCTGCTGCTTTCAGTGATTGATATTTAGATAAATTAAAAGTTCTGATATTCAAACTTGTTCCTTTTTCTATTTTTTCAAAATACCTTTCCAATACACATGCATCGCACCAATAATCTTTGCCTGTATGCTTTGGATGACATTCTGCAAGTGCAGGTGCTGCATCCAAAGACAGACTGCATAAATAAGAAAGATCTTCATAACACAGCTCTTCTTCCATCATGGCAATATTATATTTTGCAATCCAATAATCCGGATGACTAAAGGACAGTGCCAGATAGAATACGGTCACCATGACCATTCCATAACGGAACAATGCAAAATTCTCCTTTCTGATATTCCACATTACTCCAATCATCAGCACTGCCAAAAGCGCCAAGAACCATAGTACAAGTACCCTCAAAAAGGTTAATCGAAAAGCAGATATATACAGGATCATACGGTAGGCACTGGATGCAATCATAATGTAAGTACAACCAGAAAATATCATCAAAAGAACTTTCAACAATCTGTTCCTTTCATACACTGACATACAACACAGCACTAACATCAAATTGAAAATACATAAAAACAATAGCTGGAAGAATCCTTGACGGGCATATCCTGCATAAGTATAACCTTCTGGCAATATCATTCCACCGCTAAACAGACACACTATTTGGATTACACTAAAAATAATATATACCACTGTTATCATAGTAATAAATGTGATTGCTGTAATCGGATTTTTCTTTTCCTTTTTTGTAGGTGGCGTCGACATATCGTTGTAATCCAATACCGATAAAAAAGTATAGATTCCCATAAATCCAAGTATTATTAGTCCTACTAGCACTAAACCATTCTTGTTGGGATTCGGGTAAATGTTGTTCAACACTACCTGAAAGCTTTCTCCGATATATTTTCCGAACACGGCATCTGCACTGCTTAATAATGCAATTACCAAAACAAGCATTGGAAGACCGATTAAAATTCCTTGTACAATATATTTTGTATTTGGATTTTTTTGCTTTCTCTCTCTTTTTTCCTGTCTGTATTTATTCCAATTCAAAAAAGGAACTGCTATTTGAGATATCATAGTTAAATATAACAATATTATATTACGAATATATTTTATCAAGTTCCATTTATTATCAGGATATATCTGTTGCAGCATAAAGACAGTAAGCAACAACAAGATACCGATAGAATTAAAAAAAACAATAAATGTATTTGTAGTCAACATGGTGCTGATTCCCAGCAAGATTATGGATATTACAAAGAAAAGATTTTGTGCTTTCCATGCAATTCCTGATTTTTTTAAAAATAAACCACAGCCTACTAATGCTACTATGGTAATAATCGGAAAAGTAATCCCCACATAGTTTTTATAAAAAGCTATTGCAAAACATATACCATAAAGCAATGCAACTCGCAGAAAAAATATCGTGTTCTGCTCCAACACGGAGCTTTTCTGCTTATTCTGTTGCTCCATCATCTCCATCTTCATCCCTCCATTCTAAAATATCCCCCGGCTGGCATTCCAATGCTTTACAGATCTTATTCAATGTATCCACTTTTATCGCTTTTGCCTTTCCATTTTTCAAAATAGAAATATTCGCCATCGTAATTCCAACTCGTTCTGATAATTCTGTCACACTCATTTTCCGTTTTGCCAGCATGACATCTATATTTACGATAATTGCCATTTTCTTCACCTCTTCTTCGCAAATCATTCTCTATATTGTTAGTTCATTTTCCCGCTCAATTTCTGCTGCCTTTTGTACCAAATGCGAAAGGGCTGCTGCCGCTACCGTTACTACGACTCCTGCAAAAACTACCATAAGCGAAAGAAGAAAAATCCCCGGATGGTTCATTCCCAATATCATAAATACCAGATTCACTACAAAGAAATATGCACTATCTAACGCTGCCAATATAGCGATATTTTTTAAATATGCTGCATTTTTCATAGAAAAAGAATTATCTTTTCCAATCTCCGATGAAATCTTCCATCCAAAGTAGAGCACACAAAAACAGGGAATTGCTGAAATCAGTATTGCTACCAACCAAGGGATATAACAGTATGAAAATTCCGGATTTGCTTCTGCTAAATCTTTCCCCCAGATTGGAATTAAATATAGATAAATGATCACTCCACAAGCAGCCATTCCTGCAACAATTCCTTTTAACCATTTGCTTAAACTTTTTTGGCTCATAAGATGCCTCCTTTATTTGTTTTTATTTCCTTATTTATCCATAGAATACTACTCCAATTTTAAAAAGTCAACATATTTTTATCGTTTTACAATAAATTTATGTTGACTTTCATTATTAATAAAAAAATAAAAAAGAAATCTGCTTGTTTCCAAACAGATTTCTCATTCTTATAAACTAGCAATATTACAAATTGTATCAATACATGTTTCGATTCCAAGTGATGATGAATTTAAAGAAATATCATAATAATCCGCTACACCAAATTCTGTGTTCGTATAATAAGCACAATATTTTCTTCTTGCCTTATCAATAACACGAATCTGTTCACTGATTTTTGCTTCCGTTGCATCCGGCATCTTTTCTTTCATATGTTCCATACGCCAGTACGGATCTGCATGCACAAATACGTGCAGACAATTATCAAACTCTTTTAATATCGTATTGGCATTTCTACCTACAATAACGCATTTGCCTTTTTCACCGATTCTGCGAATCACATCCTTTTGTGCGTCAAACAGCTTTTCATTCAAAGGTCTGTTGTAAAAGTCAAAAAGACTCTGTGCAAAGCCGAAGTTCTTTGGAACTTTCTCGTCCCATCTTAATATACTTTCCACATCAATATTAGACTCCTTGGCAGTTCTTAAGATAATCGCCTTATCATAAAACTCAAAACCAAGTCTTTTTGCCACTTCCATGCCAATAGCACTTCCGCCTGCTCCAAATTCACGACTAATTGTTATTATTTTTTTCATAGGCAGCACTCCTATAATACTTTATTTAAGAAATCAATAGTTCTAGCTTCCTTCGGATGATAAATTACTTCTTCCGGTGTTCCCTGTTCCACAATATATCCACCATCCATAAAAACAATACGATCTGCTACTTCTCTCGCAAATCCGATTTCATGCGTAACGACTACCATTGTCATACCGTCAGCAGCAAGCTCCTTCATAACATTCAAGACCTCGCCTACCATTTCCGGATCCAATGCGGAAGTAGGTTCATCAAACAACATCACATCAGGATTCATTGCAAGCGATCTGGCAATTGCCACACGCTGCTTTTGTCCACCAGATAACTGGGGAGGGTATGCATCCGCTTTTGTATCCATGCCTACACGTTTCAACAACTGCATACCTTTTTCCTTGGCTTCTTCTTTCGTCATTTTCTTTAATTCCACTGGCGCAAGCATGATATTTTCCAACACAGTCTTGTGAGGGAATAAATTAAAATGCTGAAATACCATTCCGATATTCTCACGCACTTTATTTATATCGGTATTCTTATCTGTAACGACATTGTCATCTACAACAATCGTTCCCTCTGTAGCCTTCTCCAACTGGTTCAGACATCTTAAAAAAGTAGATTTACCACTTCCTGAAGGTCCTAACAGTACCACTACTTCACCTTCTGTAATGTCAATACTGATATCTTTTAATACTTCCAGTTTTCCAAAGTTCTTTTTCAAATTTTCTACATGAATAATCGTTCTTTTATCTTTCACAATTTACCCTCCTCTCGATGCGTTTTGCAATCTTACTTAAGGTAATGATAACGACCATATACATGACACCAACGATCGCCCATGTTTCTAAGCTCTTGAAAGTATTACCGCTGATAGTTTTACCCATGTTCGTAAGTTCCTGGAATCCAATAACGGAAAGAATGGAAGTATCTTTTAAGGTAATGATGAACTGATTAATAATGGAAGGAATCATGGTACGGATTGCCTGCGGAAGTACGACTAATCTCATACTTCTTCCATAGGATAAACCAAGACTGCGGCTCGCTTCCATCTGTCCCTTATCCACACTTTCAATACCGGCACGAATAATCTCTGCCATATAAGCTCCACAGTTCATGGACAATGCAATCGTTCCTGCCTGAAGCGCAGACAAACGGAACTCCGGAATTATAGTTTTCATTCCCGCAGGAACACCAAAATAAATAAAATACGCCAATACAATCAAAGGTACGCCACGGACTGCATCTACATATACCGTTCCAATAAAATTAAATACACGATTTTTTCCTACATTCATCAATGCAAAGATCATACCGATAATTATGGCAAAAAACAAAGACAATAACATCAAAAGCAATGTCCTTCCCAATGCCCCCATCAGCATGCCTGCATACGTATCAAGAATCTTCAAAATAGAAGCCATTTGTTCTCTCCTTTTTCTTTTTTACATCATTATATGGGATTTTAAAAAGCAATTAAAAACGTGAGAAGCCCTAAATGAGCCCCTCACGTTCATTCGTTCAAAATTATTTCAAGTATTTGTCAAGAATTTCCTGATATGTGCCGTTTTCTTTAATGTTTGCAAGTCCTGCATTGAACATATCCAATAATTCCTGATCTGCTACATCCATAATAGCGAAACCATAAGGAGCACCTTCACTTTCCATTCCTTCTGGAATCTTCAGCGCAAGATCACCTTCTTTAATAGAAGATGCCATAATAGGTGTATCCTCTACACAAGCTGCACTGTTTCCAAGGATAACATCCTGATACATAGTAGGTGAATCTTCAAATACAGTTACTGTAAATCCATACTGATCTTTTAAGCTGTTTGCAAAATCTGCACCAGCTGTTCCGTTCTTAACTGCAACGTTCTTACCAGCTAAATCTTCAAAGCTTGCGATGTCGCTATCAGCTGCAACTACGAATGTCTGTGTTGCATCATAATATCCATCAGAGAAAATCCAACCTGAATCAATACGTTCCTGTTTAATAGTAGCTCCTGCGATGATACCATCAGCTTGTCCTGACTGAACTGCTGCAACTGCTGCATCCCAACCAAGGCTCTGTAATTCATATTCGAATCCCTGATCCTCTGCGATTGCTGCAAGGATATCAACGTCAATACCTACGAACTCATTGTTCTCATTTGTGTATTCAAAAGGTTTGAATACTGTGTCTGTTGCGATGACCCATACTTTGTCATCTTTCGCTTCTGCTTCTGTAGCAACTTCTGTCTCAGCAGTTGTTTCTGTATTAGTAGATTCAGAAGAACCACAACCTATTAACATTCCCGCGAGTACAGTTGTGCATAACAATAATGCTAATGCTTTTTTCATGATAAGCTCCTCCCATATAAAATTATGATGCTAAATATTATAAACAATATGCAATTTTCTGTCAAGTTTCCGGTAAAACATCGTCTACCGGCATACTTTCCCGTTTCAAAAAGCACATTTTCTTACTAACTGTCAATGCTTCTCGGATTAAGCAAGAACTCGTAAATGTTCACTGTCAAAATTCCGTTCTCATCATAATGTGTCGGAACTATATCTTTCGTCACTACAATTTTCTTAAAAGAATCATCTATTTTCCTAAATGGTCGTATCTCTTGATTTCTCTTTGCTTCATCCGGAAGAGAATATGCAGACTGGATATAATATCTTGCAGAACCGAGATTACACACAAAATCCACTTCCAGAGCTTTTCGAACCACTTTTCCATCTTTATCCTTCTCTGCAATTGGCACAACACCTACATCTACACTATACCCGCGCATACGAAGTTCATTATAAATCACATTCTCCATAGAATGTGTCTGCTCAAACTGTCGAAAATTTATTCGAGCATTGCGAAGTCCCAAATCCGAAAAATAATATTTCTTTGGTGTTTCGATATAAGCCTTACCCTTAATGTCATATCTCTGTGCAGACTCTATCAAAAAAGAATCTTCAAAGTAATCTAAATATTTCTTGATCGTCTTTGCTGTAATACTTGATTTCTTAACTGTCTTAAACGTATTTTTCAATTTTTCTGGATTAGTAAGCGAACCTATTGCAGAAGAAAGAATATTCAGCAAATCTTCCAGCTCCCCTTGGTTCTTTACTCTATTTCTCTTGAATATATCTGTAATATAGATTTCATCAAACAAATTCTGCAATACGGCTGCTTTTTCATTTGCTCCCTCTCGTAGAACCACAAGTGGAATCCCACCATAAAGCATATATTCGGACAATCCTTCATACTTATCACCTTTATATACAGACATAAACTCCGCAAAACTTAACGGATACATATGAATTTCATCACCGCGTCCTGCAAACTCCGTAATAATATCCTTTGACAAAAACTTTGCATTACTTCCGGTGACATATACATCCATATTATCCTTACGCAAGTATCCATTTAAAACAGACTCAAAACAATCCAGTAACTGCACCTCATCTAAAAGCAAATAATATTTTCCATCACCAGATGTTTGACAACGAATATACTCCATAAACAACTCTGGATTCACGCCTCTTTTTTCTTTCTCAACACTAATCAAACTCTCCCCTATAAGATGAAGATCATCTGCAGAATCGAATGCAAAACGAATAATATTTTTTTTATCAACACCACTCTCTATCAAATAATTATAAAAGAGCGTATTTAACAAATAAGATTTGCCACATCTTCTAATACCAGTTATAACCTTTATTAATCCGTTATTTTGTCTTTTTATTAGCTTGTCTAAATAGTACTCACGTTTAATTTCCATATTCGCGCACTCCTTTAGGAAAGATTTTTGCAACCAGTTGCAGTTTTCAGTCTTATAATATCATATTTTCTTATCTTTCTCAATTCATCCCACTAAAACAGGAAAGATTTTTGTAATTGGTTGCAGTTTTCAGTCCTAGGATTCCCTTATAACATATTTTTATGTATAACACCCTTGCGTTTGTTACTTTACCATATTATGTATTACATCTTAATTTTGCGCGATTCTTCAATCAATTACGCAAATCCCCGTTCGCATACCACTAAATTCTACCCAACTCCCCATTCAACGCATGTTTTTACATAAAATCCGTAAAATAAATACTTTTACCTAATTCTTCTTATCTCTGCACTACCATACACCAATCTCGTAATATCCTTTGGATATCCTCTGTTGATTACCTCACACTGCTTATCTCTTTTTACATGATTTCTGATCTATCAATAAGGAAAAAAATAGTGAAAAATTTTCTACATTGGGTTAAAGTCATGCCCCAAAGTACTGATATATAAGGTGATATCATTTACTAGTTATTATGATGAGGAATTACTATGAATATTGTAGCACATAATCTAATAGCCATTAACACAAACAGACAATTTGGAATAGTGACAAAGAATAAGACGAAATCTTCCGAGAAGCTTACTTCCGGATATCGCATCAACCAGGCTGCAGATGATGCGGCGGGTCTGGCTATTTCAGAGAAAATGCGCAGACAGATCCGTGGTCTTACCCAGGGTGTTGTAAATACACAGGATGGTGTCTCCCTTTGTCAGGTGGCAGACGGCGCCTTGGCAGAAGTAAATGACATGCTACATCGTATCACAGAGCTTTCTGTAAAATCTGCCAACGGAACGAACAGCGAACAGGACAGACAGTATATCCAGGAAGAAATCAGTCAGATATTGCAGGAAATAGACAGGATCGGAGAGACCACCACATTTAACGAAAGAAAAATATTTGATGGCAACACCATCCAGCAGAGCTACCTCCCAATTACTGTCGGAAAACTTGAAGTGGTACAACAAACCTTACCAAGCAACCCTGTTCCCACAACATATCATATTACGGCAGACCGGAGTGGATTTGCAATCAATGGTGATGTCCGCTCGTGGGGAAATTTCGTCCATGAAAATGGTGTTAATTGTCTTTCTGACAGTCAGATAGTTGGCGGAACATATTCCTATACTTATGATGGTTTTTCCCTATCCATAGAAGTAGACGACAATGCAGATTTTGCAGATATAATCGGAAGGTTGGATGGCGCATCTTTTGAAACTCAAAATTTGCCCGCTCGTGACTTAAAAGATTCTTTTGAATTTACTGATATTTGTGGATTGATTGGTGTAGACCAGGAAATTACAGATTCCACAAATGTTATTCTTCGTGCAGATACAGATGGCATGTGGATAGAGATTGACGGTACACAATATGGAGGGAAAATATCCTGGAGATATGGCAGTGGTTTGGATGAGCAGGGCTCAGATTATTGGAATCATGATGCTTTTTTCGCAAGTTCGGGAGGTTCTGGTTCCTATGGCATTATTGATTTTTGTGAGAAGGCTGCAGATCCCTATTGCAGACCCACAGCAAGCATGCGAGTTACGGAAACGATTTCTAAGACAAACGCCATTGATGTTCTTGATGGCTCCAGGATTTTATTAGATACAACCAATCCTGTAGCTCCCGGAACTACTGTTTCGTTTGCTTCTATCTGGAATCCGTCTGTAACAGCTGAAAATACTACCTATAACTATCGCTTTTTAGGATTGGAGCTGACCTCTTGTCTGGTTTCGGCAGGAATCAGTACTTCCATAAAACAGACAGACTATATTGGACAAACTGCACAGCAGGGAAATGAGAAGGTATTAAATATCTGGATTCAGTCCGGCTGTGAAGTCGGTGACGGTATGTACCTGAGCATTGACCGCATGGACACAGATGTTCTGGGTATCCAGTATCTGGATATTTCAACGGTAGACGGTGCCAAGCATGCCCTGGATGCAGTAAAGGGCGCATTATCAAAGGTCTTGACCAACCGTGCTAAAATCGGTGCACAGCAAAACCGTCTGGAACATACGATTGCCAATGAAGAAAATGTTGTAGACAATACCACTGCTGCGGAATCAAGAATCAGAGATACCGATATGGCCAAAGAAATGGTACACTATTCAAACCTGAATATTTTGGAGCAGGTAACACAGGCAATGATGGCACAGACTAACTAGAGCAATCAAGGGGTGCTGACTCTGCTTGGTTCTTAATTTCATTTTTTGTATTTAGAGGTTCTTTCGTTTTCACAAACTGTTAGATAAAAGTCAAGCATGGAGAGACTGTAAAAAATTTTGTGTAAACTAGATATGTAGTATATATCCTCTTGGATTGATGTTAAAATAAATATTAATCCAGGAGGATATTTTTATGGCAAGACAAAGAAAACTTTCACCGGAACGTAAAGCGTTCATCAACAGCTTACTGGAGCACTACCAGCCAACGGATGCTAACGATGTCCAAGAGATGCTCAAAGATTTACTTGGGATACTCATAACCCATCCACCTTCTAAATTTGAATTCACACCATCATATACTCGAACAAATTTTGTATCTTCTGTCAGTGTTATATTTTGTACAACGGTTTTCTCTTTGTAAGGTGCATTATAACCTCTTGCTTCCCACCAAGCATTAACACTTTCCGCTGACTGATACTGATTTATTTTAACTTTATCTTTTAAGTTACCTAATTGGTCATCTAAATATTCATATCCTATTTTACTTGATGTACCACCCTGGTATGGATAACCATAGGTTTGTCATCCACTTTTTTGATTTTCAACTTGTGTCACCTCCTCCCTTTGCAAAAAATAAGCCGCTAGGGAGCAAAACACTCCTTAACGGCTATGTAAAATCAATCCATATTAAATTATTTTTGATAATTTCCGTAATTTTTGTATTTTTACGGACTTTATTCAAATTGTTTCAGATACTCTACTATTCCGGCAAATACTTCATCAATCTCGGTATCTAACCACCTCTTATCGCTCTTATCCACCCTGTCCTTATATATCTTATCACGAAAAACAAATTTTAATCTTTTCAGGATAGCAGACATATCGTTTTCACGCATTCCTGTATCATCAAAAATGAATGTATGCAGACACTCAATCAGCTTTTGTTCATTCATTCTTCCACACTGGTAATACATATCATAGACATCTTTATAGCGAGTGCTAAATGTACCAAACTTCAGAAGTGAACGCAGCTTCTCTGCAAACATCTGCTCTCTGGTATTTATAAGAAGTGACGCTCCCTCATCATCAAAAGCAATGTCAAAACAATACTCTTCCTGTTCAATCTCCATGTGCTTATGCACTCCCAAATCAATCTTGCTTTCTATCAGATTTCCATGTGTATCTTTAATGTGCACATTCACTCGTTTCCCTTTATAATCCTGTTGGCTTAATTCTTCAATTCTCCCGACTCTTGTTATTGTAATTCCTTCAATGCAATTCAGTTTTGCAACAAAATTATCGATCGACTCATCTGAGAGGGAATATCGAATAAAGTCTATATCCATATCCTGCGTTGCCCTACGGATATTATTCGTTATGCTCCTCATAACGACTCCACCCTTTATTGTTACATTTCTGGATAGAGTGCTTTTTGATATCGCCTTCAAAACAATATCCTGACATACTCTCGCCTGAGCATCATCCGTTCCATACCCTATTTCCTGCATTTTTCTAACCATATCAGATAAATTCATCTAAAACACCTCCATCTGTAACGTATCTAAAACAAGCCTTGTTTTCGGAAGCTGGCACGCATACTCTTGGACTGCCTGTATATCCAACTCATAAATCAGTTTTCTGTAATTAGCTATAATCTCCTTGTAATAATCAAACGAGAACTTATTTTTATTGCGAATCAATTCAACCATCATACGTTCCCGGTTGAAAATACGGATTTCCGTACCATTATAAACTTTTGTCTCCACACCCATTTCAAGACTGTCGTTATTATCAAAGAACTGCGTAACTCTCTTATCTTTGATTTTGGTATAATTCTTATCCGTAAGTAAATAATAGCTTCTTGGAATTGTATCTGTAAGCCCATGATAATAAAAGGCACTATTCAGTGTAAATACAGCTTCTGGATGTGCCTTACTTATTATCGCCAGCTCCGTTTCATGTTCATTGTCAGAATATACGCCCCTGCGAACTCTTACCAGGGAACCCTCTGCAACAAGTTTACTGATTTCATAATTAGTTTTATATTTTTCAATACATTCTTTGTATGTGTATATCATACAATCACCTCTTTTAATTAAAATCCGTATTTTTCTATTTTTTACGGATTTTAATTAAATTATACCACAAAACACAAATGCGTCAATCCTAATTATCAGTCTGTAAAATTTTCTTTTTCCTCAAAAAAGGTACTTTCATCCTTTATTGAAAAAAATTCCTTTTTTACATAATGTGTTGCATATGTTTTTTCCAACGATTCATTTCCACTTTTACTGAAGCGCAATGGTATAACCGGCTTCTTGCCCTGCCCGTTTTTCTTCTTCGTTCCCCATCTTTTATAGTAGCAGAACGAAGGCTTATATCCTGACTTTTCAGAATACACTCGCATCTCTCTTAATATTAGGTTTAACTGTCGCAGATTGCAGCTACAAGCAGCCTCCAGATATGGAATTTTCCCAAATCTCCATTCCTCTGCCTTTGCCTTCGTCAGTACTCCTACATCTACCAAAACATCCACAGCCGCAGCATATCCTCTATCCTCCTTAACTGAATTTGACGTAAGCATCAGCGAAACCGGTTTTGCTCTTCCTTACAGATACTATTCTACGGCGTTCTATGGATTTTTTAAAATCCCAAAACATGGACTGCTTGTCGATGTAGCATCGACTTTTGGGCAAAAAGAAAACCGCTATCAGATTTCTCTAATAACGGTCAGTTTCTATAAATCCATCAGTTCCGGGTTTAATAAGAAATCATACACATTCATCATTAAAATTCCTTCATCCGTATAACACGGCTTTGGTGTATCGGAGGTAATGACAATCTTTTTAAAGGAGTCATTTATTTTGAGGAATGGTCTGATTTCCTGTGCTAATTTTTCCTCTGTACCAAGCTGGTATGCTGACTGAATGTAATACTTCTTAGAACCTTTATTGCATATAAAGTCTACTTCTAACTGCTTCTTTACAGCCTTGCCATCCTTTCCGCTCTCCAGTATGGTAAGATTTCCTACATCAACGCTGAATCCCCTCTTTCTAAGCTCATTATAAATAACATTCTCCATAGAGTGAGTCACCTCAATCTGTCTGTAATTGATACGTGCATTTCTAAGCCCCATGTCCATAAAGTAATATTTCAAAGGCGTACCAATATAAGACTTGCCCTTTATGTCATACCTTACGGCTTCCTCAATTAAGAATGCATCCTCTAAATACTCAATGTATTTTGTGATGGTAGTAGCTGTAATCTTTGAACGGTTCACGCTCTTAAAAGTCTTTTGAAGCTTATTCGGATTTGTAAGTGCTCCAATTGCAGAGGAAAGAATATCCAACAGTGCTTCCATCTCTCCTACATTTCTGATTTTGTTTCTCTTCACTATGTCACTGATGTAGGTTTCCTTGAATAGGTTATCAAGAATAGCCATTTTCTGTTCTTCCGTCTCAGCTAAAACAACAAGCGGAATACCGCCATAAGTAATGTATTCATTCCATCCGTCATATCGGTTGCCCTCATATACTGACATAAATTCAGAAAAACTCAAGGGATACATATGCACTTCATCCCCTCTGCCTCCAAACTCGGTAGCTATATCTCTCGACAAAAATTTGGCATTACTTCCGGTGACAAACACATCACAGTTTTTCTTATCCGCAAGCCCATTTAATACGCTTACAAATTCATCAAGCAGCTGCACTTCATCCAAAAGGAAATAATATGAGCCATCATCCTTTATTTGCTCCTTCGCCCATGGATAAAACACTTTAGGGTCTCTATACTCTATATTATCATATAAATCAAATGCCATCTCAATGATATGAGCCTCGTCCACTCCACTTTCTATGAGATGGTTCTTAAATATGGTACGTAACAGATAAGATTTTCCGCATCTCCTGATACCGGTCACTATTTTTATTAAACCGTTATTCTTCCTTTTTATCAGTTGGTCCAGGTAATAGTCTCTTTTTATCTCTTTTTCCATAATGCTTCTCACTCCTAAAAGATATTTCGGTTAGTTTTTACTAAAATTTCTTCTATTATACATCGCAACTGGATTTATTTCAAGCGTTCCAAAAGATATTTCGGTATATTTTTACCAAAATATCTTTTAGAAACAATCTCCCCATACTAAAAACATCCTATTTGCGTCTACAGACTCATTTCCTCTTCATCTATAAGCGACCCATACATCTCAAAATATTCCTTCGATGCCACTAATCGCTCATTCTCAGGTATCCTCAAATACAATTCCGTAGTTCTGGTATCCTTGTGTCCTAAGGCATTTGCTATCATCGGCAACTTCCAGCCGGCATCCAGTCTGGATTGCGCAAAATAATGTCGCAACATATGAGGTCTTGCATAGATACCGGTTTTCTCCTCCAAACGTCTGAAGGTCGCCTGCAATGAGCTCATAAATTCTACATCGCCCTCTTTGTTTCCCTGCAAATTGATAAACAAATACTTATGTTTTTTCAAGGCATCCGCATAATTCGCCATATACTCCAGCAATAATTTATACACTGAATCACTCATTAGTACGGTGCGATTTTCACGGTTCTTTGCCCTTGCGTCATTCTGATTTCTTTCACGGAATCGAATCTGAATGGTCTTATCGTCCAGATTTATGTCCTCATCATAATGTATTCCAAGCAGTTCTCCTGCCCGCATTCCGGTTTCAGCCATAAGTGCAATCTGCAATTTATCTCTCACATTGGTACATGCATCTTACCAAGACTCTCCAGTTTCTTTAATCTGCTATGAACCGTAGCTGTAGAACGTAATCCGGACATTTTACACAACTCTCTTATCGTCGGAGAATATCCGTTTTGAGCAATATACAGCATAATAATATTGTACATCTCCCTGTCCTTATCCGTCATAATCTGTCCTCTATTTGCCATGCACCAAACCTCCATTCTTATCCGAAGTAGCCATGAGGGTGAACCGTATGCTCTGCTTTCGCATCCACAGAGGACAACATCTTATCAAAATACATAAGCCCTCGCTGTACGCTGTAGAATCCGAACCGGCGACGAATATCATCCACCGCAGTATCCACCTTCATCTGCTTCTCTCTAAACTCTACGCTTGTGAACAAATCAATCTGCTCCCAATAAGTATCATTTACAAGGTCGGCTCCTCTCACGCCTACGCTTCGAATCGGTTTCTGCCAGTTGTAATTCTCCTGAAATAACCGAAATGCTTCCTCTGCTATCTCTCTGGTCACATTGGTAGCATGGTCGATTTTCCTTTGTCTGGTAAACGAAAACAGCTCATTATCCCGGACACTGATTTCTACCACACGGCACTTAAAACCATTTTCCCGTAGCCTTGTAGCTACACTCTCAGCTAATATCGTGAGAACAATCTTTACATCCTGCTCATCTACCAAATCTCTCGGCGTTGTAGTACTGTTACCGATGGATTTAATCGGAGCATGTGCATCCCCATACTTTACCGGCGAATCATCATAACCGTTCGCAAACGCCCATAGGATATCTCCCATCTTGCCAAGTTGCGAATGCAGAATCTTTTCATCCGTCCTTGCCAAATCTCCGATAGTTCTGATGCCTAATTTCTGCAACTTCGCAGATGTACTGCGTCCCACATATCCCACATAAAGCAAATCGGATGCAGGCAGCACCCACGCTTTCCTTTGGAACTCATCCCGGTACATCGTCGTTATCGCATCCGGCTTCTTATAATCAGAGCCAAGCTTTGCGTATATCTTGTTAAATGACACACCGATACTTACCGTGATTCCAAGCTCTGACTTCATGCGATTACTGATTTCCTGAGCAATCTTGTAGCCATCTCCTTTGATATTCACGCTATCTGTAACATCCAACCAACTTTCATCAATCCCATAGGCTTCCTGTAAATCGGTATACTCTCCGTAAATCTCATGCGCCATCTTGGAAAACCGAAGGTATAAGTCCATTCTCGGGGAAATAAAATTGATTTCCGGACAAACCTGCTTTGCCTGCCAGAGTGCCATGCCTGTCTTCACACCGTGTTTCTTGGCAATGTAGTCAGCTGTCAAAACAATTCCATGTCTCGCTTCGGGGTCTCCTCCTACTGCCAAAGGCTTCCCGGCTAACTCCGGATGATGCAGATGCTCAATCGCCGCGTAGCAACAGTTGATATCCGCATGTAAAATTGCTCTGTCCTTCATCCCTTCCACCTCCTCCATACCGGTCTCATTTCCTCCATAGCACGGTATCAAACCGTCCTCGCAAGATATAGAATAAATCAAAGTCCGATTGAAATCAACGGAAAAATTTGTACCAATTCAATTTTTTATTGATTTTCTCTTGAAAAATATTTTTGAATCATATATCATTTGATTATGAGCTGATTATGAACAGTGGAAAGCACTATGGAGGTACACTATGGAAAAGAAAATCGGCGTTACACTCGCCACCTACAGAAAAGCTAAGAAAATGTCACAGATAGATGTATCAGAGAAGCTCCGCAACTACGGAATCAATGTATCGAATGCAGCTGTCAGTGCATGGGAAAAAGATTGTAGCTATCCAAATGCGCATCAGTTTCTTGCCCTGTGCAAAATACTTGGCATTACAGATATTTATAATGAGTTCATCGGCTTTAATCCGGATGACCCGTTAGCGAAGCTCAATGAAGAAGGAAAAGCAAAAGCTTTGGAATACATCGGACTGCTCCTGCTCTCTGAACAGTTCCAAAAGCAGGAAGCTACCATTATTCCATTCCGCAGACCTATGAAATGGTCCACTTTGGCAGCATCTGCCGGTACCGGTGAATTTCTGGATGATGAAAACTTTGAAATCATAGAAGTGGGCGAAGATGTTCCGGAAGAAGCAGACTTCGGACTGGCTCTAAACGGTGACAGTATGGAACCTCGCTATCATGACAATCAAGCTGTATGGGTACAGCAGACGAATTCCTTGAGTAATGGAGAAATTGGTATCTTCTACCTTGACAGTATGACCTATTGCAAACAGCTTAAGGATGATAAGGACGGAGTATACCTCGTATCTCTTAATAGCAAATATGAGCCTATTAAGGTTACTGACGATAGCTCCTTTAAGATTTTTGGTCGGGTTCTGAATTAAGACCGTATATAAGTACCGTTCTCCACCTGCCTTCGGATATGGCTTTCAATCTCTTTCCAGTCCATTTTTACAAGTGGCTGCTCTGTTGCCGATGTGCCATAGCCTACACGCATACCGCTTTCATCAAACCATACCGCTATCTGCTTTCCGTCTATCTCAAAGCCTTTGCCTGTGGTAGCATATTCCTTGCGTAAAAATGCTTCCATTTCCTTCGGTGTCTTTCTCTGCTGATATTTTGCATAAATACGCTTTCTGCTGTCCTCTCTGCCGCCACCTGTACGGAATATGGCATCCAGTTCTTTTTCCGGCAGGGTAAATCCAAGAGGCATAATACTACTTGGTTCTTCTATCTGCTTCATAGCAACATTGCCTACCTGCTCCGAAAACATGGTAAACAAATCCATCTGCTGAAACATTCCGTCCGTTTCAATACGTTCTGCCACTTCGCCGGGCAAAAGATAGGTTCCATCCTCCATATAGGAATTAACCCAATATCTTGCTTCCTCCCAAGTCAGTCTGCACTCTGCTTCACGGGTAAGATAATTTCCCTTCCACAAGGTAATTCCATCCTCATCGGCACGATAACCGCCCCTGACTTCTCCAATATTAATCTCCGTAAATTCATTCATGCGATAGGAATTTTTCAGATATTCCGACTGTAAAATACTGTCAGGCTCCATCTGAAAATATCCGGCAATTTCCGGTCTTTTATGAATGAGAAATCTATCCGAGCATAAAATACCTTTTTGAAGTTCTCCCAAATCCTCCGTAAAATCCGGGACAGAAAAAGAGCCGGATACTGATACTTCTTTCTCACGACCCGACTCCTGCTTTTCTGTATGTAATTCTTCGCTGACCTCTAACTGTAAATCAGCTCGCTCAAAACCATCTCCTCCACTGAATGTCTGATGTTGTTCATCCTCGCTACCCAGCTCATCTGGTCTTTGGCTTTCAGTTCCTCGTTCACCCCCTCTGTTTTCGCCATCTGTTCTGTCAGAAGCTCCATTCTCTCCTCTGCCTGCTCCTGTATCTTCAGACAATGTGCCTTCAGCTCGCCCGAAAGAACCATGCCGCTGTAAATCCCCTTGCGATGCTCCTTCAGATAATTCTTCCTCATCAGTCCGTACTTCGTGAGTGCCTTCTCCGGCTCCCTGTTCGGCATGATATTCGGAATCAGATAATCCCCGTTCTTCTCGTATGTGATTGTCATGTGCAACATCCTCCTTCTCTTTGTCCGTCATTTCGCTTTCACGCTTTAACGCATTATAGTCTGATTCTGACTCATTTGCAAGCCCTAATTTGATATTTTTTTCAGGCGTTTCAACGCCTTGGTGTCTAATCTGTTCCCCATTCGCCATTTCAACTGCCTTATTTAAGACATTCTGCGAAGCATAATGTCTGGCAATTTGGCGGTCATACGCTCCTATGGTTCTGCCGATTTCCATTAAGACAGGTTTACACAGTTCCGTTGTGGTTGAACCCATAACGGATAAAGTTTTCATGGTATTAAAGTTCTGAATATGCTCAAAATTAAGCTCATCTGCCCACTGCTCCATATCCGCACCACATCTGGATAAAAGTGTATATGCAATACTGGATGCAAGCGTATCACGCAGCATAACACCCACATTAAAATCATCAAGCTCCTCTAAGAAACTGCCTTCTTTCACATAATCCATATCCGTCAAAAATTCTTCGTATGTATCAAAAGCAATGCTCTGTGCAAGCTCCATAATTCTGCTTTCAAAAGGTGCGTTTGCGTCTGTTTCTCCATAAGTCTTTTCAAGCTGTTTTAGGACAATCTCTTTATGTTCCTCACGCATTTCCCACAGATAAGGGTCTTTACCGATTCTTCTTGCCTTATGGACATCGGATACATCAAATACATATTTAAGGCGTGGACGCTCGCTTTCCGTATCCAAAAGAGCAATACCCTTTGCTCCCCTGTTTACCCAGCAATTCATCTTCTCATTCCATGTTTCCAAGGAAGCACAGGCTGTCGCATCCGGTCTTTGAGCATAGATTAGCATCTGCTCCTCAAAGGGATATTTATAAAGCCTAGCCGCTGTGGTAAGATACCTTGTCCACTCCTCTTCATTTTTTACAATCCGCCCTGCTGTTTCCTCTGCAATGGCAGAAATCATCTGATATTTTGTAAACATCAACCATCCTCCAAACTGACGGTGGAATGCCCACCGCCTTATTTAGTCATAAAATCCGTTTTCAACAATGCCCCTGTTTAAGATACTGTCAATCAGCTCATTCAAGTCCACACCGTTAATCTCGCTAATCACAATCAGCTTCGCAAGTGTGTCCTTTTCCACAGGAACCGCATAATTTTCTTCATCCGGGCAAAGTTCATGCACACATACACCTAACCCGTCTGCAATTTTACACAGGGTAGTAATATCCCCTTCCTTTACGCCTGCAAGAATGTCCATAATGACACTCTCACGAACTCCCGACATTCCCGAAAGCTCCTGAATACTAATTTCCATATCCTTCATAATGTTCAAAATCTTATCCCCGGTACTTAAAATAACTGCATTTACCATTCCTACTTTTCCTCCGTTTCTGTCATATTTCCAAAAGAAAATGTCGCATTTCCTTTTGCTTTTGCAGGTGTGAATTTCTGCTTCACTTCTGCCACCTTAGACTCCAGCACTAAGAACATGGCTTCCACCTGTTCTGCTGTGTATTCATAAGATGATTTATTTGCCAGATTCTCCAATCTGCCAATCGCATCAATCGCCTTATTCATACGATACTCGCCAAGACGGACAAACTTCTCCGCCTTGGTTTCCTCCTGTTTTTCTTTAACTGCTGTGTTTTCTGTTACATTTTCTACTGCTTCACTCATTTACGAATCCTCCATTTTTTTGCAAAATAAAAAGCGCATGAAACTTTTACATCTCATACGCCTTTACGCTGTTACTTATATTCTGTTACTACATTTTTGTGTGGCTCATAAGCTGATTATCAACATCTCTGCCATCATACATTACCCGAATAACCGTTACTGTTTCTGTTTCCTTATCCGGTATATAAAACACCAAATAATTGTCAACAGGCATTACACGAAGTCCTCTGCTTTTCCAAGGTTCTTTGTCATAGCCCCTGAACTTCTCCGGGAATGTTTCAAGTCCTAAGATATGCTCCTCTAACCTGTCAAGCTGTCCTGCTGCATTTTCCGGCGAAAGCAGTTCAAATGCAATGTATTCATAAATACCTCTTAAATCAGACTCAGCCTGTTCGGTTGTTGTTACTTCATAAATCATCATAAGCCGTAGTCTTTGCGAATACTGGCAAATGCCTGTCTTGCAGGTTTCGTTTTTCCTGCGACCATATCCGCATATCCTTTCTCAAGCTCTGCATTTAATTCAGCTTCGGTAAGCTCTGCCACATCTACGGGTCTTGCAGTCGGTATCTTCACATCAAATGGAAGTCCTCTGTTTAATATAATCTGCTTATAAAACATATTGATTGCATTTGAAGCCGGAATACCGAGTGTTGACAAAATGCTCTCTGCCTGTTCTTTCACTTCAGGCTCTATTCTTGCGTACAAATTAGCTGTTTTCGTTGCCATAGCATAACACTCCTTCCAAAATCGTAGTATTTCCTATTACCAACTACATTATACCAATTTGTACGCACAAAAGCAATACAATCTACTTTTTATTTTTTGCAAATTCTTTCTTGACCTTGTATTGCAAACCTCTGATTTCTTTCCCATCCTTTGTATAAGAAAATTCCTCTATACTAAGCGGAATAAAATACGCATCATAAACTTTTCCTGCTTTACTTTTCAAACCTTTCACAAGGATTTTCTTACCCTCAAAAAGATTTCTAAGCTGTGTATCTGTAAGATTCATGCTCATTCCATATTCATAATCATCTGCAACAACCTTAAACTGCTTAAAGTTCATACCGCATTTTCCCTTACAGTACGGACCGAATTTACCTTTTACCACATCCGCACCGCACTTCGGGCATTTTCCCATCGCTTCACTTTCTCCCGGTGCAAACATGGTTTTCTGCTCATCGCTTACTGCATGATATTTCTGCACCATATCACGCACCATGTCCTCAATACCTTCCATAAATGCCTGCATTGAATATTCGCCCCTTGCTACAAGGCTGAGTGCATTTTCCCAATCAGCAGTCAGCTTCGGACTTTTTACCACATCAGGAAGAACCGTAATCAGCTTCATACCGTCCTCTGTAGGTATCATCTGCTTTTTCTCACGCTTCACAAATCCGTCCTTCACTAACTTCTCGATAATGTCAGCTCTGGTGGCAGGTGTGCCAAGTCCCTTACGTTCCACATCATCTCCCATATCCTCAGCTCCGGCTCGCTCCATTGCAGATAACAGAGAATCTTCTGTGAGGATTTGTCAAGGTGGGATGTGGATTTATTTCTTTTTGCTGGTACATTCATTCATAATCAGCGTATTCACACTGTCCGTAAATGTCCGCTTGGTATTCTGTGGGAAATGCACCCTTACCCGATAAGTGGTATTACCTATCCTTTTCTTGAAATTCTCTGTATTCACTTTCTTTACTTCTTCCATGCTCCTCTTCCTTTCTTCACGCAAAAAGGACAGCTACAAACCATTGGTTGTAAACTGCCCTTTCGCTGTTATAATGACTGTTCATTTTTCCTCCTGCTGTGTATCTGACTGCGCTGGTTCTGCTCCGCTTCTCGGGTCATGGTAAGCATTTTTCTGTTATGCTCAATAACCTCTGTTGACGCAAGCTCCGTAACCACTCTCGCATAGTCGGGATTGCTCTCCTGCAATCGTTTTTCCAGCTTCGTCTTTTCCGCTGTCCATTTCTTAGGTGTAATCTTCTCATCAGAGGACAGCATTTTCTTTAATTCCGCACGATAACTGTCGTAATCTCTAAGCTCTCTTTCATGCTCCCTATCATACTTACGCTTGGCAAATCCTTTCAGCGAATTACTGGTCTTATGATACACGATATAAGGCTCATACTCGCTGTATGCCACAAGCAACTGCTCCAGTCTTGCTATCTGCTCCGCAATCTGCTGTCGTTCTGCTGACAGCTTCTCATAAGCTGGCTCTCGCTGTGTCTTAAACGCCTGCAACTGCTCAAAGCTCTCAATCTGATTTGCAACAACAAACCTTTCCATTTTGTCCTGCTCCTGCAATGCCTGTCTTTGTGAAATCTTCCTCACATATTTGCTTTTGACAATCGGCAATTCCAGTCTGCCCTTTTTACTGACAACTGCCCTAATCATATCAAGGACTTCATTGGCAGTATTCCGCACCGCTTCGACTGGCTTGGAATTAACAAGCTTCTGCAACCGTTCCTCTGCCTTTGCCACAAGCATTTTAGCAGTAAGGATAGCCTTATTCTGTTCCATTATCCTGCGGTTGATATTCCCTCTCTCGCTCTGTATTCCTGCTTTTTCCAGTGCGGTGGCTTTCTCGCCCAAATGTATCTGCGGTATGGTATCAAGACCCTGCTCCGCAAATGACCTATGCTCCCAAAAATTTTCCCTTAATCCGTTCTTATCATTGACAGCATTTATGGTGTCAGCTAAATCCTTGCGCCACTTCCTTGCATTCTCCCTGCTGTTCCATCCAGTGACATCCTGCGTGGTGCATTTGTACTGTCCATTCTTTTTTCTTATCTTGTTTCCGTCTGCGTCCAGTGCATAAATCTTCTTCTGCTTATCTCCCCATGAACCATCTTCCAAAATCGGACGCATGGTAAGCATGATATGACAATGAAGATTACGCTGGTGCGTATTCGGATTTTCAGAGTCATGGATTGCGAACTGCGCACACATTCCGTCATCCACAAAGTTCCTTTTCACATAATCCCTCATTACCTCTATGGCAAGTTCATAACTCCACTCATTCGGCAGACTGATTTTATATGACCTCGCAAGCTGTGCCTTGGCAGATTTGCTCTCTTTCATTTCAACGGAGTTCCATAGCACCGACGGGTCTGAATATTCTGTTGGAGCGTTGACTGGTAGCATAACCTCATTATGCACCAAATCCTCGCTATATTTCGGGTAGTAGGTTGTTCCGTCATATTCAGAGTACATGGTAGTACGGCTGATATATGCTGACCTGTCAACTGCGGATGAACCACCTCTACGCTTTGCACCTCTCCCTATAATTGCAACTCGGGTACTTAGGTTTTTAACAGCCATAGCAACACCTCACTCTCCTGCAAATGGGTAGGTGCGTCCTCTGCACCGAAGGGAAAACGCAGTGTTCCCTTTTGACTGCCCTCGGCAGGCAATGGCTGTCTGCAAGACCCCTCGGAGAGCGCACATACCATCGCAGATGGTATATCTGTGCGCAACGAGAAAATCTCGTTGACTGGTTTTAGGCATTTTCGCTCTTGCCAGTACCCTCATCCCCTGCCACCTCACTTTCGGCTTTTGCAACTGCATTTACTCGCTTTTCAGCATTTTCCCTTTTCACGATTTCAATAATGCGCTGGCACTGCTCCGACTTCATCCCCGAAGCAATAATTCTGTTCAGCTCCTGCTCGTCAAACTGGTAGCACTCTGGGAAATATTTATGAACAATACCGCCCATCATGTACTTATGCTGATTTTCCTCTTTTCGCTTCTGCTGACTTGCCTTTCTCTTAGCTTCTGCAAGTCTTGCCTTAGCCTGCTCCACAATCTTCTCTGCCTTTAATACCTCTGCTGTTTTTTCGTTATTCTGTAACATGATTTCATTCTCCTTTTTCTTGATTTTTTGCACCAAAAAAGGCGGTCATGGTTTTGATTTTCCATGCCACCTTTTGGTGTTCATTATTAAATTAAAGTGCGGTACAACCTGAAATTTGCAGCTATAAGTGATAACGCATTATGTATTCAACCAGTCCAAATCAGTGCCAAGTATTTATTTGTTCATCTGTAACTTCCAGTGATTGACGATCAATCAGATAAAAATCCAGAATAACCGGCGAAGATAATTGTGCGCCGTCCGTTCCATAATGATATTCTTCAAGAACATACTCGTTTCTCAAATCATCATAAGCCTCATTAAATATCAGATGCTGTTCGATTCTTTCTCCAGAAGTAACCTCTGTTTCAGATAAAATCACAGCATAAGGACATCCTTTGGCAGACAGATAGCACTTGACCTCAGCATCCGTGTTTTGAGCTATCTCTCCAGCAATTCTCAATAATTCGCTTTTATATGCCTGGTATTCTTCCGAAAGCGGATAGCCGTCTTCATCGGTCTGCTCCTCGTCACAATTATCTAAAACAGAATCGTCTGTTGTTTGAGAATCCACTCCTGGTTTAGTTTCGTCCCCCTGCTGTTGCCGGCTTTCCTCAAGTCTCTGAAGATCTTCTTTTCGACGTTCTTCATCAGTCTTTCCATACTTCGTTTCCAGCTGATTAGAGTCTGTTTTTCCATCAAAATATAGAATGTACTGTTCATCATTCTGCTCTTCCCCACTAATCACAGCCTCCACGCTATCTTCCTTCCAGGTAACCTGCCATGAATCGGAATGAACAGAAGCACCATCATTTCTTACATCAAAAGAATACTTTGCAATCGTTCCTAATTCATCTTTAAGAACCAGTCTGGCATGTGTATATCCAAATGGCCAGTCTGGGTCTCCTATCTGTTGAAACAGTAATTCATACTTCCCATCTTGAGAGATGGAAGAGTCAACTGAATTAACCCGATATCTTGTCGTATAGGTGAAGCTACCAATCAGAACCGTAAGCATTAAGCCCAAAGCAACTATGATTCCAAGTCCAATCCTTACCGCAGGTTTCTTTATGCAAACGCATCCAACCAAAGAAACAATAGTTATGACAACCACTATTGTAAATATCATTTCCTTCAACTCCCATATATAGCAATAAATTTAAAATTTGTTATCGTTCCAAAAAACTGGAAGTTGTTCCTTACTCTAAAAGTAATCTTTCAAGATAAATCTTATAGATTTGCTGCAATATTTACTGCATCATATATTTCGTCGAAACACACTTTTTTTGCTCCTAATTTGATAAGCGAATTTAAGCCTATCTTTTTTTGCTCTGGTACACAATCATTTAAAACATTAGTGCTTAGAACATAGAATTCCCATTGTTTCAAATCTAATGGATTAGCTGTTTTGGAATCCATGCTAGCAAAGAGACAAAATACATATACATCGGCACTTCTAAGCTTTGTTTCACTGTACAAATTAGTAACACTATCCCAGGATTTCTTGGGTGCTATATCAAACTGAATACTAGAAAACTTCTCCTGACTCCAAGCTTGTAAGTAAGCAGATGATTTCACTTCAACTTTGATACCATTCGAGGCAACAACATCAACAGAATCCCATTCAATACGATACTGAGAAGATGATTGTAATGCACAGCTTACGATATATTCCGCAAAACGTCCACGTTCAGCATTCGATATCATATCAGAATGTGCCCACGACCAAAAATCTAGCAAAGAATGGTTCATTCCCAAAAACATTTCTGCTCCAGTTTTCTTTTCAATCACAATACGGTCTATCATAATATACCCTCACTCTACTAATGTTATCTTTATGTTTCAAAATTACGTCAAGAAAAATATTTTGAATTATAAATTAGCATTTTAAAACAATTTGTAAAATTCAAATCTTTGCGTGTATCCAGACTCAACAGAAGCCTGAAATTTGGGCATGCTCTTAACTATATATCAACTCATCACAGCCATAAATATATACCCAATTCCCACCATAAAGAAATTGCTCAATCCGTGCATAATCATGGGATAAATAATACTTTCTGATTTCACATATGTAAATCCATACGCTATACCTAATATAAATGCATAAATCAACTGAAACCATGAAAAAGTTAATGAAACAGGAAACAATGACCATTGGATATGTGCAACAGAAAATAGTACCGAGGCTATTACAATAATAAATTCATAACCTTTTTTATTATCTTTTCCTATCACTCCACCAAGAACGGTAATCGGAAATGCTCGAAACAAAATTTCTTCTGATGTTCCTGATAAAAACAGTTGAAACCCTAATGTTCCTAATACATTTGCTACATTTAACTCATATGCGTATGGCACAATTGTATTAAGTGAATATCCAACGACATAACTAATAAGAACATATATTAAAATGACAATAGCAAAAATCGTCGTATATAGTATACCGCTCTTATTTAACCTCGGCTTTAACCAAAATTCTAAATCACTTTTCTTACTGATAACAAAAATAAGCACTAAAGCCACTATCATCTGAATAATATGATGCACAGAGATACTCATAAATGTATCGTCTTTATCAATCACTGCATATTGAAATAAATCAGCAATGAAACCACCTAACTTGCTTGCAAAAGTTTGAACAATGAACAAACCTACTATAACAAATACAATATAAACTGTCTTTTTTATCTTAATGTTTTTCATAATATCTCCATCAAATTCAAATTTCGTCGCTTACTCGCTGATTTCTTGTTTCATACTATTCCATGTATTATTTAATCGTTTTTCAAATATATCTGCTCTAATTAGCGCAATCCCCTCTGCTTCATCCCCTAAAACAACTAATGCATCACCATTATTTATTCCAAACAATTCTCTTGCTTTCTTAGGAATAACAATTTGTCCACGGTCATTTATTTTGGTTGTTCCAAAAATATGCTTTCCTTTTGGAGCAGGAGTTAAATTAGTAACGCCTATCTTTCCGGAAAAAGCAACAAGCGAATCAATCGTCACACCATACACTTCTGCCAGTTTCTGACACCGCTCTACATCAGGGATACTTTCTCCCTTTTCCCATTTTGCATAAGCCTGTCTGGAAACACCAATTTTTTCTGCGACTTCCTCCTGTGAATATCCATTTACATTACGAAGCATTGCAATATTTTCTTTCAGCATGTCACTCTATATATCCTTTCAAAAATCTATTGATTGCATCCACATATATTTGCGTATGTGTGCCATGAATATTATGATTGCTGTCATCTGTTTCGATCAACTGACAATTATCACCTATTAAAGTAACGGCTCTCTCTGCCTGTTCTTTTGATGCAGCACACAAATAAACACCATTATCTGCAGTATCCTCTTTTGCATGTAAGTAGATACAGGGAATTTCAATGTCCGCCAAAAGTTGTTCATGGCTGATTCCATTATTCCATGTCAAATCATAAAAATGCTCTCCATACTTCATATCATATTGCCTTACATAATGGAAAACACTTGTTGCACTAGCTGGCATAAAGAAGATTTTCACTTCTTCCCCCGGATGACTTTCACTATAATGCTGTGCATAATTAGCGATACCCGGCATGGAATCCTTCATAAACAACTCGCCCCAGTAGCAGTGTCTTAAATAATAAGCTTCCCAGCATTCTGTCTGTTCTGATGAAATATAGTCATGCAAAGGCTTATAAGTATCAAGATATGCAAAACTGTTTTCCCAATTTTCTCCCTGTGTCGAAAATACAGGTGGATCTTCTAACACAACTCCTTTTACTAAGTCACCACCATAAGCAGCAACATAGGCAGCTGTCAAAGCACCATTTGAATGTCCGCTTACAACAGTTTCCTGCCCAATCACATTCTCAATAAACCAAATAATATCATCACCATTTACATCCAAATAATACAATTCTTCTTTATGGGTAGATTCTCCATGTCCATATACATCAATTGCATAAATGTGCCAATTCTCATGTAATTCTGGTATAACGGAAGCATAATCTTCCCACGAACCCATCTGACCGTGAATCAATAAAAGAGCTGGGCCATCTCCTTCTAGCTCTCCGTAATTGATAACATTTCCGTTTGGAAGTGTAACCTGCCTCTCCACAATGCCCAATTTTTCAATCTGCTTCATGTCTTTTTCCCACCAATGCAGATTTTGATAACACCAATAAATGACTGCACAGATGCAGACTGCGAGCAACACTAAAAATACAATTCCAACAATTTTCATTATTTTCTTTACCATTGCTTTCATTCCTTTCATAGATTATATCTCTATGATAAAAGAATTATCCCCAATGTCTACCAACTCATCTTTACTCATTTATATGAATTGTGTTAATTTTAGTTGCATGAAGATATTATATTCATAAAACGTAAACTTCAAAT
>JAGKTQ010000058.1 GCA_021153325.1 Lachnospiraceae bacterium | reverse complement strand
TCCTAAAGAAATTCCCCAGTTTATTGAAAAGCTGGAAGAAGGCTATGACTGTGTCTGGGGTTCCCGCTTTATGAAAAACGGCAATGTCAGTAACCTGCCTCTCTACCGCAGAATTTTAAGCTCCGGCGGCACCGTACTGGCAAATCTTGTTCTCGGCACAAAGCTTGCCGATATGACAAGCGGTTTCGAAGCTTTTCGCCGGGAAATTTTAGAAAGTATGAATCTGGATCATTTCTTATCCACCGGACATATGTATCAGACTGAAATGCGTTATTATTGCCGCAATTTTCATACAATCGAAGTTCCTATTCACTATATAGGTGGTTCTTCCAGTTTGAAATTCAAGTCGGTTACAGAAGCATTAAAAATACTTTTTCAATTGAAAAAACACGAAAAGGAGATATTCCGCTAAGGATATCTCCTTTATTTTGTAAACTCATATAAAGCTTTCAGCATACGAATCAATTGCCTTCTTTTCATTTCATCAGCCTGTCTTTGTTTTTCCAATTATTATACCTGATTGCATGTTCCGGGCTCTATTTCCTGTCGTGAAGTGTACTATTTTATGCACGAGCTGTCATTTTCGGCTGTTTTTGGCAGTTTATGCGTGAAATAGCACACTTTACGACATTTTTTAATGTATTGCGACTTTTGTGTTTTACACTGAAAAAAGGTGGAGATAAAAAGGAGGTAACATTGATGCACGTGATATCTGATTATATTAATGCAATCCCTGATTTGAACCGGACAGAAAAAGCACGGCTTAATTATATTATCTCCTGCATAATCTATGAAGGAAGTAAACTGCTTCTCTTCTTTCTTTTTTTTTGCTGTATTCATAAATTAGACGGTTTTTTGTATTCCTTAATTATTTTGTTGCCGCTGAGATTTATTTCGGGCGGGTTACACTTTAAACATTACATATCCTGTCTGGTTTTTTCTTTTATGTATTTCTATTTGGTAAATGTAGTATTGATGCCGTTCAAATTTCCACTCTTCATTTCTATTATCATATTATCTGTATGTGCTGTAACCAACTTTATCATCGGACCAATTACTTCAGATTCAAGGCCGCAACTAACAAAAGAAATAATTAACAAAGGAAAACTGAATATCTTCATAGCAACCTGCTATGAGTTGATATTAACCTTCTTGTTTTTTGATACAGCAATCTCCACAGTTGGTTTTTGGACTATTGTGTTGCATACATTGCAATTAATAATAGCAAACTTCCGAAAGAAAAGAGGTGAACTTCATGTTCAAACGACTTAGAAACACATTACTTACATCAACGTTGGCCCTTTCCGGAATCGTTACCTTTTGGGATGTCTTCACATCCGGTAGCAGCCTGATACTTTTCGGTGAACCTGAATATCCGACAGAAGATTAATCTATTTTTAGACAAAGCCAACAAATTTTTAGGCGTGAAGCATTTGCTTCACGCCTAATTAAAACTTAATTTTGAAACATAAATAATTTTCTCCATTATAAATGCAGTTATGTATGAGATAAACTGCATTGTGCTTTTGTACTATTTCCTTTGTTCTCGCCAATCCAACGCCCCTTTTTTCTCCTTTTGTACTATAACCATATGAACAAAACTTTTCTATTTCACTATTTGGATAAACAATACTCGTATTAGCCACTTCTAATGAAAAAGACGTTTCATCTTCCATTTGAAGTTTCAAAAGAATGACCTTATTATCATTTTCTTCCAATGCTTCAACTGCATTATCATACAAAATTCCTACTAATTCTATAAACTCATAAATTGCTATTTTCTTTTTAATATCAACAGGCTGTAATTCATATTTCGTACTAATCCCTTTTTCTTCTGCCGCTTTTATTTTCGAATACAAAAAACCTATTAAAACAGGCTCAAGATCCATCTTTAATAACTTATTTAACTTATTTTCCTGCAACACCTTTTCGCAATATTGTTCCTGCGCTGCTATCAATTTTTCATGATCCTCTATCGTATATTGCATACACTTAATTGCATTAATATGATTTTCAAATTCATGCTGTCTTGTACGTATTGTGACAATTGCTTCTTCAAAAGCCCGATTGTACAACTCATACATCTGCAATTCTCTTTCTTTATGATTTTTCTCACCCTCAGCACTAATCCACAATATACAAGCTATACTTAATCCAATTGTTTCAACTAAAAATTGTACCGCTATTTCAAAATCAATATAATCATTCTGACTAAACAAATATAACATTCGAATGAATATTAAGGAGAAAATAACTGTAATTATAACTCCTCTTATCTTATTCAGCTTAGCTACAATTATGCGGCCATACTCTCCCCTCCATAACATAATTAATAAACAAATATTAATATTAGCAATTATTTCTCCATATCGCGTAATATAAAATTCTTGTGTTACCAGTTTAAACAAATAGTATTGTAATAATTGAAGAAACATTATTACAATTAACATAGTTCCAAACACATTTATTGCTTTATGCCATGTATCCGTAACCTTTATTTTCGTATAAATAAATAAGCCACCAAATATAAATAGTTTATATCCAACCGGCATTGTATCTCCATTACTCCACAGAACCCAAATTCCTTCTAAAAGAAATGGAACAATTAACCACATACAAAAAGTTATTTTTTTCTTTGCTATTTTATGAATACAGAGAATAAGACTCATATATTCCAATAGCAATTCCACCATTCTAATTATCATACTTCAACTCTTTTAAAAATTTCTTTTTCCAAATCCGACCAATCTCCAAGTCGTTACCATCTTTCAAATGTATAAATCTGTTTGTTTCATCCACAGAAGAAATAAACTCTCTATTCACAATAACATTTCTGTTACACTGCAGAAAAATTTCCGCATTCAGCTCTCGAAATATACTACTACAGGTTTTATATGGTAGTTCAATATCTTCCTCTTTTAAATGTACATATAAGTTTCGTTTAGCTGCCTCTATATAAACAATCTGCTCTGTATCAATAGAGAACAAAATGCCATCTTTTCTGTAATAAAGGAACCTGTTACTCCGCTCATCTTTGACTGGAAATTGCAGTGCTTTATTGATGATTTCTTTCACTTTCTTAAATTCAAAAGGTTTTTCAATATATCCATAACAATGAAGATTTTGATACGCATTCATTCTGTAATCTTCCAAAGAAGTCAGGAAAATCATCGGCACAAAATAATATCGTTCAATTTTTCTGATTTTATCTGCAAAAATAATTCCCGATACATCATTCATGTCATTGTCATTCAGCATAATATCAATTAAAAACAAATCAATCCGTTCTTCCATTGCATATTTATATGCCATTGCACTATCTTCTGCACAATAAACAGCACTGGTAGAATCGCATTCTTTTACTATTCCTACCAGTGCATCCATACAAGCTTTATGATCTTCTAAAATTAATACATTCTTTCTCATACGTACTTTAAATAAACTTTTCCTTTATGGAAAGTAAATCTCCCAGTTGTTTTTCGCGGTTTGCTCCATACCGACATTCTTCACTGACAACAGATAAATAAAATGCTTTTTCATCTATAAAATAAACCGGCTTGCACTTTGTCACTTCATAAATATTCGCCATCAGTTCCGCATCCAAATCCAGTTCACCTTTTTCTAAAGCACGGTATTTCTTTATATTTACGCCTACAATCTCTGCCATCTTCATCTGAGATACTCCAAACGCTTTTCGAAGCTTTTGAAGAGGTGTTTTGTTTTCTTCGGAACTAAGAAATGTCTTTAACAATTTATTTCCTATCTTTTCTTCCCGTTCATTTTGTGTCCACTGTTCCATTGCCCATTCACACAGTTTCAGACCACTGATATACTGTCTGATATCATTATCGAAAAATAACTTTGCTAAACCCGGAAGAACAGGTGTACTGCTCTCACCGGTAATAAGCATATCAATATCGCAACCTTTTTCATACAGCTTATTTAGGATATTATAAGATAATTTGACCTTTCCCAGCTCTATTTTGCTGTACTCGCTCTGAGTAATATTCAAATCCTCTGCAAGTTCGGTCTGCGGTATATGATATTTCTTTCTATAGGATTCCAATCTCTGTATAATCAAACTATACTGCATTCTACAACTCTTCCTTGCAATGCGTTTTTATATAGTTTGATTGTACGAAAGAAATATATTCCTATATTATACCTATTTTTGACTATTTTGATTTTTTATACTTATTTTCTTTATTTCCTCTATTGACATTTTCGCGATTTGCGCAATTTTTTCCAAAGGCAAGTCCCTGCTCTATTGCTTCCTTCTGTCTTTCCGCAATCACATCTGCCATCAGTTCTTCCAATGCTTTACACATACTTCCTCTTACCTCCTCAAACTCCTGATAATTTGCTCTCACTATGATATCCATCACAGATTCGTATAAGGTATTGCTCTTATGCCTCTGATATTCATCTATCAGACGGCGAATCTCTTCCTGTTTTTCCAGTTTATTGGTCAGACTCCACAGCCACATATTTTCTTCTTCACTGACCCTCGACGTCACAATAAGCTGTGTAGGGAGAATATCTGACTCCTTTTGTATGTAATAAATCCCCTTGTACCTTTCTTCCATCCGGTATCCGCACACCTCTTTTAAATGCTCCATCAGCCTTTTGGGATACTGTGCACTTACAAAAGTCTGGCTCTGCAGCCAGACTTCTAAGAGAATTTGCCTTGCAAATTCTCCTTGACTTCCCACTACATATGAGCACTTTCCTATCACATAAAAAAAGCATATGCACATCCTTTATAAAAGCTGTCAATACTCAGATAATCCGTGGGGCTCTTGTATTCCACTATATTATATTTCCGGAATATTTTCCCGATATTTTTCTTTACCGGAATATCCTTCTCTTTCTTGATCACCAGCACATCAATCTCTTTCGGTTTTGTACCAAGCTGGTGCTCATTTTCAAAAATCAGATTTTCCTTATCTTCCTGCAGTTCAATCTGTAACCCGGCATAAAAGGCAGGATGCCACTGCAATGCCTCTTTTTCCATACTATGTCCTCCTGTTTTTTTGCAGTCACAGGAGAAACGTCTTTTCGCCTGCCTGCATTCTGTTGTTTGTTTTGAATTTGTTGGCGAAAAGCCTGAAAATAAGATGTGTTAATAATATAATTACAATACCATGTATAGTTCAAATGTGCAAGGTGTTTTTCCTCTTTAGACATGAAGCAGCATAAATGATACCATAAATATTTATGATAAACATTTACGCTGCCCAAATGCCCGTCTATTTTACCTTATAAATCTTTATAGAGGCAATCTCCAGATACATATCTTTCATCTTATCTACCGCATATACCATTAAATTACAGGTGTTCGCAGAACTTGCGGTATAGGTTGTAACACCGGTACTAAACTGATCCGACATCGGAGCGCATGGGTACCACCCTGTTTGATTGGTCTTAATCCCCCATTGTCC
>JAGKTQ010000008.1 GCA_021153325.1 Lachnospiraceae bacterium | reverse complement strand
CCGCAATGGCATCCGCAGTATTAAAGTCATCATCCATAGCTTCATCAAATTTTGCTACAAAACCTTCTGCTTCCTTTACCAATGCTTTCTCTTCTTCGCTCATCTCCTGTGCAGCTGCATTATCCATTAAATATTTCAGATTGCTGACACTCGTTACGATACGGTCATACCCATTTTTTGCTGCTTCCATAAGCTCTGCACTGAAATTCAATGGACTTCTGTAGTGTGCAGAAAGCATAAAGAAACGAACTACTTGCAGATCATACTTTTCGCTGATCTCTCTTACCGTAAAGAAATTACCAGCTGATTTTGACATCTTTTTGTTATCAATATTCAAAAATGCATTGTGCATCCAATATTTTGCGAACTGCTTTCCATTTGCTGCTTCTGACTGAGCAATTTCATTTTCGTGATGTGGGAACACCAAATCTTCTCCACCTGCATGAATATCAATTTCATCACCCAAATACTTTTTGCTCATTACAGAACATTCAATATGCCAGCCCGGACGTCCTTTGCACCAAGGTGCCTCCCAATAAGGCTCCCCTTCTTTTTTCGGTTTCCAAAGTACGAAATCAAGCGAATCCTCTTTCTGGTCTTCACCAGAAACTAAGAGGGAACGATTTCCACCCTGTAAATCATCAATATTTTTATGAGACAGCTTTCCGTAGCCTTTGAAGCTTCTCGTTCTAAAATATACCGTTCCATCTGCTCCAACATAAGCATGCCCTTTTTCAATCAGGGTCTGGATCATATCCAACATACCACAGATTTCTTCCGTTGCCTTTGGATGTGTAGTTGCAGGGCGTACATTTAAAGCTTCCATATCCTTTTTGCACTCTGCAATATAACGTTCGGAAATAACTGACGCCTCAACACCCTCTTCTACTGCTTTTTTAATAATCTTGTCGTCCACATCCGTAAAATTAGAAACATAATTTACATCATATCCTTTATGCTCCATATAACGTCTTACCGTATCAAATACGATCATTGGTCTTGCGTTACCAATATGAATGTAATTGTAGACTGTAGGTCCACATACATACATTCTTACCTTACCCGGTTCGATCGGGATAAATTCTTCTTTTTGTTTTGTTAATGTATTATAAATCTTCATAATTATAATTCCTTTCCTTTTTGCAATAATCTTACCGCTTCCTCTAACTCCAGTATGCGGTTTGTCAGCTCGCTGTTTTCATGCTGCAAACAGGCGATATCTTCTTTTACCGGGTCTGGCAGATCCACCTGACACATGTCCTCTCGTGGCAATGATTGATTATTTCTTTTTACCACCCTGCCTGGTACACCAACTACTGTAGAATTAGGCGGCACCGCTTCCAACACCACACTTCCGGCTCCTATTTTGGAATTTGCTCCGATCGTAAAAGAACCAAGAATTTTAGCTCCTGCACTAATCATTACATTATCTTCGATCGTAGGGTGTCTCTTGCCATGTTCTTTTCCTGTTCCTCCAAGCGTCACCCCCTGGTACATAGTTACATTATTTCCGATAACTGTAGTTTCTCCGATGATCACACCATTTCCATGATCAATAAAAAGACCCTTTCCGATCTGTGCACCAGGATGGATTTCTATACCTGTTTTACGCACACCCCTCTGTGAAACCCATCGTGCAAGGAAATAATGTCCCTTTAAATATAATTTGTGGGCAACCCGATAATGTAACATTACTTTAAAGCTTGGATACAAAAAAACTTCAAGTGAGGAATGAATTGCCGGGTCTCGTTCTCGTATAATATCAATTTCTTCTTTGACATTTTTAATAAATCCCATTATTTTCCTCCTAACTAAAATCGCGGATAATTCCTCTCGTTTAGAGACGAAATTATCCGCGGTTCCACTCTATTAAAAGACTAACGTCTTTCCCTCAAAATCAAATAACGGATGATACCGGACTGACATACTTATAATTATCCTTTCATCTGTTCCGTCAGTCAGCTCACGAATGCACTTCAACTTTCTTTCAATCAGGACTGCTTTCAGCCGGTGACAATCCCTCTCTTTTATCTTCCAAAAGCCTACTCTTTTCGCTCATAGCCTTTTCGTATTCTACTTTCTTTATACTATGCAAGAAATGTGGATTTGTCAAGGGATTTATTTTCCTGCCGGACATCCCAAACAGCCTGCACAGCCTCTTTCTTTTGCCACATCAGCATCATATAAATTAATCGGACTTGTTAACATACAAATCGCTTGCGAGGAAATTCCTGCTCCACTTCCAGTAAATCCAAGCCCCTCCTCTGTTGTCGCTTTGACATTGACCTGTGAAATATCAATACCAAGTGCCGTTGCGATATTTTCACGCATAGTATCAATATGTGGACGCATTTTCGGTGCCTGTGCAATAATCGTTGCATCAATGTTTTCAATCAGGAAGCAGTTTTCCTCTAAAAGTGCACCTACATGCTCCAGTAATTTGATAGAAGAAATTCCTTTATATCTCTCATCTGTATCCGGGAAATGCTTACCAATATCCCCAAGTGCAGCTGCACCTAACAGTGCGTCCATGATAGCATGCAGAAGCACATCTGCATCCGAATGTCCCAAAAGCCCCTTTTCATAAGGAATTTCTACACCACCAATAATCAGCTTTCTGTTTTCTACTAATTTATGAACATCATAACCCATTCCAATTCTCATAACTTTACTCCTTTTATACTTTTGTTCCGCGCGCGAAGCTGCACATCGTTTGCACGGAGTGCTTTTAACTCATAGGAACTTCCTATGAATAAAAAAAATCCCCTCATAATGTAATAAGACTAACTTACCATATTATGAGAAGGATTTCAAATAAAATACTGTCCTTAATATTCGATTTCTAAAGTCTGCACTTGCTCTGTCTCGCCGGTCTTTCTTGCGACTACCGTACAAATTCCATGCTCATCCTTTGCAACTTCAAATATTCTATTTTCTGAAAAATCCTGTAGCATAACGGTTTCTCCATCCTGTGGGGTCAACAAGATCCGGTACTCCATTCCGCTATTCCAATTGGAAGCCACCTCATAGCATATGCCTTCTTCGCTATCTGTTTCTATTTGCAGTAATCCATATATTCTTCCATCCGTTTCCCGAAGCTTTTCTTCCCAGGAATCATAAAAATATATTTCATTCTCTTCTTTTGTTCCCTGCATGACCTTCCAGAAAAATTCCGTAAATATTGTAGCGCCTTTATCATTTAAGTGGTGAATATCTCTATGATTTTCCAACCCCCGCAAAGGTAAATATGCTTCCTTACAAAGATTAAAATCGTAATAATCCACTTCATACTCTGCCGCAATAGTCTGAATCTGATCAACGTAATTATCATAGTTACCGCTCGCCAATACTTCCAGTTCATACATCGGTGAACTGAACAGAGTCACCTCTATATCGTTTTCCTTACAATACATAATAATTTTTCGCAACCATTCTTCGGCTTCTTCTGTCAATGGATTTTCACTCAGACCACCTTGTATATAATATGCATCATTCAGCTTACTCTGTGATAAAGTTGTGGTACTATAACAATATCCGCCATCTTGAAACTCTTCAACGCTTGCATCACCATATTGATTATAAAAAATATAATTTTTATAATCTTCTGTTTGTTTATATTCCAGCTGTGAACGCACATAATCCACATCAAACAAACACTCTCGATATCGTACAAACGGAAGAAATGCATCCACATAATATTCCGAGCTACATGTAGCTATGATATACTCCAAACGGTTCCCGGAATTTCTCATAAAATCTGTATTTCTCCAATTTGCAATTCGCGCACCATTCGCTAGGAAAATACCATTTTCTCCTGTTTGCAGTTGATAATACAATTCTATGTATACATGTTTTATTTCATGTTCTTTGTCTGCTTCCCTCAGACAATAATATGTGCCATTCAGCCTTTGACTACTAGAAGATAAATTAAAATTATTTTCTCCATTTATTTCATTTAAAAGAGACGGCTTCAGATCACAATATACATGTGATGAACCAAGGTATAAATAATCAATATTTTCTTCCTCTTCATAAAAATTGTGCCACAAAAATCTTGACCACTCTGTAACACTATGATTTACATACAACAGGTTTAATCCTGAAATCACCAAATTTAATATCACTATAACGGCTATTATCCCACCTATTCTTTTCCCAATCTTTTTAAAATTGGAAGTAAATAAATTGTTGTGTATCATACTCTACTCCATAACATCCAAATACTAAAATGATCATTACAAGCGCAACATATCCTAATGTTCTGAACCACCATTCCTGTCTCAGAAATCCTTCTTCCACATCAACGCCCTTATATTTTTTCAGATCCACTGCAAACAAAAGTAAAATGGCACAAAGCAGCACATGAAAATATTCTTTTGAAACACCTAATATATACAAAGAGCCATCAAACAATATCCACCAATTAAAATGGCACATATTTTTTACTATGATGATCGCATCAGACATATCTCCCGCTCTGAAAAAAATCCATGCAAAGCAGACCAATCCAAACGTAATGATTCTTTGCAGCCAAACCCTGCCAAAGGAATCATCCTGCGCCTTTCTCCATGTACGCAATTTCTTTTTCCACGAAGTATATATATCCCCAAGCACCTGGTAAGCGCCATTCAGCCCACCCCATACAATAAAGGCGACGGATGCCCCATGCCACAGACCACTGACGCCAAAAACCAAAAGTAAATTCAGTTGTTTTCTAAGCCAGCCTTTCCGATTACCGCCTAAAGGAATATACAAATAGTCCCGAAACCATCCCGACAAGGAAATATGCCATCTGCGCCAAAATTCTTTTACATTTCTTGCCAAGTAAGGTGCTTGAAAATTGTCCATTAAATGAATGCCCATAATCAATGCTGCCCCTTTTGCAATGATGGAATATCCATAAAAATCACAGTAAATCTGTATGGCAAAAAGCAGTGTTGCCACTACGATAAAAAGTCCTCCGTAATATGTACTGTCTTCATATACGGTATTCACAATGATCGCTGCCCGGTCCGCAATGACCATTTTCAAAAAAAGTCCCCACAGCATTAACAAAATACCTTTTCTAAAATTATCCCAAGAAAATGCCTGTGGTTTATGTAATTGTACTAACAGATTTTTCGATCTCTCAATCGGTCCTGCAACTAACTGCGGAAAGAACGACAAAAACAAAGCATAATGTAAAAAGTTCTTTTCTGCATATATCTCACCACGATACACATCTATCAAATAGCCTAATGCCTGTAATGTAAAAAAGGAAATTCCCGCTGGAAGCAAAATAGAATGCTCCCACTGAATTGTTCCAATCGAAAGAAGCGATAATATCCTATTTACATTTGAAACAATAAAATCTGCATATTTGTAATATCCTAATATTCCAAGACAAATAAATAAAACGATTACAAGACATGCCGTCTGTTTCTTTTTTATCGAACTTGCGCCCGCCTCTTCTTCCTTTCCACCTGCCATTTTATTTTTTTGCTTTTCTATAAAAATTCCACCGAAATACGTCACAACCGTACATGTAAAAAGCAGCAGAATATATACCGGATTCCACTGCATATAAAAATAATAGCTTGCTATCAGAAGCCATACATAACGCACTTTTTTAGGAAGGATGTAAAAAATCAGTACCGTAATAGGAAAAAATATAAAAAATTCCATCGAATTAAAAAGCATTTTTCTTATCTCCTTTGTAAAAACGATTTTCATTTTAACCTGTTTCAGGTTAAAAATCAATACCCTGAAACAGGTTAACTATAATGGACTATACATCAAGATTTTACGGACTATGTTAAGATTCCACATAAGAATAAGAAAGAGGCTTTTATGTATCCACGCCTACGTAATTTACGAGAAGATAAAGATTTATCGCAAACTGAAATGGCAAAAATAATAGGTATGTCGCAAACCGGCTATTCCAAATATGAAACCGGTGAAAACGACATACCCACTTCTATTTTGATCAAACTGGCTCACTTTCATAACACAAGCGTAGATTATCTTTTAGGACTTACTGATACAAAAGCACCATATAAATAACATTTTTCTCACTTTGGCATAGACTATATTAAATAAAAAATATCAAAAAGAACTCCTTATTATGAGTATGCCAAAAATTGAATGCACAAACATCGACAAGTGCTGCGCTGCCGCTTCTTTGTTACAGTCTATCGCTTTAGAAGAAACCGCTATTTCCCACATTTTAAATGCTGAAGGAGAAAAACTTCAAAAAGTAATTTCCAAACCAGAATGTTCACATGGAGAATTAATCGACGTAAATAAATCTGTTGAAGATATGGTAGATAAGATTACTGCGCTCGAGATAGTATTGAAATCAAAATTGGATTTGATCACTCCTATTTTAAACAGCTGTGGTAAGCAGCCAAAACCATCCTGCTAATTGTGAAATATTGATAGCAAAAAAACCTAGGAAACATTAATTTTCCTAGGTTTCTTACTTAATAGCGAGAGGGGGATTCGAACCCTCGACACCACGGGTATGAACCGTGTGCTCTAGCCAACTGAGCTATCTCGCCATATTATATGTATGGGACCTACAGGGCTCGAACCTGTGACCCTCTGCTTGTAAGGCAGATGCTCTCCCAGCTGAGCTAAGATCCCATAGTTTGTTTGTCGTTTGCTTTGTATTTCTCAACCCGACTTGGCTAGTATACTATTTTTATATATAGTTTGTCAACACTTTTTTTAAAAAATTTTGACAAGTTTTTTAATTCTCTTTTTTAGCTTTTATTTTCCTTTCCACGACCATATTGACATACCTGCTCTACCATATGTCCAATATTGCCTTCACCTGCAAACTTTGTCATATCAAAGAAATTTTCTGTCAGAGGAAGCCACTCCAGCGGATGTGCTTCCTCCTGTAATAAAATATCCCTTTTCAAAGCCCCTACATACACTTCTACATAACAATTCTGATTATAATATTGAAAATCCATCATGTGAAAAAGGGCAATATCAGCTTCGCCAATTCCAGTTTCTTCATTTAGCTCACGATACGCTGCATGAAACCCGTCTTCACCTTCTTCGATCTTGCCACCTACAAAATTATACAGACCCTTATATGGATTTTTCTTTCTACGGCAGAAAAGCAGTTTCTGCTCTTCCTTATCATATACCATAATACAATTATATCCTTGCATAGTAAGCCTCCCTTTGACCACAATATTTCACAATGCACTGCATTCCTGCTAAAGCTAGGTTGCATTTCCAGAGAACTGCGTCATATATAACTCATAATATCTGCCCTTTTTCTGCAGCAATTCCTCATGATTTCCTTTTTCTACGATTCTTCCCTGATCCATGACTACAATACAGTCTGCATCACGAATAGTAGAAAGTCTATGAGCAATGATCAGGCTGGTTCTGTTTTTCATTAAATTTACCATAGCATCCTGAATTTTCTTTTCCGTTCGCGTATCAACACTGGATGTTGCTTCGTCCAATATGAGAATCTTTGGTTTTGCCAAAAAGGCTCTTGCAATGGAAAGAAGCTGTCTTTGTCCTGCTGAAAGATTGTACCCTTCACCTGAAAGTACAGTATTATATCCTTTTTTCAAACGTTTGATCATATTATGGCAATGACTCATTTTTGCCGCTTCTTCCATTTCTTCGTCCGTAGCTTCTGTTCTGGAATATTTTAAATTATTCCGTACAGTATCTGCAAATAACACAGTATCCTGCAGCACAATCGCTGTATTTTTTCGAAGCTCCATACAGGCAATGTCCTTGATATTTTTTCCGTCAATTTGTATTTCGCCACTATCCACATCATAAAAGCGCATTAATAGATTCACGACCGTTGTCTTTCCGCTTCCGGTTGCTCCTACTAAAGCAACCTTTTGTCCTGCCTGTACTTCCAGATTAAAGTCATGCAGAACCTGCCTTCCTTCCACATAGGAAAAATCTACGTTTTTAAATGTAATAATCCCCGTAGCATCTTCCATAGCAAGGCTGCCGGATTTATCCTCACAAGGCTCATCCATAATAGCAAATACACGCTCTGCTCCTGCAATGGCAGTTTGAATCTGCCCATAGATCTGTGCCAGTTCATCAATCGGTCTTCCGAACTGTTTTGCATACACAATAAATGCAGAAATGATTCCGATAGATATAATACCATTCACTGCAAAATAGCCACCAAAAGCTGCAATGATAACAAAACCAACATTGTTTATCAAATTCATGATCGGTCCCATAGAGCTTGATAAAACCTCTGCTACAATTCCCACCTTTGTCAATTCGTCGGATGTCTTTTCAAATTCTTCCACAACTGCCTGCTGCCTGTTATAGGCAGTGACCGTCTTGTAACCGCTCACCATTTCTTCTACCGTACCATTCAATTCTCCTAAAAGCACTTGCCGTTTCCGATAAAAACTCCGCATAGCCAAGGACAAAAATTTTGTAGCCGTCAATGTCAGAAGAACGGTAGCACAAGAAAGCAATGCCAGTTTCGGACATAAATAAAGCATCATCCCTACCGTTCCAATAATCGTTAACACGCCTGAAAACAAGGAACTGAGTGACTGGGAAACGGTGTTGGAAATATTTTCTACATCATTTGTCATACGACTCATAATGTCACCGTGCGAATGACTGTCCAAATAACTTACCGGAAGATTTACAATATGCGAAAATAGATCTTCTCTCATTTTCTTAATAATCTTCTGGCTTAAAACGGCACTAAAGCGACTTTGTAGCAAGGTACAAATACTATGGATCCCGTAAATAAGGAGCATGATCAGCAATATTTCAGGCAATTTTTGAAATTCGCCTTCCGAAATACAATCAATTGCCACACTTTGCTGTTTTGGTGCATAAACCGAGCATACGACCACTACAAAGACTGTTGCCAAAAGTGCCAGTAACATCAGCCATTCATTTCCGAAATAAGCAGCAAGACGCCGCAATGTCCTCTTACTCTCTTTCGGCTTTTCCACACTGCCCTGATTTCTCGGCCCACGCATTCCCGGAATCTTGTATTGATTTAAAGAAGGACTAGCAGCCATCGTCTTCCCCTCCTTTCTTCATCTGTGAATCATAAATATCCTGATAAATACTGCTGTTTTCCAGTAATTCCTCATGACTTCCACATGCTGCGATACTTCCATTTTCCATAACTACAATGCGGTCTGCATCTTTTACAGATGCAATTCTCTGTGCCACGATGATCTTTGTCATATACGGATAATCTTTTTTTAACGCCTCATATAACTTCGCCTCAGTTTTTAGATCCAAGGCACTCGTAGCATCATCAAAAATCAATATCTCCGCACCCTTTAATATCGCCCGGCTGATTGCCACTCTTTGCTTCTGTCCGCCAGATAAACTGGTTCCAGACTGGCTGACCTCCGTATGCATCCCTTCCGGCTTTGTATGTATAAATTCCATTGCCTGCGCTGTCGTCGCTGCATGCTCTAACATTTTCTCATCTGCCTCAGGATTTCCCCATGCTATATTTTCACCAATCGTCATATGGAAAATCTCACTTTTTTGCAAAGCAATTGCGATCTTATCGCGGAGTGCCTGAAGCTTGTACTGTTTTACATCTACGTCATCCACAAGCACCTGCCCTTTGGTCACATCAAAGAAACGTGGAATCAGATTCACAAGCGTGGATTTTCCACAACCCGTTTCTCCCATGATCGCAAGTGTTTCTCCCGGTTGAATTGTCAGGCTGAAATGCTCTAAAATCGTTTCCTCCGCCATTCCGGGATAAGAGAAGCTCACATCTTTAAATTCGATCTTACCTTTTACCTTTGTCTTGCCTGCAAACTCGCCGTCCGCGATCACAGGCTTGCAATTTAAAATTTCTTCTACACGCTTTCCAGATGCTACGCCTCTTGATACGGTTTGGAAAATCATCGTCATACGCATGACCGCATTCAGTATTTGAGAAATATAAGTCACAGCTGCCATAACATCACCCGGTGTCACCGCTGCATTTTTCACTTCTATTCCACCTACCCATATAACTGCTACGACCGAAACATTTAAAATAATATTCATGATCGGTGTCATATAAGAAAACAAAAGGAGCACATCCAGCTGCGTATTTACCAATTCCCCATTTGCAGTTTCAAAACGTTTCTGCTCATATTCTTCTTTTGTATAAGCTTTTACTACTCTGGAGCCAGACACATTTTCCTGCATCACATTATTTAGCCGGTCTAACTTCGCCTGCAAAATAGAGAACTTCGGATTTGCTTTTGCAATAAAATAAATGACGCATACAAGAATAAGCGGAAGTGCACATGCGATCACCACGCCAAAATCCAGATCTAGTTTCAGCATGCAGATAATGCCACCGATAAACAAAAGTATGGTTCTGACAAAACCACGAATACACTGTGCCACTAAATTCTGCAGCTGTGTAATATCATTCGTTACTCTTGTGATCAAAGAACCCGTTGAAAAATCATCCATCTGTTCAAAAGGCAGTTTCATGATTTTTCCAAAAGCATCTTTACGAATATCATTACCAAATTTCTGACTGCACATCGTTGCAAAAACGCCGGACAACACACCACACAATCCGCCAATCACCAATACGCCTACCATTTGTAAGCCGGTTGTAATGACAATGTCCAAATTACCCACATTGTTATTAGAAAGTCCCAGAACACCTTCATCTACGATCTTACTCATCATTTTGGGCTGCAGCAGATCCATACTGACCTCCCCCAGCATAAAAAGAGGCGCCAATATAATAAACATCCAATACTTTTTTAAATATTTCCACATAGCCGTATCCTTCTATTCCATAAAATATAAATAATAACACGTGAAAAGAATCTACATGTCACATGTAGATTCTTCCAAATTCACCTGTTTTCCATTCTATCACATTTGTTAAAATAACAACAAGCATTTCTTCTTTATTATTTTAACGAACTTCTTTCGGTTGTCCAAACATATGACCACCTTGACTTCCTTTTCCACCAGCTCCATCGCCACCTTGCGCTCCCATCGCAGACAAGTCCACATTGGACGCATCAATCAGCGTATTGCATTCTTTTTGTTCCTCTGTTGTAGAAGGAATCGTTCCATTTAACTGTGCTTCTACACTAGCTGCCCGCAGCAGTACAAATTGCTTGAAGTTTTCCAGTGCAGTCTTGTACTCATCATATCCGTAAAAAGCAGTTGCATCCTCCTGTACATAAGAATCAATGACTGTCGTTATTGCAGAATAGGTCTGTTGAAACCTGCCACTGCCTACATAGCCTGTCGCGATCTCATCCAAATACTGATGATACAGTTCTTTATATTCTTCCACTTCCATCAGCTTGGAAAACAGCGGTCTCGATTCCTCCAGACTGCCGCCCATTGGTGTATCAATCGCACTATTTACCGCATCTGTCGCACTAGCTGCCTGAAAACCTCCAAATGCCAAGTTCAAATCCCACGGCAATATAGTAAGCTGCCCTTCTTCCTCGTATAAATAGTAATTATGCTGTAATGTGCTGTAATAACTATCCATATTCACGATAAAGGTCTGTGCTGCAAAATACCGAAGACAAGCATCCACATCAAAATACTGCTCTAAGTTTTCTCCTTCAGAAAGATTCTTTAACGCCTCTATTACTTCCTCCTTATCCTCATCGCTCGGATCAAAAGAAGCGTTATCAAAAATATCCGCATAGCTTTCTACCGAATCATCTGTATATACCAGATTGGCACCACCACTAGAACCGCCAAACTGTTCTACACCTTTCATCCGGTCATCCATCTGTGGCATTTCCATTCCTTCCGGCTTCTCACCCATCTGTGGTGTTTCCATTCCTTCCGGTCTCTCGCCCATCTGCGGTGTTTCCATTCCTTCCGGCTTTTCCATGCTTTCCGGCATCTCTCCACCTTCTAGATTTCCGCCGCCCATTTCCATCGTTTCCGGTTTATAAAGCTGTCCTTCATTTGTATGATAGACTCTTTCCACAAAAGAGTCTTCCATCGCCTCTAAAGCAAGATAAAGTCCCCATTCTTCCCCATTTACTGTAATATGTGCAAAAGAATAATAAGGACATTCTACTCCAATATAATTAAAAATATCGTATGCCATATATTCTTTGATATAAGTCGCATCGCAAAATAAATTGTTCAGCACCAGCTTGTCCAATCCTTTCATCGACTGGCCAGAATCATAGTGATCAAACTCGATTTTAAAACTATATCTGTCAGAATCCGTTGATGCCACCTGTGACAGACTTGTATTTCCTTTTGTCCGGATAGCAACATTTGCATACGTTTCACCATTTATAGTAATGTCGCACTGCTGATACTCTTCTGCTGTAGGATTTTCCATCATAGAGGCAAAATCTTCCTCTGCTATGGAAATTTCTACTTCCATCACCTCGTAAGGCTCAAATGCATCTGCGTAACCGCTCTCTGCATTATAAGAAAAAGTTTCTACAAATTGCTCATTCTTTGAAAATCCTGTGAACACAGCAGTCAAAACAGCTACCATTGCCATAAGAATTGCGGCAAACACAGAAATTTTTTTATTGGTAATCATGACATATAATCTCCGTTATAACTTACAAGCACTGCATTTTCTACACCAGATAAAGCAGCTATTTGGTTGACAAATTCTGAATCATCACCCTTTAAACGTACTTCGATCGTCATTTCAATGCTATCTTTCGATACAGTTTTGGACTTCAACACCTACTTCTTTACATTTTCTTTTATTACATTCAAAACTTCTTTTTCTGCGTCGCTCCCACATGTCACGATCATGATGTACGGATGATCAGTAGACTTCTTATTTACAAAGATCACTAAGATTACCACGATAAATAAGGAACCGAATACTGCCAGTGGAATCATCCCCGCGCCAAGCACAATACCTGCTGCAATGGACCAAAATAAATAAGCGATATCTAATGGTTCTTTAATCGCAGTACGAAAACGTACAATAGAAAGCGCACCGACCATACCAAGTGAAAGCACGATATTGGATGTCACTGCCAAAATAACTAAAGTCGTGATCATTGTTAACGCGATCAACGACACACCAAAACCGGAGGAATACATCACCCCATTAAATGTCTTTTTATATACTACAAAAATAAATAAACCAATAATAAATGCAAGTCCCATTGCTATCATAAAATCCAGCGTTGAAAAGCTGGAAGCATTTTCTAAAAAAGATGATTTAAAAATATCATTAAAAGTCATTTTTTCCTCATTTCTGTGTCTAAAAACACCTATTTCTCACAATCTTTTTCTGTTACTTTTTCATTGACTACCCATATACTCTGCATGCCGCATATTTACTAAATGCAGTCGCCCTTCTGTTCGGAACTTGAACTGCCTTTTCTATAATTTCCGGCAAGAACGCATCGTATTTTACTTCCAAAATGATCGTTCCCTTTTCTGCAGGTATTGTAGCAACTTCTCTTTCAAACAATTTATCATGATATAGACCTGTTCTTATATTACTGTCAAACGTCACTCTCACGTTTCCCGGTCCATATACAAATGGTACTCTTTCGTAATCCACAATACATCTCGGCTTTAAGAGCTGATAACGCATCTTTGCATAAAGCTCCTGACACAGCGGTTGACCGGAATACAATAAGAACTCAATATCTCCACTACATATGTCTTCCACCTGTTCTTTTGTAAGCGGTACGGACTGCTTATCACAAAGTCCATGTATCTTACTTTTCTTTTCCAACATAATATAGGAAGTATTGTCATTATAATATCGTATACGGAATTTTTCCCGTCTGTCTACTCCATCCAGCTTTTCTCGAAGCACTTTATCATTCAGGTTATCAAAATAAAGACTATGTACAGTATAAATGCCCTGTTTTCCAGCATGACTGTCATATTGTGCAATCTGTCGCAACCGGCTGCTTATCACAAGATAATCATCATAATTGATCCTATGCTTCCACTCATGTCGCATTGTTCGACCTCCTTTCTTTCCTGCTTCTTTTAGTAACTTTAAAAATCTTACTGTATTCAATATAAACTTTATTTGTGTATAATTTGTGTTCGGTTTTTGTATATTTTATGTAAAAAGTCCGGATCGCATTTTTCATACAAAAAAACTCTTGCCTAAGGATTCTCATTTCCTGGCAAGAGTCATTTTTATATTGTGTTTATTTTGTAAATATTTTTACACTCTAAACTGTGATACAAGCTGTTTTACATGGTCTGCAACGTGACGAAGATCTGTCGCTTCCTGAGATAATTCCTCCATCATTGCATTCAATTCTTCTACGGATGCATTCGTTTCTTCTGTTGCAGCAGCATTTTCTTCCGAAATCGCAGATAATCCCTGAATGACTGTTGAAAGTTCGCCAGTTGCTTGTCTGATCGTTCCTGATTTTTCATTAACTACATCAATTTCAGCTAAAGAATTATCGATTTCTCCGGCTACTCTGCCGATAATCTGTTTTGTTTCTTCAACTCTTCTTCCTTCTTCTTCAACTGTTGCATTTACTTCCTTCATAGTCTCTACTGTCTTTTCAGATTCCTGAATGAGCGCACCGATAATTTCCATAATCTCTCTTGCGGAACTGTTTGATTGCTCTGCAAGTTTCTGAATGGAATCTGCTACTACCGCAAATCCTCGTCCATGCTCTCCGGCTCTTGCCGCTTCAATGGAAGCATTCAATGCAAGAAGGTTTGTTTCCTCAGCAATAGAAGTAATCACTTCTGCCGCCTGACTGATCGCTTTTACAGACTCATTGGTTTCTTCTGTCTGTTTTGTAATACGCTTAATGGCATCAATTGTCTTTTTGTTGGAATCGTTCAATTCGCCTAAAATTCTAGTAGCATCATTTCCAGATTTACCCATTTCTTCTGATGCATTTGCAAGAAGATTAATATTCCCTACAATGCCATCCACCATCAGACTTACTTCATCAATATCTCTTGTTGCACTCTCTGTTTCTTCTGCCTGAGAAGTTGCACCTTTTGCAACATCTTCAATAGCAAGACTTACTTCATTCGTAGACTGGCTGGCATGCAGCGACATATCATTCAGATTTCCTGCATACTGGTTAATATGCTGTACTTCTTCTGTGATCTCAGAAATCATTTTTCGTAATGTATCACGAAGAGAAGCGGCGCATCTCCCAATCTCACCAATCTCATCAGAACGTTTGAAGACCTTTTCATTAATCCTTACATTTAAATCACCATCTGTTAATCCTTCCAGACCTACCATAACATCTTTTACCCCTTTTGCCATTCTTTTGCCAAAAAGGATTGTGGCTACAGCTGCAATCAGGAACATAACAATTGCTGCAATTAAAATAGTAGTCACATTGCTGTTGATCGTTCCATCAATGCTTGCACTGGAAGTACCCGCAAATATCATACCACAAACACTTCCATCCTCGTTGTGAAGTGGCATATAGTATGCATAATAATCTTCTCCATTAATCTGGAGATGTTTATCAAAATATGTTTCTCCAGCCAAAACCTTTGCTGCAACTTCTGCATTTGCCTGAGTTCCTACGTTTCTGCTTCCATCCTGATTTTTCAACGTAGTCAGCATACGTGTATCACCATAAAAAATAGTAAGTTCTACATCCTTCTCTTCCTTTAAACCATCCATGGCCGGATAAAGAGACTCCAGATTCAGTTCCCCTTTGTAAAGCTTTCCGTCTTCACCTACGTTCACTTCTCCTTCATAGGCATTTTCTAAAGCATTATCCAACAAGCATGCTGTGTTTTCCAACCCGATCTCACTTTCATCTTCCATTGCACTTTTCATCAAGGAAGTTGACAAAATACTCAACACCAGCATTCCTACCAACAGCGGAATTACTCCAATCATCGCAACTCTTGTAGCAAAACTAACCTTTACCTTCATCTCTTTGTACCTCCACTCAATTGTTTTTGCCTTATTCTTTTGTCTATTACATTCTTTCTGGAGCAGAGAAACCTAACAGATCAATGCATGTCTCTAAAATATCTCTTGTAAGTATCAGCAGAGCTACCCAGCCTTTTTGCTTCTCCTTGTCCTCTTCTGCCAAAATTTTTGTTTCATGGTAAAAACGATTAAAAGCATTCGCAAGATCATAAATATATGCACAGATTTTATGTGGTGCTATCTCTTCCACAGCAGCTTCCATCATGGAATTAAATTTCGTGATCTCAAGCATCAGTGCTTTTTCAGATTCACTTACTGCATCCTGCAGTTCCACGCCTTCTATGCTTCCACCCTGCTCTTTATATTTATTCAAAATCGATTTGATTCTAACAATGGTATAAAGAATATATGGACCAGTATCTCCCTCAAAAGAAATGAAACGATCAATATCAAATATATAATCTTTGGAAGCCTGATTGGACAAATCTCCATATTTCACAGCGGAAAGAGCTACGACCTGCGCTGTTTTTCTTGCTTCCTCTTCTTCTACAGTACGATTTTCGGTAATCTTTTTATACATCTCTTCGTTGATCTCTTTGATCAGATTTTCAAGACGCATAACACCGCCTTCTCTTGTCTTGAAAGGCTTACCATCTTTTCCATTCATTGTACCGAATCCAAGGAACTTCAACTCTGTTTCCGGTTTTACTAATTTTGTTTTTCTTGCACAACGGAATACCTGTTCAAAATAAAGCTCTTGTCTCTTATCTACTACATAAATGATTTCATCTGGGTTGATTTCTTTCATTCTTTCCATGATAGTAGCAAGATCTGTTGTATTATAAAGAGACGCCCCATCTGACTTCAGGATCATACATGGTGGAATTTCCTTTGTATCTGTCTCTTCTTTCACATCGACAACTAATGCCCCTTCACTGATTCTTGCATAGCCGCCATCCTTCATATAAGCAACCATATCCGGAATCAGATCATGTACGGAGGATTCTCCTTTCCAAAGATCAAAATCCACATTCAGATTTTCATAATTTCTCTTTAGATCCGCAACAGAAACTGCTAAAATATGATTCCAAAGTGCACGATAGCCACGAACACCACTCTGCAATTTAAAGGTAGCTTCCATAGCTTCTGCCTTGTAATTCTCATCCTCTTTAGACTTCTTACTTGCCGTCGGATAAATCTCTTCCAGTTCAGAAATAGTAAATGGTGGTTCTTTCGGATAATCTCCTTCAAAATTCTCATCAAAATAGATCAAATCCGGCTGTCTTTTCTGAAGTTCTGTTATGATCAATCCCATCTGCAGTCCCCAGTCTCCAAGATGAATATCTCCGATCACTTCATGTCCTGCAAAACGATTGATCCGTTTAATACTTTCTCCAATGATCGCAGATCTTAAATGTCCTACATGTAATGGTTTTGCCACATTAGGTCCGCCATAATCAATGACAATTTTCTTCGGTTCTTTTGCTTCCTCCAGACCAAACTTTTTGTCCGCTCTCATATTTCTTAAATAATCTGTTACAAAAGCTTCCTTTACTTTTAAATTAAGAAAGCCCGGTGCAACTGCGCTTACATCTGAAAAGACCTTGCTGTCTGCAAGCTTCTCTGCCACTTCATTCGCTATCATGATCGGTGCTTTTTTATATTTTTTTGCACCTGCCATAGCGCCGTTACACTGATATTCACAAAGGTCCGGTCGATTGGATAAGGAAACCTTTCCCAACTCTTTATCGTATCCAGCCGCCTCAAATGCCTGTTGCATTTCCTCTGAAATCAAATCCAATAACTTCTTCATCTTAACTAAACCTTTCTATTTTCACTTACGCTTTTATAGTTTAACGTGCTAGCATAATACTTTTATTATTATATAATTTTTATGCAAATTACGCAATAAATCTTTAAAAATTCTCTCAATTTACTTTTTTAACACTATTTTGCTTTTCTCTTTCCATCTTGGAATAAATACACCCACAATAATCCTGTCTGTAAAGCTCATATTCCCTTGATAATTCAATAGATCTTTTATATCCATTCCGCTTTTTGAAATCCGATGGAAGCCATGCAATCTTATACTTTTCTGCCAATTCTTCCCCTATTTCATTTAATTTTGCTGCATTTTTTAGTGGACTGATCGTCAATGTCGTAGCAAAATAGTCAAACTTTCCTTTTACTGCTTCCTCCACCGTCTTCTGCAAACGTAGCCGGAAACATGCAAAACATCTTTCGCCACCTTCCGGACAATCTTCTAACCCTTTTGCAATATGAAAAAATTGCTCCGGTTCATAATCCCCTTCGATGATAGCAATCGGATATCCCGTTTCTAATCTTTCATTATAAGCAGCGATCAGGCGTTTCTGCTCTTCTACACGTTTTCGGTATTCCGGTTCCATAGAAATATTAGGGTTATAATAAAAGACAGTGATGTAAAAATATTTCCGCAAATATTCCAATACATAACTGCTACATGGTGCACAACAGCTGTGTAAGAAAAGGCGAGGAGTCTGTCCATCTTGTATTTTTTCTATAATTTTGTCCAATTCCTTTTGATAGTTCCTTACTGCATTCATGCCCTTTCCTTTCTGTATCATCCTTTACACAAAAGAAACCGGAAATGAGATATTTCCCACTCCCGGCTTTCCCTTTTTCGTCATCATATTATCTCGTTGCAATTGTAGCAATATCTACTAATGTAAGATTTTCTTTAATCTCTGCATTCTCAAGACTGGTAACAAGTGCTCTTGCTGTATCCATAGCTGTAATACAGTTTACACCTGTTTCAATTGCAGTTCTTCGGATTAAGAAACCATCTCTTGACTTATCACGTCCCTGTGTTGGTGTATCAATAACAAGGTCGATCTTGTGTCCTAAAATAAGGTCCATAACGGTCGGTGACTCCTGCTGGATCTTATTTACTTTACGCGCTTTTACACCCGCCTCATTTAAAGCAGCAGCTGTACTTCTTGTCGCATAAATGGTATAACCTAATTTTTCAAAACGACGTCCGATCTCGATTGCTTCTCCCTTATCTGCATCCTTTACCGTAATGATCATCTGTTTATGTTTCGGCAGATCAATACCTGCGCCTAAAAATGCTTTATAAAGTGCTTCATTAAATGTCTTTGCAATACCCAGACATTCACCGGTAGATTTCATTTCCGGTCCTAAGCTGATCTCTGCACCACGAATCTTTTCAAAGGAGAATACTGGCATTTTAATTGCCACATAATCTGCCTCTTTCTGAAGTCCTGGTTCATATCCAAGCTCTTTGATCGTTTTTCCAATGATTACTTCTGTTGCAAGGTCTACGATCGGTATACCCGTTACCTTACTGATATAAGGTACGGTACGAGAAGAACGTGGGTTTACTTCGATAACATACACTTCTTCACCTACTGCAATGAACTGAATGTTGATCAGGCCTTTTACATGTAACGCTTTTGCAAGACGTCTTGTATATTCTGCAATCGTTTCCTTGACTTTATTGCTGACTGTATGCGCTGGATATACAGAAATAGAGTCGCCAGAGTGTACACCGGTTCTCTCGATATGTTCCATAATACCAGGAATGAGAATATCTGTACCATCACATACCGCATCTACTTCCAATTCCTTACCCTGTAAATATTTATCTACCAAAATTGGATGATCCTGTGCAATACGGTTGATGATCTCCATAAATTCTTCAATTTCTTTATCGGAAATGGCAATCTGCATGCCCTGTCCGCCAAGTACATAAGAAGGACGAACTAATACCGGATAGCCCAAACGGTGAGCAACCTCTTTCGCTTCTTCTGCAGTATATACCGTTCCACCTGCTGCACGAGGTATTTGTGTTTCTTCCAAAATCTTATCAAACAGCTCTCTATCCTCTGCTGCATCTACATCTTCTGCCTTTGTTCCAAGAATCGGAACGCCCATCTTCATCAGACTTTCTGTCAGCTTAATAGCTGTCTGTCCACCGAACTGCACAACAGCTCCGTCCGGTTTCTCAATGTTAACAATGTTTTCTACATCTTCCGGTGTTAATGGTTCAAAATACAACTTATCTGCAATATCAAAGTCTGTACTTACTGTTTCCGGGTTGTTATTGATAATAATTGTCTCATATCCGGCTTTTGAGAAAGCCCATGTAGCATGCACAGAACAATAGTCAAATTCGATACCCTGACCGATACGGATTGGACCGGAACCAAGTACCAATACTTTTTTCTTATCGTTTGTTTTTACAACTTCACATTCACTTCCGAAGCAGGAATAATAGTATGGTGTGCTTGCCTCAAATTCAGCTGCACAAGTATCTACCATCTTGAAGGCTGCGGTAATTCCATTATCATAACGCATCTTCTTGATCTCTTCTTCTGTCTTTCCTGTCAGTCTTGCAATGACATTGTCTGGGAACTCAATACGTTTTGCTTCTTTCAAAAGTTCTACCGTAAGAGGGCCTTTTTCCAATGCATCTTCCATTTCGACTATCACTGCCAATTTGTCAATAAACCAATGGTCGATCATTGTAATCTCATGAATGGTGTCATAATCCACACCTTTACGAAGTGCTTCAGCAATGACATAGATTCTCTGATCGTCTACTTTCTTTAAGCGCTCTTTTAATTCCTCTGCGCTCAGATCAGAAAAGTCATAGCTTCTAAGGCAGTCTACATGCTGCTCTAAAGAACGGAGAGCCTTCATTAATGCCCCTTCAAAGTTCTGACAAATACTCATAACTTCTCCAGTAGCTTTCATCTGTGTGGTCAAAGTTCTCTTTGCTGTAATGAATTTATCAAATGGAAGACGTGGCATTTTTACAACACAGTAGTCAAGTGCCGGTTCAAAACTTGCATACGTCTTACCTGTAATAGCATTTTTAATTTCATCCAGAGTATAGCCAAGTGCGATCTTAGCTGCTACCTTTGCAATCGGATATCCGGTCGCTTTGGATGCAAGTGCGGAAGAACGGCTTACACGAGGGTTTACTTCGATTACACAATATTCAAAACTGGTCGGATGAAGTGCAAACTGTACATTACATCCACCTGTAATCTCTAATTCACTGATAATATTTAATGCAGAACTTCTAAGCATCTGGTATTCTTTATCGCTCAAAGTCTGAGAAGGTGCTACTACAATACTATCTCCGGTATGTACACCAACAGGGTCAATATTTTCCATATTACATACGGTAATACAGTTACCAGCGCTGTCACGCATTACTTCGTATTCAATCTCTTTCCATCCTGCAATACAGCGTTCTACTAAAACCTGTCCTACACGGGAAAGTCTAAGACCATTTGCCAAAATATCTTCTAATTCTACCTGATTGTGTGCGATACCACCACCGGAACCGCCCAAAGTATAAGCAGGACGAAGTACTACTGGATAACCGATCTTTTTCGCAAATTCCACACCATCTTCTACATTTTCAACAACCAAAGAAGCGGCACAAGGCTCACCAATCTTTTCCATTGTCTCTTTAAATTCCAGACGGTCTTCTGCCTTTTTAATTGTTTTTGCAGTTGTACCAAGAAGTGCTACATTATGACTTGCTAAAAAGCCGGACTCTGCCAGCTCCATACCCAGATTCAAGCCTGCCTGTCCACCCAGCGTCGGAAGTACGCTGTCAGGTTTTTCTTTTTCAATAATCTGTTCCAGTACTTCTAATGTCAATGGCTCAATGTACACTTTATCTGCAATATCTTTATCTGTCATAATGGTTGCCGGATTGGAGTTTACAAGTACAACTTCAATTCCTTCTTCTTTCAAAGAACGACATGCCTGTGTACCTGCATAGTCAAATTCAGCTGCCTGTCCAATAACAATTGGACCAGAACCAATTACTAATACTTTTTTTACGTTGGGATTCTTTGGCATCTTATTTCTCCTCCATTCCTTCCTGTTTATTCATCATGTCAATAAATCTGTCAAACAAATAACTGGAATCCTGCGGTCCCGGACAAGCTTCCGGATGGAACTGTACCGTGAAGATATTCTTTCCGGTATAGGCAAGACCTTCATTGGTACCATCATTTACGTTAATAAATGCCGGCACTGCAATACTTTTATCCAATTTATCTGTATCTACTACATAACCATGATTCTGTGAAGAGATGTAAACTCTTCCGGTCTGCAGATCTTTTACCGGATGATTTCCTCCTCTATGACCATATTTTAATTTGTATGTATCTGCTCCGGTCGCAAGAGCCATCAGCTGATGTCCAAGACAGATTGCAAAAATAGGTACGTCAGAATCATAAAGTTTCTTAATTTCTGCAATAATACCTGTACATTCTTTTGGATCTCCAGGTCCATTACTTAACATAATACCATCCGGTGCATCTGCTAAAATTGCTTTTGCTGAAGTTCCTGCCGGATAAACGGTCACATCACAGCCTCTTGCTGCTAAAGAATCTGCTATATTTTTCTTTGCTCCCAAATCCAAAAGAGCAACCTTTTTGCCTTTTCCATTCAATTCTTTTACAAGGGCTGGCTTTTTCTCTCTTATACCATTCTCATATGCTTCTTTATTAAAGCTTGCACTTCCTGATAAAGGTCCATTTTCTTCTAAAGAAGAAACTCCCTTTATCTCGTATTTATTATCACAGGTTACTTTTTCTACTACTTTACCTGTAGTGTAGGCTTTTAATTTTGGAATAATGTCATCTACATTATAATTTTCATTTGTAGTAATCATACCATTCATAGTACCCTTTTCCCTTAAGATCTTTGTAAGGGCACGAGTATCAATTCCTGCGATTCCCGGGACATCATTGCTTTCCAGATATTCCTGAATTGTCATGTCCTGTCGGAAATTACTTGGAATTCTAGATAATTCTCTTACGATAAATCCATCTGGCCAAGGTTTTCTTGACTCGCAGTCATCTTTGCACACACCATAGTTTCCAATAAGAGGATAGGTCATACAAACTGCCTGTCCTGCATAGGAAGGATCTGTAAGTACTTCCAAGTATCCTGCCATCGATGTGTTAAAAACAATTTCACTTATGATTTCTTTGTCGGCTCCGATATGAGTTCCCTCAAATACAGTGCCATCTTCCAATATTAAAAATGCCTTCATATACTCACCTGTCTTCCTTTCGCATAATCGTTTTATTATATCATACGTTTTTTTTTGATTCAACTGCTTCAAATATGTTTTTTTGATTTTGTCACTTTTCACGACTTTTTTATGAATACAGACCAATTTCTTGACAATGGAACAAAAGTGTGCATCGTTTACACGAAGTGCTTTTAACTCATCGGAATTACCTATGAGTCAAAAAAATTCCGGCCACTATGACCGGAATTTTTATATTTTTATTCTTCTGGACTTTCAGAATTAGACACTTCAATAGAAGTGATCACACCATCTTTTACTACGATATCATAGCTATCCAATATGCTTCCTTCTGGATTGTAAATCTCATAATATGTATATCCGCTATCAGAAGTTTCTGATTCGTAATTAAATACATTGATTGCTTTTTTCAATTTGCTTTCGGAATCTCCACGTTTAATACCACCTGGAATCACAAGATCAAACTGCGGATCGTATTCACTAGTTTCAACAGAAGTCACAAAGCAGTTCTCTAAAACAGTTGCATAATCAGCATAGTTATATGCCAAAGCACGAAGAGTCATGTTGTTATATTTCAGTTCGATCCAACCGTTATTATTTGCTGCAATTACAGCATCAGAATCGGATTCATTAATTTCAAATCCATTAGCAAGAAACTCTGTTACTGGACATGGAAGGGTATACAGATTTCCTTCAAATTCTACGTTAAAGCTATAGAAATCATCTCCTACAGACGTTGGAGCTACATAATTTTTCACAACATCTGGAACGGTTTCGTCAACCGAATTATCTGCACCTTCTAATTCGACCATATTGCGAATTTTAATTTCTTCCAGTGTGTTTGATTCTTTATATACATAAAGTTGGATTTCCTGATAAAGATCATATTCATATGTCATGCTATAATACAAATCACCATCATAATCGCTGGTTGGAGTACCATAAGCTTCCTTTATATCATCTGCGTCAGAAACACCATACTGAATGCCGCCCGGAAGAATAATCTCCCAATCACAGTCCTCTAAATAAAACTTATCCAAAGTAATACCTGTTACCTCGCACTCGGAATATGGTGCTGTGTTCATAGAAAGGTTCGCAAATCCTGTATAAACCTTAACTCCATCTTTTTCCCAAACTTCTGTCGTTGTATACTGATTAGAAGATAAGGTTTCACTGCTGTCTCCATCATAGGTCCATCCTAAAGCTTCAAACTCAGAATACCACATTGGGAACTGATAAATATCTCCATCAATAGAAATCTGAAAATCGTAAATATCATCAGATAAATCCGCAGGCATATTACTGGAAGATTTCTTTGTTTCCTCTTCGGTTTCTGTTTCCTCTTCAGATTCAGTCTCTGTTTCCTCTTCGGTTGTTTCTTCTTTTACTTCTGTAGATTCTTCTTCAAAAGCATCTTCTGCTTTAAAAGTTCCTGCGGATTCTGAGCCCGAACATGCAGCCATGGAAAGAGTGCAGCTTAAGGCAAGAAGCAGGACAAGTGCTTTCTTTTTCATAATAATTACTCTCCTTAAAATAATAATTCACAGTTTCTCACATGATCCCCTTTGTGAGGAAAAATGCTATTAATCATAATATAAACAAAATAGTTAATTGTCAAGAAAAGACCTTATAGAGGATTTTTTCCCTCTACAAGGTCTCTCTTATTTCATTGCTTATTTAAAATAATTTACACCAGATTCAAAAATCTTCAGATCCTGCTCTCCGTAAATATTGATTGCCACAGCATCATCTCTACGTTCAGAATGTGCCATTTTTCCTAAGCAACGGCCATCCGGTGATGTAATACCTTCGATTGCCATGTAGGAACCATTTACGTTCCACTCTTCGTCCATAGAAACATTTCCGTTAATATCTGCATACTGTGTTGCAACCTGTCCGTTTGCAAACAACTTGTCTAACCATTCTTTGCTTGCTACGAAACGTCCTTCACCATGAGATGCCGGATTAACATAAGTTTTTCCAAGTTCTGCCCCCTGTAACCATGGAGATTTGTTGGAAACAACTTTTGTATATACCATCTTGGAAATGTGACGGTTGATCGTATTGAATGTCAATGTTGGTGATTCTTCTGTCTGTCCGGTAATCTCTCCAAACGGAACAAGTCCGAGTTTGATCAATGCCTGGAATCCGTTACAAATACCAAGTGCAAGACCATCTCTTTCATTTAACAGCTTCATAACTGCTTCCTTCATCTTTTCATTCTGGAATGCAGTTGCGAAGAATTTCGCACTACCATCTGGTTCATCACCTGCTGAGAATCCACCTGGGAACATAATAATCTGTGCCTGTCCAATCGCTTTTTCAAATTCTGCAACAGACTCTCTGATATCTTCTGCACTCTGATTCTTAAATACCTTTGTGATAACTTCGGCTCCGGCTCTCTCAAATGCCTTTGTACTGTCATATTCGCAGTTTGTGCCCGGGAATACCGGAATAAACACAGTAGGTTTTGCTACTTTATTTTTGCATACATAAATGCTGTCTGCCTTGAACAATGGAGAAGCGACCTCTTCTGTTCCTTTTACTGCCTTTGTTGGGAATACTTTTTCCAACTTGGAAGTCCATGCTTTTAATGCTTCTTCCATTGTGATCACCATATCTTTATAAGCAAATACTGCTTCTTCTGTTACTGTACCAATAATCTGTGCATCCAGTTCTTTCTCTACTTCTGCTGCTGTTTCGGCAGAAACTTCTGCAATGATGTCACCCAATCCATTTTCAAATAAGTCTGCTGTAGTCATATCATCATTCACAGCAACACCTAATTTGTTACCAAATGCCATTTTACTGATTGCAGCTACCACACCTTTGGAATCCAGTGCATAAGCGGATACGATCTTTCCTTCCAAAATAAGACTATGGATCGTATCATACAATTCCATAACTTTTTCATAAACCGGCATATCATAATCATCTTTTTCAATGCTGAAACGAACAAGTTTATTTCCTGCCTGTTTTAATTCCGGTGTTACAATATCCTGTTTCTTTGCAATATCTACTGCAAAAGATACTAAAGTAGGTGGAACATCAATGTCATTGAATGTACCAGACATACTATCTTTACCACCGATAGAAGGAAGTCCGAAGCCCATCTGTGCATCATAAGCACCTAAAAGTGCTGCAAATGGCTGACTCCAACGTTTTGCTTCTGAAGTCATTCTGCGGAAGTATTCCTGGAATGTGAAACGGATCTTTTTATAATCACCACCGTTTGCTACGATCTTAGCCATGGATTCTGTCACTGCATAAACAGCTCCATGATATGGACTCCAGGAAGATAAATATGGATCAAAACCATAACTCATCATCGTAACTGTATCCGTCTTTCCTTTCAGTACCGGAAGTTTAGCAACCATCGCCTGTGTTTCTGTCAACTGATATTTACCACCGTAAGGCATAAATACGCTGCCTGCGCCGATAGAACCATCGAACATTTCCACAAGTCCCTTCTGGGAACATACATTTAAATCATTTAATAATGCAAGCCAAGCTGCTTTTACATCTTCTTTTTCCAATGCTTCTTCTACAGCCGGAGTTGCTATTTTTTCAAAATAATTGTCTTCTTTAGACGGAATTTCTACACATACTTCTGTTTCCTGATGTGCACCATTGGTATCAAGGAAAGCTCTTGCAATATTTACGATTTCCTTTCCTCTCCATTTCAAAACTAAACGTGGTTCTTCCGTTACTACTGCAACTGGAACTGCCTCTAAGTTTTCTTCGGATGCATATCCTAAAAATTCCTCTACATCTTTCGGAGAAACAACAACTGCCATTCTTTCCTGAGATTCAGAAATAGCAAGTTCTGTTCCGTCAAGACCCGCATATTTCTTCGGGACTTTGTCCAAATCTACTACAAGACCATCTGCAAGCTCACCGATCGCAACGGAAACACCGCCTGCACCAAAGTCATTACATTTCTTGATCAAACGGCTGACTTCTTCTCTTCTGAAAAGTCTCTGAATCTTACGTTCTGTAGGCGCATTACCTTTCTGCACTTCTGCACCACATGTCTCAATGGAGCTTTCGGTATGAACTTTAGAAGAACCAGTTGCACCACCACAACCGTCACGTCCAGTACGTCCGCCAAGTAAAATAATGATATCATCCGGATCAGAAGTTTCACGGATAACGTTTCGTCTCGGAGCTGCACCCATGACCGCACCGATTTCCATTCTCTTAGCAACATAAGAAGGATGGTAGATTTCTTTTACAAAACCGGTAGCAAGACCGATCTGGTTTCCGTAAGAGGAATAACCGCTTGCTGCACCGCGTACTAATTTTTTCTGTGATAATTTTCCTTTTAATGTATCTGCGACTGGAACTGTCGGATCTGCTGCACCAGTAACACGCATTGCCTGATATACATATCCTCTACCGGAAAGCGGGTCACGGATCGCACCACCAAGACAAGTTGCAGCACCACCAAAAGGCTCGATTTCTGTAGGATGGTTATGTGTCTCATTTTTAAAGAATACAAGCCATTCCTCTTTTTCCGGTCCATTTCCATAGTCCATTTCAATTGGAACAACAACGGAACAAGCATTGATTTCATCGGATTCTTCCATATCATCCAGCTTGCCATCTTTCTTTAACTTTCTCATTGCCATCAAAGCTAAATCCATCAGACAAACGAATTTATCCTCTCTGCCTTTGAAAATTTCTTCTCTTGTATCCAAATAACTCTGATAGGTTGTTTCGATCGGAGCTTTATAAAATCCGTCTTCAAATTCCACATTTGTAAGTTCTGTAGAAAAAGTTGTATGACGACAGTGGTCAGACCAATAAGTATCAAGTACTCTGATCTCTGTCATGGATGGATCTCTGTTCTCCTCACCAGCAAAGTATTTCTGAATGTGAAGAAAATCTTTGAAAGTCATGGCAAGTCCAAGGGAATCATAAAGTTCTCTTAACTTTCCTTCTGGCATATCCTTAAATCCATCAAAGATAAGTACATCTGCCGGCTCTTCGAACTCTGTTACTAAAGTTTCCGGTTTTACCATATCAGTTTCTCTGGAATCTACCGGGTTAATACAATAAGATTTGATCTTTAAGAATTCATCTTCGGAAATCTGTCCTATGATCAAATAAGTAACCGCTGTTTTAATGATCGGTTCTTCATCCTCTTTCAAGAATTTCACACACTGCACTGCAGAATCTGCACGCTGATCGAACTGTCCTGGAAGAAATTCTACACTAAATACTTTTCCATTTGCAGGAATTTCAATCGTTTCTTCGTAAAGAATGTCGACAGGTGGTTCAGAAAATACTGTTCTGCACGCTCTTTCAAAAGTCTCTTCGGAAATATTTTCCACATCATAGCGGATAAACTCCCTTACCTCTTCCACGCCTTCAATACCAAGATAGCTGTGGATCTCTTCTTTTAATTCTTTTGCTTTAACTGCAAAAGCTTCTTTCTTTTCTACATAGATACGTTTCACGTTTCCCATGATGAATCCTCCGTAAATTTTTGCATACTACCATCTATTATACTTGACTTTCCCTTTTTTTCAATCCCAATTTTTTATTCGTGCAGCCTGTGTATCAATTGGTACGCTATATCATACTGCCCAATCAATGGTTCCGTATACGAAAAAAATACAATACCATCTGTCGGTGCTGTAATGACCTGCTTCACACTGCCTTCATAAGGATCTACAATTTCTGCCAATGCCATACCATAACGCACATCTTCTCCTACCTTGACAAGGCTTCTAAAAATTCCTCCGGTAGCTGCCGGTACATTCGACAGATCCCCTTCTGCAATCACATGACTGATATATCCACTATGGCTTTCATAACGAATAACGCCCATTCGTGTCAAAAACCGCAATACTGCTGCCACTGCCTGTCTGGCACTCACCTCATCGATCTGCGCTGTCTGATTCGTATAAATCGAAAAAGCTGCTGTCATTTCTCCCTGCCAGTTATAATTTAATGTTTTTGTATCGATCGGCATCGGTTTTCTTACCAGCACATAAGGAAGACCGAACAGATTGGCAAGAGAAGCATTTTGAAATCCTGTCTCCATCATGCGTACATGCGGAACAAATTCGCCCGACATATAAAAACTGGTAAATTGTATACCATAACTGTAATCTTTAATTTCTTCAAAAATTCCATCTGCAATTCTTGCCGTCGTATCTCCATCCTTATTTCCCGGAAACATACGGTTAATATCCGAATTATCTTCTCCCCAGAATCGTTTTCCAACGTTCATGGAATAATTATTTATGACCGGAATAACAAGAATTTCTTTCCCAGAACTGATACAGCTGTTTGCCTCCAGCTCCTTTAACGCCCGGACAAGCTGGGAACAGATATAAAGCTGCTGCACTTCATTTCCTCTGACCGGTCCTAAAATACATGCTGCCTTATCTCCCTTGCCAAAGCTGTAGCCCTTTACGATCATTTCTTCTCGAAAGGGTGCTTTCATCGTATATATATCTTTTATAATCACATCAATTTCCCCTTTCACTACTTTCAATATCCGTCAGAATTCTGGCAAGCAGTGCTCCTTCGTATACCATAGGATATTCTCTAAGTGTAAAGACCAGTCCATCCTTCTTTGCTATAATCTCCTGCTTGATCTGTCCTGTATAAGTATTCACAACCCTTCCTATCAGATCCCCTCTATGAACATAATGATTATGTTCAATGCTTGGCAGGAAAACACCCGTATGATCGGCTCGTATAAATTCCACCTCTCCATCCGTAGAAATGACTGGGAACTGTGTTTGTTTTACTTTCCCGGACCAAATACCCAATTCTTTCATCAGATTAAAAATTCCTTCTGTTACCTGATTTCCATACTTTGTATTGATCCGCATGCCAAGTCCCATTTCTACGACCAAAGTAGGCACACCTAGGACATTCATGGAATGCGCCAGCGTCGCCTCATGCACGGTTGCTGTCGCATTCATCCAGATCATATCCACATTCATCAGTTTTGCATAGGGAAGCATTTTATCCGCAAATTCCTCGCTCACACGTACCTGTGGAATTTCCCTTACTTCCGTGTCCGAAGCATGCACGTCCACACAGACATCTGCTCCTGCAATACTATCTACGATGGAAGCTGCGATCCGCTCCATCATATTCCCATTTTTATTTCCAGGGAACATACGGTTCATATCCATTTCCAATTTTGGCACAGATCGTTTTGCCGATTCCAGCCCAAGCGGGTTTAACGCCGGATAAATATCAACGATTCCGTGCAAAAGTTCCGGATGTTCTGTGAGCCTTCTTGCCACCTCATAGCACACATACTGTCCTTCCAGTTCGTCCCCATGTATACCAGAAACAATGGCTATCCGTTTTGTCTCATCTTCTTTATTTTGTGGCAGGATTCGGTTTCTTTTTACAACGATCTTTTCTCCTACTGCCAGTTCTATTTCTGCAATGGTTTCTATCATTTTCCTCCGTCCTCTCTTCTCCTGACATAAACGCGAAAAATGCCTCAAGGCGTGCTCATCCTTGAAGCATATATTCTTTTCCTCTATTCTTCTTCAATAACAAGTCCTTGTACAATGTATAACAACTCTTTATCTACATTTTCTTCTGAAATTCCAATGGTTTTCGCAGTAATCTTAAGCCCTTCCAGCACATACATAATATTTCTGGCTGCGCCTTCCGTATCTTCACAATAAAACTCTCCGCTCTCCACTCCGGTTTCAATCAATCTATTTAAAAAATAAACTGCCTCATCAAATTGCTTCTTTAATGGATTTTCTTTTTTGGAAATTTTGTTAGCAAGGAAAAATTCATAAATAGCAAGTGTCAGATTATTTTTTTTACGCAACAGTTCTTTCTTTTGCTCTTTCAGAAAAAGCATTAAGATCTCGGTAGCAGATGTTTCCTCCGATATGCTTTCTGAAAACACATCATCCGTTTCCTGCATTTCCATCTGCAGAATATCCAGAAAAATTTCCTTTGTACTATTATAGTACAAATATAAGCCACCTCTGCTGATCTCACTTGCTTCTACAATATCTTTCATTGTAACGTCTTTATAACCTTTTTCCATAAAGACCTTTTTGGCACAATCTAAAATATGCTGTTTTTTCTGTGTTGACTTATCTCCCATTCGCTTCCTCGTTCCCGTAATTATGCAAGGGGCTTATCCCAAAATTCTATAATCTCTTTCAATTTCAATAAAATATCTAAAAAGATGCCTTCTGTAACTGCTGTACTCCACAGCGTTCCTTTCGTCATTCCACCAAGCACATATTTTGAAAGAATACCGCCCAAAACGTTAATATCCCTTATCGTGGCCCGTTCTATCATTTTCTTTTCATCCTGAACAGTACGGATTCTGTTTCTGCTATATACATACGGGTAGTTTTTATCCATAAATTTTGATTTTGACATTTCTTTTACAAAGCTCATCAATGTACTATCATAAACTGGAAAGGCTACTGAATGAGCTTTAATATCCTCTCCACTGTATATAGAAGATACCTGCACTCCTGCTTTCTCTTCAAACCAGGGAATATACTTCAAATACTTCTGTACTTCTCCCTTGTATTCTGCTATGACTTGTTCTCTTAAATCTGCTTCCTTCTCCATAGTCTTCCTCCGTCAGTCTTCTGCCAACCGAATGGTACAGCTCTTACTCGTACAGTTTATCATATTTTATAAAAAAATGCATTACGTTAGTGAATATTTTCCAAAAAATTCACCGAAAAAGGCTTTTTTCTTGTAATTCTTATATGAAATTAGTATAATAAAATTACTATTTATTTAAGGAGGGGTATTATGACAACACAGTCGATCTCCAGCGGGAAAATCCTTATCCAAAACGGGCAGCCTTTAGACAGTCTGCACCTTATTATAAACGGAGCAGTCAGACTTCTTTTTCCGGGCGGGGAATTATTATTGGAAAAGGGCGACGTAATCGGACTTCTCGAAATCGGTTATGAAACCCACTGTTTTTCTTATGAGGTAACAGCAGATACTACTTATGTTTCTTATTCTTATTCACATGAAAAACCGGTCGGTAACTTATTTGCCGGCAGCGAAGATTTGGCAAATCTGTTTGCACTTTCCATGTTCAAACAGGTATGTGCACTTTTAGATCACTACGAAATGGCAAAATACGCGTGCAGTAATCTATATCAGTCTCTTCAGAATAATTACAACGAATATTTGGATTTTTGCACACGTTCCCAAGTCTCTCCAAAATCACTTCCGGGTCTTGAAAATATAGGTCCGCTCGTGTTGGAAGATGATATAGAATCTTGGATCTCCAATTATTATATGAGCATCAAAAAAGCAATTTCCGGAAAAGTTCCTGCTTTTTTAAGTAAAAATCCATGGATTCTTTCCGGTATGATGACAAAAGCAAGTCAGGATGTACAAAATACGCTTTCTGTCTGTCAGATGCTTTCTGATTATCAGTCAGACGTATCAGTACTTTTATTAAATGAAAACCATTTGGATTTCTTTGATCTCTATACCGGTCTTCTCTTTAAGATTGGTACAGAGTCACAGGACAGCACTGCATTAAGTGCTGCTATCAGCAAGCTGCTGATCCAATTGGAATCCGAAAATTCTATTGACCGTGAATTGCTTTCTTCCCGTATTGCAGAATACAAGAGCAAATTACAAAGATTAGCGGAAAAAGGCTCTGCAGAGGAAGAAATCACTGCCTCCGAGCAGGATGTTGCTTCTCTCACTAATTCTCTGGATACAATTTTGGACTATGCCGGATGCGAATCAGACACAAATGCAAAATTCAAAAAGCTGATCGCCGATTACAAAAAACTGATCGACAAAAACGGCTCCGACGACAAATGCCGCCGCCTTCGTGGAGAGATCACGAAATTATTTTATCAGATTTACGAACATGCCTTTTTTGCTAGTTTGGAAGATTCCAAAATACCAGATGTTATTATGATGTTCTTCTTATTTGGCTATATGGATGAAGAACTTGCCGGCATGGAAAATGCAGTCTATCTGCATTCTTTAATCCATAATATTCCGAACGACCCGGAACATGGTGTTTATACGATATACGATTGGTTCCAAGCTATTTATTCGGGTAAAAAAGAGCCAAGCCGTAACGAATTTGACGCAGATTATACCGCTTTCATTCATGAAATGAAAGTCACTGGCAAGATCACAGAAGCAAAAGAACGTGCTCTTTTACAAGATCAAAAAGGAAAAACCGCATTTGAAATTGAAAATATGTTCCCTCTTGTCAACCGTATGACCTTTGGACGTATTTCTACTTTCTGTCCGGTATTTTCCGAGCACAACGTTTTAAAAGATATCCAGACCTCATTGGTGACCGCACAAAAAGTCAAAGACTGTCTGCAAAATGTTCGGTCTGTTGACTACAGTGCTTACTGCAGAGAAGTCATTTATACAAATCCTGCGATCGGAATTGGAAAAGAAATGGTGCAGGTCGAAGTTCTTCCCGATGTCATTCTCCTTCCAAACGTTGGTGTCCGTGGCGTTATGTGGCAGGAAATCGAAGGTAAGAAACGTACTACCCCATCCCGTATGATGGTTTCCATTTTCCAGATGGAAGATCTGGACAATATTTTAATACGTTTGACAGGCGAATTCCGTTGGGAGATGTGCCGTCGTATTCAAGGTGCAAGATGGAACGATTTGAGCGAACGCTCTTTGACATCCGAATATTGCGATTATATTCAGTTCTATCGACAGAACAGAGACTTGTCACCGGAAGCAAAAGACAAGTTAAAATCTGCTCTCCAAAAAGCCAAGAACAACTACAAAGAAATGTTTGTGCGTGATTATGTTTCCTGGATTACCTTTGAGGGTAAAGGTTCTCCAAGATTGAATAAGGTTTCCAGAACGATTCTCTTTAGCTACTGTCCATTCTCCAAGGAAGTACGCAACGTTTTAGCTACTAATCCTCTCTTCCGAGAGCTTTTGGAACGCTACAAGGTGAAAAACGTTCAAAAACTTCATCATTTGGAAAATGTGGAACAGAAGCTTCGTAATAACCGCGCAGAAATTCCAGAAGAGCTTGTACGTCAACGTGCGTTCTTAGAAAGCTAATACTCTGAAATCCAAAGTATCACAATAAAAAAACTGCTACAAAATCAAACAATTGATCTGTAGCAGTTTTTTTCGTAATACTTTTCTATCATTACTCTCTTTTCTCTTAGGCAGCTTTTTTATTCCAGTCCTTTTTGTAAATAAGGAAATACATAACACCCACAAATACTGCACCACCGATAATGTTTCCAATCGTTACCGGAATGAAATTATGAAGGCTCTGCAATACTGTCAAATTCTCACATTGTGCTGCTGTAATACCATATACCTCTTCTGCTTTTGCCACATAAACCGGGTTATTTGCAGCAAGGATACCGGCAGGGATATAAAACATATTTGCAACACAGTGTTCAAAACCGCCTACTACAAATGCCCAGATTGGGAAGAAGATTGCCCATACTTTTCCTGCAATATCTTTTGCAGCACCAGCCATCAAAATTGCCATACAAACTAAAACATTACAAAGGATACCGGAAACAACTCCTTTTACCGGATCAATATTTGCTTTTGCAATTGCTACTTTAATAGTATATGCACCTAAAAGTCCATTTGTATAATCTAAATTTCCACTATAAACAATAAGAAGATCAACAATCAAAGCTCCTACTAAATTGCTGAAATATACAACGACCAAGTTGCGAAGCATCTGGCTCAATTTCACCTTCTTATCCAGAACAGCCATAGTGATCAGACAATTTCCTGTAAACAATTCTCCACCTACGAAAACGATCATCATGAGTCCTACCGGGAAAATAGCTCCTGCCAATGTTCTTGCCAGTCCTACGTCAGAAATACTATGTACTGCTGTAGAACTTGTCGCACCACCTAATGCAATAAAAGCCCCCGCCATAATACCGAGTAAAATCATTTTTCCAAGGGGAAGATTTGCCTTTGTGACTGCTCCATTTATATTCCCTTCTATGATTTCGGACGGTGTATTAAAATGCTTGTCCATTTGAAACCTCCTCTAAAATGTATTCCTTTTCCACTAATTGATGGTAACATTTGAAACCTTTAAAATCAATCATTGTTCCACAAAAATATTGTATTTTTTGCACATTTTTTAGTACAATTTTTCTATACACGACCCCATCTTTAGAATTTTTTGAAATAATTTCCTGCGTATGTTATATTATACAAAATAAGAAATCTATTTAAAACTAACCATTCTTTATCAAAAAGGAGATTTTCTATTGACATCAAATTTAGATACACCTAAAAAAGCACTGTTAATTGGCGTAAATTTAAATAACGGTGAGGATTTTGAACATTCCATGGCGGAGCTAGCCTCTCTTACAAAAGCATGCCACTATGAACCGGTCGGTATAATCACACAAAATATGCCCGTCGTTCACACGGCTCTTTATATAGGAACCGGAAAGGTCGCAGAAGTCAAAGAGACCGCGCAGCTTTTAGAAGCAGATCTTCTCATATTTGACAACGCTTTAACGCCTACACAGCTGCGTAATCTTCAAGACGAATTGTCTCTTCCTATTTTTGACAGAACTTATTTGATCCTGGAGATTTTTAAAGAACGGGCTCGAACCGGCGAATCTAAGCTACAGGTAGAACTTGCTTCTTTACAATATATGCTGCCACGCCTTGTAGGCATGCGTACTTCTCTTGGACGTCAGGGCGGTGCAAGCGGAAGCTTAAGTAATAAAGGTGCCGGTGAAAAGAAACTGGAACTGGACAGACGACATATTGAGCACCGTATCAGTGAATTAAAAAAGGATCTGGAACAGATTACGAAAGACAGAAATACCCAGCGTAAGAAAAGACAGGAATCTTCTCTTCCCAAGGTATCTTTAGTCGGCTACACTAATGCCGGAAAATCTACTTTGATGAACGCCTTTTTAGATTCCTGCGGACAGACAGAGGAAAAAAAGGTTTTGGAGCAGGATATGCTCTTTGCCACCTTAGACACTACCGTTCGAAAGATTTCTTTTGAAAATAACCGCAGCTTTTTATTGGCTGATACGGTCGGTTTCATTGACAAATTACCGCACAGCCTTGTAAAAGCATTTCGTTCTACTTTAGAAGAAGTGAAATATGCAGATCTACTGTTAGAAGTGATTGATTATTCAGACGAAAACTATAAGGAGCATATGCAGGTCACAAGCGAAACCTTAAAAGAACTGGATGCCGGACACATACCCGTCCTCTATATTTTCAACAAAGCGGACCGGGTCATGGACTCTTCACTCCTGCCTAAAATCATTGATAACAGGATTTATATGTCTGCAAAAAACCAAATCGGTTTAAAGGAACTGACTGAAACTATTCAGAAGCTCCTATTCTCTTCTAATATAGACTGCACTATGTGCATTCCTTATGATTCCGGTAACATTACTTCCTATTTACTGGAAACAGCTACGGTTCGTTCCACTACCTACCAGCCGGAAGGAGTTTATTTAGAACTAAATTTGCGTCAACAGGATTATGAGAAATATAAACACTATTGTATAAATTAAAATTTTTACAAAACTTTCGACTTTTCGCTAATATATTTTTATTTTTCTACAATATATTTATAGACTTCGTTCTACTAAAGTAGTATATTATAACTAACTTGATGAACGGCATCAAGTTTGCTAATTAGCAATTCCGGAAGAATTCCCCTTTTACACAACGAAAAGACCGAAAGTTTCCCGCTTTCGGTCTTTTTGTTTCTCAAAATATTTTTATAACAATATTGCTTTACGAAAGGAAACTATTATGTACCAAAATTATATTTTTGACTTATATGGCACTCTCGTCGATATACATACTAATGAACAAAAACCTTATTTATGGAAAAAAATGTGCGATTTATTCGCCTCTTTCGGTGCAGATTATGCTCCAGCAGAATGTAGAAAGACTTATTTTTCTACTATTTTACGTTTAGAAAAAGAGATGGGTACAGAATTTCCAGAAATCTGCATTGAAGATGTATTTAAGGAAATGCTTGTTGCAAAAGGTGTAACACCTTCTGGACAATATATTTTTAGTTTAGGCAATATGTTCCGTATTCTCTCCAGAGATTATATTCGCCTCTATCCCGGTGTAAAAGAATTTTTAGAAGCATTAAAGAAACAAGGAAAAGGTGTTTACTTACTTTCCAATGCACAACGTATGTTTACCGATCCAGAAATGCATGTTTTAGGCTTGGTAAAATATTTTGATGGTATTTTTTACTCCTCTGATATTGGAACAAAAAAACCTGCCGCTGATTTTATGGAGCAGCTTTTATCTAAATATGGTCTGGATAGAAAAAAATCCATCATGATAGGCAATGACATCTCCTGCGATGTTGGAGTTGCTCTTGCCTGTCAGATGGATAGTCTCTACATTCACAGCAATATCTCTCCCGCTTTGGATGGGAAAGATATCCCTGCAACTTTTTCTATTTTAGATGGAGATTTTACTAAAATCTCATCTCTTATTTTAAAATAACAACAGAATAACCCGGAAGAACTAAATTACTTTCTTCCAATTCTACCGCATCTGTACCTGTTACAAGCATGCCCCCTATAGACAATGCAGAGGTATCCATGCCTTCTGCCTGAACACTGCTTAAATCCAAGGTAAGGCTATCTTGTGCGGTATTAAATACGATCATGATCTGGGAGCCTTCATATTCTTTTGTGATCACACACAGATTTTTATCTGATGAATCTGCAAGGAATGTGACGGTTCCTCTTGCTATTTCAGGATAACGATTTCTCAAAAGAATTGCCTGCTTATAATAACTGTAAATGGATGTAGAATCTTCTTTTTGTACTTCATAGCTCGGGTAAAGCATCTCAAATTCGTCCATATCCTTTGGACCATCACACATGCCTTCTGCCTGTTCATCTTCCGTCCAATACATCGGTGCACGTTTGTTCTCATCTTTTCCAGAACCCTTCATTCCAAGTTCTTCACCATAATAAACAAAAACAGACCCATTCATAAAAATATTCATAGCAGCTGCCATCTTTGTCTGCGCTTCTGCATTATCTCCACTGTAGTAGCCTGCACTTCGACCCATATCATGATTCGTATAGAAAGGTGCATCCACATAATTTTCATTATATTGGCCAAAACGCTCTTCCAGACTCGCTACTGCTTTTCCATAGCTTGATGCACTATATCCAGATATGCCCTTTACCGCATTTGCTATCAAACCATCGCTGTTAGCAAAACCAAAGTCAAATACACTGTCTATACCACTTTCATAATACTTCGCATAAACATCTGCTTCTGTCCAAACCTCTGCAACAATATAAGCGTCTTCTTTCTTTTCCTTCACCATATCATTAAACCAGGTTAATACCTCAATATTAGCAGTAGTATTATCTGAATAGTATTCTTTTGCTGCATCTAATCGGAAGCCATCCACACCCATCTCAAGCCAAAAATCCACAATATCAGAAAATTCCTGTCTTACTGCTTCATTTTCCAAGTTCAAATCCGGCATTTCACTCCAAAACTTACCTTCATAATACCAATCTGTTCCCGGAACCTGATAATAATAATCAGCTACCTTCTCTTTTGAAAAATTGTAGTAACCCAAATATGGACATTCACTTTCTGAAGGCTCTTTTCCATCCAGTCCCTGTAAATATTCACAAGCTGTTAGAAACCACTCATGCTGTGAAGAAGTATGGTTCATTACAAAGTCGATAATCACAGTCATATCTCTGTTATGACACTCTTCAACAAGCGCTTTGAAATCTTCCAAAGTACCATACTCCGGATCAATATCGCAATAATCTATTACATCATATTTATGATAGGTTGTAGAAGGCATGATCGGCATAAGCCAGAGGCCATTTAATCCAAGATCATCTGTAGTAGAATCATCACCATCATTAATATAATCCAATTTCTCAGTCAGACCTTTAATATCACCGATACCATCATCATCACTATCATAGAAACTATACACGAACACTTCATAATAGGTACGATATTTGTCATCAATTACATTTACTTCTCCTGCATTTGCCTGAATCATTGGAGATTCCACAGCAGGCTCTGCTGTCTCTTCCACGCTTTCTGTTGTTCCATCCACAGACGTACTCTCTGACACTTCTGTAGACTGCACAGACGCCTCTGTTGCAGGTTCTGCCTGTTCTCCACATCCACTCAGCAATGTTGTCGCCAATATACTAACAGACAAAAGCATTGCGATACATCTTCTTTTCATCCTTAACCTCCTTTATATGCTTTGCATAATATAAAAAAAACGGTACGGTATTTTTTGAACATCTCTGTCCACAACTGCCGTACCGTTTCTTTATAATTCATTTTACTAATATAACTCTTAGCCTTTTACTGCTCCACTCAGACCATCAACATAATATCTCTGCATGAACATGAATAAAGCTGCAATCGGAATAGAGATACATACCGCACCTGCTGCGAAACAGGTATACCAGTTATCAATGTATTCCTTTTCAAGCATCTTCCAAAGTCCGATAGCTACTGTGTAGTATTTAGACTCTGCACGGCAGATAACCTTTGCAAAAATGAAATCTACCCAAGGTGAGATGAAAGAGGTTAATACTGTGTAAACGATAATCGGTTTACTAAGTGGCATTGTAACCTTTGTAAATACCTGGAATTTTGTTGCACCATCCAAATATGCTGCTTCATCCAATGATTTTGGAATCGTATCGAAGAAGCCCTTCGCAATTTGGAAACCTAGTCCCGTACCAGCCGAATAAACTAAGACCAATGCTACACGGATCATTGATCCTTCAGAAAGTCCGATTGCTTTCAAAATATAGTATACAGCAACCATGGACATGAATCCTGGGAACAGACCAATGATCATTGCCATATTCATATACGGTTTTCTCATTTTGAAACGTAATCTTGACATACAATAAGATACACTCAAAACAAAGAATGTAGAAATCAAGCAAGAGAAAATCGCAATAATAAGTGTGTTCATAAACATCTGTGGGAAGTCAAGTACCGTAGTATCTGTAAACAGCTTAATATAGTTATCAAGCGTATAGCTCTTCGGTAAGAAGGTTGTTGTATAAGAACCTTTTTCCGCACGGAAGCTTGTAAGTACTACCCAAAGAATTGGGAATACCCAAACTGCTGCTAAAATAGCTAAGCAAATATGCACTATTGAGTTGGTAATAAAACGTCTTGTTTTTGCCGAAGTGGTTTCTTTTTTCTTCATTATTGAAACTCCTCCTCATTCTTATAAGATCCGGTATTATGATAAGTTACCAGTGCAATAATTGCAAGGAATATAAATGTCAAAATACCAATAACAGCACCAACATTGAAATACTGCTTATCAATTGTCAGTTTGTACAACCATGTAACAAGCAAGTCTGTCTTACCAGCTGTTCTGTCAACCGGAGTAGGTGCACCACCTGATAACAGGAAGATAACGTTAAAGTTATTAATATTACCTGTAAACTGTGTAATCAAATATGGTGTTGTTACGAACAACATATAAGGTAATGTAATCTTAAAGAAAGTAACAAATGCATTTGCACCATCTACTTTTGCTGATTCATAAAGTTCAGCAGGGATATTCTGCAAAATACCTGTTACCTGTAACAAAGTATATGGAATACCTACCCACAAGTTGATAACAATAACTGTTACCCTTGCCCATGTTGTATCTGTAAAGAATGGAAGTGATTTCTCAATCAATCCTAAGTTCTTCAGCAATACGTTTACAGCTCCATCCGGCTGTAACATCGTACGCATAATCAACAAAGATACGAACTGTGGTACTGCGATAGAAAGTACAAAACAGAATCTCCAAAATCCTTTACATCTTGTATCTTTTCTATTAATAACAATACCTAAAATCATACCAAAAATATAGTTCAATCCGGTAGCAAAGATAGCCCAGATAATGGTCCATCCAAGAACTGACCAGAATGTTTTACCTGTAGTAGAACTAAAACTTAAAACTTCTTTAAAGTTATCCAGTCCAACCCAGTCAAACAATACGAGATGATCACCAATCTTACTATAATTGGTAAATGCCATACAAATCATGAAAATAAGTGGCAAAATTGTAAATGCTACAATACCAACCATTGGTGGTGTCATCAACATTTTATGTAAATTTGTATTAAACAAATCCTTAATGTCTTCTTTAAATGTGTTTACATGTTTACCTTCTTTGGATAAACACTCTGCCATATAAGCACTCTTTACCGCTGCTCTCCAAATCAAAATGAAGACAAGCGTAATTCCAATTACTAAAACACCATATAAGAGGATCAATACCGAGTTGTCTCCTCCTACATATTCATAAATTCCTTTTTTCTCATTCCAAATTTCCTGCTGTGCAGTTTCTCCCAATGATGGCAGCATGGCAATGCAATTCCATCCGGTAGTAATCATAAAATAAATATATGCAATTTCTATTCCTAAAAAAATAAGACCTTTGACGATCTGCTGATGTGCAATATTACCTGCACCCATAATTAACATAGAAAGCTTTGTAATCAAACCGCCTTTTTTAACCGCATTAGTAAATGTATACGGAGTCGGAAACTGATTTACTCTTTTTTTCATCTTCAGCTTTTCCATGACTCAACCTCCTTGCATGAATAACTCCCGTCCAATTCTAAACTACTTGCCTGGGAATTCATATCCGTTTTTATAGAACAGCAATCCAAGGCAGTATACAGTAGTATTACTGCCTTGGAATTCTGAACATTTGTCAAGTAAGTAGCTTGGACTTACTTGTTTGCTAACTGGTTATTCAATTTTACAGACCGTCTGAATTCATTGTTGTATTCATAGCTTCTGTCTGTTCTGCTGCATTTTCATGTGTAACTTCACCATTGATAAGTGCTTTACCCATGCTTTCTGCAGGACCCCAGTAGTTGCCCATAGCAGCTACGAATGGCTGGATAATAGATGTATTATCGAATGTATCATTCTGAGCTGTTACAACAGCATCTGCTGCTACTGAAGAGTCAGCAAGTAATTCTGTGTTACAAGGAACGATGTTTCTCAATTCGTAATGAGCTTTCTGAGCTTCAGCGCTTCCTAAGTATTTAGCAAGAGCAACTGCAACCTGCATGTTTTCACAGTTAGGGTTAACACCGATTGCTTTAGAACCAGCGAATGCATACATCTGTTTCTCTTCACCGTTTAATGTGTAAGTAGGAAGAGCAACTGCACCGAAGTTGTCGCCAAGTGCTTCTTTAACGCTTGCTGCATCCCAAGAACCAGAGAAGATAGCGTTTACAGAACCATCACGAAGTCCGGAAAGTCCTTTACCATCTGCATCGTTTACGAAGTTTGGATTAGCAACTAAGTCTACTAAGTATTCTGTAACTGCAACAGCTTTGTCACCAGAGAAGTCGATTCCAGCTGCTTCATCATATCCGTCACCGAATAATGTACATCCGTTACCTACATAGAAAGCCTGAATATACCAAGAGTTAGTTAATGGGAAAGAAACTACACCTTTTTCAAGCATTGTGTCTAAGTTCTTAACGTCTTCTTCTGTGAATACGCTTGTGTCATAGTACATATACCATGTGTTTGTTGTGAAAGGTACACCGTAGATGTCTCCATCAACAGATACAGAATCAACGATTGCTGCAGAGTTTGTGCTCTGTACGTATTCTGCTGTTTCACCACCTAATTTAGCAATACCATTAGATGCGATTAAGTCTGTAATATTATCATTTGCAAACATATAAACATCTGCTGCAGCTGTAGGATCCTGTGTTACCATAGCTTTAGCATCACCTTCTGCACATACACCATATTCAAATGTGATGTCCCAGTTTGGATGTTCTGCTGCGAACTGCTCGCACATTGTAGGAAGCCAGTTTCCGTTTTCTTCAGACTGATCTTCTGAAGGACCCCATACAGTAATTGTTGCTGTAATAGCTTCTTCTTCCTCTGCTGCTGTTGTTTCTTCAGCTGTTGTTTCTGCTGTTGTTTCAGCTGTTGTTTCTGCTGTTGTTTCTGCTGTTGTTTCAGCTGTTGTTGTTTCGCTGCTGCCACATCCTGCTAAAGATGCAACCATAGCTGAAGCTAAAACTAATGCTAATGCTTTCTTCTTCATAAAATGTTTCCTCTCCTTTTCATTTAATAAATTGTTAGCATTTATATAAAATGTGTTTCCACATTCTATAACAAAGTAATTCTGCGCTATCTTACGTTTTGTCCTATCTTTTACATACGACTTTTCGTAAACTTTCGCATCCGTGTTAAATTTACCACTTTACTATCTATTTTGTCAACAGTTCTAAGCCTTTTGACATCATTTTGGACATTTTTACTGTTTTTGAATCTGCTTTTTTGTATATAATGACAAGCTGCTTTGGAATTTTTTTTCTTTTTTCTGGCATTCCCTTGAAAATTCCAATATGCCTTTGCTATACTGAAAAAAATTCAGAATCGAGGACATATTATGGCAACGATTAAAGATATCGCAAACCGGCTTGGCATTTCAGTAAGTACGGTCTCAAAAGGTCTCAATGGCGCCAACGATATCAGCGAAGAACTTCGGCAAATTGTACTAGACACTGCTGTAGAAATGGGCTATACGACAAAAAGGATGAAAAAGGATGCAAACAAAAAGCTTTGTGTTTTTATAGAAAACATGGATTTTGAACAGCCAGACCAGTTTGGTTACGAGATCATACTTGGTTTTAAACAGGCAGCATACCGTGATAACTGGGATGTCACCATCCTTCCAGTCACTCCCGCCTTTCAACAGACCGAGCGATACGATACATATATGTTAAAAAATGGGTTTTCCGGTGCTTTTTTAGTAGGCTTTGCCTTACAGGATGCATGGATGCTCCAGCTTGCCTCTACAAATATTCCTACGGTTCTTTTTGATAATTATATAAAACAAAATCTCAACGTCTGTTATATAGGAACCGATAATTTTGAAGGCATTGACCTTGCGGTAGATTATGCGTATTCTCTTGGTCACAAACGCATTGCCTTTCTGAATGGTTCTCCAAATTCCATGGTATCTGATCAAAGACTGCAGGCATTCATCTCAAGCATGAAAGCTCATGCTCTAATGCTTGATAAAGATTTGATCGCACAAGGGCACTATGTGGCTGACTCCGCAAAATATCATGTGCCTAAGTTTCTCGCTGCCGGTGCTACTGCTATCCTTTGTGGCAATGACCTTCTTGCCTATGGAACGATAGAGGAATGTCGTCTGCACGGTCTATGTGTGCCTGAAGATATCAGTGTGATCGGTTTTGATGATCTGCCGTCTTCCTGTACTACCATTCCCCCGCTCACCACAATAAGGCAGGACCGTATTGAACTTGGCAAAAGTGGCTACTACACTTTAGTTTCACTGTTACATCATGTTTCTATAAGTCGGACTCTGCTGAGACCGCAGCTGATCATAAGAGAATCCACATCTCCAACAATAAACAAAAAAATAATAAAGAAGATAACAAAAAAGGAATCTACAATTTTGTAGATTCCTTTTCTTAGCAGAGGAAGAGGGAATCGAACCCCCGTTAACGGTTTTGGAGACCGCCGCACTACCGCTGTACTATTCCTCTATGTATATGTCTCTTATCGACGAATGTTATTATAGCATACGTGCTATTTCAATTGCAAGAACGACAATATAGAATTTTGTGCTAAATATTCAGTCAATTAAATACAATTCTTTTTATAGAGGATACATTTTCCCAGCATTTACTTTTTTGCACTACTATTACAGCTTTGGCTTGCACTACAGCCAGCACAGCCGCAACCACATCCGCCTTTTCCACTCTTCTTACACTTGTAAAAATAAAAACCGACACCACCAAGCATTGCTAAAATGATCAAACTTACTACAATATCTGCAATATTCATATATAAAACCTTCCTTTTCTCATAAAATGAAGCTGTCAAAACTTCTTTTATCCACAACAAGCTTCTCCGTCACACTCACAGCTGCATATCATTATATTATTAATCTTCTGATTTTTCAAATAACCCGTTGCTTTCAGTCCCGCTTCTACAATCTTTGTCCATTCTTTTCCATTTAATCTGATACTTCCTTCATCCAACGTTACAATACATGCTTCTTCCATATTACAATTTTGTCCATATGCAATGCGGTACATATTTCTTCTGTCAATCACACCAATTTCTTCTAATGTCTTTACCATACGGTACACAGTTGCAATTCCTATGGAACTGTCCTTTTTCAAGGCTTCGTAGTAAATTTCTTTACAGCAGGAGCATTCATTTTTTAATATAATGTCTATGATCAGCCTTCTTTGATTTGTAATTCTAAGTCCTCTTTTCTTTAACTGCGCTAAAATGTAATCTTTTCCATGTATATTTGTAGTTTGAATCGGTTTGCTTTCCCATTTATCTTTGATCATATGAGTCACTCCTTTTCTTTATTTTGATAATGAATTTCATTTCCTTTTTAGTTAGCATAAACTAACCAGCATCCCTTGTCAATACATTTCCTATAAATTCTTTCTGTTTTCCGTTAAGATTTCACACAAAAAAGGATGTTGCTTTAAAACAACATCCTTTTCTTCTATAAAATATAAATTTTCCTAAATCAGGTCAATGGCATCCTGCACGGACCTTACTCCAATAAGTTCCATTCCTTCTGCCATGATCTTCTTTTTATCACTCAACTGTCCTAAGCATACTGCCGGCATAACGCAGGTCGTAAAGCCAAGCTTTTTTGCCTCCATGATTCTCTGCTCTGCCATATTGACAGCACGCACTTCTCCACTCAATCCAATTTCTCCAAAAACAATGGTCTTTTCATCAATTGGACGATTCTTGAAGCTGGATACGACCGCCATAGCAATTCCTAAGTCTATCGCCGGCTCTGTAATTTTCATACCGCCTGCGATATTGACATAAGCATCACAATTTGACATTTGTAAACACAAACGTTTTTCTAATACTGCCATCAGCAGATTTAATCGGTTAAAATCAGTGCCTGTCGCCTGTCTTCTTGGAAATCCAAAATTGGTTGGGCAGACAAGAGCCTGTATTTCTATTAAAATTGGTCTGGTTCCTTCTATCGAGCATACAACAACAGACCCGCTCGCACCTTCTGGTCTTCCATTTATCATATATTCCGAAGGATTTTTCACTTCCTCCAAACCATTTTCCCGCATTTCAAAAACGCCAATTTCATTTGTCGAACCAAAACGATTTTTGACTCCCCTTAAAATCCTGTAAGAAGCATGTCTGTCGCCTTCAAAATAGAGTACTGTATCAACCATATGTTCCAGCACTCTTGGTCCTGCAACCGTTCCTTCTTTTGTCACATGACCTACAATGAAAATGGATACGCCCATACCTTTTGCCAACTGCATCAACACACCGGTAGACTCTCTTACCTGTGATACACTACCAGGGGCTGCCGACACATTTTCATTATACATAGTCTGGATAGAGTCAATAATCACTACTTCCGGTTCGATCTGCCGGATCGTTTCTTCTATTAAAGTAAGGTTTGTCTCACAAAGTAAAAGTAAATCCTCAGAAAATTCACCCATACGGTTTGCACGTATTTTAATCTGCTTCAAAGATTCTTCTCCAGATATATACAATACTTTATGATGCTCTCTCGACAGCTCTCTACATACCTGTAAAAGTAAGGTAGACTTTCCGATTCCCGGATCGCCTCCTACTAAAGTAAGAGAGCCGGGGACAATACCGCCTCCCAGCACTCTGTCAAGTTCTCCTATATGGGTAAGAAGTTTTTCCTCCTCGTTCATGGAAATATCCGTAAGCTTATGTGCTTCCGCTCTCTTTCGTCCGTCACCTTTTGCCAAACTGCCCATTCCAGAACTAGTAGAAACGACCGTCTCCTCTACAAAAGTATTCCACTCCTTGCAGGCAGGACACTGTCCCATCCATTTTGCCGATTCATAGCCACAATTCTGGCAGAAAAACAAGGTTGTTTTCTTTCCTTTTGCCATAGTTAATCAGTCCTATTATTTTACAATTTTAACGCTGACTTCGCCAACTCCTGCCAGCTCAACACTTACACTTAATTTACCGCCCATATTGGTCTTCATTTTTCCAGCACTTGCATCATTTACAAATACTTCATATTCCGTATCATCCTGAAGTCCTACGGTAATCTGAGCATCTTCATCACCTTCAACAACGAAGCTTACTCCATTTTCATCTTCTTTCAGGTTAAGTACGCTTGTTCCCGGAACAGATTCATATACGAACATTCCGTTTTTTTCCAACTTTGTCATAGTACTGTATGTTTTTACCTTATACAAGTCTCCCGCATGTTCAAAGTCTTCTAACTTAGCTTTCTGCGCAAGTTTATGATTTCCAAAGCTGATAGTTCCATCATTTTCCGCGCGAAGCAGTGTTTCTACTACTGCCATCTCCAATATCCTCCTAAATACCTTACAGTGTTTTTGACACCGTTTCATTTGTAGTTTCAGTATAATATAATTGTATTTTTTTTGCTATAGTTATCGTTTAAAATTTATGAAATGTTTTTATTCTTTTATATGAAAAACAACTTCACCATTTTTGATTCCTGCAGTCACTTTATCTCCGGCTTTTATCTTACCGGAAAGTACTTCTTCTGCCAGCTTATCTTCGATCACATTCTGCACTGCTCTCTTTAACGGACGTGCACCCATCTTAGGCTCAGAATATTTATCTACAATATGCTCCTTTAACGCATTAGAAATAGTCAGATTAATATCTAATTGCTCTTTACAGCGTGTGATCAATGACTTGGATAACAGCGTAATAATCTGTTTCATATCCTGTTTTGTAAGAGGATGGAATACCATAATTTCATCAATACGATTGATAAATTCCGGTTTAAAGAGCTTCTTTACTTCTTCCATCACATTAGATTTCATTTTCTGATAATCTTTTTCTTCATCATTTCCCGCTGTAAAACCTAAATTTTTCGGTTCGACAATACGCTGTGCTCCAGCATTGGATGTCATAATAAGAATGGTATTTTTAAAACTTACCTTTCTTCCCTTGGAGTCTGTAATATGTCCATCATCTAATACTTGCAACAAAATGTTAAATACATCCGGATGTGCTTTTTCAATCTCATCGAACAGAACGACCGAATAAGGATTCCGACGGACTTTTTCACTGAGCTGCCCACCTTCATCAAATCCTACATAACCTGGCGGTGAACCGATCATTTTAGATACTGCATGCCCTTCCATATATTCCGACATATCTACACGGATCAGTGCATTTTCTGAACCAAACATCGCTTCTGCAAGTGCTTTACTAAGCTCTGTTTTACCAACACCGGTAGGTCCTAAAAACAGGAAGGAACCAATAGGACGCTTCGGATCCTGCAGCCCCACTCTTCCTCTTCGCATTGCTTTTGCAACAGAAGTTACCGCTTCGGACTGTCCAATGACCCTCTTATGCAATATGGATTCCAGCTTCAAAAGACGCTCACTTTCTTTTTCGGTAAGCTTATTCACCGGGATTTTCGTCCATGTAGCAACTACACCAGCGATTTCATTTTCGCCGATTTCATATTTCATTTCCTGACTCTTTTTCTCATGCTGCGCGCGCATTTTTTCGTATTTCTTTATAAGAACATCCTGCGCTCTTTTCTGCTCGCCCGCCTGTGAAAATGCTTCTATTTTAATAGAGCGTTCAATCTGCACATCCAGCTTCTTGATCTGCTCTGCCAGTTCTTTCATCTTATCTGGCAAATGTGCCGATTTAATTCTTGCTGCAGAAGCCGCTTCATCGATCAGGTCGATTGCTTTATCCGGCAGATTTCGGTCATTAATATATCGATCAGATAATCTTACTGCCGCTTCAATGGCATCTGGACGGATTTTTACTCTATGATGGTCTTCATATTTTTGCGCTACACCGGTAAGAATACGAATTGCCTCTTCGACAGTTGGTTCTTCTACATTCACTGGTTGGAAACGACGTTCCAATGCTGCATCCTTTTCAATATACTTACGATATTCACTAATGGTAGTGGCGCCGATCAGCTGAATCTCTCCTCTTGCCAAAGAAGGTTTTAAAATATTAGATGCATCAATAGCCCCTTCTGCTCCACCAGCTCCGATAAGCGTATGCATTTCATCCAAAAACAGGAGCACGTTCCCTGCTTCTATCACTTCCTTGATCACTTTTTTAATACGTTCTTCAAATTCACCACGATATTTACTTCCTGCAACCATACCGGACAGATCTAACGTAAGCACTCTTTTATCCTGTACGGTAAAAGGAACCTCTCCTGATACGATCCTGAGTGCCAATCCTTCTACAACCGCAGTCTTTCCTACACCCGGTTCTCCAATAAGACATGGATTATTTTTCGTTCTACGGCTCAAAATCTGTATAACCCTCTGAATTTCCTCTTCTCTTCCAATAACCGGATCCAGTTTTCCTTCTCTTGCCAGTGCGGTAAGATCACGGCTATACTGTTCCAATGTAGACTGACCCGCTTTTTTCTTTGTATTTTTCTTCGCCAGATCTTCCTTGTAAAGTCCACCATCTTCACCAATGGCAATCAGTAGATCTACATACATTTTTTGAGTAGAAATACCACAAGTATTCAACAGTCTTACTGCAACATTTTCTCCCTCTTTTATCAAAGCAAGTAAAATATGCTCTGTTCCAGTAAGTGTAGCTCCAAAACGTTCTGCCTGTTTGTGCGCTTCTTCTAATATTTTTAATGCTCTCGGAGAATAACCGTCTCTCTCTTTTAAGGAAATACCAACTTCAGGAGCGATCAAATCTCTTATCATCTCCAAAAGCTGACTTTCATCTACACCATTTTCCAACAGGACTCTTGCTGCCACTCCGGTCTGTTCCCGAAGCAGTCCAAGTAAAATATGCTCTGTTCCAATATAACCCTGACGCATGCTTCTTGCTGCTTTTTCAGCCAGCATTAATGCCGCCTTGGCTTTATCTGTAAATTGTGACTGCATTATTTTAGTCCTCCATATTCTTGATATTATATCATATCCAATCGCTGTTATTTTAAAACAGTTTTTTAAGAAAGAACTGCCGATATTATGACGGCAGTTCTTTTACTTTATAATCTCTTCGGATCATCCATATTTAAAAATTCAAATTCAAACTCATCATCATCTGCAAGGAAGTTTTTTGAACGCCACTGATTATTTGAATTTCTCTTTGTATCCAGTTTTAAATCCTCTTCATAGGTCACTTCTTTTTCCGGCATCTGCGCAGTTGGTCTTGGCTTCTGAACCGGTTTTTGTACTGGTCTTTGCGATGCTGCTTCTGTCTGTCTTACAGGTCTTTGTGTCTGCTGTGTACGAGCTGTTGTTCCCTGTGTCTGACGTCTAACAGGTCTGTCTGTAGTCTGTGCAGGACGTTTTACCGGTTCTCTAGCCGGTTCGCGCACTGTTCTTTCTACTTTTCTTTTTCTAACCGGAATTTCTTCCTCTTCCTCATCTTCCTCATCAAAATCATCATTGTCGTGCAATTTAAAGAATAGTAATGTTGCACCAAGAATGACAACAACTAAAATGACAATCAAGACAATAATAATGATTTTCTGCTGTTTTACCTGACCTTCCAATTCGCCATCAGCCTCAGAATTATTTTGTGTTACAGCCATCAGATCCGGAATGGAATATTTATATCCTGCTGCATTATCATACAGATACCATTCCTGTGTGCCATCTTCTTTTGTTTCTAACACAGTATCGTATGCTTTGCTTTCCGTCTGTGTTGTTTGCGCAGAATCTTCTGTCACTTCTGTTTCTGCTGTATTTTCTTCTGTTTCTGCTGGAGTTTCTTCGATCACTGCTCCAAGTTCTACATAGTCCGAACGGATAAATCCTGTAATTTCTGTTCCATCTTTAATAAAAGTAGCCTGATACCATACTTTACCATCAGCGCCAGTTGCCTGACCGGTTACCGTAATGGCGGTTCCATTTTTTGCTGTTGCTACTTTGGCTGTGGAAGTACTTGCACTCTGGCGCACATTTACATCTCCACCTGTAATCGTAGCACTTTGACTTTCCATTGGTTCTACCGTAATGGTGACAGCCTGTGCCTGCTGATTGGTTGTTTCTGTACTGCTTCCCGAATCACTTGTTGTAGACTGAGAAGAAGATGCTTGCATTTCCGGCACTGTTCCGTCAGCTTCTACTAAATCAGAACGGATGAATCCCAAGGTATCCGCATCTACAAATACCTGATACCATGTATAGCCATCTGCTCCTGTTGTTTTTGCTTTGATCGTAAGCTCATCTCCTGCTTCTACACTCGCAAGAACTTCACTTGAAGTATTGGCCTCACTTCTGATTTTAGCAGAGGTAGTTTTTACAGTTCCTTCTGCTGCCAGAGATTCAAACGAAAATAAAATCATACAACTGCAAACTGTCAGCATAGCCAACATAATTTTGCCTGCATTTTTAACTTTCGTTATGTACCGTTTCGTGTTCTTCATTATATCTTCTTCCTTCCTTAAGTAATCCCACTTTCTTTTTGGAAAACTTTTAAGCTTCGTCAATTGCTTTTCCGATATCGTTTCTCATATATTTGTTCGCGAATTCTACCCATTTGGTAGCTTCATATGCATTTGCTCTCGCTTCTTTTAAGTCTTTTCCCTTTGCAGTAATTCCCAAAACACGTCCACCGTTTGTTACGATGCCTTCCTCTGTCTGCTTTGTTCCGGCATGGAAACAATAATAACCATCTTTTCCATCAAATTTCTCTAAGCCTTTGATCAGAAGACCTTTTTCATAGGAAACCGGATAACCATCCGATGCCAGTACTACGCAAACTGCTGCATTATCTTCGAACTGCAAGTCTACGGTATCTAACGTACCATCAATACATGCTTCCATCACTTCAATAATATCATTTTTCATTCGAGGAAGTACAACCTGTGCTTCTGGATCACCAAAACGAGCATTGTACTCTAACACACGAGGTCCTTTTTCTGTCAACATAAGTCCAAAGAAAATAATACCTTTAAATTCTCTTCCTTCTGCTGCCATAGCATCTACCGTTGCCTGATAAATGTATTTTTTACAAAATTCATCTACTTCTTCTGTATAGAATGGACTTGGTGAAAAGGTTCCCATTCCGCCGGTATTTAAGCCCTGATCTCCGTCTTTTGCACGTTTATGATCCTGTGCGGAAGTCATAGTTTTGATCGTCTTGCCATCCACATAAGATAATACAGAAACTTCTCTTCCTGTCATGAACTCTTCCACAACAAGTCTGTTTCCTGCTGAACCGAACTGTTTGTCCAACATAATGGATTTTACACCATCTTTGGCTTCTTCTAATGTATTACAGATCAGAACACCTTTTCCAAGCGCCAATCCATCTGCTTTTAAAACAATCGGGAAATCTGCTTTTTCCAAATAAGCGATCGCAGCATCTGCATCATCAAAAGTTTCATATGCTGCAGTAGGAATGTTATATTTTTTCATAAGGTCTTTAGAAAATGCTTTACTTCCCTCTAAAATAGCTGCATTTTTCTTTGGCCCGAATGCACGGAGTCCTGCATTGTTCAGTTCATCTACAAGACCACCTACTAATGGGTCATCCATTCCTACGATTGTTAAATCGATTTCTTTTTCTTTTGCGAACGCTACAATTTTATCAAATTCCATAGCACCGATCGGTACACACTCTGCAATCAGACCGATTCCTGCATTTCCCGGTGCACAATAAATTTTGTCTACTTTAGGGCTTTTTGCTACACTTGTTGCAATCGCGTGTTCTCTTCCGCCGCTTCCTACTATTAAAACCTTCATGTTAACTTTTCCTCCATGCATATGATAAGCTGCCTGCTGCTCTGCTGTTTCTCGTAAACTTATGCCTGTACTACTTTTCCGTCTTTTACTTTGATCTTTCCATTAGCAATCGCATCAATTGCTTTTGGTAAAATGATCCATTCTGCCTGTTCCATCACACGTCTCTGTAAAACTTCCGGTGTGTCACCCTCTTCTACCATGACTGGTTTTTGATAAATGATCGGTCCGGTATCTGTTCCTTCGTCTACAAAATGAACGGTAGCGCCTACTACTTTCACGCCTCTGTCAAGTGCTGCTTCATGCACTTTCAGTCCATAATAGCCGGTACCACAGAAGGATGGGATCAAGGATGGATGGATGTTGATAATGCGGTTTTTGAATTTTTGTATCATTTTTTCTGGAATGACTACCAAAAATCCTGCCAGCACAATCAGATCCGGATTTAACTCATCCATTTTTGCCAGAAATGCTTCGTTAAAATCCTCTCTGCTTTCATAGCTTTTTGGAGAGATACAGAAAGAAGGAATCCCTGCTTTCTGTGCTCTCTCTAATGCAAAGGCTCCCGGATTATTACTGATAACACCTGCGATCTTCGTATTTGTTATCTGTCCGTTAGATACCGCATCCATGATTGCCTGCAGGTTGGTTCCACCGCCGGATACGCAAACTACGATATTTAACATAACGTAACTCCTTTTTCACCTGCTTCACAATGTCCTACGATATATGGTGTATCTCCTGCTGCTTTGATTGCTTCCATTGTCTTATCCACGTCTGCTTTATCTACTGCAACGATCATACCAAGTCCCATATTGTATGTATTGTACATCATTTCATCTGTAATGCCGCCTTTTTCCTGAAGAAGTTTGAAAATAGCCGGTATTTCATAGCTGTCTTTCTTGACTACAGCACGAATGCCGTCAGGAAGCATTCTTGGAATATTTTCATAGAATCCACCACCTGTAATATGGCTGCATGCTTTTACTTTAACGCCTGCATCTTTAATGGATTTCAATGCTTTTACATAAATTCTTGTAGGCTCAATCAATGCTTCACCTAATGTTTTTCCAAGTTCATCATAATAAGTATCTAAGCTTTCTTTTGTCATTTCGAAAACTTTTCTTACTAAAGAAAATCCGTTACTATGCACACCGGAGGATGCCATACCGATCAAAACATCTCCGTCCTTTAAATCTTTTCCTGTGATCAGATCTTTTTCATCAACAACACCTACAGCAAATCCTGCAAGATCGTATTCGTCTTCTGGCATTAAACCTGGATGTTCTGCTGTCTCGCCACCGATCAAAGCAGCGCCTGACTGTAAGCATCCTTCTGCAACACCTTTTACGATCGTTGCAATCTTTTCAGGATAGTTTTTTCCACATGCAATGTAATCTAAGAAGAATAATGGTTCTCCACCAGCACATGCAATATCATTTACGCACATAGCAACTGCATCAATACCGATCGTATCATGCTTGTCCATCAAAAATGCTAATTTCACTTTTGTACCACAACCGTCTGTACCGGATACTAATGTAGGTTTTTCCATCTCTTTAATTTTATCTAATGAAAAGGCACCTGAAAATCCGCCCAGACCGCCTAATACTTCCGGTCTCATTGTTTCTTTTACATATTTTTTCATTAATTCCACTGATTTGTAACCAGCTTCAATATCTACACCAGCGTTCTTGTAATCCATTTTATATTCATCCTTTCCTGTAATCCATTATAAAATTAGTAGTTTTTGTATCCTACTTCCTGTAAATGTGCATCCTTTTTCTCTACTGCTTCCTTTAAGCCCTGAGAGTATGCTTTTAATTTATCAAGCAAAGCTGCATCTGAAGTTGCAAGAATCTTAGCTGCCAAAAGTCCTGCATTGGCACCGCCATTGATTGCTACTGTTGCAACCGGAATTCCGGATGGCATCTGTACGATAGAGTATAAAGAATCTCTTCCTCCTAAAGATGTCGTATGCATCGGAATGCCGATAACAGGCATTGGGAAAATTGCAGCGCACATACCCGGAAGGTGTGCTGCCATACCTGCTCCTGCGATAATTACTTTAAAGCCCTTTTCCTCTGCTGTTTTAGCATATTCAAAAAATACATCCGGCTCTCTATGTGCAGAGATAATTTTCATTTCATATGAAATACCAAGCTCCTCTAAAATATCTGCTGCTTTCGCCATTACCGGCATGTCTGAATCACTACCCATGACAATTCCAACCTGTGCCATTTTTCCTCCTATTCCTGCACCTTCCGGTACAGCTCTCTTTTTATTTTATGTGATCTTTTTCATCACATATTGACATTTTCAAATGAACAGTAATAGTTTACTAAACTTTTACATTCCATGCAACACCGTATTTGCAAAGATTCTCTTAAATTTTACGGTGCTATTGATTTTGGAACGGTTTATTCAACTCCTCACAGCCTTCCAATACGAACCTTCCATTTTCAATAATCGTAAGCTCTGCGCCATCTTTTGTAACTACATACAGCCTTCCAAGCTCATCATAAGGAATGGTAATATCCGTGTGGCAATTGTAATATGCCTTGGAAATATCAGTATGGCGATATTCGGAAACTAACTCATTTTCCCTTGCGATCAACTCTTTGCCGTCAGGATTGTAAACCTTCACATCCTCCGCATGGGAATAACAGGTATCGCCTACTGCAAAATGAGGTCCCATTTTTTCTGCGATCAAAATTGGAAGCTTATCCGCGATCTTGTATTTTTCCGCCACTACATAAGCCGTTGTATTTGTTCCGATTGCAAATTCTCCTAAAGGCAGTGTATCGTGGTGGAATAATACGTTTTCCTTCACATACTTTTTATTTTCTTCTTCGGTGTCGAAATTACTGCAACGATATTGTTCGACCATACCATCCTTAAATTCCACTTCCAGATCTTTATACTCCAATTCATTCAAAAAGACGCGGCTTACATGCAAAAGTCCATTTGTACCTTTTAGGAGCGGTGAAGTGAATACTTCACCCACCGGAATATTCACATCTGCAACACAATTCTCAAAATTGGATTCTTTCTCAGCGTCATTCAACTCATGTAATTTTACAGTAAGATCCGTTTTGTTTCCGTTCATTCCCTGAATCACTACATGGTCTGCTTTGTCAAGACAGTCAATGATCGTCTGCTGGATTGTCTGATACAGCTTATAATCCAAAGTATTGATACGGACGATCTCATCAAAGATTTCCGAATAATTGTCCCCTACTTCCGGTGTTGGAAATGCAATGATCGTAAAGCTACGCTCCTCGCCTTTGATATATTCGTTAATAATGCTGCCCGATGCAGAAGCAAATTCTACAGAAAGCTTCTGCTGTTCCTTAGAAAGCCTGCATGCATTTTCTTTAAATTCTGGTGCAAACGGAGTTTCTCCAAAGGTTTCCAAAACTGCCGGACCACCAAATACGGCTGCCATTTCTTTTCGTTTTTCATAGCCGTTTCGAAGTACTTCCAATCTTCTGTTTATATACTGCTTATCCATAAACAGTGCTGCGTCATCTTTGTGGTCGAAGTCATACTGTTTATTTGGAATAGCGCCAAAATAACCGTTTCGGTTTACTCCTGCTGCCGCCCGGTATATCGTAGCCTGCAATCCCATTTTTTCAAAGTTGAGCACTGCCTGCTTTATCATTCTTTCAAAACCAAGGCAATAACGAATAGCCACCGTTTTCTTTTTCGTAATATCTTTATTGGTCACTGCAAATCCAATGCGATACCCTTCCGTATATGTGTCAGCCATAAGTTTGATCTTTTCTTCCGGCATGGAAAGCAGATGCTTTGCCGTTTCTATCTCATTGTCCGTAATATACTCGCCAAAACGATACAGATAACGCAGATCAGAAAGATCACTTTCCATAATAATCTTCTTTGCAAAATCTACCTCAGGATTGATCTGTTTTTCAATTACCTCTTCCGTCATTTCTTCCGAATAATCGCTCATAAACCAATACACGATCTGTTCTAACTCTTTTAAATCCGGTGCTGCTCCCTCTTCCTCGGCATAGACACAAGTATTATAAATCTCCAAAAACAATTCTATCCGAATGAGCATCTGCTCTTTTTTCTGCTCATATGCATACGGAATCATTTCACGAAGCTTTGTGTAAAGATAAGAGAAAAGCTTTCCGTATTTTTCTAACTTCTCTGCTGCATAATCAGGATTTCCATAAGATCTTCCATAATTTTCTGGCAAAATGTCTGCATACAGTTCTCTGTTTTTGTCCGCCAGAGCAGACATATCTGCCTCTTCATATTCCAAACTTCCTACCCAATCAAAAGTCTCCTTCACAGACAAAATGAACGCAGCACATTTCTGAAAATAATCCCGCATATTTTCTGCAGTTGCTTCTTCTGCTATTATTTCTTTTACTCTTTCTATCGCTAATTCAAAACGCTCTTCTATCATAATTAATATTTCAATTCTCCTTGTTTATTTTATGCAAAATTGCCTACATAAATAATATAAATAATACTTATGATTGCCAATGCGTTGGTAACAATCCCTATATAAGAAAATAAATAAAATTTATCTTTTTCCAGCTTTGATAAAATACCGAGTACCATGCCGATAATCGAAAAAATAGTTGCTAAAAGTGCAGTCACTCCATACCCAACCATAGCTTCTCCGCCTGCCAAAAAAGTATGATAGACCGCCGCTATCAAAGCGCCTAAACTTATTACACCTAAAATGGCTGACATAATAGATTTTTCGGAATATCGCTTGTTCGTAAAAATATAATGTCTTCTAATATTCATGCTCCATCTCCAAATAAACGCTCTAAATGGGCACCCCTATACAGGAATGCCCACCTTTTTCTTAAAATAATATTTTGGATTTACCGGATAATAATTTTGCACCGCCAATGATCATCATGACGCCACTTACTACTCCAACTACTAATGTAACAACTCCGATCGCAATGTTCATTGCCCCAGTCCCACGCATTGTTTTATATACTTTTTCTTCCATCCTGTCCGGTTCCTCCATTCTCTATTTTGCTCCGTACTGTGCGTAGTATTCGTCAATGGCTGTTTTTAATGTATCATCAATATAAACTTTACCGTTGTATGGTTTGTTGTATAAATGCTCGATCACATCCGCCATAGATACAATAGCGTTTGCATCAAAACCATATTTCTCTTTGATTTCTTCTAATGCACTCTTTTCCCCTTTTCCTCTTTCCATACGGTTCAAAGACACCATAAGTCCTAAAATCTTTACATCTCCCTGTGCTTGAATGATCGGGAAAGTTTCTTCAATAGATTTACCGGAAGTAGTAACATCTTCAATAATAACTACTCTGTCTCCATCTTTGATCGGACTGCCAAGTAAAATTCCGGCATCACCATGATCTTTTTCTTCTTTTCTGTTGGAACAGTATTTGATCTCTTTTCCATAAAGTTCACTGAATGCCATTGTTGTTGCAACACTTAAAGGAATACCTTTATAAGCTGGTCCAAAAAGTACATCAAAATCATCACCATAATTGTCATGAATTGCTTTTGCATAATACTGTCCTAATTTTCTAAGCTGAGTTCCTGTCACATAAGAACCTGCATTCATAAAAAACGGGGATTTTCTTCCACTCTTTAAAGTGAAATCACCAAATTTTAATACGTTACTGTCTACCATAAACTCAATAAATTCCTGCTTGTACTGTTCCATCTTGTTAAAACCTCCTGTATTTACATTAAGCTACAAGCCGTGCCATTTCATAATTGACAAACCCGCGAAATGCTCGCATTTCCAAGGGTTCTGGCGATTTTGAAATGATAGGGCGACAGCCCTGAGTGAGAGAGCTTTGCTCTCAAGCCTCGGCTTGTGCACATGTTTAAAAATAAGTTATTAAATTCCTTTGCCTAATTCTTTGCCATTAAGGAATTTCCCCATTTGCGTCTCCTTTCTAGGCTATAGCTTAGATAAGGAAACATCAAATATCCCATCTATACTACCATAAAACCTTGGATTTTTCAACCATTTCGGCGATACGTTTGGTATATATCGCAAATACATCAACGCTGTATTTTTCACCTACAAAATTTGATTTATCATCCATGTATCCAACCTGCTTTTTTGTGTATATAGTCTGTTCCCCTACGCAGCAGCTCTACACACACGATATTTTCATATACTCGCCCATAATCCATGTTTCGACTACCTAATATTGCATAACGCATTCCGGTATCACACTATACTTTCCTATATTCCTTTATTTCTTCAAACTCCAAATCCATAAAGTCGATAAAGATAATATTAACGTCTTCATATCTTCACCACTTTCGAAACTTCAATTTTTTTTCGTTTTTGAAATCCGAGTTTTTTCATCATACCTTATGAAATCTCTGTAGAAGCTGGAAATCGAGCCAGATCGTTCCACACTGCTTTTTCTAGTGCCTCTTCTCTCCTATAGCCTCTTGGTGAAACATATTATTCTATTCGCTTCTTCAAATCCCATTTTAAGATGAAACTGCAAACTTTCCACATTATCTAATTCACAATCGCTTGCAAATTCCGTGCATCCCTGCTCCTTAGCAAACATTTGACATGCCCTCACTAATTCTCTAGCAATGCCTTGTCTCCTATAATTCACTTCAACAAAAACGCCTTCTAAATATCCTACTGGACTAGTTTTTGTTCCTTCTACATAATCATGTCTAAATCCGCATTGAGCAAATCCAATCACAGTATTATCATTCCATGCCAGGAATACAGCACCGCCATTATTCATGTAATCAACAAAATCTTTTTCTAATCCCTCAACAGAATTATTCTCCCACATTTGAATCGCCAATTGTGCCACCAAACCAGCTTCATTTACAGAAGCTCTCTTAATTTCCATCATTTTTTATCCACTCCTTTGCTTTCTTTAATACTTCATAATCCTACTTAGATACTCTTTCTTGTCATAATTCGCCATAACCAGCGAATCTCTTACATACATTGGGTTATTCCTTAGTAATGCCACTTGGAAATCTATCCCTTTTCCTTTTAGATAATGCCACAGAAATGTGATACAGGTTCTGGTATTTCCTTCTCTGAAAGGATGGATGCTCCACATCATAGGAATCCAAAACCTCCAAAAACAATTCGTCCGGACCATTCGTAGCACTTAACATAATAGCCATAGCATTTTCTACACTCATTTCTCTATAGTATACGGCATTGCCTACCATTGGACAAGGTGTTCTAAAATAAACAAACCCATGCACCTGCATTCGCAAGCACATGGGTCTCTACAGATTCCTCTGCTCCGGTATATAAAAAACTCAATATTCGTTCGTATCTATATTTCTCTCTGCCAGTCTTAAAACGGAAACAATCGGCATGATTAATATCCCACAAAAGAAATTGCTCACACCATGTATACAGTCCCAAGGCAATCCGGCAACGATCCATGCTATCATTCCCTCAAAATTCAATCCATAAAAAAGGGCTTGCGCTGGAGCATACAAAGTTCCAAACAAAAATCCATGCGCTGCGCATACTACCATATAAACGATTGGCTTTACCTTTTTGGGCATTTTCTTTGGAAGAAGCATTACCACGCCCCAAAGAATAGTCCAAATATATAAATAGGGTATCCACCATGTTGCAAAACCTGAAAAAATGCCATTTAGCATAACATATATATATATGGGATACAATGCTTTTTTTCTATAAACAATAGTAAAAGCAATCGTGAACACACCAAGCAGATGTATATTGGGTGCAAACTCCATGATCATCTTGGAAGCATACATAACCGCTCCAAGCATCGAAAATACAGCGATTTCTTTAATTGTCAGTTTCACTATTTTTCAACCTTAAAGGAGTAGCTATCTCCCTCTGTTATTGTAGTAGTATCCACACCGCTCGTCGCATATTCGCCATTCACATAAAATGCCCAATATGTACCATCGACATCATAATCGGCAGTGATGCCGTTTACTGTTTTTACAAAGAGACCATAGTCGCCCTCTTCCCCTTCGATAAGATCAAGCTCGATCAAAGCTTCTCCTACAGTTTGTTTATCTGTGTGGATTTCAAATTCTGTCTCATTACCCTCTTTGTCTACTACCGTAAAGTAAAAGATCGTGTCGCCTTCTCCAAGCACACCGCCTTCTTTTTGAGCGGTCACCTCTGTCTCAGCTGTGGATGTGTTGCCCTTCTCCTTACTATCATTACAACCTGTTGTAAGCAATGCCATTGATAAAACAAGCACCATACAAAGAAGGAAGGATAAAATTTTTTTACTACATTTCTTTTGCATACTTTTAATCTCCTTTGATTTTTATTTTCTATCATAAATATTTTGATAGCTGAGATCCATTTCGACTGTTTGTCCACTTTCCCATCCCGAATGCAAAACAAAAGAAAACCCTTTTCCTATGTAGGTAAAGGGTTTGTACACAAAAGAATCTTATAGAAAAACCCAAAAACGGGGCATCTATAATCTTATACGTACAACCAGTTACTCGTGGCTTGAAACAATCGTTTCTGTACAACAAGCAGGCAGGTCTCCCGGCTTAAAGATCAACACATCTGCCATCTTCCCAGTTTCCCAGTGATATATCGGCTTTAGCTCCCTAATTACGGTGACGAGTTCGTACAGGATTTGCACCTGTTTCCCTTTTCACCAGAGACAATCCTATTTGATTGCTCTGACACCTGTTTGTTACTTATTCAATTCGTGTTATTCTAGCATGTTTTTATCATAATTTCAAGCAATCATACTCTATCTTGCTGCCAACGCTCCATTAATATCTGCGATCATATCCTCAACCGCTGCTCTGGAAGCATCTGCAAAATGCTCTGCGCCGAACTTCGCATATTTTTCCTGCTGGTATGCTGCAATAATTCCTCTGGAGGAATTTACGATTGCTCCAAGACCATCTTCATTGAAGAAGTGTACAAGGTCTGCACCTTTTCCCCCCTGTGCGCCATAACCCGGTACTAAAATGTAAGTTTTCGGCATGATCTTTCTTAAAATCTTACCCTGTTCTGGATAAGTTGCACCTACAACAGCACCAACATAACTATAGGAATCTCCCATATGTTCTGCGCCCCATGCTGCAACCTGTTCTCCTACGATTTCGTAAAGAGGTTTTCCATCCACCAGTCTGTCCTGAAATTCCCCACTGCTTGGATTGGAAGTTTTTACAAGAACAAAGATACCTGTATTTTCTTCTTTTCCAACATTGATGAATGGATTCACACCATCAGAACCAAGATATGGATTTACCGTTACAAAATCTTCATCAAAACCTCTGTATTTTTTGCTTCCTACCTGTACTTTTCCAATATGACCTACGGCATATGCTTCTGAAGTAGAACCGATATCACCACGTTTGATATCTCCAATCACAACCAAACCTTTTTCTTTACAATAATCCACTGTTCTTTTGAAAGCTACAAGTCCTGGAATTCCAAACTGCTCATACATAGCGATCTGTGGTTTTACTGCCGGAATCAGATCATATACTGCATCGACAATGGCTTTATTATACTGCCAGATTGCCTCTCCTGCACCTTCTAAAGTCTCTCCAAACTCAGCAAAAGCTACTGCTTTAATATGCTCTGGAATGAATTTCATCATTGGATCCAGACCTACTACGATCGGTGCATTTGTTTTTTTAATGTTTGCTACTAACTTATTAATCATACTGATAAGTCCTTTCTGCTTTTATCTTTTAAGTATGCAACCTGTAAAGTTAAATACATACTTTCTTTCCGTCAAAAAGGCGTTGCACTACAGTTCAACGCCTATCAAATCTTCTAATACATATTGATTGCTAATATACTCTTCGAAGTCTTCTCTTGCGACCCATTGCCATTCGCCATATTCTTCGGTCAGAGTAATATTCTCTTCCTCATCATCCAATGAGCAAAGGAATGTAATTCCCACACATTGAGAATCACCGGTTACTTTCGACCACGTATACAGCACACGTTCAATACTTCCATTTACTCCCAAAAGCTCATTCATCCAACGCAACACAGCGTCCTTAGGTGCTTCTCCAAAATTTGCTTCACCTTCTACAAATTCCCATAAGAATGGATCAGGAATTCTGTCATCTACCCAGTGCTTGATCAATAAATACTTGTCATCTTTTTTAACAATACCTCTGACGCGCACATAAATATTTGCCATAAGCATGACCTCCCTATTTATGTAAAAGATTATGTTACAACCTTTAATGATATAAAAATTGTAACATAATCCCCTTTATCATGCAAGCATTCTACACCTGCATGAGAGCTTTTTCTTCTGCATACTTTTTGATGTTTGAAGCATTTACATATTTTGTAAAGGAGTCACCATTTACAACTACAAGTGTTGGTGCCTGCATGATCTTGTAACGGGAAACCAACTCTGCATTTTCTTCTGCATCAATCACAACATATTTTTCTCCTGCCAGATACTGTTTAGCCAGTTTACAATTTGGACAGGTCTTTGTTACAAATAAGTATTTCACATCTTCTGGTTTTTCTACGTCTACGGTTACGTCCTCTGCATAATTGGAAAGTGTTACCATACTACTTGTAGAACGTTTCAAAACTGAATTTTCAATATCATATTCTGTACGGTTTGCATATTCCTGCAATTTTCCGTCGTTCCAGTTCTGTACTGGACGATAATAACCGGTAATACGGCTGTACACTTCTGTCTTGCTTCCACATATCGGACAACTCTTCTGCTCCCCTGCCAGATAACCATGTTCTTTACAAATAGAATAAGTCGGAGACAACGTATAGTAAGGCAGCGTATAATTTTCTGCAATCGTTCGTACTAAATTAGCTGCAGCCTTCCAGTCCGGTAATTTTTCTCCAAGGAATGCATGGAATACCGTTCCCGATGTATATAATGTCTGCAATTCATCCTGAATATCCAATGCATCAAAAATATCCACCGTATAATCAACCGGCAAATGAGAAGAGTTCGTATAATATGGTGTATCTCCCAGTTTTCCGGCTGTTTTAATCGCCGGCCATTTCTTTTTATCATGTTTTGCAAGACGATATGTCGTGCTTTCTGCCGGAGTTGCTTCCAAATTATACAGATCTCCATATTCTTCCTGATAATCAGAAAGACGATTTCTCATATGATTTAATACTTCTTTTGTAAATTCCTGTGTTCTCTTATCTGATAAATCCGCACGAAGCCAGTTGGCATTTAAACCGACCTCATTCATACCGATCAATCCAATCGTTGAAAAATGGTTATCAAAAGAACCTAAATATCTCTTTGTATATGGATACAGACCTTCATTTAACAGCTTTGTAATAACGCCTCTTTTAATCTTTAAGCTTCTTGCTGCAATATCCATCATTTTGTTCAAACGACGATAAAAATCATCCTTGTTGGCAGATAAATAAGCAATACGAGGCATATTGATCGTAACTACGCCTACGCTTCCGGTACTTTCGCCAGAACCAAAATATCCACCTGTTTTCTTTCTCAATTCTCTTAAGTCCAGGCGCAGACGGCAGCACATACTACGCACATCGCTCGGTTCCATATCGGAATTGATATAGTTAGAAAAATATGGTGTTCCATATTTGGAAGTCATCTCAAATAAAAGGCGGTTGTTCTCATTATCAGACCAGTCAAAATCTTTTGTAATGGAATATGTTGGGATAGGATACTGGAATCCGCGCCCATTGGCATCCCCTTCGATCATCGTTTCAATAAACGCCTTATTGATCATATCCATTTCTTTTTTACAATCTTTGTATTTGAAATCCATTTCCTTGCCACCAACAATTGCCGGCAATTCTGCAAGGTCATTCGGAACGGTCCAGTCCAAAGTAATATTAGAGAATGGTGCCTGTGTTCCCCAACGGCTCGGTGTGTTCACTCCATAAATAAATGCCTCGATACATTTTTTTACTTCGCTATAAGAAAGATTGTCCACTTTTACAAATGGCGCAAGGTAAGTATCAAAGGAAGAAAATGCCTGTGCACCTGCCCATTCATTCTGCATGATCCCTAAGAAATTTACCATCTGATTACACAAAACAGAAAGGTGTCTTGCCGGAGCGGAAGTAATTTTACCTGTAATACCACCAAGTCCTTCTGTAATAAGCTGTTTTAATGACCATCCGGCACAATAACCTGTAAGCATGGACAGATCATGAATATGTATATCTGCATTGCGGTGTGCTTCTGCAATTTCTTCATCATAAATTTCAGAAAGCCAGTAATTTGCAGTAACAGCTCCAGAGTTACTGAGAATGAGTCCTCCTACAGAATAGGTAACTGTAGAGTTCTCCTTTACACGCCAGTCCTCGACTTTTACATAGCTGTTCACCACATCTTTATAATCCAAAATAGTGGAAGTCATTTCACGCATCTTTTCACGCTGCTTACGATACAGGATATAAGCTTTGGCAGCTTCTGCATAACCTGCCTGTTCCAATATTTTTTCTACGCTATCCTGAATATCCTCTACGTGAATTGTATCTTCTTTTACTTTATCCTGAAAATCTGCTGTCACGCGAAGCGCTAATAAATCAATAATGTCATTATTGTACTGCATATTAGTTGCATTGAACGCTTTCATGATCGCATCGTTAATCTTCGTCAGTGTAAAGTCTGCAACTTCCCCATCTCTTTTAATTACCTGAAACATTTCAGTCCCTCCTAAATATAATCCGCCATTCCCATTTTGGTCATTGTTCTACGTTTGCCTAAACTGTTAAAATTCTACCACCCCTAGTATGTGAAGTCAATACAAAACACAATATATTGTTATTTTCAAACAATTAACATAATATCGTACTTTTCCCATTATACGCGGTTTTTGCAAAATTTTATGTTAACTTCTCACCCTTTTTTCCTATAACAAAAAAGGCATGCAATAGTGTTCCTACTGCATACCCTCTTATTATCTCGTCTGTAAAAAGATGTTTTCTCTTTGTGCTGCTTCATCACCCGGATAAGTTTTTAAATAACTTTCCATCAGCACCGCTGCTTTTTTGTATTCGCTCAAATATTCATAAGCAACGATTTCATTAAATTGCAGCGTCTGCAGCATAGAATTGTTTTCCACATTCATGCCTGCCTGAAATGCTGCAAGTGCTTCCTCATAGTTTCCCATCTTCATCATGCATAGACCGAGCTGATTATACATCTGCTCACTGTCTGTATGCTCTGCCAGATAAGAATTATACACACTGGATGCATAATTGTAATCACCAAGTGCTTCATAGGTCTTACCTAAATACAAAATCGTTTCTTCATCGCCATTCGCCCTTGCACGTTCCAAGTAAGTACTGGCTGATGCATAATCTTCCAAATAATAACTGATACGTCCATGCTCATAATCTGTCATAGATTTTTCATCCGCATCTATGGCTGCCTGTAAATATTCCTGTCCAACCTGTTTATAGCCATTCTTTTCTAGCACCTGATAAATAGAAATAAGCTGTCCATAATCTTTCTTATCTAAAAAAATCGTCTTATCAAAATCCTGTATTGCCGCATCGTAATTTCCCTGCTCTAACAGTACGGCACCTCGCAGAAAATAAGCATCTCTTTCTGTATCCTTCAAAGCTAAGATCGCATCATACACATTGACCGCTTTCGCTAAATCCCCGCTTTTATAATAAGCAGTTGCAAGATAATAATTAATATCATAATCCAAGTCATCTACAATGACCTCACTGTTTGCAAGCGCCTTTTCAAAAGACTGTGCTGCCTCTTCATACTGCGTCAGTCCCATATAAGCAAGTCCCTGTCCCCTGTAAAGAAGACGATTGTCCTCTCCCTTTGCAAGTGCATTTTCAAAACAGCTAAGCGCCTGTTCGTACTCCATCTGTGCAACTGCATCCATACCTAAATTTATATTTTCCTGTCCGCCCCTTCCGCAGCCGGTAAGAAAGATCATCATGCCGGCTAAAGCGAAAAAGACTTTGCATTTTTTATCATTTTTCATGCGAATAGTCATGCCTTTCCCCTGTGCCTGTATCGAAAACTACAAGCATACCTTTACCATAATAAAAACAGTATAACAATCCATCGCATTTTTTTCAACTTTTAATTCAGAATGTGCAGTTCATGCAGTGCTCTTGTAACTGCCACATATCTTAGCTTTGCTTCCTTTTTGCTCTCTGTAGCAGTTTCCATTTGAGGATTCCACAAAATAACTGCATCAAATTCCAGACCTTTTGTCAGTTTCACCGGAAGGACCATAGTCCCCGTCTGAAATCCAGTCTCACTGCCATCGGTCACCTCCATGTATTGTCCAAGCTCCTTTTTTACGACCGCACTTTCCTCTTCGTCAAATACTACGATAGCAACCGAAGAAAACCCTCGTTCCTTTATTTCTCCAAGGATCCTTGCTGTCTCTTTTGCTCTTTTTTTGTCATCGCCTGCCTCCACGACATCTACCTGCATACCATGGCGGATCACCGGTTCAATTTTATAAGCTCCTGAGGAAGCAAGCTCCAATATTTTTCCTGCATATTCTGAAATTTCAATCGTATTACGATAGCTTTTTGAAAGCAGACGGAAGCTGTCTTTTTCATTGGTCAGCATACACTTCTTTAAATCTTCCCAATCATTCATACCGCTTTCATAATTGATATTTTGTGAAACATCTCCCATGATCGTAAAGAAACATTTGGGGAGAACAGTTCTTAACACATAATAAGGAGCTGCTCCAAAATCCTGTGCTTCGTCAATAAATATCTGCCCAAACTCCTCATCCTCTTTTTTCTGTATGAGCCGGTATTTCAGTAAAGTGAGTGCTGTAAGGTCATAAACATCCAACCTGTTTTTAGCAAGCTGCTCTATCGTTTCTTTCACATCGATCCGGGTACGGCTGCCATAGTCCTGTAAAAATGCAATATAAATATCGATCAGATTTTTCGTTATTTTCCTTTGTTGGTAATAATGTTTATACTCCGTAGATTTCTCCTTGAACTTCTTTTTAAATTCATCCTTATCCGAGTCATCGATCAAAAATTTCAAGCGGTTCTTCAAACGCTCATCCAGCAGAGCCAGCAAACGATTCACAGAATAGTCTGAAAATGACTCTAATATCTCTTTTATTCCATATGCAGACATGACTCTTCCCAGTTCCTCATCCAGCAGATCTTCACAAGGAATACACTCTTCTCTCATCCTTTCAAGGTAACGTTCCAATCCTTTCATGAACTGCATTTTACTTTTCCATTCTGCGCCAGTCACAGACTCCGTTTTCTTATATTTAGCCTTTAAGTCTCTTCCTAACAGGTACAGGAACATGTCGTCCATCCGCTTTTGTTTCATATTAAACACATCAAGCTCCGGAAGCCCACTTGTAATGTAATTTAAGAGCATGTCATTGCTTCCGATAATACAGAACTCATTAGACTCAAATCGCTCTTTGTAATTGTACAAAATATAGGAGATCCGATGCATGGCAACGGTCGTTTTTCCGCTTCCCGCCACTCCTTGTACGATTGTGTTGGAAAATGGATTCGCACGAATAATCTCATTCTGTTCTTTTTGGATTGTGGCGATAATATCTCCTAACACGGCATCTTTATTTTTGGATAGATACTGCACCAACAATTCATCGTTTGATGTGACATCACTGTCATAAAATCCTCTGAGCACCCCTCTATCCACATCATAAGTACGTTTCAACTTCAGATCAATTTTCTGTTCTTTGCCATCGGGAGTCCGGTAACTTCCCTCTCCCATTTCATTTTCATAATAAACGGTAGAAATTGGTGCACGCCAGTCTGCAATGACCACTTCTGTTTTATTTTTAAACACACCGTTCTTGCCAATATAAACCTTCTCTTCTTTGTCAAGCATCAAGTCTTTATAGTCAATTCTTCCAAAGTAAGGTTTTTCAAAGGCTGCCTTATTTTTCCGAAGCTGATTTCTTGCATGCTCTTCTAAACTGGTACTTGTCATGAGCTGGTTATACAATTCCGCATCTCCTGCCTGTACCGCTTCGAACAATTCCTGTACTTCCTGATGACGTTCTTCTGCCTCCTTTTCATAATTTTGTATATTTTCCGCGATCAATGCCCTGCAATCATCAAAATGCTCTTTTTCTACGCTCCACTCTCTGTCTTCCATTTGCTTCCTCACTTTCCATTTTTACGCCTGTTCCTTATTTCCTATCCCATTATAATAAAAATAAAAAATAATACTAGACTTTTCTTTTGCGGTATGATAACATGGATACTGAAGTGTATAAAAAAACAGCTGTTTCAAAATGATTAAATTTAGTCACTTTGAAACAGCTATTTTTTCGTTTGTTTAAGCACTCAGTGGCAACCAAACTACAAAACGGCTTCCTTTCCCTAAACTGCTCTCCAGTTCAATCGTTCCTTCATTGTATTCCACGATATGCTTTACGATAGAAAGTCCAAGTCCAGTTCCGCCCGTCTTTTTACATCTTCCTTTATCTACTCGGTAAAAGCGTTCAAAAATATGCTTTTGTTCTTCTTTCTCAATTCCGATTCCATTGTCTTTTACGATCAACATGAGTTTTCCATTTTGCTTTAAAACATATACCCACACTTCACCGCCAGGACGATTATACTTGATCCCATTTGCTATTAAATTTTTTAACAATGCTGTCATTTGATTGACATCTGCCCAGACGGTAATCGGTTCACATTCCTTATGTAACGTGACCGCATACTTATCTGCCATCATTTTCAGACTGTCCAAAATCTCTTCCAATAAAATGCAAAGCCTTACCTGCGTTTTTTTCAGGCTTACTTCCCGCGATTCCAGACGTGATATTTCCAGGCTGTCCTCGATCAGATCACACATATTTCCTGTTTCCGCCAGAATCCTCTTATAAAATTCTTCCCTCTCTTCTTCATTTTTCACAAAGCCCTGTACTAAAAGTTCTGTATATCCTTTGATGGAAGTGAGTGGTGTTTTTAGTTCATGTGATACATTTGCAAAAAATTCCTGTCTGATCGACTTTTCATGAAACAATGCTTTTTTGGCTTTTTCAATTTCCAACTCCATTTCATCGCGAAGCAGTTGTTCCCTTTCTTTCTCCTTTTTTTTCATCACAAATACTATTGCCGCAAATATCCCTATACCTATTACAGCCAAGCCTATTTTGTACAAAATTCGTATCCAACCTTTCTCACAGTATGGATATACTGTTTTCCGTATTCCCCTAGTTTCTGTCGCAGAGTCCGCACGTGTATGTCTAACGTTCTCGTTTCCACACCGGCACATCCCCATAATTTCAAAAGTAATTCTTCACGGTCAATTACTTTATCTTTTCTCTCTACCATATATAAAAGCAATTCATACTCTTTAAAGGTCAGATTGACCAATCGTTCTTCTACCAAAACCTGTCTTGCATTTATATTGATAGTAAGTGCACCTTCCTTAAGGATACCTTCCGGTTCTACCTCTTTGTTTACTTCTGCCCGACGCAAAAGTGCCTTGATACGTGCTCCAAGCTCTAATATTCCAAAAGGTTTTACCATATAATCATCTGCTCCAGCGTCTAAAGTTTTGACTTTATCCGTTTCCCGTTCCTTGGCAGTTAGCACCATTACCGGTATTTTTTGTGTTACTTCTTTTTCCTTAAGATGTTGTATTATCGTAAGTCCATCCATTCCTGGGAGCATTAAATCAACAATAAATAAAGATGGAAGTTGTTCTGCCATTCTTGCAAATGCCGCTTCCGCTTCTGGAAAGGCTTCTACAAGATAGCCAAAACCGGTAAGCGCAACGCTTACCAGTTCCCTAATGCTCTCGTCATCTTCAATCACGTATATTGTATGCATAGTCAATTCCTTTTATTGAACTTATAAAAGTCTTACATCCGCTATTGTTCCAGTCTCCTGAAAAATTTCCCATTCTCCAATATTCACAGCATGATCACCGATCTTTTCAAGGTATTTTGCTATCATAAGTACATCAATACATTCGTCTGCATTCATGGTTCCTTCTCTTAAGTCATTCGTCAGGTCCTGTACGACTTTATTAAACAGGTCATCGATCACATCATCTCCGGCAATTACCTTTTTAGCAGCTTCACTGTCACGATTCACAAATGCATCTACAGCCGCATGCTCCAGTTTTTTCGTCTCTTCGATCATTGTCTTGATATGATCTGAATAAGCACTGATGTCTTTTAACTTCATACGCAGCAAAAGCTCTGCAATATCAGAACAGTGATCTCCGATTCTTTCAATATCTGTTACCACCTTCAAAGATGCGGTAACCAAACGCAGATCCTTTGCTACTGGCTGCTGCTTTGTGATCAAGGACAGACAGGAAGCTTCAATCCCTCTCTGCATATCATTAATGATACGATCATTTTTTAAGACCGCTACCACGGTATCTTCATCTTTATTCCAAAGTGCATCAAAGAGATCATCATACGTCTTTTCCACAGTAAGTCCCATCTCTTCCACATCTGTATGCAGCTGTGAAAGCTGCTTTTCAAATAAAACTCTAGGTGACATTGTTTCTCCTCCTCATCCAATCAACCAAATCGTCCTGTAATGTAATCTTCCGTTCTCTTATCTTTTGGGGAACCAAAGATATTGTCTGTAGCATCGAACTCAACCAGCTCTCCAAGAAGGAAAAATGCTGTATAATCAGATACTCTGGCTGCCTGCTGCATATTATGTGTTACAGAAACTACGGTATATTTTTCTTTTAACTGTTCCATCAATTCTTCAATCTTTAATGTAGAAATCGGATCCAGTGCAGAAGTCGGTTCATCCATAAGGAGAACCTCTGGTTCTACTGCAAGTGCTCTTGCAATACAAAGACGCTGCTGCTGTCCACCGGAAAGTCCAAGTGCAGATTTTTTCAATCTGTCTTTTACTTCCTCCCAGATTGCTGCATCCTTTAAACTTCTCTCCACAATTTCGTCTAACTGAGACTTATTTTTAATTCCATGGATTCTCGGTCCATAGGCTACATTATCATAAATACTCATTGGGAATGGGTTCGGCTGCTGAAATACCATACCAACTTTTTTACGAAGAAGCGTCGTATCTACTTTCGAATCATAAATATCTTCACCATCCAGTAAAACTTTACCTTCAATTCGTACGCCATCGATCAGATCGTTCATACGGTTAATACTTTTTAAAAATGTAGATTTACCACAACCAGATGGGCCAATAAAAGCGGTGACTGCATTTGCTTTTATATCCATTGAAATATTTTTTAAAGCATGATTTTCACCATAATATAAGTTCAGATCCTTTGTTATGATTTTTGATTTTTCCATAATATCCCTTTCCTGCTCTCGTGCTTATTTCTTCGATTTAACATCAAATTTCTTTGCCAATACCTTTGTAAGGAAATTGATTCCTAAAACAATGACAAGCAATACTACCGCGATTCCAAATGCCACATCATATTCTGCCTTTGACATACTTAAATAGAGCTGAATTGTCAATGTTCCACCGGATTCAAATAATTTATCAACTAATCCCATTCCGCCTTTTGGTAATTTATAGTCACTTCCTGCTGTAAACAATAATGCTGCGGATTCTCCTACAATCCTACCAATTGCCAAAATGATTCCGGTAATGATTCCCGGCATTGCAGATGGTAATAAAATCGTTCTGATCATATACCATTTCGTAGCACCCATACCAAGTGCTCCACTTCTATAACTGTCAGGTACTGTTCTCAACGCCTCCTGTGTATTTCTTGTAATAAGAGGCAGGATCATCAAAGTCAATGTCAACGCACCTGTCAGAATGGAATATCCAAGTCCAAAAGCATTTCCAAAGAACACCATACCAAACAGACCAAAAATAATAGATGGAATACCGGACAAAATTTCTGTAGTAAACTCGATCAATCTTACTAATCTTCCCGGTTTTGCATATTCATTCAGATAAATAGCTGCACCTACACCTATCGGTGTCGCGATCAACAGTGTGATCACAATAATATAAAGTGTATTCACAATATTTCCTGCAATACCAACCGTCTGTTTCAAGCTACTAGTTACCGTAGTTAAAAAACTCCAGTTTACCTGTCCAATTCCTTTGTAAAAAACATAACATATAATACCAATTAACAGAGAAACAGAAATTGCCGCCGAAAGGTAAATCAGCACATAAAGAATTCTGTCAGATATTCTCTTTTTTTTCATAGTCAAACTGCTATTCATGTTTACCTATACGCTCCTTTCAATCTTTGTTCTCTGCACTTTTCAAAATTTTTGTTAATGAAACATTGATGATCATAATAAATACAAACAGAACAAGTCCGATCGTGAACAATACTTCTCTATGCGTTCCCGAAGCATATCCCATTTCGCTTACGATCGCTGTTGTCAAGAAACGTACGGAATTAAATGGCAACGGTACATTTACCGAACTTCCTGAAACAAGCGTGATTGCCATAGCTTCACCGATCGCTCTTCCGACTCCAAGAACTACTGCTGAAATGATGCCGGATTTTGCTGCCGGAATGATCACTTTAAAAATCGTCTGTATATGAGAAGCCCCCAATGCCAGAGAGGCGGATTTTAAATGTTCCGGAACTGCTTTGATCGCAGATTCACTAATATTGATCACGGTCGGCAAGATCATAATCGCAAGTACGAATACGGCGGAGATCAAATTACTGCCACCGGTATACTGATGTGTTTCACTTCCCGCAAAAATAATTTTTTCCAGCTTATACATAAGTGGATTCAATAATAAAATACCTAACAATCCGTAAATAACAGATGGAATACCTGCAAGCAGCTCTACTGCCGGTTTTACAATAGAAGCCAGTTTTTTTGGTGCTACCTCTGCTAAAAATACAGCTGTTAAAATTCCAATTGGAACCCCAATGATAATTGCCATTGTTGTACCTACAATAGAGGTAAGGATGACATACAAGATACCGAAGCTAGGCTCTTTTGCACTCGGTTTCCATACTGTTCCAAATAAAATCTCTTTTATACCGACTTCAAACAATGCCGGTGTTCCCTTCATAATCATATATATTGTAATGGATGCTACTGCCATTACAGCCATAAAAGCACATATGGTAAAAATGACCTGTGCTGTTTTTTCCACAATTGATTTACTTTTTCTATTTCCTACAATGGAAAATTCCTTCTGAGTTTTCAATCCATTTCTCCTATTATTCAGAAAGGTACATGCTTTCTTGCATAAGACATGTACCTTTCTATAATTGTTTCCTGTTCTTTTGTCATACACTATGACAAGTTTTAACCGCTTATTTTAAATTTTGTTTGAAATTAGTCTACTGTAATAAGTCCTACACTGCTGATAACTTCTTTACCTTCGTCAGAAGCAAGATACTCAAATAATGCCTGTACTTCTGGGCTCTGCTCAGAGATTTCACCCATAGTTGCCATTACGAAAGGTCTGCTTAAGAAATAGTTTCCAGCTTTGATGTTTTCTGCTGTTGCTTCCACGCCTTCTAATGCAACTGCGATAACAGAATCATCTACTACGTCTAAAGAAACATAACCGATTGCACCTGGTGTAGAAGCTACTTTAGCCATAACAGCACCTGTAGAATCCAGTTCGTTTGCATATACACAAGCATCTTCGATCTCAAGAAGTTCTTCAAAAGCTCCTCTTGTACCTGAACCAGCTTCACGTCCTACAACAACGATAGGTTCATCTGCTCCACCAAGTTCGCTCCAGTTTGTTGTTTCACCAGTATAGATGCTGATCAACTGATCTTTTGTAAGGTCTGTTACTGTATTTGCAGGATCAACAACTACTGCGATACCATCGATAGCAACAATATTTTCCACTGCGCCTGCTTCTTTTTCTTCATCTTTTAAGTTTCTGGAAGAGTTACCGATATCTACGCTTCCTGCTGTTAAACTTTCAATACCTGCACCAGAGCCTGTAAATTCAGCGCTTACTGTTACGTTAGGATATTTTTCCATGAAGCTTTCTGCAACTGCGTTTGCAAGTTTCTCCATAGAAGTACTTCCTGCCATTGTAATGCTTCCGCTTAAATCTGTGTTTGCTTCTTCTGTTGTGGCAGAGCTTTCTTCTACTGTTGTTTCTGCTGTGCTTTCTGCTGCTGTTGTTTCTGCTGCGCTCTCAGCTGTTGTTTCTGTACTTCCACATGCTGTAAGACTTGCTGTTGCTAATACGGCTGCTCCAATAAGAGCTACTAATTTTCTTGTTTTCATAATAATTTCTCCTTGTCTTTTTATGTATGGTTGCTTACCACGATTAAGAGTCTAGCAGATTTAAAATAATTAAAATATCATGTTCAGGTAATTTGTATGTAAAATTTATGTAATAAATCTACTGTGCAAAAAATAAGAGGTGCATTTGAAATCAAGATTTCTAAATGCACCTCTTCCCTATTATCTCTTCCACGTTTTCGGTGAAAACAAAATCAACATTGGAAAAAGCTCTAATCTTCCCGTCAGCATATCAAACATCAAAACAAATTTAGAAAAAACCGAATACTGCGAAAAGTTACCTGTAGGTCCTACCGCACTAAAACCAGGTCCTACATTATTTAAGTTTGCAGCTACCGCTGAAAAGTTTGTGACAAAATCAAATTTATCCAAGGACAACAGTAAAACGGAAACGATATAGATCGCCACATAAGTCATTACATAAATCTGTGTAGATTTGATCACGCTTTCTGATACGGTATGTCCATCCACATGAATTTTCTTAATGCTTCGCGGATGCACCACATAAGACAATTCATTCCGTATCGACTTGATAACGATCAAAAGTCTGGATACTTTAAATCCACCTCCAGTACTTCCTGCACAGGCACCTATTATCATCAATAACAGCAACACCATCTTAGAAAATTCCGGCCACAAATTAAAATCTACTGTGGAAAATCCAGTAGTCGTCATGATAGATGCCGTATGGAACAAAGCCGTATGGAATGTTTCATATACACTATCGAACTGGTCACGGATATTCAAGGCGATCAACACAGCCCCGCCAAACATAAGGCCTAAATAGAGCCATAATTCTTCACTTTTTATAGCATCCTTTGGTTTACGGATCAAAAACAGATAATACAAGTTAAAGTTTACACCACATAAGATCATAAAAATCATAAAAATTGTCTGTGTTGCCATCGGATACTCCGCAATACTGGAATTCAGTAGACCAAATCCACCCGTTCCTGTTGTAGAAAAAGATAACGTTATGGCATCATATAATGGCATTCCTGCAAAAAACAGAAGAATAATCTGCGTCAACGTAATGGCAATATAAATTCCATACAAGATCTTTGCCGTATTTCTTACCTTTGGTACCAATTTCCCTACGGATGGTCCCGGGCTTTCTGCTCTCATAAGATGCATATTGTAGCTTCCAGACAATGGCAATATAGCAAGGATCAATACAAGCACACCCATGCCACCTATCCAGTGTGTAAAACATCTCCAAAACTGCGTACATCTGGAAAGTACTTCCACATCCGTAAGAATAGTACCACCGGTTGTTGTCAGACCGGAAACCGTTTCAAATAAAGCATCAACATAAGAAGGAATTTCTCTTGTAAGATAAAACGGTAATGCTCCAATAACACTTAATAAGATCCAGCTTAAAGAAACGGTCACGAAGCCTTCCTTTGCATAAAAAACTTTGCTTTTCGGTTTCCAATGTTTACCGATTCCGCCAAGCAGCAAACATCCTACTGCCACAAGCAGAAATGCATACCCCTCCTGCTCCTGATAGATTACTGCTACTAAACAGGGCAGCAAAAAAAATAATCCGGCAAATTCTATTACCCTGCATAAAATGTATCGGATAATAGAATAATTCATTGTTTCCATATCAACTAATGATTCCTTTCCCTCATCCTGCTATTTCAATATATCCTTAATATCATGCAATCCTGTAATGACTGTAACGATTACGACCGTATCTCCTACGCTGATAACACTCTGTCCGCCTGGTGTAATAATATTTCCTTTATGGTTAATACCACATATTAAAATATTCTCTTTTAAATTTAATTGCTGCAAAGGAATACCAACTACCGGTGAATCTTCTTTTACAACAAACTCCAAAGCCTCTACACGGTTATCGTTTAAACGATACAAGGTCTCAATATTACTTCCAATAGAATTCTGCATGGCACGGACATATTGAATGATGCTTTCTGCCGTAATGTATTTCGGATAGATCACCGTTCCAAGATCCAACTCATTGATAATCTCATCATAAGCGATTCGATGCACCTGCGTGATCAGTTTCGCTTTGGACATACTTTTTGCAAAGAGAGTTAACATAATATTTTCTTCATCAAAATTAGTTAAAGAAGCAAACGCTTCTGCATGAACCATGCCCTCTTCTAAAAGCAGATCCCTGTCCGTTCCATCACCATATATGATCAATGCCTGCGGAAGAAGCTCACTCAGCTCTTCACAACGCTCCTTGTCCTTCTCAATGATCTTTACTTCCACGCCCATGGAAATAAGCTGTTTGGCTAAATAAAACGAAGTCTCTCCACCTCCAACAATGATCGCATTTTTCGCTCTTGTAGTCGGCGCTCCCATTTTTTTGAAAAGCTTCATAGCATTTTGAGAAGACGCTACAATAGAGATTGTATCTTTTTCTTTCAAAATAAAATTACCATCCGGAATGACTACATCATCCCCACGTTCTACCACACATACAAGTACGTCACAATGCAGTTTTGTTGGAATATCTTTCAATGCCATATCATGCAGGATACTGCCTTCCGCAATGCGATAATGTATCAATTCAATTCTTCCCTTAGCAAAAGTATCAATCTTGACTGCGGAAGGAAATTTTAATACTCGTCCCATTTCCATCGCTGCAGCATGTTCCGGATTAATGACCATGGAAAGACCCAATTCTTCTTTAATATATCCAATTTCCCTGCTGTATACCGGATTACGAACTCTGGCAATTGTATGACAGCCACCTGCTTTTTTCGCAATTAAACAGCAAAGAAGATTCAATTCATCCGAGCCGGTAACAGCAATCAAAAGGTCTGCATTTTCCACACCTGCTTCTGCCTGTACACTAAAACTGGCTCCATTTCCTTCAATTCCCATAACATCAAAGGTATTGGCAAGATTTTGTACCAGTCTCTCTCGTGTATCTATAATAGTGATATTATGTCCTTCCTTACTGAGCTGCTCCGCCAATGTAGCTCCTACATTTCCACAGCCTACAATAATAATACGCATAGTATTTTCTTCCTCCTTAAAATAATACTAACTCATTATAACTCTTTATCTTTTCTTTGCCAATGGACGGAATATGGTTTTCCTTCCTGTCCACCCTACGATCCTTGTAACTATGATTCCAATAAACACACCAATACTGTCGATCAATACATCTCTTTTAGAAGGACTTCTGCCCGCAACAAAGGATTGGTGATACTCATCTAAGCATGCAAAACCCACACAAAAACCGCCTGCAACGATCATAAGAGGAATCCCTCTAAGTCCATAAACATACAGCGGAAATGCTACCGAAACCGCCAGCACAAAATACTCTGTCACATGTGCCAGTTTTCTAACATACCCTTCTATTCTTCCAGAAAGTGCTATCACCTGTTCCTCACTCATTCCCAAATCCAGCTTTTCATTCATAATAGACACTATCCCACCGCTTACCTGTTCACTTAACTGCGAAGAAGTCACTCCATCCTGCGCAGAAAAAGAACTGATCATATACATAACGATAAGTGCTGGTAAAAATGACATCGGTTTTAAAATAAACCGGAGAAATTTCTTTATAAACATCCCTACATATTTCATAGAAATAACCTCACCTTGCTTTTGCAATCTATTCACCGGCATTGATCTTTTGTGCCAGCTCTTCTAAATACATCCAACGTTCCATCTTTTCTTCTAAAAGATTTTTTGTTTCTTCCTGTTCTTTTGTCAGCTCATTTAAACGTACAAAGTCATGCGCCGCTTTTGTAATCTCTTCTTCCAATTGCTCTACTTTTTCTTCCAGCTCCTCAATGGTCTTTTCAATTGTGTCGTATTCTCTCTGTTCCTTATAACTGAACTTTAACTTACGCGTTCCACCCCATGTTTTTGCAGAGTCTGGCTTAGCCTTTTCCCTTTCTGCATTTTGAGTCGGTTCATCCAGTTGTGTTTCTTCTTTTAGAAACTCTTTTTTTATTTGATAATCCGTATAGCCGCCTTCGTATTGCGTCACAACTCCATTTCCTTCAAAAGCAAATATCCGACGGACCACACGGTCTAAAAAATAACGATCATGAGAGACTGTAATAACGATACCATCGAACGTATCCAGGTAATCTTCCAGAATCGTAAGTGTTTCTATATCCAGATCATTGGTCGGCTCGTCCAGTATGAGTACATTTGGTGCTTCCATCAGCACCCTTAACAAATTCAGTCTTCTTTTTTCTCCACCAGAAAGCTTTCCTATCAGACCATATTGTGCACTGCCTTCAAATAAAAAACGCTCCAACATTTTAGATGCCGTTACGGTTCCTTCAGTCGTCTGCACATATTCCGCTACATCTTTAATATAATCGATCACTTTCTGTTCCGGATCCATAAAAGCAATGTCATCTTTGTTCTTTGTTGTCTCGATCTCCTGTGTATAATAACCGATCTTTACCGTCTGCCCTACTGTCACTTTGCCTTCGTCCGGCTGTATTCTTCCGGCGATCACTTTCATAAGCGTTGTTTTGCCACACCCATTTTCTCCTAAAAACCCTACTCGGTCACCTTTTAAGAAAATATAATTAAAGTCCTGAAAAAGCTGCTTCTCTCCGTAGGCTTTTGATAGGTGCTCTAACTCTATCGTAGTTTTTCCGAGTCTTGTAGAAATAGAACTCATTTCTACTTTGCTGTCTGTCTTTGGTGCTTCCGTATCCCGGAGTTTTTCAAACCGCTCTATCCTTGCTTTCTGCTTTGTAGAACGAGCTCTTGCTCCACGCTGTATCCATGCCAGTTCATTACGCAAAATAGACTGTCTTTTTCGCTCGCCAGCTTGTGCCCTTTCCTCCCGTTCCGCTTTCAGTGCAAGGAAGCCGGAATAATTTGTACTATAAGAGTATAACGCACCCTTATCAATTTCTACAATACGGTTTGATACACTATCCAGAAAATACCGGTCATGTGTCACCATCACAAGTGCACCTTTCCAGTTTTTCAAATATTCTTCCAGCCAGTCTGCCATAACATGATCCAAATGGTTCGTTGGCTCATCCAAAATCAATATTTCTGCCGGAGACAACAATACATTAGCAAGTGCGACTCTTTTTTTCTGTCCACCGGACAATTTATCCACTTCTTTATCGAACTCTGTAATACCAAGTTTGTTCAACATTGCCTTAGCAGATGCTTCCAAACTCCAATGGTTTTCTTTATCTTCATTCCCTGCAAGCACCGCCTGCAGTACCGTTGCTCCTTCTTCAAAAACAGGCTGTTGGGATAAAAACCGGACCATTACATGATTGGCTTTTGTGACAGTTCCAGTCTCTGCCTCTTCCAATCCCGCCATGATTTTTAAAAGCGTAGATTTTCCAGTACCATTGATTCCGATGACACCTACCTTTTCCCCTTCCTGCAAATAGAAATTTATATGATCCAGAAGTTTCTTTTCTGTATATGTTTTTGTAATATTATCTAAAG
>JAGKTQ010000029.1 GCA_021153325.1 Lachnospiraceae bacterium | reverse complement strand
TAATTATACTTCTTTTAAGGGGGTCATTGCTTTTTTATTTGCAAACTCCCAGGAAAAAAGGTTTTTAAAGAAAAATGGGTAGTAGATTTGACACTACCAGATTAATCTAAGGAGAAAATTTATGAAATATATCATAAAACCTACAGAAGCAACGGAATTAGCTTATTGTAATTGTGCATGCAAGGGTGGAGACGGAAATTGTAACTGCGATGGAACGTCTTCCTATAGAAAAACAGAAACAGCCGTATCTTAATAAAAAGCAGAATATAGGGAGGTGTTTAGCATGCATTATATAGTAAGACCGGAGCAGAAAAGTGAATATGGTTTTTGCAATGCCGCAGGATGTGAGCAAAAGCACTGTAATGACTATAGTGTAGATGTTGGTGACGGAGTCAAAATAACTATTGTATGGAATCGCAAATCAAAATAAAGGGCTGCGAGGTAAATATGGAGTATGGAAGCTTTAACTTTAACATGTAAATATGAGCGGTATTGCATGGCAATGCGCGGAAAGGGAATATATATGAAATATTACGTGAATCCAATGAATAAAACAGAAATGGGATTTTGTGTATCAACAGGCTGCAATTGCAATGGAGGGTATTGCGGATGTGTTGGACCTAGCAGTACTTCCCATTTGGCATTCCCAGGAGAGGCTTTGGTCATTGATCTGGACGAGATAACAGGTGCTTAAGGGTAAAAAGGAGAATCGGAGATGAAATATATAGTGAATCCGGCAAAAAAATATGAATACGGATTTTGTTATTCCTGCGATTGTAATAGCAAGTGTACGTGCAACGATGGTTCGGCATATGGAAGATTAGTAAGTTGTACATGCTATGGTACTTTCAGAAATTACGCCTAAAAATACATTACATAAAAGGGAGTAAAAAGGGATATGGTGTCAATAGAATATTTGCAATGTATTCGACAGGTTCTCGAAGAAGAGAATCGGAAAAAATATTTAGTTTGCTCATTATATACCGGTGAAGATCAGATTGTGACCTGCAGCAGCTTTGAGGGGAATTATGATACAAGACTGGAAGAAAAACAGTTTCGGGATGCTGCAGTCACAATATTGATAGAGAAAGAACAGACCGGGGAAAAGATTTTTATGTTTACTCTCTTTTTTTTACCATATCATTTATACAAAGAGGTATTTTTCTGGAAGAAGGAAAATACCTCTTTGGAAAAAAAGTATATGGGTGATTTTCGTGAAAAATTAGGAGACTGTGTTCTTTCTTTAGGCTATGCAAGATTTTCGAATAAGGAAATGCAGTCCGGGCAGTTTGGGATGAAACCGGAATGTGTCAGACTCTATAGGAAAATGATCCAAGGGCTTTTGGGAAACGATTCCTTGGCAGCTTTTGTAGAGCCAGCGGGAATTTTGGAATTATCAAAAGACGCTTTGCAGTATGACAGCATTGCATTGGAAATGATACCACAAGAGGCTATGGGCATAGTGCATCAGGAGAGTCTGGTATCTGCTAAATTCGCGGTATGGATGGGACTAAAGAAAATGGAAAATTTGTATCATGCGTATACGTTAGGACCGGTGTATATCATTGGAAAGGATGGAATATTATGAAATATATTATTTTACCAACGGATACAAAAGAATTTGCATTTTGTCAATGTGGATGCAAGGGCACAGATTGCAGCTGTAATGATGGGGCAAAATATTACAATAGATAGTAGGAGTGGATCGTTGTATGATAGAAAAACTGGCAGAGCGTATTTATGATCAGACTTCCGAGAAAATAAGAAAAAGCAGTTTACTAGATTATAAAATGGTCACAGGCAAAGCACAGATCATTGTTCTGGATGAATTTAATAACGATTTTGATGGCAGGTTGAAACAGAAAGAGTATTTACAAAATTCCTTTACTATTGTGACGTTTTTGAAGCAGAGTCAGGAAATTGTAGGAAAGGCAACCTTTTTTGTAGTGGAGCATTCGGTTTGGAAGAATATTGTATTTTGGAAATTGGATGACACTATTTTAAAAAAGGATAAGCTGGATGATTACATAGAAGATAAAAATAAAAAGTGTGTCATTATGGGATATGGACAGATCAGTAACCGTATTCGGAATACCGATAGTGTTGCTATAAAGAGCAAATCGATAGAAGTGTATTATAAAGTGTTGAAAAGCTTGATACAAACAGAAGAGTGTGCAGTTTATTGTGAGCCATGCGGCTATTTTTGCCTATCCGATGAAGTGGTTTCTAAGGAACAGCTGGATGTTTCCATGTTGGACAAAACAAAAATGGGCTGTGTTTGTCCAGAGAGTGTCGTATCAGAAAAAATTTCAGTTCTCTTCCATATGAAAAAATTAGAGTCCTGTTATCATTGTTCCACGCTCGGCCCTATTTATTTGTTGAAATAATAAGTGTTTAAAAGGACATAAATATCGAGAAGGGAGAACCTGGCATGAAGAGAATGCAGTGTAAAAGGTGGTTATTATGCTGGTGCATAACGATGTTTGCCATGCTCAGTCTGTGTGGTTGTTCAAGTAATAACAGCGGAGTGGATGTAGGCGATGTGGATGTTGGGGATATAGATGTAGGAGATATAGATGTGGGAAATTTGCAGAACGGCAAAAAAAATAAGAAATTGGAAAAAAACTTTGAAAGTGAATATATATTGGAAGATGTAAGCGGGGTGCAGCGATTTGCACTGGAGCATGAGGTCGGCAGTGTTACTCTGGGGGTCAGTGAGGATGAAAATATTCATATAAAAGCGAATACCTATGTTACTGCTTATACACAGGAAAATTTAGATAAAATAGTAGAGAACATGGATGTCATAAATAAGGTAGTAGATGACAGTTGTGTGGTAAGTATTGTAAATAAGAGTGATGGTACAGCATTTTGGGATTGGCTGGCTAAGGAGATAAAAGATTATAATGTATGCATTGATCTGGAAATATTACTCCCCAGCAATTTTTTTTCCTTTTCTGTTTCTGTGGATTGTGGCGCAATTTATGTAGCAGACCTTCAAGGAAATATGGAACTTGCTACAGATACTGGTACAGTGGACGTCATTTTGTGTGAGAATATTGGAAGTTCTTCTATAGACATAGAAACAGATACCGGAAGTATTGAAATTGATTTAAATAATAATCAGATAGAATATGACAAAAAGGGAAGAAGCCATGTGGAAGCAGTGGTGAATGAGGTTTGTACTCTAAAGGCAACAGTAGATACTGGAAGGATAAATGTAATAAAATAAAAATTTTTCCATATACTAAAAAAGTACAATTTTTTAGGTAAAAGAGTAATGATATGGAAAAAGGAGAAAGATTTTAATGAAGAAGATTCTAAACAAAAAGATGCTGTTGTGTTGTAGTGTAGTTATGCTTGCATTATTTGGTCTGTATGGCTGTGCAAGTAAAAAGGGGAATGATAGCGGCAATGCAAATGTAGGGGACACAAATGCAGGGGATACCAATGCAGGTGGTGCGAATGTAGGCGGCACCAATGTGGGAGATACGAATGTGGGTGACGTTCCTGCCGGAGAGGCGAATGTGGAAAATACAGATGCTACGGATGGACAAGCTGGAAATCCGAACGATAAGCTGGAAAAGGATGTGCAGCGTGAATATACTATAGGAGATGTAAGCGGGTTGAAACGCTTTGAACTGGACCACGAGGTCGGAAATATTACGTTAGGCGCTAGTGATGATGATAAAATCCACATAAAAGCAAATTCATATGTTACAGCTTATTCTCAGGAAAACTTAGATAAAATAGTAGACAATATAGATATTATAAGCAATGTAGTAGATGATACGTGTATTTTGAATGTCGTGCATAAAAATGAAGGAACAGAGTTCTGGGATTGGCTGGAAAAGGAAGTAAAGCAATACAATGTAACTATTGATCTGGAAATCCTGCTTCCTAAAAATTTTGATTCGTATGACGTGTCTGTTGACACTGGAGAAATCTATTTAGCCGGTCTGAAAGGAAGTATGGATCTGGAGACGGATACTGGAGTTATAGAGGTAGTCTTAAATGAGAATTTAAGTAACAGTTCTGCGATAGAGTTAGAAACAGATAATGGAAATATTGTGGTCAATCTGAACAAAAATACAATTCAATATACACAAAATGAGAGCAATCATATGAAAGCGATAGTGAATAATGTTTGCATTCTGGAAGCAAGCGTAGAAAATGGTGCAATCAATGTAATACAGTAAAATGTTTATAGAAACGCGATTAAATGGATAAATTTAGTCGCGTTTTTCTATATGAAAATTAAACAAAAATTATATTTTTATTTCAGAGAAAAAGTGGTATTCTTTTAGAGGTGTATTGTTGTCAAAAGGAAAACCGTGAGTAGGAGAAAAACAAGTGAATGTGATTTCAATTATAGTACCTTGTTATAATGAAGAAGAATCCATAGGATATTTTTATAATGCAATAAGGGAAATTGGAGAAAAGTTAGAGGATGCAGAGTTGGAACTGGTATTTGTCGATGACGGTTCCAAAGACAATACTTATGAAAAAATGTGCGAATTGCATGAAAAGGATAATATGGTAAAGTGTATTTCTTTTTCTAGAAATTTTGGGAAGGAAGCAGCAATCTTTTCCGGACTTCGTGCGGGAGCAGGTGATTGCTTTGTCGTAATGGATGCAGACTTACAGCATCCGCCAGAAACAATACTGGAAATGTATGCTTGTTGGAAACAGGGCTTTGAAGTTGTGGAAGGCGTAAAGAAAAGCAGAGGAAAAGAATCCAAACTTCATAAATGGTTCGCAGGTATGTTTTATGACGTTATCAGCAGTACCACACATATGGATATGCGAAATTCATCAGACTTTAAGCTGATGGATAAAAAAGTGGTCAGAGAATTATGTGCTTTGACGGAGAAAAATACATTTTTTAGGGCACTGGCTTACTGGGTTGGCTTTAAAAGTACATCCGTATCTTATGAGGTGTGTGAACGGGTTGCAGGGAAATCAAAGTGGTCTTATTGGAAACTTGGAAAATATGCCGTAAAAAATCTTACTTCCTTTACCAATGCTCCGCTTCAGATTATTACCATATTGGGAATCATCTTTTTGATAATCGGAGCAGCACTTGGCATGGATGCTATTGTAAGCTTTATCAAGGGAGGTGCAGTAGGTGGTTATCCAACATTAGTGCTTTTGATCGTGATTTCTACGGGTGCGATTATGATAAGTCTTGGAATTATCGGTATATATATTGCAAAAATATATGACGAAATTAAAAATAGACCACAGTATATTATTCGTGACAGTAAGAAATAGTAAGTAAAAATGGACAAGAGTTATGGAGAAGCACAATGAAAACGGAGAAAACATTTTTAAATAAAGGTTATATTTTTTATGGGATTGCCTTTCTTATTCCGGCAATCTGCATGTTGGGAATCTGCATTTTTATGGGGATTACGCCTTTTGGAAAAGAATCTTTTCTGATAGCGGATATGCAGAAACAGTATGTAGATTTTTTGTCTTATTATAAAACAATTTTCCAGGGGGAAAACAATATTTTTTATACGTTCGGCAAATGTCTTGGCGGGGATATGATTGGATTTTTTACTTATTATTTGATGAGTCCATTTAATTTGCTTTTCCTGTTTTTAAAAGACAGCCTGATTCCAGCAGGAATTACGATTTTAGTTATCGCAAGAACAGGACTTTGTGGTACTACCATGGCATATTATTTAAAAAATCGTTTTCAGACGGAAAACAGAGCGGAAATTTTTATATTTTCTACCTCGTATGCAATGATGGGGTATTTGTGTGTGAACAGCTTTAATATTATGTGGCAGGATGCGCTGATCCTGCTTCCGTGTGTCTTGTATGGAATCGATAAGATACTTTTAGGAAAGAAGCCATACACTTATATGGCAGCTTTATTTGGCGTGTTGTTCACCAATTATTATATTGGTTATATGATCTGTATAGCCAGTGTGTTGTATTTTGGATACCGATTGCTTGTATGTGGAAAGGGAGAAGAACTATTAAAGAAGCTATGGCGGTTTGTCTATGCTTCCTTGCTGGCGGGTGGACTGTGTGCATTTAGCCTGCTCCCTACATTTATGACGCTGCAGGGCAGCTTGAAGGATGGAAAAGATCTGGGAGTAGGAATCACTCTGCCCAATCTGCGCCCGGTTCGCGTGCTGTCCAAAATATTTACTATGGCATACAGTGAAAGTGAACTAATGAATGGAATGCCGGTTATTTTCTGTGGTATTTTGATGGTCGTGCTTGTGATCTTATTCTTTTTCAACGCAAAAATTCCTCGTAGGGAGCGAATTTTGTCCGGGTGTATGCTCGGCGTGCTCATGGGAAGCTTTTGTTTAGCAAAAGTAGACTATGTATGGCATGCATTCATGGAACCGTCAGGGTATCATTACCGCTATTCATTTTTATTTAGCTTTTTTATGATCGTATTTTCCTGGCAGGGTTTTTTGCATTTGAAAGAAGGACTGGATACAAAGCGGCTGCTTTTTGCCGGAGGCACTTTCTTTGCCCTTTTATTTTTCATTTTCCGGCATCCTTATGAATATATCAGCATAAAAAAAGCATTGCCGGATATTTTGCTATTTCTTATGATGCTGCTTGTCATTTACTTGATAAAAAGAGGAAAAAATTACCAGATACTGCTTCTTTTACTTGCAGTTTTACAGGTGGGTGATCTTTCCTTAAATAGTATTTACACATACATGAAAAACCGGAATACTTCGTATTGCGATGCAGAGGAATATGCAGAGGCAGTAGAGAAAATAGGTCCCGTGGTAGAAATGGTAAAGAGAAATGATGACAGTTTGTACCGGATGGAAAATTTGGAAAAGAAAAACAACAACGATGCCATGCATTTTTCTTATGCAGGCTTGACGCATTATAGTTCCAATGAGAAAAATTTTGTACTGAGCTTTTTGGAAAAGATGGGGTTAAATTATAACCGTCTGTATGTAGAATATGGAAACGGAAGTACACAGACCGTAGATAGTCTTTTCGGTGTGAAGTATCTGCTCGGAAGTGAAGAGACAATCAATAAATCCTATCAGGCAGTACAGGAAGGAGAGGGACTTAGCGTTTATCAAAATCCATATGCTTTGCCGATTGCTTTTCTGGCAGAGGAACAGGTGCGTTTGGTGGATATGGAAGAGGAAAATCCGTTTGCCTTGCAAAATGCGATGTACCAAATGGCAGCGGGTAGCGAAGAAGCTATTTTAAAAGATGCGGTAATCAAAGAAATACGAATGGAAAACAGTACCGAGGAGAAGCAGGGAGACTTAACGGTGTACCGAAGAAAGGATGAGAAAAGCCCGATTCGTGTAAGCTTTGAAATGGAGACAGTAAAGGACGGCAGGGTGTATGCTTATCTGACTGCACAAGAGCATTTACAGAGTGCAGAAATTTATGTAGATGGACAATTTTTGTGTGGCTATATGAACCGTTCAAACTGGAAGATCTTAAATTTGGGAGAATATCGTAAGGGAGAACATATTACCTTTACGGTACAGCTTGATGGAGAGGAGCTCTGGCTGGAAAATGCCTATTTTGTAACGGAAGATGAAGAAGCACTTGCAGGAAATTATGCATTGCTTATGAAAGAACAGGCAGAGGTGGAACGGGAGAGCAGTTCGCATTTAACAGTTACTACAGAAAATGCAGAGAAGAAATTGTTAGTTTTCAGTATCCCATATGAAGATGACTGGCAGATTGTAGTAGATGGAAAGAAAAGCAGTGGAGAAATAGTCTATGATACGTTCCTTGCTATTGCATTAGAGCCGGGAGCGCATAGCATTGAATTACGATATATTCCAAAGGGAACGGTAGCAGGTATCGCTGTCACTTTAGGATGTATAGGAGTTCTGGTCGTTATGCTCTGTATGGAGAAAAGAACGAAGCGGGGAGAAAAATATGAGAAACAGAGAGATATTTGATATGCATGCCGATGATTATGGTGTTTCCTTAAACGGAGCGAAAGATATTTTGGACTGTCTAAAGCAGGGTGCTTTGGACAGTATCAGTGTGATTCCAAATATGTCATGTTTTGGGCAATGCGTAGAGCGCTATCAGCAGGAAAAAGAAACCTTTCCAGGAGAACCGCTTATTACGGTGCATTTGAATATTATGGATGGCAGTTCGGTTTTGCCAAAGGAAGCGGTTTTTGATCTGGTGGATAAAGATGGTTTTTTCACGCTCACATGGGGAAAATTGTTTCTGCTAAATTACTGTTTTGGAAAGAAAAAGAAGCGGATAAAAGAGCAGTTGAAGAAGGAATTTCAAGCACAGATAGAAGTGGTACAGAATGCCTTTCATTTACAGGAAATTCGTCTGGACAGTCACCAGCATCCGCATATGATTCCCTTTGTATTTGATATACTTATGGAAATCATCAGTGAAAAGAAAGTGTCAGTCACCTTTGTGCGTGTGGCAAAGGAACCGTTAGCACCGTTTCTTTCCCATGTTTCTCTGTATCGGACATACACCCTATCTAATTTAGTGAAAAATGTGTTATTGAACCTGTATTCCATTCGTGCAGTGAAAAAACTGCAAAAGAAAGGATTATCCTATGAACTTATGTGGGGACTGATGATGAGTGGGTATATGGATAAAGAGCGCACCCAAAAGCTTTTGCCTGCAATGGCACGAGTTGCAAAAAAGAAAGGGAAAAAGCTGGAAATTCTGTTTCATCCGGGGCAGATGCTAGAGCGGGAAAGAACAGAAGAATATAGAAAAGAAGGATTTTATCAATTTTATTGTAGCAAGAATAGGCAGGAAGAAAAGCGGGCAGTACAAAATGCCGTTTTTAGTCAAGAATAAATTGCCAGAAATATTATACTACAATATAATACAAGAAATAAAAATAAATGAGGGGTAAAAGACATGAATCAGAATGTGATCGAACTGACAAATGTCCGAAAGGAGTTTGTTTCAACCAAACACTATCCGGGCTTTAAAGGAGCCGTAAAAGGACTGTTCACAAAAGAGACAGAAACAAAGGTGGCAGTGGATGATATTTCCTTTTCTATCGAGGAAGGGGAAATGGTAGGTTACATCGGCAGCAATGGAGCTGGAAAATCTACAACTATTAAAATGATGTCCGGTATTTTAACGCCAACGCAGGGCACTTGTCTTGTAAATGGCATCGAGCCATACAAAAATCGTAAGGTCAATGCGAAAAACATTGGTGTTGTCTTTGGACAGAGAACACAGCTTTGGTGGGATTTGCCACTGAGCGAGACTTATACGGTCTTAAAAGAAATTTACGAAGTAAGTGATGAGGATTTTAAGGAACGGATGAACTTCTTCTATGAAGTGCTGGAATTGGAAGAGTTTATCCATAATTCTGTTAGAACTTTATCTTTAGGTCAGCGTATGAGGGCAGATCTGGCAGCAGCGCTGTTACATAATCCGAAAGTACTTTATTTAGATGAGCCTACTATCGGACTGGATATTGTAGTAAAAGACAGAATCCGTCAGGCAATTCGTGGTATTAATGAAAAGTACAATACGACGGTCATTTTGACAACGCATGACTTAGGCGATATTGAAGAGCTGTGCAAAAGGATCATTATCATTGATGCGGGCAAAAAGATTTACGATGGCACTTTACTGGATCTGAAAAGAAGTTATGGTGGCAGCTGCAACATTCACTTCGAAATGAAGGAAATTCCGAGTGCAGAAAAGATACAGTCCATTCATAACATCAGTGATAAAATGGGTATTGCTGTGAAAAAGAAAACGCTGTCTGTCAATTTCAATAAAAATGATTTTACCGTGGCGCAAGTCATTGGCAAGATCATGGCAGATATTGAGGTAACTGATGTGCAGATTAAAGAAACGGAGCTGACAGATATCGTAAAGAGAATCTATCAGAACGGAGTGGAGGCAGTATAATGTTAAAGAGTTTTAAAATTTACTGGCCATTTGCTTCCAATCAGATTAAAGCGAACTTTGCATACAAAGGCAGTTTCTATTTGTATATGCTTAGAAAATTTTTCGGAATGTTTATTTATTATTATCTTTGGATGGCAATTTATGCAAGCTCCACTTCCGATGTACTTGGTGGCTTTACAAAAAATGAAATGATCATGTATGTGTTTATGTCCTACACCATTTCTGACATTATTATGATCAATATTTCATCCGATATCGGAAGAGATGTGGTTGACGGAAACGTAGCGATGAATTTGATCAAGCCAATCAACTATCGAATGAGTCTTGTGTTCCGGGCATTTGGGATCATGATATACAAGTTGGTCATGCCATCTTTGTTTATCTGGGTCGGTCTGGAGATTTTTAAAGTGACAAAACTTGGTATGAGCGTCAGCAATCCGGTTACGATACTTGCTTTTTTCATCAGTATGTTCCTTAGCTTTTTGATATATGTATTTTTTGATTATTGCTTTGGTATGCTGGCTTTTGTCACAACGTATATATTTGGCATGACGATCATTAAAAATGCAATGCTGAGCTTTTTAACGGGAAGATTGATTCCTATTTCCTTTTTCCCTGCTGTAGTTCAGAAGATTTTTTCCTTTTTACCATTTACAGCTATGACCTATGTGCCGGTTATGATCTATCTTGGAAAATATACTGGTGAACAGATCTTGCTGGAATTGGGCAAACAGTTGATCTGGGCGATTCTTCTTTTCCTGATCGGTGGTTTTTTATGGAAAAAGGTAGAAAAAAGAATTGTTATTCTAGGCGGTTGATGAAAAAGGGAAGGAGCATTTACATGAAGAGTTTACGTCGCTATCTTAGATTGTATCGGATTTTTGCAGTACAGTACATAAAAACAATGATGCAGTCTAAAATCGATTTTTTTATAGGCTTAGGCGGTTTTTTGATTTCACAGGGAGCAGGAATCGCATTTCTTTATTTGGTTTTTGAGCAGATTCCGTCTATGAAAGACTGGTCTTTTGAACAGATGCTGTTCATTTACGGATTTGCACAAATACCGAGAGGAATTGACCATTTACTTACAGACAATCTATGGATGGTCTCCTGGCAGATGGTCATACGAGGAACTTTCGACAAATATATGCTTAGACCAATGAATCTGTTTTTTCAGATCGTATGTGAAAAGATTCAGATGGACGCACTTGGAGAGCTTTTGATAGGAATGATCCTTGTAGCGCGGGCTGTTTCAAATGGAACCGTAGAAATAACACCATTAAAAGTAATTTTCTTTGTTATTTCTGTATTGGCAGGTGCAGTGATCTATACATCTGTGAAATTGTTTTTTGCAGCACTTGCATTTTGGGTAAAGGACAGTTCACCATTTTTGACAACGGCATATGAAATGGCAGATTTTGCAAAGTATCCGATTGAAATTTATTCAAAACCGATACAGATCATTTTGATGACAGTTCTGCCATTTGCTTTTGTTGCATATATTCCGTCTACGTTTTTCCTTGTGAACAGAAACGTATTAACAACAGTTGGTGCGGAATGTGCGATCGCAGTTATTTTCTGGCTGATTTCTTACGCGTTGTTCCAAAGAGGACTGGTGCGGTATGAGAGCGCAGGAAATTAATGGTAATGGGTAATAAAAAAATCAGATTTTATATCGCATATTTAAGCGGATTTCAGAGACTATAGTATTATAAAGAAGATGCAGAAGGCTTTCCTTTATGGAAAGCCTTTTTAGGTGCAGTATTTTATCAAAAAAGGTGAAAGTAAAAGCTATGGAAAAGAAAAAACAGTGGATCATCAATGCGATATTTTATTTGATTATAGGGGGAAGCTTTTATGTGGCAGTTACATACTTGCTTCCGGTATTTATGCCATTTCTGATTGCCTTTCTTTTTGCTGCGTTCATTCATAAGGTAGTAGGACGTATCTCGACAAAAACAGAAAAGAGAAAAAAATGGCTTTCCATATGTTTGACAACGTCATTTTATTTACTGATCGTTCTGGTGTTGTGTGTTTTAGGAGGGTGGCTTATCCATCTTGTGGAAAAGGCATTTATGACTTTGCCGAAGTTATATGAAGAACAATTTGTTCCGTGGGTGTATTCCATTGCGAACAGACTGGAACAAAGATATGGTGGTGGCAATCTGGTCGGATTTGATAATATTGGGAACAGTTTTATCGAGTTCGTGAGCAGTCTGGGGGAAAGTTTATCAGAAATGGCAACGGATGGAATCAAAGATGTATCTGGTTATGCAGCCAAAATTCCATCTTTTCTCATGAAGATTGTCCTTATGGTCATAGCCACGTTCTTTATTGCAGCTGATTATGAAAAAATCATAGGATTTTTGATGAAGTTATTACCGCGGAATGGACAGTTGTTCGTATTGGCTGTAAAACGGCATGTTTTGGAAGTATTTACCGCCTATATGAAGTCTTATTCGATTTTGATGTTGCTAACCTTTGTGGAACTCTGTATCGGACTTGCCATTTTAAAAATCCCATATTTTTTTGTGATTTCTATCGGAATTGCGTTGTTTGATATTTTACCAGTCTTGGGAACGGGAGGTGTTTTGATTCCGTGGGCGGCTGCGTCGGTGATCATAGGAAATTATGAGCTTGCGATCGGACTCATTTTATTGAATCTGGTCATTTCTATTATAAGAAATACGTTAGAGCCGCGTATCGTAGGAAAACAGATTGGCGTACATCCGCTGGCAACTTTGATCGCCATGTTCGTCGGGCTAAAGCTCTGTGGTTTTGTTGGAATGATTGGTTTTCCGATGTGTTTGTCGATTGTAGTACAGGTAGGAAAAGAAGAGTTTTCGAAATAAGACCGGTCAAAATTTACCACTTACCATGCTTTTTTTACAACTTGCTTTCTGGAATATTGAAAAAGAAAAGAGCCTTTTGCATAATAAGGGCAATCAAAGAAAAAGCAAAAGCTTGATCCGCAGAGAAAGGAAAAGAGAATGGAAGAAATCATAAAAGTAAGTGGTCTAAAAAAATATTTTGGTGATATCAAAGCAGTCGATGATATTCATTTTTCTATCGCAAAAGGAGAGCTGTTCGGATTTTTAGGAGTAAACGGAGCTGGAAAAAGTACAACGATCAACATGCTCTGCACTCTGTCAAAGCCGACAGCGGGAGAAGCTTGGATCAGCGGATTGAAGCTGGGAGAAGAAAATGAAGAGATCAAAAAGCATATTGGAATCGTATATCAGAATAACTGTCTTGACAAACGTCTGACCGTAAAAGAAAATCTGCTGATCCGCGGAAGTCTGTTTGAAAAAGATAAGAAAGTACTTTTAAAAAATTTAGACTATGTGTGTGAAATTTTAGAGCTTACGGATATTTTAAAACGTCCATACGGAAAATTATCCGGTGGACAGAAAAGGCGCTGTGAAATCGGTCGTGCACTCATGCATACGCCGGATATTTTATTTTTAGATGAGCCGACAACGGGACTGGATCCTGCGACAAGAAAGAGTGTGTGGAAGAGCGTACATAATCTTCAAAAAGAATTGCATATGACAGTATTTTTGACAACGCATTATATGGAAGAAGCAGCCAAAGCAGATCATATCGCGATTATTGATAAAGGGCATCTGATACAATATGGAACTCCTTTTTCCTTAAAGGAAGAGTTCGCCAAAGATAAATTGCGGATGATACCAAAGGACGAACAGCGGGAAGCACTGATACAACAGCTGAAAAAAATGGATAGGAAGTTTAAGGTAAGGGATAACCGGATCTCGCTTCCTATTTCAGATACGATGGAGGCACTGCCTTTTTTGGAGAAATTTAAGGAACAAATAGAAGGCTTTGAAGTCGTACAGGGAACGATGGATGATGTATTTTTGAATGCTTGTGGAGGAGAAAGAGAAGATGCGTAAATATTTGAATTTAACAAAAAGAAATTGCCTTGTGTTTTTAAGAGATAGAACGTCAGTATTTTTTGCACTGCTATCCATGCTCATTGTACTTTTATTGCAGGCAGTATTCCTTGGGGACATGAATGTGGAAAGTATATTGGAGTTAATAGAGCAGTATGGCGGAGAAATGCGAAATGACGCAGCAGATGAAGAGAACGCAAGACAGCTTATACAGTATTGGACATTAGCTGGTATTCTTGTAGTAAATGCAGTATCCGTAACACTCAGTGTGATCGGAACGATGATAGAGGATACCGCAGAGAACAGAAGTGCAGATTTTTACTGTGCGCCGGTTGCTAAAATAGCTGTTGCAATGTCTTATGTGACAACAGCGGCAATCATTGGAACTCTTTTTTGTATGGTGACACTGGCAGCAGCACTTGTTTATATTTGTGCTACAGGTGGAACGATGTTGTCTCTGGCAGCACTTGGAAAAATTTTCTTATTTACCTTGCTGAATGTCTGCATTTTTTCTGTTATTATGTATATGGTAGCTTTGTTTGTGAAGAGCAGCAGTGCATGGGGAGGATTCGGTACGATCGTAGGGACCTTGGTAGGCTTTGTTGGTGCGATTTATCTTCCGATGGGTTCTCTGCCGGAAAAGGTAGCAGAAGTATTAAAATACATACCTATTTTGCACGGTACTTCTCTGATGAGGAAGGTCTGCTGCGAAGAAGCTCTGAACCAGACTTTTACAGGAATGCCGGAAGAATTTATTACAGAATATAAAGAAGTCATGGGAATTACCGTAAGTATGCATGGCAATGATGTCAGTGACGGCATGCAGATATTGTTTTTAATTCTTTGTGGTGTTGCAGCATTGCTTGTCAGTGTCTGGATCGTTAGAAAGAAAAATTTGAGTGATAGATAAAAGTGAGGGAGATATTTGAAAGTTACAATTGAAGAAATTGCAAGAGAGGCGGAAGAAGAAATCATTCTCCGGTGTCATGAAATTGATGCGGATACGATGCAGCTGGTGCAGAAGCTAAAGCAGGCAAGAAGTGGAAATGGAATGATAGGTTATAACGGAGAGGAAATTCATCGACTGAAGCTGGATGAAATTTATTATTTTGAAGTGGTGGATAACAAATCTTTTTTCTATTGTGAGGAAGAAGTATACGAAAGTAAATGGAAGCTTTATGAATTTGAAGAGTACAGCAAGGGAAGTACCTTTTTTCGGGCATCCAAATCAGTGATATTAAATATTGATAAAATTGATTTTCTAAGACCGGCTTTTTCAGGAAGATTTGAAGCCGTACTTTTTAACAAAGAAAAAGTCATTGTTTCCAGACAGTATGTCGGGGAACTGAAAAAATTAATAGGAATCAGGTGAGAAAATGAGTTTAAAGGATTTTATAATACAGTGTCTGGTGAGACAATATTTTGTGATATATACCGGTTCTATGATTGCGACCTTTTGTTTTTGTAAGGCATTTTATCCGACAGATGAACTGCCACTTTCCTATTTGGCATGGATGTTTCTATTTAGTCTGGTCGGTACGTTACCTAGTCTTGTTTTTTATTCCAGAAAGGAACTGAGCAAAAAGCAATGGGGCATCCGGATCGTACTGCATTTTATCTTATTGGAAGCAGTGTTAATGGTAACAGGAAGACTGCTTGATCTATATGAGGGAGTACAGGAAGGCATCTGGTTTGTAGTTACCATTTTTTTAGTGTATGTTTTTGTTTGGGCTATTATGGATTTTATGGATAGAAGAACCGCGGAAGAAATGAATGAAAAACTAAAGGAGCGAAGAAGACAGTCCCAATGATTTTTGGAAAAAGGGAACGTTACACCCGTTTGATTTTCAGTAGTGTATATGATAAAATACATAGTATATATGAGAGAAAATGTGCGGATGACAGCAACGTGAAAGATGCAGAAACGGGGGAGCGCGTATGAAGGCAGATAATACAGAAAGATATCAGGAATGGCTGGACTGGTTTATTATGGATAATAAACTCGATATTCAGGAATCGCTTTATGAGGGAGAAGTAAATGGGGAGTCTGTTATGGTAACACTGGAACAGTTCCTGCAAAAATCATTGGAAATGGTCGGATGGCAGGAGGATATCAAACGTTTTGCGATGAAGGCTCAATATGTAGGCGACGACGTTTTAGAAAAATTGCGCGAAATGTGCGAGCAAAAGGTGCAAAAAGGCTTTTTTGGTTAGCAGAAAATAAAAAAGAAAATACATGTGGTTTTTAAGACTATGATAAATAAATATCATAGTCTTTTTTATCGTTTTTTAACACTTTATAAATGGTATGAATATTGACATGATGGAGAAACTGAATAATAATAAGCAGTGAAGATAAGTGTACTTGAAAACAACGAAAGAAATAAGAGTAACGAGAGAAAGGAATGTGTTTGGCATGGAAAATAAGAAATATCAGATCATAACAGATGGTTCCTGTGATCTACCACAGGAGTTGATCCAAGAGAAGGGAATTACGGTTGTTCCTTTTTATGTTTCTTTTGATGGCGAGCATTATTATAAAGAAGGAGTGGAAATGGAGGTTCGCGAGTTTTATGACAAAATGGTAGCAGACCCGAATACTTTTCCGAAGTCCTCCCTGCCTTCTGTACAGGATTATGCAGATGTATTTATGCCTTTCGCAGCAGAGAATACAGCGATCATTTGTATTTGTATTACGACCAAATTCAGTGGCTCCATGCAGTCTGCATTGAATGCGAAGGAGCTTGTTTTAGAAACCTATCCGGATGCGAAAATTACGGTGATTGATGCAACAGTTAATACGGTTCTTCAGGGATTGTATGTGCTGGAGGCAGTTTCTATGCAGGAGAAAAATATACCGTATGAGCAGGCGGTAGCAAAGTTGGAAGAAATCAAAAGCACGGGACGTATTTTCTTTACGATAGGAAATATGGAATATTTGAAGCATGGCGGCAGAATCGGGAAATTAGCTGGTCTTGCAGGTTCTGTGCTTGGAATCAAACCGCTTATTACTTTAAAAGAAGGAGAAATCTTCTCTTCTGGCATTACAAGAAGCCGGAAAAAATCTTTAGTAAAAGTATTGGATCTATTGGATGAATATTTAAAAGAATTCCAGGTGGATATAACGGATTACAGCCTTGCGATCGGTGTTGGATATGATTATGAAGAGGCAAAAGAATTCAAAAAAATGTTGATCAAGTTTTTGGAAGAACGTGGACAGAAGGTAGAAGATATTCCGCTTTATCAAATTGGTGCAGCAATCGGTGTGCACACAGGTCCTTATGCACTTGGCATAGGAATTATGAAGCGACATGGATTGTAAAAAGCTTTTGCTGTAGGTGGAGGATAGAGATGGATAAGGAAAAAGAAATGAAATTCACTTATACAGGTATTCTGCATAACAAGAAAGGGGAAAAGATCGTAAGGGTCTGTTTTGAGAGAGAAGGAAACGGCAGCAGGCAGTTCGCGGAAGGTGTTGTGCCGGAAGGAAAGATCGATGCTAGTTTTGGCTTTTCCGATGAAGAGATTACAGGATTGGAAAAATATCTGAAAGACAATGCAGCGGATATCATGCTGGAGGCAAGAAAGATCACGGGAATTACACATTGGTTAAAATAGATGTGAAGAACAAGGAACAATATAAAGAAAAAGCCTGTAAATCAGAAGATTACGGGCTTTTTCTAGTATATAGATTACATAAGAAATTACACGGGCAAATACAGTTACATAGTCATTGGAATTTTGTAACGTACTTTACGGTAAAATTTCCAAATGAGAACAGCTGGAATGCTGATCATTAAATATGCAGTAGAAATCAAACCGGCTGCAATACCAACAAATGCAATAATCATTATAAGAAAATCCATATTGCCAGCTCCTTTCTTCTTTAAGTAAATATGTCAACATGGTGTATTTTAACAGTCAAAGGATAAGAAAAAAGAGGTTGTAAAGACTCTTAACAGATTCTTAGCATCCATATTTTGTGAGCCAGTAATTCACTTGAAGTAAGTAAGCCAAAAGTTGGGGACCTGCCATTAATTGCCCATAAAAAGGCTTCCCATAATCAGAAGGTGTTTCTAAAAAGGAGCGCACTTTCTGTTTGTCAATAAAAGTATTAAGTGGAGAGGAAGCATCTTCTAACACTTCCCATAGCATCGTTCCAAGTAGTTTTTCGTATTCCGGATTATAAGTTTTAGGGTAGGGACTCTTTTTGCGGTACAGCACGGCATCCGGTAAAAATCCTGTGGAGGCATAGCGCAGCAAGCCTTTTACAAGTCCGTTCGGACACTTCATTTCCCATGGAACATTCCAGACATATTCTACAATGCGGTGGTCGGCAAAAGGAACTCTTGCTTCCAGACCACAGGACATACTTGTGCGATCCATACGGTCAAGTAAAGTGGTCATGAACCATTTTAAATTTAAGTATGCGATTTCCCGACGCCGTTTTTCAACAGGGTCTTCACCTATTGATACCGGTGTCTCGGCAATCGTTGCTTCGTAGGCATTATGGGCGTAGTCTTCCAACGGGAGCTCTGCGAGAATTTCATCCTTTAGCAGAAGTTTGCGTGGAGACATATCCATTGTCCAGGGAAAGCTATCCGCCTCAAAACATTCTTTTTTGTGAAACCATGGATAACCGCCAAAAATCTCATCTGCACATTCACCGGTCAGAGCTACCTTATGGTTTTGCACCACCTCTTTGCAGAAGTATAGCAGGGAGGATTCGACATCCGCCATGCATGGCAGATCTCTTGCATCTACAGTGCGATAAAGGTTTTGGATCAAGTCATCGTTGTCACATTCTAAAAAGGTGTGATCCGTGCCACAGTAGGCTATCATTTTTTCGACAAAAGGACGGTCTTCGGAGGGCTGAAAAGAGTTTGACTTAAAATGAATGGAATTGTCTTTAAAATCAAAGGAGTAGCTGGAAAGAGGGATTCCTTTTTTGTTTAATTCGCGAGCACTGATGGAGGTCACAAGACTGCTGTCGATACCACCTGACAAAAAGGTACAGACAGGTACATCAGAAAGCAGTTGTTTTTTGACAGAATCTTGAATGAGAAAAGCTGTTTTTTCGATGGTTTCTTCAAAGTCATCTTCATGAGGGGCGCTTTGAAGCTTCCAGTAGGTATGCTCTGCGATACCATTTGCAGAAAGGGAAAGAAAGGTTCCCGGAAGCACTTCTTTTGTATTTTGGAAAACGCCAGTTCCATATGTTTTGGCAGGACCGAGTGCAAAAATCTCACATAAGCTTTTTTTGTCAATGATTGGTGCATTGCCCGGATAGGCAAACAGACCTTTTAACTCGGAGGCAAACAGAAAGGTATCATCATATTGCATAAAAAATAAAGGTTTGACACCAAGACGGTCACGGAACAGAAATAAACGCTCTAATTGCTCATCGTAGATGGCATAAGCAAAAATGCCGTTTACTTTTTCTATAAAAGAGACTCCTTCTGTCATGTAGCCTGCAAGAAGGACTTCTGTATCACTGGTCGTCTGGAAAGAGTGCCCTTTTTTCTCTAATTCTTCTCTTAATTCCTGCATGTTGTAAACTTCTCCGTTATGAATAATAGCACAAGTATTTCCATTTTCTGTACGTACCATGGGTTGGCTTCCGGTCTGCAGATCGATGATGGAAAGCCTTGCATGTGCAAGGCCACAGTGGGAGGATAGGAAAATACCGTTTTCGTCGTTTCCGCGATGACTTATGGATTCGCGCATCGTATTTAATACAGAGGAAAAATAGTCTTTTTCCTCTAAAAAATTTCTTTTTGTATGAAAAAAACCTGCGATTCCACACATAAAATAAGTTTGCCTTTCTTTGCAATGACTAAAATGGACTTTGGATGACAGGCTGAAGCTGTTTGCCTAAAAGTGCCTGTTCCAGAGTAGGAAGTAAAAGTGAAGTATGGGCAACCATAGAATTTGGCTTCTTCAACGGGTCATCCTGCCCAAAGGGGATAAAATAAATATTTTTTACATTCAAAATAAGTCCAATATTTTTTAAATTCATTCCTAGAGCATCGTTTGTGGCAAGAGAAAGAACGAGAGGGCGTTCATTTCTTAAGTGTGCCTTTGCAGCCATCAGTACGGGACTGTCTGTAATACCATGGGAAAGTTTGGCAAGAGTATTTCCGGTGCAGGGTAAAATGACAAGAATATCCAAAAGCTCCTTTGGTCCGATAGGCTCTGCTGCTTCTATGGACAAAATAGGTTCATTTCCGGTAATATCTTTGGCACGTTCTAAAAAGTTTTTGGCTTCTCCAAAACGGCTGTCAGTCGTTTGTGCAGTATGTGAAAAAATAGTTTGGATATATGCACCTTTACTTGCAAGCTTTTCTAGCTCTGGGAAAATATGATTGTAGCTGCAAAAGGAGCCTGTAAAGGCAATTCCAATTTTTACATCTTCAAGAGACATAAGTAGCCTTTCTGATCATGGCAGTAGGACAAGGTTGTTCTGTCATACTACAAAATGCTTTTTAGTTTAGTTGTATGCAATAGGTTTAAATCAGGTTCTTAAAAATGCAGTCAGCCATAAATGCAGCGGAGGATTTTGGAGAGTATTTTCCGGGAAGGCCTGGAAGGGTGCGTACTTTTAAGGAAAGTGCTTTGGCGGCTTCTAAATCCACCCCGCCCGGTGAAGAGGCGATATCACAGAGCAGACATTCAGGATGCACGAAATTTAATAGATTTTCGGTCAAGATCAGAGCAGGGATTGTATTTACAATAAAAAGAAAGCCGGGAAGGCGAAAGCGAAGGTCTTCAAAGGAGATAGCTTCGTAGCCGAGTGAAATGGCTTCTGCACGGGCAAGCGGGTCTCTGGCACAAATGCATACCTTCATGTGCAGGCTAAGGAGGCGTTTGGCAAGTGCTTTGCCACAGATACCGAAACCAAATATCAGGACGGGACTGTTGTGCAGATGGAAGTAAGAATTTTGTATCATCTCAGCAAGGATGCCCTCAGCAGTGGAAATGCCATTAAAAATGGAAAGCTCCTTATCGTCCATATAATCAAACGTACGAATATTATTTTCTTTGCAGGAAGAAAGAAAATCGTCGGAAAGACAGCCACCAAAAAAGAGCTGTCCATCTGCAAGGAACAACTCTTTAAAAGTGAACTTAAATGGAATGCCCCCAAGTACTACGGGTGCAGCTTCGCAAAGATTAAAAAGTGGCATATCATAGGCAACCTGATGTCCTTTGGAAAGCAGAATATCAATCAGATGTTCCTGTCTTTCATCTCCGGGTAAAACGGCAAAATGATGGGTAAAGGTCATAAATGCTCCAAAAGGTTTTTCCCTATTCTATGCAAAAGTTTCTTACCAAATACCTAAAATATGCTGGAATAAGAGACTGACACAGGTAATGCCGACCCAGCAGCAAAGTCCCATAATAATCGGCTTTCCACTTGTTTTTACTAATTTCACAATGTCCGTATTCAATCCGATCGCTGCCATAGCAAGGATGATAAAGAATTTACTCAAGTCCTTAAGCGGTGTAAAAAAGGAAGCGTCTACGCCACAATTTACCGCAACTGTTGTAATAACGGAGGCGAGTATAAAGTAGAGGATGAAAAATGGAAAGATTTTTTTGAAATCTACTTTTGTACCATCCTGGTCTTTATTTTTCTTGGTACGGATAAAAGCAAGAACTAATGTAATTGGGATAATGGCTAAAGTTCTTGTTAATTTTACAGTAACGGCTTTATCCAAAGTTTCTGTACCTAAGTTCCACATACTGTCCCAGGTGGATGCAGCGGCGGTAACAGAAGAAGTATCATTGACTGCAGTACCTGCAAAAATACCGAATGCTTCTCCACTTGTAGTAGAAAAACCTATTAATGAGCCGAACTGTGGGAAAAGAATAGCAGCCAGTACATTGAAAAAGAAAATAACGGAAATTGCCTGTGCGACTTCTTCATCGTCGGCATCAATGACCGGTGCAGTAGCAGCAATGGCAGAACCACCGCAGATAGAAGAACCGACACCGATTAAAGTAGAAATACGTCCCGGAATGTGCATCACCTTATGCAGTACAAAGGCGATAATCAGGGATGTGGAGATCGTTGCAAGGATGATGGGAAGTGACTGTTTTCCAGTTTCCAAAATAACATTTAAATTGAGTCCAAATCCAAGCAGAATAACAGCATACTGCAAGATCTTCTTGGAAGTAAATTTAATACCGGGTTCAAAAGCACTTTTATCTTTGATAAAAAGAGTGATGATCATACCGGCTAAAATAGCAATGACAGGTCCGCCGATAATCGGGAATTTTTTACCTAAAAACCATGCCGGAACTGCAATAATAAGACAGAGAACAAAGCCCTGCCAGTTTTTCTTAATAAAATTCATAAGTACCTCACCTTTTTCCTTTGTTTGTTTTTCACCAGTGAATAGAATACCATAAATTGGAAAGATGTAAATTGTTTTTTGTATTACTTGGTATTTTTTAACAAAAAAAGAAGACTAAATTTTACGAAAAAATGCGAAAATTATTTAGACTATGTATAGGTCGAATGCTATAATGAACATATAAAAAACAAGGGAGGGTATTTATGCGAAAAAGAATTACAGCAGCGCTTATGGGAATACTGATGGTATTTATGGCAGTATTTTCCAGCCTTGTACCAAGCACCGTTTCTTATGCGGCAGGTACGACATTAATCATTCATTACGGGGGACGAGCTGACGGCAATTATGAAGGCTGGAATCTTTGGGTATGGGAAGATGGAAAGGATGGACAGCAGGTGTCCTTTACCGGGGAAGATTCCTTCGGAAAGGTAGCTGTTTACCAAAGTAATTCCTCACCATCCAAAATCGGATTTATTATTCGTTTGAATGAGTGGGAAGAAAAAGATGTGACGGATGACCGTTTCGTGACTATGGAAAAGGATGTTATGGAAATCTGGGTAACGAGCGGTGAAGCAGAATTTGCAACGGAAGCACCAGAGGGCGCAGAAAGTTATGATTTTGCGGCAATGGAAGAGGAACGTTTGAATCTTTATAATGAGGAAGACGCTATCAAATTGAATGTACATTATTACAATTTTGAAGGCACATATGCTGCGGATACCGTAGAGGCTTATGCATGGACAGGTGACGAAGTAGGCGGTTCTTATCCTTATGTGGAAACGGATAATTTTGGAGCAGTATTTCAGGTAGGACTTATGCCGGAAGATGGTGTAACAACTGCTGGAGTACGAATTTACCAAAATGGAGAAGCCGATGCTGTCAATGACAGAACGATAGATCTGACAAAAGCGGTAGATAATGTGTTGGATGTATATATGGTAGAAGGAAATCCAGCAATCTGGTATGACGAAGCAGAAGTAAATTACAGTCCGGTAATTGCCGATGCTTATTTTGGGGAAACGACAAGTAAACAGATCATTTTCACGTTGTCCAGTCCGATCGATACAGCGGACACAACAGAAGGAAGTAAATTTACCGTGACTGATCAGGACGGTAATACTTATCCGATCGTAAAGGTTTGGTCGGAAAGTCCGAAGGTAGAAAAAACAGCCTATCTGATCATGAAAGATCCGCTGGATTTATCCAAAACTTATACCATTGAAAGAGAAGGGTATGAGGGCTGTGAAGTATCCATGAGAAAAGTGATCGGTTCTACTTACTTTGATGAGGCATTTGCTTATGACGGAGATGATCTCGGTGCTACTTATACAAAGGAAAGCACAAAATTCCGTGTATGGGCACCGACTGCAGCTGAAGTTTCCTTGAACCTTTATGAAAAAGGTGACGGTGATAATTTAATAGAAACCGTTCCGATGCAGGCAGATGTAAAGGGAACATGGATTTATGAAAAAGAAGGAGATCTGAATGGTGTATACTATACTTATTCCGTAAAAATCGGTGATACTGTGAACGAAACAGTAGATTTATATGCGAGAAGTACTGGTGTTAACGGAAACCGAGGTATGATCTTGGACTTGGATGCTACTGACCCGGAAGGCTTTGATGAGGATGTAAGACCGGAATTTGTCAATGCTACAGATGCAGTTATTTATGAATTACATATTAGAGATCTGTCTTCCGATTCTTCTTCTGGTATTCAGAATGCAGGTAAATTTTTAGGCTTGACCGAAACAGGAACGACAAACAGTGACGGACTTCCGACTGGTCTTGACCATTTGAAAGATTTAGGAATTACGCACGTACAGCTTCTGCCGAGTTTTGATTATGCATCGGTAGATGAAAGTAAGACAGATTCCAGTCAGTTTAACTGGGGATATGATCCGAAAAACTACAATGTGCCGGAAGGTTCTTACAGTACAGATCCTTACAACGGAGAAGTCCGTGTACAGGAGATGAAAGAAATGATACAGACACTTCATGAGAACGATATCCGCGTTGTTATGGACGTAGTTTACAATCATACTTACAATACAGAAGAATCCTGGTTCCAACAGACTGTACCGGATTATTATTATCGCAAAAATGGTGATAATTACTCCAATGCATCAGGCTGTGGAAATGAAACCGCTTCTGAGCGTGCAATGATGCGTAAATATATTGTGGATTCTGTAGTTTACTGGGCAGAAGAATATCACGTTGACGGTTTCCGTTTTGACCTGATGGGTATTCATGACACTGAGACAATGCAGGCAGTTCGTGAGGCGCTGGATGAAGTAGATCCATCGATTATCATTTATGGAGAAGGATGGACCAGTGGAGATGCTGCAATAGATTCTTCCTTGCAGGCAACGAAAAAGCACACTTATCAGATGGACAGAGTGGGTGCCTTCAGTGATGACATTCGAGATGCCATCAAAGGAAATGTATTTGATGCTTATGATACCGGCTTTGTAAGTGGTAAGGAAGGTTTGGAAGAAAGTATTCAATTTAGTGTAGTGGGAGCTATAGAGCATCCACAGGTAAATATAGAAGAACATGAAAAGAGCGATAATTTCTGGTCTGGACAGCCGGGACAGAGTATTAACTATGTGTCCTGTCATGATAATTTAACACTTTGGGATAAATTGGCAATTTCAAATGCGGATGACAGCGAGGAAGACCGAATCAAGATGAACAAGCTGGCAAGTGCCATTGTGTTTACTTCACAGGGTGTTCCGTTCTTCCAGGCAGGAGAGGAAATGCTCCGTTCCAAACCATCAGACACATCAGAAACAGGATTTGACGAAAACAGTTATTGCTCATCGGATGCTACAAACAGCCTGAAATGGGATGACAAAGGGAATGTAATGGACGTATACGAATATTACAAGGGATTGATCGCATTCCGAAAAGCACATGGTGCATTCCGAATGACGACTGCAGAAGACGTTCAGAATAATTTGACCTTTGTGGAAGGATTGGATGCTAATGTAGTAGCATATACGATTGAAAACAGTCCAAATGGTGAAATTGCGGAAGATATTTTCGTTATTTATAATGGAAATGCAGATTCTACGCAGATAACACTCCCAGAAGGTAAATGGGATATTTATGTAAATGGTGAAAAGGCAGGCTGTGAAGTTCTGGGTACTGCAGAAGGCACAGTTACGGTAGAAGGTATCTCTGCTATGGTATTGACGAAAGGCACTTCTGGTAATGAAGCAGTAGAGACTGCAGGACAAAATGCAGAGAGCAGTCATGGTATTTTGAGCACGGTACTGATCTGCGCAGGAGTTGTACTTGGAGTTGTGGCAGTAGTAGTGATAGTGAAAAAGAAAAAAGGGCAAAAGAAAGACTAATTAACTTTTAGAAGGAGTGCCATTAAGGTACTCCTTCTTTAAAATATAGAAAAGGACAGACATTGTATTCTGTATGGAGGGAAAGAAATGCTAGCAAAGATCAAATTGCGTAATGTAGTGGAACAAGTACTTCATGTGCAGGGAAATTACCGAGGCGGTATTTTGGAGATGGCAATTGTATTTGATTGTAATATAGCCAAACAGACCGCTATGGAAACCGCAAAAGAGCTTGTGACAGCATTAAAGCAGCAAAATGAAATATTTCGCAATGTGCGTCTGAATACGATCCAGTGGAGAAGCGATAGTGAGTTGATAAAGGAAGTGACGCCGATGGCATATCTTCAAATGGGCACTTATTTTGAGAAGTATGAGCAGACGGGCAAAGAAAAAGCATTGGAAATATTGACCGGACATCTGAAAAAGTTTTATGCTCGTTCCAAATTGATCCTTGTTCTTACAGATGGTACTTTTGTAGTGCGTGATCAGGCAGAATTGGAGGAGTCTTTAAAACCTTTTTTGAAGAAAAAGCTGATCTTTATAAAAATGGATGAGATGGCAGGGGAGATGTTGATAGAGCGCTGCGGATTAGCATAGAAAATAAAATTGACTATGCTGAAAGGCTATGCTAAAATCTGTTCAAAGCATATATTTCAAATATTCTTATCTAATGCAAACAGCTTAAAAAGAGCTGATTTGTTTCTTATTTTTTCATGCAGC
>JAGKTQ010000007.1 GCA_021153325.1 Lachnospiraceae bacterium | reverse complement strand
GAAAGGAGAATTATAGATGAAAATAATTTCAAAAAAATGTTTATCTCTGTTTCTCGGTGGAATGCTTTTTGCCGGAATGCTGACACAGCCTATGCAAGTGCATGCAGCAGAGCGAGAGTGGACTTTAGGATATACGGGTGGGCAACAGGAATTTACAGCCCCTTATTCTGGTATATATCGTTTTGAATTGGCAGGAGCTCAAGGCGGTAACTGTACATTTGCTGGTGGAAAAGGTGGTAAGATAACGGTTTTAATAAAACTGCAAAGAGGAGAACAGATAGAACTTTTCGTTGGTGGACAGAATGGTTACAATGGTGGAGGTTGTGGAACGATTTCTAATGGTGGTGGCGCTACTGACATTAGAAGAGACGGAGAACGGATCGCGATTGCCGGAGGTGGCGGTGGTGCGACAGAACATGCGGAAGGTGGTGTCGGTGGAACACAGGGAAATAATGGTGTTTCTTATCATGGTGACAGTGCGGCGGATATAAGTGGCTCGGCTGGCGGAGGTGGTGGACATCAGGGAGGAACGGCAGGTTACTATTATACGGTCACGACGGCACATTCTCATGAAGATGCCTGCTATAAAGTATGCGAAGGTATCGTGTCCTACGAAGATGCTAATGGTGATGGATTTAGTGTAGGACATTGTAATATATGTGGAAGAGAGCTTTACGATGCCAATCAGCAGCCGGGATGTCATCCAGAGCCTTTGCCATGTAAGAACAGAATATTATTATGCGAAAAATCGGAAGAGCCGGTCACGACTTCTTTTGAAGAATTTTCTTATGGTGGTTCTAACTGGTTTGAGCCATCCTGCTGCCAGAGGGAAGCGGAAGAAGCAGGAGTTCAGGAAGGAAATGGAGCGTGTAATATAAAAATACTATCATTGTATCAGCTTGTTTATAAAAATAAAGAGTGCCAAACTGTTTATTATGCAGGAACAAAGGTAAAACAGATTTATTTCAGGGACTCTTTGATCTATATGGAATAAATAATAGGAAAGAAAAATTGCAAATTTCGTAACTTTACTTGACACACCTCGTATGATTGTATACAATTATACGAGGTGTGATGTTCGGAGTATATTAATCTTTAAATGATGATATATAAACAGGGCATATATTAATAATTACAAAATATCAGGTGGAAGATGATATTTTAAAATGTTAGGAGAGACAAGTTATGAGAGAAAATGATACATTTATGAATCGTCCGGTATCTATGAATGAGAAAAACAATCTTCTTGAGATAGAAGAACATATGTATATTTTGGATGATGTAGAAAAACCAAATGTTTTCCGAAATATGTTTCCTTATTCGGAAATACCCAAAATTCCTTTTAATGATCGTATCGTGCCTCATAATATGCCAAAAGAAATTTGGATTACAGATACAACATTCCGTGATGGACAGCAGTCAAGAGCACCATATACAACAGAGCAGATCGTAACAATTTATGATTATTTGCATAAACTTGGTGGTCCAAATGGAATGATCCGTGCAAGTGAGTTTTTCCTGTATAGTAAAAAGGACAGAGATGCCGTATATAAATGTATGGAAAGAGGATATCAGTTTCCGGAAGTAACAAGCTGGATTCGTGCAAGCAAAGAAGATTTTAAACTGGTAAAAGAAATCGGCATGAAGGAAACGGGTATTTTGGTAAGCTGTTCCGATTATCATATTTTCCTGAAGCTTAAAATGACAAGAAGACAGGCAATGGAGCATTATTTAAGCGTGATCAGAGAATGTCTGGAAGAAGGAATCAGTCCAAGATGTCATTTGGAAGATATCACAAGAGCAGATATTTATGGATTTGTTGTGCCGTTTTGCTTGGAGCTTATGAAATTGATGGAAGAATATAAGATTCCGATTAAGGTCAGAGCATGTGATACTATGGGATATGGAGTAAACTTCCCAGGTGCAGTTATTCCAAGAAGTGTACAGGGTATCATATATGCAATTCATACACATGCAGGCGTGCCACATTCTTTAATTGAATGGCATGGACATAATGATTTTTATAAAGCGGTTTCCAATTCTACAACGGCATGGCTCTATGGCTGTGCAGGTATCAATACTTCTCTTTTTGGTATTGGTGAAAGAACAGGTAATACACCTCTTGAAGCAATGGTATTTGAATACGCACAGCTTAAAGGTGATTTGAATGGTATGGATACTACTGTTATTACTGAGCTTGCAGAATATTACGAAAAAGAAATTGGTTATCATATTCCACCAAGAACACCATTTGTTGGAAAGAATTTTAATGTTACAAGAGCAGGTATTCATGCAGATGGACTTTTGAAAAATGAAGAGATCTACAATATATTTGATACAGAGAAATTCTTGAATCGTCCGGTATTATGTGCAGTATCTAATACCTCAGGACTTGCCGGAATCGCACACTGGATCAATACTTATTATAAGTTAAAAGATGAAAAACAGGTCGATAAGAACAGCGAACTCGTAAAAGAGATTAAAGAGTGGGTTGATGAAGAATATGCAGGCGGTCGTGTTACTGTTCTGACTGATGAAGAATTAGTAGAAAATATTGAAAAGGTTTGCAAGAAACTGAATATTACATTAAAATAGAGGAGTGCGTAGTCGCACATCCATGAAACGAGAGGTGAGTACATGGGGAATTATGACGTGAAGCAGGAAGTGACAGATAAATATTCCCTTCGCGGACGTGTTTTTCATAAGATCAGAGAAGACATTCTGAGTGGAAAATATAAGGAACATGAAGAATTAAAAGAAGTTGCCATTGGGGAAGAACTGGGAGTAAGCCGTACACCGGTAAGAGAGGCATTCAGACAACTGGAACTGGAAGGACTGATCCAGATCATTCCAAATAAAGGCGCATATGTAACCGGTATTACAGTAAAAGATGTAAAAGATATTTATATGATCCGTTCTTTGCTGGAAGGACTGTGTGCGAGATGGGCAACGGAAAATATTACAGAAGAGCAGTTGGAAGAAATGGAAGAAAATGTATATTTGGCAGAATTTCATGCTTCCAAAGGGCATTTAGAACAGATCGCAGAGTTGGACAATCGTTTTCATGATATTATGTATGAAGCCTGTAATAGTAAAATGTTGCAGCATTCCTTAAGAGATTATCATGAGTATGTGTTGCGGGTACGCAAAAAGACACTTTCTGATGCAAATAGAGGAGAGGCTTCTAATCATGAGCATCGATTGATCATGGAAGCTATTAAAGCGAAAGATGCTGCAAGGGCAGAGGAACTTGCTAATAGACATATGATTAATGCATATGAGAATATGGTAAAAAACGGACTGGAGGAAGCCTATAAACAGCAGGAATCCAGTGAAGAAGAAAAAGCAAAATAGCAAAAGGAGAACAGCAATGGAAAAAATTAAGATGACCACTCCGCTTGTTGAAATGGACGGAGATGAAATGACAAGAATACTTTGGCAGATGATCAAGGATGAACTTTTACTTCCTTTTATTGATTTGAAAACAGAGTATTATGATCTTGGTTTGGAACATCGTAATGAAACAGATGATAAAGTAACCGTTGAATCTGCAGAAGCTACGAAAAAATATGGTGTAGCGGTAAAATGTGCTACGATCACACCGAACGCAGCAAGAATGACAGAGTACAATCTGAAAGAAATGTGGAAGAGTCCGAATGGTACTATTCGTGCGATTTTAGATGGAACAGTTTTCCGTGCCCCTATTGTAGTAAAAGGAATTGAACCATGCGTTAAGAACTGGGAAAAACCTATTACACTTGCTCGTCATGCTTATGGTGATGTATATAAAAATACAGAGATTAAAGTTGCAGGACCTGGAAAAGCTGAACTTGTATTTACAGCAGAAGATGGTACAGAGACAAGAGAATTGATCCATGAATTTAAAGGTGCAGGCGTTCTTCAGGGTATGCACAATACAGATGCATCTATCAGCAGTTTTGCAAAAGCATGTTTTAATTATGCACTGGATACAAAACAGGATCTGTGGTTTGCAACAAAGGATACGATTTCTAAAAAATATGACCATACATTCAAGGATATTTTCTCAGAAATTTATGAAGCAGAATACAAAGAAAAATTTGAGAAGGCAGGTATCGAATATTTCTATACTTTAATCGATGATGCGGTTGCCAGAGTAATGAAAGCAAAAGGCGGTTTTATCTGGGCATGTAAGAATTATGATGGAGATGTTATGAGTGATATGGTGTCTTCCGCATTTGGTTCTTTGGCTATGATGACTTCTGTACTCGTTTCTCCACAGGGTGTATATGAGTATGAGGCAGCACATGGTACTGTACAGAGACATTATTACAAACATTTAGCAGGAGAAGAGACATCTACGAACTCCGTAGCAACTATTTTTGCTTGGACAGGAGCACTTCGTAAACGTGGTGAATTAGATGGTATCAATGAACTGGTAGAATTTGCTGATAAGTTGGAAAAAGCAACTCTTTCTACAATTGAAAATGGTAAGATGACAAAGGATTTAGCGTTGATCACTTCTTTAGAAAATGTAACCGTATTGAACAGTGAACAGTTTATTAAAGAAATCCGTAAAACATATGAAGCTATGTAAAGTTTTAGAGCTTTCTGAAGTTTAATCTTCAGAAAGCTCTTCCCATTTTTCGTAAAGCTCAGATAATTTTTCTGTAATCGTTTCTTTTTCTTTGGAAAGTTCCTGTAATTTTGCTACATCGGTACAAATTTCAGGACTTGCCATTAATTCATTAATTTCTGAATCTCGATTTTCCAGTTTTTCAATTTCAGCTTCTGTCTTTTTTAAATCATTTTCTTTCTTGCGGAGTCTTGCCTGTTCCTCTTTTTGGGCTTTCCAATCTAAAGCAGCAGAGGATTCAGGCTCTTTTGCAAAAGAAGTTGTGTCAGCAGATTCTGTTACTGATGCAGAAAGTTCCTGCTTCTTTTCCAGATAATAGTCATAGTTTCCAATATAATTTGTCAGTATCTGATTGTTCAAGTCTAAAATACGGGTAGCTGTTCTATTAATAAAGTAACGATCGTGAGACACATAAAGTACCGTTCCGGTATATCCATTTATGGCACTTTGCAAAATCTCTTTGGAAGTAATGTCCAAATGGTTGGTAGGCTCGTCCAAAATCAAAAAGTTGGACTCGGAGAGCATCAGCTTGGCAAGAGAGACTCTGCCTCGTTCCCCACCGCTTAGATCACCGATTCGCTTGAATACATCATCACCTGTAAATAAAAAGGCGGCAAGTGTATTTCTGATCTGTGTATTTGTTAGATATGGGTATTCGTCGGAAATTTCTTCAAATAAAGTTTTTTCCATATGCAGTACATGATGTTCCTGGTCATAGTAACCGATATGTACGTTTGTACCAAGAGAAATCGTACCATAGTCGGGTTCTAACAGTTCATTTATCATTTTTAAAATGGTAGTTTTTCCGGTTCCATTATCGCCAATAATGGCAACGTGTTCTCCACGTTTTACTTCAAAATTTAAATGTTCAAATAAGAGCATGGAATCAAAAGATTTTTTTAAATCCTTGACCGAGAGCACATCATTTCCACTTTGTACGATAGGCTCTAACGTAATTTTCATATCTGCGCGAACCTCGGTAGGTTTTTCAATGACCTCTATTTTGTCCAACATCTTTTCCCGGCTTTCGGCACGTTTGATCGATTTCTCACGGTTGAAAGAGCGAAGTTTATCGATCACTTCCTGCTGGTGCTTGATTTCCTTTTGTTGATTCATATAAGCATGCCATGCGGCGATGCGAAGCTGTTCTTTCTTTTTTGCATAATCAGAATAATTTCCAACAAAAGAGGTTGCCTTTGTATTGTCGATTTCAATAACTTTATTAGCAATACGATCTAAAAAGAAGCGATCATGGGAAACAATGATCACAGCACCTTTATAATTTAAAAGGTATGTCTCCAGCCAGGAAATAGAGGACATATCCAAATGGTTGGTAGGCTCATCCAGTAAAATGAGATCTGGATTCAGGAGTAGAAGTCTGCCGAGCGCAACTCTTGTTTTTTGCCCGCCAGAGAGTGTATTTAAAGGTTTTGAAAAATCTTCTTCTGCAAAACCTAAACCTTTTAAAACTCCGGTAATTTCACTTTTGTAAGCATAACCATTTTCGGATTCGTACTGGTGAGTCAAAAGAGAATAACTTTCCAAAAGCTGTGCAAGTGTTTCATCATCAGCTTCTTTCATGGCTTTTTCTGTTTCTCGCATCTTTTGTTCTAAGGTGAGCAGATGATGTTTTACAGAAAGCAGTTCTTCATAAATAGTACGGGGACTGTTCACATCCTGATGCTGCTCCAAATAGCCAAGTGTTTTTCCTTTGGAAAGAGTAACAAGTCCTTCATCCGAAGAAAGTTTTCCAGTAATTATATTTAAAAGTGTGGATTTACCCGCACCGTTTATACCTACGATCGCCGCCTTATCATAATCTTCAATATGAAAAGAAACATTTTGTAAAATTACTTTTTCGTTAAATGCTTTTGTTATATTTTGACAGGATAAAATCATTTTTTTACAGCCTTTCTTAACCCACAGGGGGTATATGATTCTATTTTATTATATAGGAAAATTGCTTTTTAAGAAAGCACATAAATAACAGTTTACAAGTGATAAAAACCATTGTCAATTCATTGACATTATTTTAACACTGCTATAAAATAAAATTGTTATTGAATTGGAGAAAGTAGGAGGAATCATTGTGGAACAGAAAGAAATCTCACAGGCTGTCATAGGCAGACTGCCACGGTACCTTCGGTATTTAGGGGATTTAAAGGATGAAGGTGTGGAACGCATTTCATCACAGGAGCTGAGTGAACTTATGCAGGTAACTGCTTCACAGATCCGACAGGATTTTAATAATTTTGGTGGATTTGGTCAACAGGGTTACGGTTATAATGTGGAATATCTGTATGAGGAAATCAGCAAGATATTAGGAATCAATCAAACCCATCACTTAATCATTATCGGTGCCGGAAATCTGGGTCAGGCAATTGGAAATTATATGAATTTTGAAAGACGTGGTTTTATTTTGAAAGGTCTGTTCGACTGCAATCCGGCTTTGGAAGGAAAAACAGTAAGAGGAATTGCTGTACAGCCAATGGAAAATATAGAATCCTTCGTAAAAGAAAATGATATTGATATTGCAATACTGACCATACCAAAGACCAGTGCTGTAGCAGTGGCGGAAAATTTAGTAAGCTATGGTATTAAAGGAATATGGAATTTCGCACATGTTGATTTAAATGTTCCAAAGGAGATTCAGGTTGAAAATGTACATTTGTCAGACAGCCTGATGAAGCTTTCTTACAATATTACACGATATAATGATGAGAATTCTTCTATCTAGTTATAGGAAATCTGATTTAAAGTGATATGGCAGAAAGGATTGGTAAATATGCCACATTCAGATGAAAAATACAGAAAGGCAATGGAAGGAAAAGAGATTCCTTTGTTGCCCCTTGATAATAAATGGCATCAGCTTTTTACACAGACAGAGCCAACTCCACGGATTAGACGTCTGGAAGAACAGTTGAATAAACTGATCAAAAGACAGGGAAAAGTAAATACGGAGAGTAAAGATATCCGGAAACTAAAAAAGAAGCTGATGAATGAAATTGTCATTGCGGTAGATGAATTAGATCAGGGTGTCAATGAAAAGGTAAATGACAAAAAGATTGATGCCAATAAACGACTTGTAAAAGAATGCAATGAAAAATTGGATGCATACAAAAAGGAAATGGAAACACTTCCCGGACAGATCGAAAATTTGAATATGCAGCTGATGATAGCGACAATGGAAGTGTGTTATAACCGTTTACAGGAAAATACAGGAGAAATTGAAGCAATTACAAAGTGGATTAACAATGTTCGTGTAGAATTAAAGAAAAATGTTGTCAGAAAGCAGGAACGTGAAAATGCGAATAAGCAGTTATATGCTTATATGCATGACATTTTTGGAGCAGAAGTTTTAGAACTTTTTGATATGCGTTATAATCCACTTGAAGAAAAGAAAGAAAATGATCTGACTTCACCACTTGGCGGTATTAAAGAAGAAAAGTAAGAGGGAATATGGAATATCTTGTAAGTGCAGAGGAAATGCGCAGATGTGATTCAAATACAATAGAAAAATTTCACGTTCCGGCGGTTGTTCTTATGGAACGGGCAGCGCTTGGAGTCGTGGATGTGATAAAGAGTCGTTACAATGAAGACCGAGGAAAAGTTTTGATTGTAGCAGGAACAGGTAACAATGGAGCTGATGGTATTGCGGTAGGAAGAATGCTTATGCAGGAGGGCTTTCAGGTTACCTTTTTTTTTGCCGGGGAACGGGCAAGATTTTCAGAGTTGATGGAGCTGCAGGTAACGATTATTGAAGCATATGGATGGGAAATTTGCACCAGCTTTCCAGAGAATGAATATGATATTATTGTGGATGCTATATTCGGCATTGGTCTGACACGAACGTTAGAAGGAAAGTTCAAAGAAATTGTGCAGAAGATCAATGAAAGAAAGGCATGGAAGATCAGCGTGGATATGCCTTCCGGTATTCACACGGATACGGGAGAAGTCATGGGGGTTGCAATAAAAGCAGATGCAACGGTGACTTTTGCCTATCGTAAGCTCGGCATGATATTATATCCCGGCTGTTATTATACAGGAAAAGTATATACGAAACAGATCGGTATTACAGAAGAAGGTTTTGAAGGAAAGCTTCCACATGTATTTTGTCATGATGAGAAACCGGCAGAGCTTTTACCTACGAGGAGAAAAGATGGGAATAAAGGCACCTTTGGGAAAGTTTTAGTGATAGCCGGGAATAAGGAAATGAGCGGCGCTTGTGTTTTAAGTGCAGAAGCAGCATTTCGTACAGGCTGTGGTATGGTAAGGATCGTGACCGATAAAGAGAACAAAGCCATTTTAGGAGAGAAGCTGCCAGAAGCCATTTTAGGATTATATGAAACAAAAGAAGAATTGGAAGAACAACTGCAAAAGGGATGTGAGTGGGCGGACTGTATTTTAGTCGGTCCGGGGTGTGGAACAGGAAAAACCACAATAGAAAAGCTTGCCTTTGTGTTGGAAAAATGCGACAAGCCGCTTGTAATAGATGCGGATGGATTAAATGTAATTTCCGAAAACTTTGGACTATACAATTCATTAAAAAAGTCTATAATAGAAAAGAAAAGAGCTGTTATTCTGACACCGCATATTGGAGAGTTCGCACGTCTTTCAGGAAAAAGTATACCGGAGATCAAAGCTTCATTCCTACAGGAGGCACTAAGCTATGCAGAAGAATGTGGTTGTGTGCTTGTATGTAAGGATGCTAGAACAGTGGTATGCAAAAAGGGAGAACATACTTATTTGAATACGACGGGCAATTCTGGTATGGCAACAGCAGGAAGCGGTGATGTACTTGCTGGAATGATAACCGGACTGCTTGCACAGAAGATATCTGCATTTGAAGCGGCAGTACTTGGGGTTTATCTTCACGGTATGGCAGGAGACATGGCAGCACTTAAGAAAAATGAATATACGCTTATGGCAGGTGATTTGATAAAACAGTTTGACTGCCTGTTTTCATATTTGGAGGGACATAATGGATTGGAAGACAGAGTACGCACGAGGATATGCAGAAGTTGATTTGGACAAAATTCACCGGAATATGGATAATATGAAGGCGAATTTAGATGAAAAGACGAAAATGATGGGCGTAATCAAAACAGATGGCTATGGGCATGGTGCAGTTCCTATTGCAAAAGAGCTGGAACCACTTGATTATATGTATGGTTTTGCAGTAGCAACTTCAGAAGAAGCGCATATTTTGCGGATGGCAGGAATAAAGAAACCGATTTTGATCTTAGGGTATGCCTTTCCTTATAGTTATCCAATGCTTGTAAAGGAAGAAATACGACCAACTGTTTTTAGGGAAGATATGCTTAGAGAACTTTCTGAAACAGCGTTGAATCTTGGTAAAAAAGTGAAAATTCACATCAAGGTAGATACCGGAATGTCACGTATCGGAATTTTACCGGATGAGAGCGGCTTTGCATTTATAGAAAAGGCACTTGGAACAGAGGGCGTGGAAGTAGAGGGGATTTTTACTCACTTTGCTACAGCGGATCATGCAGATAAGACGCATGCCAATGAGCAGATGGAAACATTCCAGAATTTTTGTGCAGAAGCAGAAAAACGTTTTGGGATTACTTTTGCTATTAAACATTGCTCTAACAGTGCCGGTATTGTGGAAATGCGCCGGGCAAATATGGATGTAGTTCGCGCTGGGATTACTCTTTATGGACTTTGGCCATCGGATGCAGTGAAAAAGGATATTGTGAAGTTAGAGGCGGCGCTCAGTTTAAAGAGTACGGTTGTTTATGTAAAAACGATACCAGCCGGAACTGCGGTCGGTTATGGAAGAACTTATATCGCGGATAAAGAACGGATGATCGCGACGATTCCGATCGGCTATGGAGATGGTTACCCAAGGCTTTTGTCCAATAAAGGTGAGGTGCTTATCCGAGGGAAAAGAGCACCAATCGTTGGTAGAATCTGTATGGATCAGTTCATGGTAGATGTGACAGATATAGAAGGCGTTTGTGAAAACGACGAGGTGACTTTGATCGGAAGTGACGGAGCTGAGACCATTACAATGGAAGAATTAGGTGATATTTCCGGCAGATTCAATTATGAGCTTGCCTGTGATCTGGGGAAAAGGATACCAAGAGTATATAAAAAGAACGGTCAGATCATAAAGACAAAAAATCATTTTCATGATTATGAATAACCTTCTGATAAAATGTCAATGCTATTGACAGGGTAATATGAAAACTTGCCCGGAAGGGATGAAAGTAATGAGACGCGGTGATATTTATTATGCGGATTTAAGACCGGTGATCGGTTCAGAACAAGGTGGGATCAGACCGGTTCTGATTATTCAGAATGATATAGGAAACAAACATAGTCCTACCGTCATCTGTGCAGCAATTACTTCCAAGATGAATAAGGCGAAGCTGCCGACCCATATCGAACTTTCCAGCAGAGAGTATGAAATCGTGAAGGATTCGGTGATTTTATTAGAACAGCTTCGAACGATTGATAAAAAACGTTTAAAAGATAAAGTGTGTCATTTAGATGGTAACATTATGAAAGAAGTGAACAATGCACTTGCAGTCAGTTTGGAACTAACTACATAATGTTACAAAATTAGAAAAAAACCCCGCAAGATAGAGCTTATGTTCCAATCTGCGGGGTTTCTTGACGTAATGGAATAGAAATGGTATATTTTTTTAGATAATTATTTTTAAGGGAGATGAGACAATGGGCGACGATGGGCCTACTGCCAGTATTATTATTTTTATAGTTCTATTATTAATTGATATGTTTTTTTATGGATTTGGTGCAGCACTGATCAATTTGGACGAGAAAGATCTGAAGGATGAGGAATCGAAAAAAACGAAACGTTTGAAAAAGATTATGGAAGATCCAGCTCGTTTTGTTAATACAGTACAGCTTGTTGGAACTATGATCAATATTGGAATTGGGGCAGTTTATTTAGAACTTCTTGGGATATACATAAAAAATGAATTTTTGGCTGCTGTCATTCTGCTTTATGTGATATTGACCTTTGGTATTTTAATTCCAAAAAAAATAGCAGCAAAATATCCTCTGCAATGGGCGTATTCTTTTGTAAATGCAGCATTTTTTATTACATGTGTATTGACACCGATTACAGGTATTGTTTCGGTAACAGCCAGATTTGTTCTGAGAATGTTTGGAATTAAAGAGAAGGAAACTGGTCCGGATGTAACAGAAGAAGAAATTATTTCTATGGTAAATGAAGGGCATGAGCAGGGAGTTCTTTTGGCAAGTGAAGCAGAAATGATCACGAATATTTTTGAGTTCGGTGACAAAGAAGCAAAAGACATCATGACACACAGAAATCAGATCGTTGCCATTGATGGAGATACACCGTTAAAGGAAGCTATTCGATTCATGCTTTCTGAGAAAAACAGCAGATATCCGGTCTACGAAGAAAATATAGATCATATCATTGGTATTTTACATTTAAAGGATGCCATGCGCGTTCATGATGAAGATGCACAGATCAATATTCCGATACGGAAGATTCCAGGACTTTTGCGCGAAGTAAAAGTAATTCCAGAAACAAGAAATATTGATGCTTTATTCAAGAAGATGCAGTCCACAAAAACACAAATGGTAATTGTAATAGATGAATATGGGCAGACAGCTGGTCTTATCGCAATGGAAGATATACTGGAGGAAATAGTAGGGAATATACTGGATGAGTATGATGAGGATGAGAAGTATATTGAACAAAAAAGCGAAGACGAATATGTGATCGAAGGAAAGACTCCGCTTGATGAATTGGAGGAAAAACTCCACATATCCTTTGAAGAGGAAGAATTTGAAACGCTGAATGGATTTCTTATTTCAAAATTAGATCGGATTCCAGAAGAGGATGAACAGTTTTCTGTGGATGCAGCAGGTTACAATTTCAAGATACTGTCAGTTGAAAATAAGATGATCACGAGAGTACTTGTTACGAAACTGCCGGAAGAAACGGTTTTGGAAGAAAATACCGAGGCGGATGTTGAACAACAGAAAAAATAATGGTATTATTAATTATTAGTGAGCATTATTAAAAGGAGATAAAGAAAATGTCAGGACATTCAAAATTTGCAAACATTAAACATAAGAAAGAGAAAAATGATGCTGCGAAAGGTAAGATCTTTACTATTATTGGAAGAGAAATTGCAGTTGCAGTAAAAGAAGGTGGTCCAGACCCGACAAATAATTTTAAATTGGCACAGGTTATTGCAAAAGCAAAAGCAAATAACATGCCAAATGATACGATTGACCGTGGTATTAAAAAAGCAGCTGGTGATGTAGGAAACGTAAATTACGAATATGTAACTTATGAAGGATATGGTCCAAATGGTATTGCCATTATTGTAGATGCGCTTACCGACAATAAGAACAGAACAGCAGCAAATGTTAGAAGTGCTTTCACAAAAGGACAGGGAAGCATCGGAACACAAGGTTGTGTATCTTTCATGTTCGATAAAAAAGGACAGATCATTATTGATAAAGAAGAGTGTGATATGGATGCTGACGATTTGATGATGACAGCGTTGGATGCAGGAGCAGAAGATTTCGCAGAGGAAGAAGACAGCTACGAAGTTATCACAGATCCAGACAGCTTTGAAGAAGTTCGTAAAGCATTGGAAGAAGCCGGAATTGTATTTGTTTCTGCAGAGGTAACTATGATACCTCAGAATTATGTTGAGCTGACAGATGAAACAGCGATCAAGAACTTGCAGAGAACATTGGATTTATTAGACGATGATGATGATGTACAGGCAGTATATCATAACTGGGATGAATAAAATTTAAAAAGACAAGGAGAACTGCCATGAAGAAAGAGACAATTTGTATTCAGTCAGGATGGAAACCAAAAAATGGAGAGCCAAGAGTGTTACCTATTTATCAGAGCACTACATATAAATATGAGACTTCTGAGCAGATGGGAAGACTGTTCGACTTGGAAGAAGAAGGATATTTTTATACAAGATTACAAAATCCTACAAACGATTTTGTTGCACAGAAGATTTGCGAGTTGGAAGGCGGTGTAGCTGCCATGCTGACGTCTTCTGGACAGGCGGCAAACTACTATGCGGTATTCAATATTTGTGAATGCGGAGATCATGTAGTCATGTCTTCTACTGTATATGGCGGTACTTTTAATCTTTTGACAGTAACCATGAAAAAGATGGGAATCGAATGTACTGTTGTAGATCCGGATGCCTCTGAGGAAGAATTAGCAAAAGCATTCAGACCAAATACAAAATGTGTACTTGCAGAAACCATTGCTAATCCTGCACTTGTTGTATTAGATATTGAGAAATTTGCACGGTTAGCTCATTCTCATCAGGTTCCTCTTATTGTAGATAACACGTTTGCAACACCGATCAATTGTAATCCATTTGAATGGGGCGCGGATATTGTAACACATTCTACAACAAAATATATGGATGGACATGCCATGGCAGTAGGCGGAGCTATTGTGGATTCCGGTAATTTCAATTGGACAGATTACCCGGATAAATTCCCAGGATTATGTACACCGGATGAATCTTATCATGGGGTTACTTATACAGAGAAATTTGGAAAGAAAGCTTATATTACAAAAGCAACAGTACAGCTCATGAGAGATTTGGGTTCTATTCAGGCACCACAAAATGCATTTCTTTTAAATGTTGGTCTGGAAACATTACCTTTACGTATGGAGCGTCATTGCTATAATGCACAGAAGGTTGCAGAATTTTTGGAAAGCAATGAAAATGTAGCGTGGGTAAATTATCCAGGCTTAAAGAGCAATAAATATTATGAACTTGCACAAAAATATATGCCAAAAGGAACTTGTGGTGTTATTTCCTTTGGTCTTAAGGGCGGAAGACAGGCAGCATCCGATATGATGGATAAATTAAAACTGGCTGCTATCGTTACCCATGTGGCAGATGCAAGAACATGCGTGCTTCATCCTGCAAGTCATACACACAGACAGATGAATGACGAGCAGTTGAAGGAAGCAGGAGTAGCACCGGATTTGATCCGTCTTTCGGTGGGTATTGAACACGTTGATGATATTATTGCTGACTTGAAACAGGCAATTGAACAGTAGGAACTTTTACTTGGATTGACTGCCTGAAGAAAAAAGGAATGAAGAATCATGAGTTTAAAGAAAAATTTGTTTGCCTGGATCATTTGGGCAGTTTATTCCATAGTACTTTGTGTTTTTATAGCAACTTACATTAATGCACAATGTAGTGCACTGCAATTTGGAAAATATACAACGATTGCAATTGTTTGCGGTACGTTTGTATGTATTTTTGGAATATATAAACTGTTATGTTTGCTTTATAAGGAATGGAGTAATAGAGTTTCTATCAGTAGTCATTCCAAAATGCTTTGGGAAGTATTTTTTGCATTATCTACGTTTGCAGGTGCGATCTTAATCAGAGTTTATTGGTATATGCATCGATTTTCAGAATGCTTAGGCACGATGCAGTATTATGAAATGGCGACTATAAAGGAAGGTACTGGTATACCTTTTATCAGTCATGGGGCATCCTATTTATATACGGGTATGTTATCCACTTTATTTTCTCTGTTAGGTAATAAACAAGAAGCAGGCATTGTAATGCAGCTTGTATTACAGTTGTGCGGAATTTTATTTTTCTATTTTGCGATAAGAAATATGCTAGGAAAAATGGAAGCAGTGATTTTTGTTGCGGTGCTTGCATTTTTTCCGGCAATGATTGAATATGGATTTACTTTAACACCGGAAAATTTGTATTTTTTCCTTTTTGCCGGAATGTTTCTTTTGATTTCTTTTTTTAAGAAGTATGAGGAAAAGGGAAAGAGAAATATCGTAGCAGCATCTACGTTGCTTTTCTTTCTTGGAGTTGGCATTGGATATGTATCTTATTTGGATATCATAGGTATTTTACTTTTGGCAGCCATGGTGTTTGTTATTTTTGGAAAGAAGCGGAAAGCAGGACGTACGATTGCTTATGTGAGTTTTGCAATAGGTGGATTTGGTATCAGCATGGTAGGACTATTTTTTGCAAATTCGTTTTTTAACCATACATCCTTTGTTTCCGTTTTTGGGGAATGGTGCAATTTGTATTTTCAGAAGTTTTCCTGGAATGCAGTAATAGCCGGACCGGATATGACGATTATGGGAAGTCTTGCAGGTTGTATAGGAGCGGCATGGCTTGCAATCGCATTTTTGTTAAAAAAAGGAAATAGCAGTTACTTGTATATGCTTTCAGTGCTTGTTTTGGCAGCTTTTGTTTCTTTTGGAAGCCAGAATATGAGTTATCAGATGATTGCTACTGCATATTGGGCTATGCTTGCAGCAATCGGTGTGACGTCTATTATGACGATCAAACAAAAAGCAAGAGAAGAAGCTGTGGTGACAGTGAGTCAAATAACAGGCGAAACGAAGGAAAAACAGGAAAAGACTGAGGATGAGTCTGTGGAAACAGAAAGCGAAAGACCAGAAAATGGAGAAGAGAAAAAACAGATTCAATTTATTGAAAATCCACTGCCTCTTCCTAAAAAACATGTAAAGAAAACGATGGATTACAAATTTGAGCCAGAAGAGCACTTAATGAAATATGATATTGAAGTAAGTGACGACGATGATTTTGATTTGAAGTAATAGTTTTAAAAAATATGCGCAAGCTAAAAGGGAACCGAAAGGTTCCTTTTTTGATGAAAGGCAGGTCAAAGTCATAATATGGGAAATGGAAAAAATAATAAAGGTAAAAATGAAAAAGAAGTAAAGTACAAAAAAAGTGATGCGGTAAAGGACCCAAAAGAAAAAAGAGAGGAAGAAGAACATAAGGATAAGCGGATAGAGGAAACTGGACAGATTACATTGGAAGGGGAGGAAGGAAAGAAATCCATTCATTTAATTACGATCATTGGTGAGATCGAGGGGCATGATATATTAGGAAATTCTTCCAAAACAACTAAGTACGAGCATATACTTCCACAGCTTGCAGTCATTGAAGACAATGACGAAATAGGTGGGGTATTGATCTTGTTAAATACAATGGGAGGAGATGTGGAGGCGGGACTTGCTATTGCAGAAATGATCGCATCATTGAGTAAGCCTACCGTATCGCTTGTTTTAGGAGGCAGCCATTCCATTGGTGTTCCCATTGCAGTGAGTACGGATTATTCTTATATCGTTCCTACTGGTACGATGGTCATTCATCCGGTCAGAATGAACGGAATGGTGATCGGTGTTCCACAGACTTTTGATTATTTTATGCAAATACAAAACAGAATTACCGGATTTGTCTGTGACCATTGTAAGATCAAGAAAGAACGGATCGAGGCATTGATGATGGAAACAAAAATGCTGACAAAGGACGTAGGTACGATATTAGTTGGAGCGGAGACTGTAAAAGAAGGTATTATAGATGAAGTAGGCGGCATTAAAGAAGCAATGTCACATTTACGTGATCTAATGGATGACAATTAAATAATTTTTTGCTATACTAATTAGGTTAAGATTAAGAATACTTTGTCTTGACGACAGATAAATGTAAGGATACAGAAGTGAGGTCAGGTTTTATGGCAGCTGGTACAGGCAGCAAATCAAATAGTAGCAGAAAAACCTCTTCCACAAGAACGGGAAAGAGTACAAATAGAGGAAATAATAAAAATACACGTAATAAAAAAACTGTCGAAGATACAATGGACAGTGCAGTTTTATATGATATTCTGATGATTGCATTATTTGCCATCGCAATTATTTTGTTTTTATGTAATTTCGGCGTAATTGGAACAGCCGGAAATGCGATAAGCGGTGTGATGTTCGGGCTCTTTGGAGTTCTTGCATATGTAGCACCTATCATTCTATTTCTTGCTATTGCATTCGGTACGATCAATCAGGGCAGTTCCATTGCACGAAGGAAGCTGATAGCAGGGGCAATCTTAGTTGTGCTGCTTGGCGTTATTTTTGAACTATTAGCAGGAAATTTGCATGAAGAAGCAGCTTATAATATAGGAGAGATATACAATCGTTGTAGGGAGAACAGGAATGGTGGCGGAGCTTTATTTGGAAGTGTAGCCTATTTGCTATATCATTTTTTATCCACGGTAGGTACAGTGCTTGTTGTGATCGTGGCTGGTATCATCTGTATGGTCATCATTACAGAAAAGACTTTTGTTGATAGTGTAGTGAGCGGAAGCCATAAAGTGATGGAGCGTTCCAGAGATGATGCAGAACTTAGAAGAGAACGGGCGGCAGCAAGAAGAGAAGAAATGGAGCGCAGACGCCAAGAGGCTGTGGAACAAAGAAGATTAAGAGAAGAAGAAAAAGAAAATGAGAAGATTTTAAGAATGGATAAAAAAGTATCCGGAGTTATGCTGGATACGGCTTTAAAGGAAAACTACGAGGAAGCATCCCGCGATGATATTCATGAAATCATGATAGATGATATTACGGACATGCCGGTGCAAAACATGGATAACGCAGCGGAAAGAACGGATATATATAGTCAGATGCCGGACTTTGAAAAAATCAATATCCATACTGCACATCAAGTTACCTTCAATGAGGATTATGAAGAAGAGGAAATTCCTTATGAAGAAGAAAGTTATCCAAGTGATACTTCCTATGAGGACGATTATTATGAGAGCAATCCTTCTTATGAGGAGACAGCTTTCGAAGAGGAATTTGTACAAGAAAGCCGGAACTATCATGAAAACATGACGCCTGTGAATGAAACTGGAAGAAGTCGTCCGGTTGCGAAGCCGGCAGAGAAGAAAACGGAAAATGGTGTTGTAAATGCACAGCTTGCTTCTGATATTGCGGCAGCCAAAAAGAAAGTACCAAAGAAGTATATTTTCCCACCGCTTTCCAGACTGCAAAAAGGTGTTAATAAAGCCGGCGATTCCATGAATGCTTTAAGAGAAACGGCAACAAGACTGCAGCAGACCTTGAATACTTTTGGTGTACGTGTTACGATAACGGATATTAGTCAGGGTCCATCGGTTACCCGGTATGAGCTTCAGCCGGAGCAGGGAGTCAAGGTCAGCAAAATTGTAGGTCTTGCGGATGACATTAAATTAAATCTGGCAGCGACAGATATTAGAATTGAAGCACCAATTCCTGGAAAAGCGGCAGTCGGAATTGAAGTACCAAACAAAGAGAACAGTACAGTCGCGCTCAGAGATCTTTTGGAATCAAAAGAATTTAAAGAATTTCCATCCAATCTCGCGTTTGCAGTTGGAAAGGATATTGCTGGTAAAGTCATTGTTACAGATATTGCCAAAATGCCACATATGCTCATTGCAGGTTCTACCGGTTCTGGTAAATCGGTATGTATTAATACACTGATCATGAGTATTTTGTATAAAGCACATCCTGATGATGTAAAATTGATCATGGTCGATCCGAAGGTCGTAGAACTCAGTGTTTATAACGGTATTCCACATTTGATGATTCCAGTTGTTACGGAACCGAAAAAAGCAGCAGCGGCGCTTCAATGGGCGGTAGCAGAAATGACAGACCGTTATAAGAAGTTCGCGGATTATAACGTTCGTGACTTAAAAGGATATAACAAGAAGGTAGAGAGTATGCAGGATTCTGGAGATGCAGATGCGCCTGCTAAGATGCCACAGATTGTTATTATCGTAGATGAGTTGGCGGATCTTATGATGGTAGCTGCTGGTGAAGTGGAAGAAGCAATTTGCCGTCTGGCACAGCTTGCCAGAGCATGTGGCATTCATTTGATCATTGCAACTCAGAGACCTTCCGTAGATGTGATTACCGGTCTGATCAAAGCAAACATGCCTAGCCGTGTGGCATTTGCGGTTTCCAGTGGTGTGGATTCCAGAACTATTTTGGATATGAATGGTGCAGAAAAACTTTTAGGTAAGGGAGACATGCTCTTTTATCCACAAGGATATCCAAAACCGGCACGTATTCAAGGTGCTTTTGTATCCGATAAAGAAGTCTCAGATGTAGTGGACTTTTTGAAAAATCAAACACTTGGAAATACATATAATGAAGAGATAGAAGTAAAAATTCAAAATATGGGAAGTTCATCAAGTGCTGGTGGTGGTGCTGGCGGCGCAGAACGGGATCAGTATTTTGAAGAAGCAGGAAAATTCATCATTGAAAAAGATAAAGCATCTATTGGAATGCTGCAAAGAGTGTTTAAGATAGGTTTTAACAGAGCGGCTCGTATTATGGATCAGTTGTGTGATGCTGGTGTAGTTGGCGAAGAGGAAGGAACAAAACCTAGAAAAGTACTGATGAGTATGGAACAGTTTGAACAATATTTAGAAGAATACTAATGGAGGATAAAAAAATATGAAAACAGATATTCAGATTGCACAGGAAGCAGTAATGAAACCAATTACAGAAGTTGCAGCAAAGCTTGATATTGCTGCAGACGAGTTGGAATTATATGGCAAATACAAAGCGAAAATTTCCGATGAGTATATGAAACGTATCGAAAATAACCCGGATGGAAAACTGATCCTTGTTACGGCGATTAATCCAACTCCGGCTGGAGAAGGAAAAACAACGACAAGTGTTGGTTTAGGACAGGCATTTGGTAAGCTTGGTAAAAAAGCGATTATTGCTTTAAGAGAGCCATCCTTAGGACCATGCTTTGGAATCAAAGGCGGTGCTGCTGGAGGCGGTTATGCACAGGTCGTTCCGATGGAAGATCTGAACCTTCATTTTACAGGAGATTTCCATGCAATTACCTCTGCGAACAATTTACTTGCCGCATTACTTGATAATCATATCCAACAAGGAAATGAACTTGGAATTGATACAAGACAAGTAGTATGGAAACGTTGCCTTGATATGAACGACAGAGTTCTTCGAAATATTGTAGTAGGACTTGGAAATAAAATGGATGGTACCGTAAGAGAAGATCATTTTGTTATTACTGTTGCATCTGAAATTATGGCTGTATTATGTCTGGCTTCCGATATGGAGGACTTAAAGAAGAGACTTGGACGTATGGTAGTTGCATATAATTTTAAAGGAGAACCTGTCACAGCAGCTGATCTGAACGCAGTTGGAGCTATGGCAGCACTTTTAAAGGATGCATTGAAACCAAACTTGATCCAGACATTAGAGCACACACCTGCATTAGTACATGGTGGACCATTTGCAAATATAGCACATGGCTGTAATTCCGTAAGAGCTACAAAAACAGCTCTGAAAATGGCGGATTATTGTATTACAGAAGCTGGATTTGGTGCAGATTTAGGTGCAGAAAAATTCTTTGATATCAAATGCCGTATGGCTGGCTTAAAACCGGATGCAGTTGTATTAGTTGCAACAGTACGCGCACTTAAATATAATGGTGGAGTAGCAAAGGCAGATTTAAATACAGAAAATTTAGATGCATTGAAAAAAGGCATTGTAAATCTTGAAAAACATATCGAGAATTTACAGAAATACAACGTTCCGGTTGTAGTGACTTTAAATTCCTTTATTACAGATACAGAAGAAGAGATTGCTTTTGTAAAACAGTTCTGTGAAGAGAGAAATTGCGAATTTGCCATTTCAGAAGTTTGGGAAAAAGGCGGAGATGGCGGTATTGAGCTTGCAAAGAAAGTATTAAATACACTGGAAACGAAGAAGAGTGATTTTAAAGTACTTTATGATGATAATCTTTCCTTAAAAGAAAAGATTGAAACCGTTGCAAAGGAAATTTATGGTGCAGATAAGGTTTCTTATTTAGGAAGTGCTTCCAAACAGCTCCAGAAATTGGAGGAACTTGGATTTGGTAATCTTCCAGTATGTATGGCTAAAACACAGTACTCTTTGTCAGATGATCCAGCTTTATTAGGTCGTCCTGAAAACTTTGAGATTTCAGTACGCGAGGCTTATGTTTCAGCAGGAGCAGGCTTTGTTGTTGTCTTGACTGGAGCTGTTATGACTATGCCGGGACTTCCAAAACAGCCAGCTGCTTACAACATTGATGTAAATGAGGAAGGTGTTATTACAGGTCTGTTCTAATAAGCAGTATTTTGTAATCTAGTAGCTTCATAAAAAGAAAGGATTAGAATATGGCACAGATTATTGATGGAAAAGCAATTTCTACCCAGATCAAGGAAGAATTAAAAGAAAAAGTAGCGAAGATGAAGGAAGCAGGAACAGAAGTATGTCTTGCTGTTATTCAGGTAGGAAATGACCCGGCATCTTCTGTATATGTAAATAATAAGAAAAAAGCCTGTGAATATATTGGAATCAATTCTTTGGCATATGAATTGCCGGAGAGCACAACAGAAGAAGAATTGCTTGCTCTCATTCAGGAATTGAACGACAGAGCAGATGTAAATGGAATATTGGTACAGCTTCCTGTACCAAAACATATTGATGAAGATAAGATCATCAAAGCCATTTCTCCAAAGAAAGATGTGGATGGTTTTCATCCGCAAAGTGTCGGTGCACTCTGCATTGGTCAGCCTGGTTTTGTATCTTGTACACCGGCTGGAATCATTCAGCTTTTGAAACGAAGCGGTATTGAGATCGAAGGAAAAGAATGTGTAGTAGTAGGAAGAAGTAATATTGTTGGTAAACCAATGTCTCTTTTGCTTTTACGCGAAAATGGTACTGTGACTGTTGCACATTCCAGAACAAAAGATTTAAAAGCAATTTGTAAACGTGCGGATATTTTAGTTGTTGCAATTGGAAAGCCACGTTTTATTACAGAGGAATATATAAAAGAAGGAGCAGTTGTTATTGATGTAGGTATCCACAGAAATGAAAATAACAAACTTTGTGGAGATGTAGATTTCGAAGCAGTAGAACCACACTGCAGCGCGATCACACCAGTTCCAGGCGGTGTTGGACCTATGACAATTGCAATGCTTATGAATAACTGTGTAGAGTCAGTTGAAATGTAGAAAGGTTGTTTCCCATGAAATGTCCGAAATGTGGATTTGAGATGCAGGATGGGCAATTATATTGCGAACACTGCGGAATGGAAATACAAATAGTTCCGGATTTTGAGCCGGAGATTGAAAACAGCATATCGGAGACCATGAGTACACTTGCAGAAGAACTAACACAGAAAGATACGGTCGAAGCTGAAATAGAAGAAACAGAAGAAGAGGATGATAATTTTATCGGTGAGGATGCACATCTGTTTGATAAGATATTATCCAACAGGAAGGTTTTTTTACTTGTTGTGTCTTTAGGTACTTTGCTTATTATTTTATTGTTTTTGTTTGTTTTTTTCTTATACCAGCACAATTCCAAAGGATATCAGATAAGTCGTGCTATGGAATATGCTGATAAGGGACAATATGAAAAGGCAATAGAATATCTTGAGGCTGCAGAAAAAATTGATGATATGGATGCGGATATCTATTTTTTGATGGCAGATTACTATTATCTGCAGGGCAAAGATGATGATGCGATAATCACTTTAAAAAATGTAGCTATGACTTCTGGATTTGCAGAAGAGGACATGGAGAACGCTTATAGTAAGATTATTAGTATCTATAAGAAAAATGAAGATTATCAATCCATTAATGATCTGCTTCTTGCCTGTACGAATCAGGATGTGATCTATTCCTATCAGAATTATATGGCATATCCGCCAGATTATAGTTATATAGAAGGTACTTATCAGGAGATCGTTCCATTGAAATTAAGTAGCAATACATCGGGAAAGATTTATTATACGATGGATGGAAGTGAACCAGATGAAAATAGTGCTGTATATACAACCCCTATTTTTTTGGAAACAGGAACGTATGAGATCAGTGCGTTTTTTGTGAATGACTATGGAATAAAAAGTGAAACGATAACGAATACATATGTGATCGAACTGAGTGTGCCGAAGGCACCGGAAATTAATACTTACAGCGGAGAGTATACAGAGCCGACTATGATTGAGGTCGTAGTACCGGAAGGATGTAAGGTCTATTATACGACTGATGGAAGTGAACCAAGTGCTGACAGCACACAGTATACAGAACCTATTTCCATGCCGATTGGTGATTCTGTATTCAAATTTATGTCTTATAGTAAAGAGGGTGTTTCCGGCGAGATTGTTACAAGAACATACAATTTGAAGCTGAATGCACAATATACGATAAATGATGCTTTAAGTCTGTTATCAGTTTCTTTGGTAGATCAAGGTTATATTTTGGATCTGTATGGTAACAAAGAAGGAATACAGGGAAGATATATTTATAAATATGGTTCTGTGAACCGGGCAGTAGATGGACAAGATTATTATTTCATTTATGAATATTATGAAGACTTGGCAGGAAATCAATCAAAAACAGGAAGAATATTCGGTGTTAATATAGCGACTGGAGTTTGTGGAGATATTGGATTGGATGAGGAATGGAATTATTATTTCGCTCCATTTTCAGAAGAATAGTCAGTCTTTAACAAAATTATATTGCGTTTTTCGACAAAGTAACGTATGATAATATCAATGCTTTTTTACAGTAAAGTAATAACGCGCATAAAAACTAAGGGAGAAAAGATTGAAAAATAAAACTTTCAATCTACAAATTTACGTGTCTTGCAAATAAGTTCGCAAGATGCAGAAAGAGGTAAGAGATGTATAAAATTCTAAGAGCAGAAGAACTTACTGCGAACATTTTCCTTATGGAAGTGGAGGCAAAAAGAGTAGCAGATGCATGTAAGCCGGGACAGTTCGTTATTGTCCGCAAGGATGAAGAAGGCGAAAGAATTCCGCTTACTATTTGCGATTACAACAAAGAAAAAGGAACTGTTACGATCGTATTCCAGATTGTAGGTGGTTCTACACAGATGATGTCAGAATTAAAGGCTGGAGATAGTTTCCACGATTTTGTAGGACCTTTAGGCTGTCCTTCTGAATTTGTTGGAGAAGATATAGAGGAATTAAAGAAGAAAAAAATGCTCTTTGTAGCTGGTGGTGTAGGTACTGCGCCAGTATATCCGCAGGTAAAATGGTTACATGAAAATGGCATTGATGCAGATGTTATCGTTGGTGCAAAAACAAAAGACTTACTTATTTTAGAAGAAGAAATGAAAGCAGTTGCTGGAAATTTATATATTACAACAGATGATGGATCTTATGGAAGAAACGGTATGGTTACACAGACGATCAAAGACCTTGTGGAAGAAGGTAAAAAATATGATGTTTGTGTAGCAATCGGACCGATGATCATGATGAAATTCGTATGTTTACAGACAAAAGAATTGGGTATTCCTACCATTGTCAGCTTAAATCCAATTATGGTTGATGGTACTGGTATGTGTGGTGCATGTCGTGTAACAGTAGGTGGAGAAGTAAAATTTGCCTGTGTAGACGGTCCTGAATTTGACGGACATAAAGTAGACTTTGACGAAGCAATGAAACGTCAGCAGATTTACAAAACTGCAGAGGGTCGTGCTTTCTTAAAAGCAAAAGAAGGCGACACTCATCATGGTGGATGCGGAAACTGCAGCGACGATAAATAAGTATAAAAGTTGAAAGAACGATTTTTCAACATAAGAAAGGAACAAGGTTTAAAATGGACGTTTTAAAGAAAGTACCTGTAAGAGAACAGGACGCAAAAGAAAGAGCAACAAACTTTGAAGAAGTTTGTTTAGGATATAATAAAGAAGAAGCAATGGAAGAGGCTGCCAGATGTATTAACTGTAAAAATGCACAGTGTATTAAAGGATGTCCGGTATCCATTAATATTCCAGGATTTATTGAGCAGGTTAAAAATGGCAATGTAGAAGAAGCATATAAGGTGATCAGCGAATCTTCTGCACTTCCAGCAGTATGCGGTCGTGTATGCCCACAGGAAAGTCAGTGTGAAGGAAAATGTATCCGTGGTATTAAAGGAGAGCCTATCTCCATCGGTAAATTAGAGCGTTTCGTTGCTGATACTGCAAGAGAAATGGGAATCAAACCAGAAGGTGCAAAAGAGAAGAAAGGTAAGAAAGTAGCAGTTATCGGTTCCGGTCCTGCTGGTCTTACTTGTGCAGGAGACCTTGCAAAAATGGGTTATGATGTAACTATTTTTGAGGCACTTCATGAAGCTGGAGGAGTATTAGTTTATGGTATTCCTGAATTCCGTCTTCCGAAGGAAAAGGTTGTTAAACAGGAAATTGAAAATGTAAAAGCATTAGGCGTTAAGATTGAAACAAATGTAGTTGTTGGTAAATCTGTAACCATTGATGAATTAATGGAAAAAGAAGGATTTTCCGCTGTATTTATTGGTTCAGGTGCAGGACTTCCCAAATTCATGGGAATTCCGGGAGAGCAGGCAAATGGTGTATTCTCTGCAAACGAATATCTTACAAGAAGCAATTTGATGAAAGCATTTGATGAAAATTCTAATACACCGATCATGCGCGGCAAAAAGGTTGCTGTAGTCGGCGGTGGTAACGTTGCTATGGATGCAGCAAGAACAGCACTTCGTCTTGGTGCAGAAGTGCATATTGTATATCGTAGAAGTGAAGAAGAACTTCCAGCCAGAGTAGAAGAAGTACATCATGCAAAAGAAGAAGGCGTGATCTTTGATTTACTTACAAATCCGGTTGAAATCTTAGAAGATGAAAACAACTGGGTATGTGGTATTAAATGCGTGAAAATGGAACTTGGTGAGCCGGATGAGTCAGGAAGAAGAAAACCTGTTGTAAAACCGGATTCTGAGTTCGTAATGGAAGTGGATACTGTTATCATGTCACTTGGTACTTCACCAAATCCTCTTATTTCTTCTACAACAGAAGGTTTGGAAGTAAATAAATGGAAATGTATAGTAGCAGACGAAGAATTTGGTAAGACTACAAAAGAAGGCGTTTACGCTGGTGGTGATGCTGTAACAGGTGCGGCAACTGTTATTCTTGCAATGGGTGCAGGAAAAGCAGGTGCAAAAGGTATTGATGAATATCTTTCCAAATAGGAGGAGATGGCTATGGTAAAGCATATTGTTTTATGGAATTTCAAAGCAGATATGACAGAAGAAGAAAAAAATAATGCAGCTGCACGAATGAAAAGTGAATTAGAGGCAATAAAACCGCTTGTAGAGGGAGCTGTTGAAATTCAGGTTGTAAAAAATGAAATTGCTTCCAGTAACCGCGATATAGCCTTGATCAGTACATTTGAAACAGAAGAAGCATTAAAAACATATCAAGTACATCCAGCACATGTAGAGGCTGGAAAGTTCGTAAGAAGTGTGACAGAAAACAGAGCATGTATGGATTATGAATTTTAATAGCGAGTTATAAAAGGAGATGTTTACGCATCTCCTTTTTTGATGTAAAATATCCTTATAGTTTTATAGAAAAATTATGTAGTGTGGAGGGTATTAAAATGCCGTGGTGTCCAAAATGTAAAAACGAATATGTAGAGGGAATAACCAAGTGTGCAGATTGTGGGGCTGCGCTTGTAGATACTTTGGTAGAAGAAACCGTTACGAGTGTAGAAGAAACAGAAGAAGAGCAGATACTAGAAGAAACCTTTTCTTCCAGTATAGGGGAAGAAAACTATTCTGGAGTTTATCAAAATAGTGCTACAAAAGCAGAGGATAACAAGTCTTCAGCATTTACTCTTTTATTAGTGGGGGGAATTGGACTGGTTGTTATCATTCTTTGTCTCGCAGGCGTGATCGAGTTAAATTTGACGGAATCTTCAAAATATTTAGTCTATGGTGTTATGGGAACTTTGTTCGTCCTTTTTCTTATTATGGGTGGATTTTCTATGCGCTCCTATAAGGTTTTTGCTAAAAAGGCAGAAAAAGAAGATAATCTTACAGAAGAAATACGAAAATGGTGTCTGGCAGATATGAGTGCAGAAAAAATAGATGCGCTTTTGTCAGAGGAAGAAAAAGACTTGAACGAAGAAATGAAATATTTTAAAAGAATAGAACATATGCAAAAAATGATCCGTGAGAAATTCTTAAATTTAGACGAAGCTTATTTGGAACATTTTATTGATGATATTTATCCTGAAATTTTTGAAAAGGATTTGAGCGAGTGAAAATAACAGTAATAACAGTAGGAAAAGTAAAAGAAAAGTATTTCCGGGATGCGATTGCAGAGTATGAGAAGAGACTTTCAAAATATTGTAAGTTGGAAATTGTAGAAGTAGCAGACGAAAAAACACCGGATAAGGCAAGTGCGGTGGAAGAAGAACTGATCAAAGCCAAAGAAGCAGAGCGTATCTTGAAATATATCAAGGAAGATGCGTTTGTTTATACATTAGAAATTCTTGGACAGAAACTGGATTCTCCTGCATTTGCAAAACAGATAGACAATATTGGTATTTCGGGAAAGAGTCATATTCAGTTCGTGATCGGTGGATCTTTGGGATTACACGAAAGTGTAAGTAAACGGGCAGATAGAAAACTTAGTTTTTCAGACATGACATTTCCACACCAACTGATGCGTGTAATCTTATTAGAACAGATTTATCGTGCTTATCGGATTATTAGTGGAGAACCATATCATAAATAAAAACACCTTCAAAATAAGACAAGTAATGAGAATGTCCTTATTTTGAAGGTATTTTTTGTTTAAGCTCTGTTTGCAACGATTTTATTTAGAGTTTCAGACATGATGATCAGCAGGATTACAAAAAATACAAGGTAAAAAGGATAAATTGCAACGGAAATATTTTCAGCAATGAATCCGAAAATAGGTGGCATGAAGGTACTTCCTACATATGCACTTGCCATTTGGATACCGATGATCGCATGCGAATTTTCCTTTCCAAAGTTATTCGGAGTAGAATGAATAATAGAAGGATATATAGGGGCAGCTCCGATACCTGCGATCATGAGTCCTATCAGTGCAATCACATAAGTGTTGATAGGAAGTATTACCAATAAAATACCAGCGAATGCAGTAATAGTTCCAAGTCTTATCATGGTTTTATCACCAAGTTTTTCGGTAATAAAACCGCATAGAAAACGTCCAAAAGTGATTCCTAAATAGAACAGGGAAGCAAAGGTTGCGGCAGTCTGGCTGTTCAAACCTCTGTCCTCAACCAAATAGGTACTTAACCAAAGACCTGCTGTTGATTCAAAGGCACAATAACAAAAGAATGCAATTAATATCAGTACGACACCTTTTATTTTTAAAGCATCTCTGATGCTTAATGGTGCTTCATAATCCTCGCTATCTGGTGAAGTACTTGTTTTCTGTTTCCAAAGAGGTAAAGAAATAAATAAAATAACAGTAAGAACGATCTGTATGCCAGATACAATACCGTATCCGCTTCGCCAGCCATGTCCTGCACCGATGGCATATCCCATAATATAAGGGCTGATAGAAGCACCTACGCCCCAAAAGCAATGCAGCCAGCTCATGTGCTTAGAGCTATAATGTAATGCTACATAATTGTTCAGTGCAGCATCGATCGCACCTGCACCAAGACCGTAGGGAATGGCAAAAATACATAGCATGATAAAAGAGCTTGAAACAGAAAAGCCAAATAATGCACCTGCTGTAAGAAGTACACTGATTGCTGTTACAAGTTCTGTACCTATTTTTCGTGTTATTTTATCAGAAAATAAACTGGAAATAATAGTACCTCCGGAAATGATCATAGAAATAATTCCGGCATAAGATATGGAAGCATTTAATTCCTTATACATGACCGGCCAGGCAGAGCCTAGAAGGGAATCCGGAAGTCCTAAACTGATAAAGGCAATATAGATGATTGCTAGTAAAAGTGAAACCATGTCGTATAACTCCTAAAAATTTATTTTTTCTTATATTTTATAGGCTTATGGAAATAAAGTAAAGCTAATAAATTGTATAAATACAAGCAAGATATGAGGGGATAAAAGTGCGTTTTGTAATCGTTGACATTGTCGCTTTTGCATGATAACATGGTGAAGTGATATTGGGAAAAATTGCATAGGAGGAAGAAATGAAAAAGAAATTAGTAGTTTTATTAACGACATGTCTGATGATGGTTATGGTAGCAGGATGCGGAAAAAAGGAAACGGATACATTTACGGTAGGCTTTGATGCTGCATTTCCACCTTACGGATATATGGATGATGATGGAGAGTATGTAGGATTTGATTTGGATCTGGCAGCTGAGGTATGTGAGAGAAATGACTGGACATTAGTAAAACAGCCGATTGACTGGGATTCTAAAGATATGGAATTATCCAGTGGCTCTATTGACTGCATTTGGAATGGTTTTACAGTGAATGGCAGAGAAGATAAGTATACATGGTCATCACCTTATGTAGATAACAGTCAGGTATTTGTAGTGGCAGAAGGTTCTGGTATTGTGGAATTTTCTGATCTGGAAGGCAAATCTGTAGGTGTACAGAGAGATTCTTCTGCATTAAGTGCATTGAATGATGAAGAAACACCAGAAAATATTGCACTTCGTGATAGTTTTGGAAAACTGACAGAGTATGCAGATTATAATACTGCATTTATGGATCTGGAAGCAGGCGCAATTGATGCCATCGCTATGGATATTGGAGTAGCAGATTACCAGATTGAATCCCGCGGAGGTGGATTTGTTGTATTAGAAGACTATCTTGCTACTGAGCAGTATGCAGTAGGTTTCCTTCTTGGAAATGAAGAACTTCGTGATCAGGTAGAGCAGACACTTCAGGAGATGGTTGCAGATGGAACCTTTACAGAGATTGCAAAAAAATGGGGTCTTGAAGACAGTGTTTGTTTAGGTAAATAGAGAGAAAACATATGAATATTACGATGATGCTATTACAATTAGGTGAGGGAATGTTAATCTCAGTGGAAATCTTCTTACTGACACTTTTCATTTCCCTCCCATTAGGGCTTTTAGTCGCTTTCGGCAGAATGTCCAAAAATCCGGTATTACGCTGGATCACAAAGATTTATATTTCTATCATGAGGGGAACACCCCTTATGCTGCAATTGCTTGTGGTATACTTTGCACCATATTATGTATTTCATATACAAATAGGTGGAGGCTATCGTTTTCTTGCAGTTATCATTGCTTTTTCGATAAATTATGCGGCTTATTTTGCTGAAATTTATCGTTCTGGTATTGAGTCTATGTCTGTGGGACAGTATGAAGCAGCTAAGGTACTCGGTTATGGAAAAGGGCAGACGTTCTTTTATATTATTTTTCCACAGGTAGTAAAACGAGTATTGCCTTCTATTACAAACGAGATCATTACGCTTGTAAAAGATACTTCTATGGCATTTGCGATTGCACAGGCAGAAATGTTTACGATTGCAAAGCAGATAGCGGCAGCACAGACAAGTATTATGCCATTAATGGTAGCGGGCGTGTTTTATTATATTTTCAATCTGCTTGTGGCAACGATTATGGAGCGAATTGAAAAAGCATATTCTTATTACCGCTAAAGGAAAAGCGGTATGAAAAGTACAAATTCGCATGTTGAGAGAAAGGTATGGTCGTAAATATGAAATTACTGGAAATGAACCATATAAAAAAAGAATTTGACGGACTGAGTGTTCTTAAGGATATTTCTTTTTCTGTAGAGGAAGGAGAAGTTGTATCGATCATAGGTCCTTCTGGTTCCGGTAAGTCTACCTTACTTCGTTGTGCTACGCTGCTGGAGAAAATGGACGGCGGAGAGTTGGTCTATATGAGCGAAAAGGCTGCGTGGGAAGAAGACGGAAAATGTATATATGCATCCAAAGCTGATTTAAAGCGTATACATAGCTATTTTGGATTGGTATTTCAAAATTTTAATCTGTTTCCACATTATAGCGTTATGAAAAATATTACAGATGCTTTGATACGAATTGATAAAGTTCCCAAAAAAGAGGCAGAAGAGCGGGCAGTTGAATTGTTAGAACAGTTAGGGCTTGCGGACAAAAGGGATGCCTATCCTTACCAGTTATCTGGTGGACAAAAACAGAGGGTATCTATTGCCAGGGCTTTAGCAAAACAGCCAAAGATACTGTTTTTTGATGAGCCAACATCAGCCTTAGATCCAGAGCTTACAGTGGAAGTCTTAAAGGTTATTAAGGATTTGGCAAAGAAACATATGACAATGATCATTGTTACACATGAAATGCAGTTTGCAAAAGAAGTTTCTGACCGTGTTATTTTTATGGAAGAAGGTATTATCAAGGAACAGGGAACTCCACAGCAATTATTTGAGACAGATAATGAGCGTGTGAAAGAGTTTATCGGTCACTTGACTGGTGGAATGTAAACAAAGATAAAAAGGTAGCCATGATAATATGAGTATGAACAGGAACATCTAAAAGGATGCTCCTGTTTTTTATGTTATATTTATATTTTTATAAGCAGAGTTAGGAAGTATGTGGTATAATTTTTAAATATTATGTTTGATACAAAGGAGAGGGGAGATATGTGGTTCGTATTTGCTTTTTTATCAGCAATTTTTGCGGCATTAACATCTATTTTAGCAAAAGTTGGGGTAGAAGGTGTAAATTCCAATCTTGCAACAGCAATCCGGACAATTGTTGTTTTACTTATGGCATGGCTTATGGTATTCGTTACACATGCACAGAGTGGATTAGCGGAAATTAGTAAAAAAAGCTGGATTTTTTTAATTCTTTCAGGACTTGCAACGGGAGCATCCTGGCTGTGCTATTATAGGGCATTGCAGATAGGAGAAGCAAGCAAAGTAGTTCCGGTTGATAAGTTGAGTGTTGTGATCACCATTATTTTAGCATTTGTTTTTTTACATGAAAGTTTTACAATGAAATCATTGATCGGAATGATATTGATAACAATTGGAACGCTTATTATGGTTCTGTAATACATAGGGAGGTATGCATGAAAATTGAACATATTGCGATGTATGTTAATAATCTGGAAGCAGCAAAAGAATTTTTTGTGAAGTATTTGGGAGCAAGGTCGAATGAAGGTTATCACAATCAAAAAACAGATTTTCGTTCTTATTTTTTGAGTTTTGACGGAGAAACAAGGTTGGAAATTATGAATCGTCCAGGAATGCAGGATGAGGAAAAAGGATTGCAGCGTACAGGTTTTGTACATATTGCTTTTCGTGTAGGAAGTAAAGAAAAGGTTGACAGTTTGACAGAGCAACTGAAAAAAGATGGATATGATGTTGTCAGTGGACCAAGAGTTACTGGAGATGGATATTATGAGAGCTGTATAGTCGGTATAGAGGGAAATCAGATTGAACTGACTGTATAAAAGAGTAAATAAAAGGTAGGGAGAGAAGACAAATGAGAGTTGTAAGAATGAGATGGGATATGGCGATATGCTTTTTTTTAACAATGTTATGTATAGTTGGCATATACCAATTAGATGAAAAGACAGGATTTATTTCAAAAGGATTTGATGCAGTAGGAGAAGCCTTATTTTCAGATAGCGGGACAGAACTTGCAGATGGAGAATTGGCGGAGCTGCTTCTTCGGATACGCTTCGAATCGAGCCTACGGAAGAAGCACTTCGCAACGTAGATGGTACTTTTACTATGGAAGTAAAATATGTAAAAGTAGTGAATAGAGGCTCCGTCACAGGAGAGGAATATGAGTGGCATATGATGGAACTGGAAAATGGAAAGATCGTTGCTATGCGGATCAATTTTGATGCCATTCAGGAACTTGATGGGGAAGACTATGACAAATGTATCCTTCCAGTAGGTGAGTGTGTGTATGACGAGGATTGTGAAGCCTATAACTTGATTAAGAGAGAATGTAGAGATTATGAAGTGATTGATGACTTTTATATTGATATGGATGGTGATGCGGGTCACAGTAAGACTGTTCCACAGGGATTGGTCATGGGAGCACTTGTGGCAATAGAAATTTTGGTTCCAGTTGTAGCTTTAGCTGCTTTCGTGGGACTGACTTTGTTTTTCCATATGATCGGAGTAAAAATTGGTATTTTCCCACCTCTTATCAGAAGGAAACAGTAATAGTTAAGATGATGTAAAATGAGGATATATGATGAAAAAGAAAATATTAGTATATAGTTTAGGTCTTGGTATTTGTCTTGTAGCTGTTTGTAGCATTGCAAGAAAGGATGTAGAAAAAGAAAGTTTAGAAGTAGTTTCAGAAGAAAGGGATATTCCTGTTTATACTGCTGGCAAGAAATTCGAGGCAGATGCACTTTCGGGGGATACATCTCTGACCGAAAACATTGATGACACAGAGGAAATTGAAAAAACAACAGAATATTTAGCATATTACTTTGATATCTCCTTGGAAGAAGAGGATTTTTATGAATCTTTGGAAAAAATCTGTCCAATGAATAAAGACAGTGATGAGGATACTACAGAAGAGACAGAGGAAGAAATAACAGAGCAAGGAGAAAAAGAGGAAGCTGAAACAGAAGAAAAATTATCTTGTATGGATATGATAAAAGCTGCGGTCATTGCAGTAGAAAAAGAGCCTTTAGCGCAGACTTATTCGGAAGAAAAGGTAGAAGAGCGATTGGCATTTTATGGATTGAATGTTAACAATAAAAATAAGTCAGAGGAAAAACAGGATTATCGCTATCTTGTCTGTGCATTGGATTTAGGAATGATGAACGAAGAGATGGCACAAAATGCTTTGAATGGGGAACTGACAGAAGAAGAACAGGCAGATCTATTGATGGCAGTTGCCAATATGTGTGGAAAAGGTAGAAATTATATTGGCTATTCCAATGATAAAAATATTTATGCAGATCTGCGTTTCTTATATGGATTGTATCCGACATTTGCAGAAGAAGAACTGAATGAAACAGCGGCAAACATTTTGAAGGATGAAATTTCTGAGAAATGTATATTAAAAAAAGCAGAGTATGATGCAAGATTTCTTCCTTCCTTAACAATATGTTATAGTCATACATCTATAGAACATATGGAACAGCTCATAGGCTTGTTAAATAGTGAAAACATAGTCGTAAAAGTGCAGCTGGAGCCTAAAATGGTCATCACGAAAGAGGATATAAAAGAGGCAGAAAAAGAAGCGGAAAAAGAAGCGGAAAAAGCAGCGGAAGATTCAGAAGATAAAGAAGAAAAGGAAACAAAAATTGTTGGAACATTAATGTACGATCTTGTCTTTGAGTTTGAAACGAAAGAAGATATGGTACGATTCAGTGAAGTTGTTGCACAATATGCAAGTGCTCCGGAAGAGTCGGAAGAAGAAAAAGCCGTGATCTCAGACTCTGAAATAATGGCGGTATATGTGGCAGAAGAGGCAGAACATATGCTGGATAATGCGAATACAAGAGAGATTGAAAAAATTATAGTAGAAAATGACAATGGAAAACTGGAATTATATTGTCTTATGGAAGATACAGATACTATAAAAGAAAAATTAGAGGAGCTTACAGAGGAACAGGAAATTTCATTTGTAAGTAAAAAGTATGTTTGTAACAAAGCATTCTTTTTCAGCTTAGGTGGAGAAGACTTGGATGGAGAAGAATCTACAGAGGAATAACAAATGGAGATGGATTTTTTATTATTTTTACAAGAATTGCACAATCCAGTATTGGATTTCTTTTTCTCGAAAATAACAGTGCTTGGTAATGCAGGAATGCTTTGGATCATCGTATGTATTATCATGCTTTGTACGAAAAAATATCGCAAATGTGGAATCTATTTTGCAGTTTCACTTGTATGTTGTTTTTTGATTGGAAATATTTTTTTGAAAAATGTGATTGCCAGAGAGCGCCCTTGCTGGGTCAATCCAGATGTTGTGCTTTTAATTTCGAATCCCAAAGATTATTCTTTCCCATCTGGTCACTCTATGCATAGTTTTGTGGGAGCGCTATCCATTTGGTACGCCAATAAAAAGTGGGGAATTGCCGCCTTTATTTTAGCAGGATTGATTGCCTTTTCAAGAATGTATTTGTTCGTTCATTATCCAACCGACGTTTTAGTTGGAATTGTAATAGGGTTAGGTGTTACTTTTTTAGTGCATAAATTGGGTTGTATGGAAAGGGTGAAAACGAACTATGAGAATGTATGACTTGATCATGAAAAAACGGAATGGAGAAATTCTTTCCAAAGAAGAAATTGAGTTTATGGTGAAAGGGTTTACGGAGGGCAGTATTCCCGATTATCAGATGTCCGCCATGATGATGGCGATTTATTTTAAGGGGATGACAGAGGAGGAAACCCTTTTTCTGACACTTGCCATGGAGCATAGTGGGGATGTGCTGGATCTGTCTGCAATTGACGGAATCAAGGTAGATAAACATTCGACAGGTGGTGTTGGGGATAAAACGTCCCTTGCGTTGACGCCTATGGTAGCAGCTTGTGGAATTAAAGTTGCAAAAATGAGTGGTAGAGGACTTGGGCATACCGGAGGAACGATTGACAAGTTGGAAAGTTTTCCGGGATTTTCTACAGAAATTTCTATAGAGCAGTTTTTTGAAAATGTACAAAAAAATGGCATTGCAATAATGGGACAGACTAAGGATTTAGCGCCGGCGGATAAAAAGCTGTATGCATTACGGGATGTGACAGCTACAGTGGATAATATGTCTTTGATCGCCAGCTCAATTATGAGTAAAAAACTGGCGGCAGGAGCGGATGCGATCGTATTGGATGTGAAGACTGGAAGCGGTGCCTTTATGAAAGCAGAGCAGGATGCTTTTGCGCTTGCAGAGGAAATGGTGAAAATTGGAAAAAATGCCGGAAAAGAAACGATTGCAGTTGTTTCGGATATGGATCAGCCATTAGGAGAAGCCGTGGGGAACATTTTAGAAGTGAAGGAAGCGATTGCTACTTTGCATGGAAATGGTCCGAAAGATTTTGAGACGCTTTGCATTACTTTGGGAAGCTATATGCTAGTTGCCGGAAAAGCTGCAGAAAATGAAGAACAGGCAGAAAAAATGCTTCGAGAAGTTATTGCAAATGGGAAAGCATTAGAAAAATTAGCACAGTTTGTTAAAGCCCAGGGAGGAGATGACTCCTATGTATATCATCCGGAGAAATTTGATCGTGCTTCTATGATTGAAAAGATAGTAGCACCACAAACGGGCTATATCGCACATATCAATTGTGAAGAGATCGGAAATTGTTCGCTTGTTTTAGGAGGCGGAAGAGAGACGAAAGAAAGTAGTATTGATTTAACGGTAGGACTTCTTTTGAAAAAGAAAAAAGGAGCTTATGTACAAGAGGGAGAAGTTTTAGCAGAAATTTTCAGCAACTCTAAAGAAAAAACACAAGCTGCAAAAGAGCGTTTCTTACAGGCAATTACTTTTTCGGATAAGAAACCGGAACAGACTGCTTTTATAAAAGGAATTGTGAAAGCATAACATTTTTTTCATGAATTATCATATAGTATATCATGAGAGAAAATAAGAAGAAAAATGGAAATAAAACAAAAGAATTTATTGTAGAGTCTTTGAAGATCCCAAGAGATATTGTAATGGGCGATTCTGTTTTGACTGTGACTGGGAATGCAAGTGCATATATAGAAAATTACAGGGGGATTTTAGAGTACAATAACTGCCACATTCTGATACAGGGGAAAAATTGTCAGATTTGTTTTGAAGGGAAGGGGCTTCATATTGATTATTATACAAATGAAGACATGAAAATAAGTGGATGTATTTCCTGTGTTCAATATATGTAGTGGAGGAAGCCTGAGTGATAGGATTTTTTCGTTTTTTACAAGGATACCTCAGGATAAAAGTATGGGGATACTCACCGGAGCGATTCATGAATCTGTGCTGTAATCACAATATTCTGTTATGGAATATCGAGAAGTGCGGGGCAGAAAGCTATAATATGAATATTAGTTTAAAAGGGTACTTTCAAATAAGACCCTTTGTGAGAAAGACAGGAACAAAAGTGGCAGTGCTTGGAAGATATGGACTGCCTTTTTTTGTACCACGCCTTAAATTGCATATTTTCTTTTTGCTTGGAATTGTTGGGATGTTTCTTTTTCTATTTTGGACAACAGGATATATTTGGAAAATTGATATTGAAGGCAATCAGGTAATCACGACAGAACAAATAACAGATTTTTTATTGGAAAATGAAGTGCAGATAGGAAGTTCAAAACGTTCTGTTTCTGTGGAAGATCTGGAAAAAGAGATCAGAAATGAATTTTCATTAGTTACATGGACCTCTGTACAGATAGAGGGAACAAGATTATGGATACAGATAAAAGAAAATGACAAACTAATAGAAACAGAAGAAAAGAGTGAAGAAAAATCTCACTTAGCAGCATCAAAAGATGGAAAAATAACGTCAATCATTACTAGAAATGGAGTACCTCTCGTCAAGGAAGGGGATGAGGTGAAAAAAGGCGATATTTTAGTATCCGGTCAGGTGCCGATATATAATGATGCAGGAGAAATTGTAAAGTATCATTTGTATCAGGCAGATGCAGATGTATATTTGGAGTGTGATTATCAATTTTGTGTATCGATGCCGATTGCATATATTTTGCACAATTATACGGGAAATGAATATAAAAGCATTTATTTCAAAGTAGGAGAAAAAGAACTTGTTTTTCCGAATTATCATAATAAAGAAAATTGTGATATTACAGAGTCGCATAGACAAGTACAGGCATTGGAGCAATGGTTTCTGCCTATTTTTTATGGGATGGATATTTATAAAGAATATAATCCGGTAATGACAAATTACACAAAAGAAGAGGTAAAACAGCATTTTAATCAAGAAATTAACACATTTGTATCAAGTTTAGAGGAAAAAGGGGTACAATTTATTGAAAAAGATGTTAAAATAGAAAAGAATGATTCGGACTGGGTAGCAACCGCAACTTTTCATGTGATTGAAAAGACGGGCGAATCGGTTTCGATAGACAGTTATGAAATGGACGAGGAGAATGGACAATAAATTTGAACGTATTATAGAAGTTCCAGCAGAGCATATGAGAAATATTTTTGGTCTGTATGATAGTCACATCAAAAAAGTAGAAAATGATTTTCATGTTTCTATAGTAGACCGCGATGGTGGACTGAAAATAATTGGTAGTCATGAAGAAAACGTAAATAAGGCTGCCAGTATTACAAAGCAGCTTGTAGAATTATCAAAAAGGGGAAACGTAATCCAGGAACAGAATGTGGATTATGCGATCACACTTGGTATGGAAAATAAAGAAGAAGAGTTAGTTGAGATAGATAAAGAATGCATATGCCATACGGTAAGCGGAAAACCGGTAAAACCGAAAACATTAGGTCAGAAGCATTATGTAGATGCGATCCGCGATAATATGATTGTTTTTGGTTTAGGTCCGGCGGGAACCGGTAAAACTTACCTTGCTATGGCGATGGCGATTACAGCCTTTAAAAATGAAGAAGTTGGCAGGATCATTCTGACGAGACCGGCAATTGAAGCGGGAGAAAAATTGGGTTTCTTGCCGGGAGATCTGCAAAGCAAAGTAGACCCTTATTTACGTCCATTGTATGATGCTCTTTATCAGATCATGGGTGCAGAAAGTTTTGCAAAAAATATGGAAAAAGGTTTGATTGAGGTCGCACCGCTTGCTTACATGAGAGGAAGAACGTTAGACAATGCTTATATTATTTTAGATGAAGCGCAAAATACGACACCTGCACAGATGAAGATGTTCTTAACAAGAATCGGATTTGGCTCAAAGGTAGTCATTACTGGTGATGCTTCCCAAAAGGATTTAGCACCAGGAACAAAATCGGGTTTGGATGTAGCAACTCGTGTGCTTTCCAGAATAGAAGGCATAGAATTTTGTAATCTGACGAGCAAAGATGTTGTGAGACATCCGCTTGTACAAAAAATTGTAAAAGCTTATGATGATTATGAAGCAAAAGAAAAATATCATAGAAGCAGGGAGTCACGAGGTGAAAGAAAAAAATAAGAAGCTGCTTTTTAACAGCATTATGTCAGCACTTATCGTTGTGCTGACTGGGGGAGCAGTATTTGGTTGCAGCTATTTTTATATGGAAAATGAATATCAGATCATTCGTAATACGGTCATGGCTGTAATGGGAGCATTGGTCGTATTATACACTTTTTTTGTATCTGCCAAAAAAGGAAGATTGGATTATCAAAAGGAACATGAGGGAATTTTTGGAAGATTTGTAATTGTATATATGTTAGGACTGCTTTTTGCAGTTGCACTTCCAGTCTTACCAGCTTCCGGTTGGCCATATATGGTGATTTTTATGGCTCTTGCCTGTTTCAGTAATATGGCATGTGGAATTACAGCAGGAAGTGTACTTTTGATGATAACAGTTTTTCTCACGTCTTCTGCAGGAACAGAGATTTTTATACTCTATTTCATGAGTGGTGTTGTTGCCATTACGCTCTTTCAAAATGTGGACGAGGCATTTGATGTTGGTGTGCCAACCTTACTGTCATTATTGTTCTTATTTGTTTGCGAGACTGCCAATATTGTGCTGTTTGTCAATGAAAAACTGACTGTAGAATTGTTTGTTATTCCGGTCATTAATGTTGTTATCAGTGCTATTATGTTAGCGGCGATTTTAAAAGTATATAATTATCTTATTGTGAATCAGTATCGTGATAAGTACCAGGTGATAAACGATCAGGAATATCCACTTATGGTTGAATTGAAGGAAAAACACAGAGAAGAATATTATCATACGATACATACTGCTTATTTAAGTGACAGGATAGCAAAAAAATTACATTTAAATGAAATGGTGACAAAGGCTGCTTCCTATTATCTGAAGATTGGTACATTACGAGGAGAAAATAATTGGGAAAATGTAAAAGAAATTTGTGAAGAGCACAAATTCCCGATAGAAGTGAAGAATGTATTAAAAGAATGTCTGGATGTAAAGGAACCAAAGCAAAAAGAAACGGTGGTCGTTGTATTTGCAGATGAAGTTATCGGTGCTTTGCAGGAAATTTTTGCAAAAGATAAAGAAGCAACAGTAGACTATACACAACTTGTTGATAAGATTTTCCATAAGAAGATGGAAGGAGGTCTGCTTAAGGATAATCTGATCACCTATTCAGAATTACAAACTATGAGGAAGATTTTTGTGGAGGAAAAATTGTATTATGACTTTTTACGTTGAGAATGAAACAGAAGTTGAATTTGATTTTTCGGTAGAAGATACGGTGAGAGATGTAATGGCGGCGGTTCTTGACAGTGAGGATTGTCCATTTGAATCGGAGATTAATGTATTGCTTACAGATAATGCAGGAATTCATCAGTTCAATATGCAGTATCGTCAAATTGATAGACCGACAGATGTATTGTCCTTTCCTAATTTGTCTTATGAAAGCCCTTCGGATTTTGAAAATGCAGCAGAAAATGAAGCGGACTGCTTTAATCCTGAAACAGGAGAACTTGTGTTAGGAGATATTATCATCTCAGTAGACAAAGTAAAGGAGCAGGCTCAAAATTACGGACATAGCGAGAAAAGAGAATTTGCTTTTTTAGTGGCGCATAGCATGCTACATTTATGTGGATATGACCATATGGAAGAAGCAGAGGCAAAACAGATGGAAGATAAGCAGGAAAGTATTTTAAGTAAACTCGGAATTACTAGAGGATAGATTCGTAATAGTTGTGTGGAGAAATAGTATGGAAAACACTGGAAGAAAAAAAATAAAAAAAGGTGTTCCGCGGGGGAATACTGCCATATTTGCAATTATGGTATCAAATTTGATCATTTTATTAGGAAGGCTGCTGTTCTCGGGGTTACTCGATGAAATAGGTCTGGGATATTATGCAGCGGTTTATGAAATGTTCGTTTTTATTTTGCTGATCCTAAGCTGGTATATTCCACAGGCAGAGGCAAAGGTCGTTCGCGCAAGAATTGCAAAAGGACAGTTTAAAAATGCAGACAGAGTATTAAAGGCAACGCTTATGTTTGGAGGCGGCATTGGACTTGTGCTTTGCCTGCTAGAAGTAGCGTTAGCCAAAGTAGTCGCAGAAAAATTGCTTTTACAACCGCTTACGGCACTTGCCTTATGGATCATAGCACCAGCCATTTTGCTTTCTATTTTTATAAGTGCGTACCGTGGTTATTTTGAGGGAATGGGGACGACAGTTCCTACAAATATATCCCGGATTCTGGAACAGATTTTTGCATTAGGATTTGGACTTATTTTCGGAAGGACTTTTTACAATTATGGAGAGAAAATAGGCGATTTGGTGCAGAACATCAATTATGCACCGGCATATGCTGTAGCAGGAATCATTTGTGGAATTGTGATGGCGCAGCTTTTCGTATTGTTATTTTTGATATTTATTAACAGAATGTATGCAAGTACCTTTAAAAAACAGTTAAGCAAAGACAATTCAAAAATATTGGATTCCTACTCGGAAATTATGAAAAATGTTTTCCTTTCCGGTATTCCTCATATTTTTTATTTGCTGTTGGTACAGGGCATTGTTTACGTGAATATGCTTCTTTACATACAATATGTTGGCAAAAATACAATGCAGAATTACACGGTGCATTATGGTTCGTTTTATGGGAAATACTGCGTGATCATCGGAATATGCGTCTGCCTTTTGAGCCTGACAATGGAAAAACCTTTGGCAGCGATCACACACTATCATAAGAGAGAAGAATATCGTGCTGTGAAAGATATTTTTGCAGGTGCCTTTCATACTTTTGGGATATATGGTATTCCGATGTCTGTTTTTCTGGCAGCATTGGCTGAACCAATTACAAATATGTTTTTTGAAAAAGCAAATGGAACGGTATTTTTATTACAAGTAAGTTCCTCTTTGATTTTCCTTATTCCATGTGCGTTATTTTTTACTTATACGTTGCAGCTTTTAGAAAAACAAAGAAAAGCATTGATAAATTGTGCCGTTGCTTTTAGCGTGCAACTGGTTGCAACCATGTTATTTTTGCACGTTATGCATTTCGGAATTGCTTCTGTAGCGTATGGATATATGATCTGTTTTGGGTTGATGGCAATTTTAAATGGAATGTCTGTACTTCGTTATCTGAAGTATTCACCGGAGTACATACGAATGTTTGCAATTCCACTGCTGGCTTCAGGAATTGCCGGTATACTGGACATGCTTCTGGCGAGAGCCATGCTTGAAAAAGCAGGCGGAATGATCACATCGATTGTTTGCATTATTTTAGGATGTATTGGATATGTTGCGCTTTTATTTGCATTGAAGGGTGTCAACGAAAAAGAACTTTCAAAAATTTCCGGTGGAAAATGGCTTGGAAATCTTGGAAAAATTTTACATCTTTTTTAAAAAATGAATAAATATAAAAGATAAGCTGATACTGATAACAGGGATAATACTGGCAGCATGGAGGTTTTGAATGAAAGTTGCAAAAAGTATCGGCTTATTTTTTCTGTATCCACTTTGTATGTTTTTGATAGGCGGATTTTCTTTTTATTATATGGAAAGTATTTTTTATCCGGGAAAACAGCCGGATAGTGAACAGGTCGCTGCGGAAGAAAAACAAATTTTAACTTCTGATACACAATATGTTATTATAGAAACGGATTTGATGGATGGAAGCAGCGTAGAGACAACATGGAATATTCCGGAACAGTACATTGGCATGGATCGGGACAGGTTCATAGAAGCAATGGAAAGCTATGAACAGAGTCCGCCACTGGCAGAGCAAAATAAAGGATTTGTCAGTGTTGAAGTAAAATCTTTTTCAAAAGAAAAGGTTGTCATTCGTAAAAATTATTTCTTTTCGGAAGAAGCACAACATTATTATTTGACTGTGAAGGATAATTATGTTGCTGTTATGTATGAAGATCTGAAGACAGTATATATGGATACAACGATTTTATTAAATACGCTGCCGGAAAGGATACAAGCTGAAATAATGTTGAATAAATATATGGAAAGTGAAAAAGAATTATATGATTTTTTGGAGACATATTCCAGTTGAGAATAGAGCAAATTAAAAGTTTTAAAGGACGATAAGAAGGATTTGAATAAGATGGAAATTGCGATTATTGGTGGTGGTGCGTCGGGTATGATGGCGGCGCTCTCTGCAAGAAAAGATAATGGGATTGTCACAGTCTATGAAAAAAACGACAGAGTGGGAAAAAAGATATTGATGACTGGAAATGGAAAATGTAATTTTTCCAATTTGGATTTTTCAGCAGATTGTTTTAGAAGTGATAGTAAGCGTGATCTTGGCGTGTTTTTTGAGCGATTTAATGTAGAGGATACGATAGCTTTTTTTGAAGAGCAGGGAATGCTTATAAAAAACAGAGATGACTATTTATATCCTGCAAGTGGGCAGGCTGCAACGGTACTTGATATTTTAAGGTTTGCCTGTGAGAAAGCAGGAGTAGTCATAAAGACAGAGGAAGAAGTGCGAAAGATTGTCAAGAAAAATGAGAAATTTCATGTTGAGACAAAAAAAGAAAAGAAAACGTTTGATAAAGTCATTCTTGCTTGTGGCAGTAAGGCTGGACCAAAGGCGATTACATCCGGCAGTGGATATTTATTTGCAAAATCTTTTGGCCATCGGGTGACAGAACCGGTTCCTGCACTTGTGCAGCTTCGGTGTGCAGAAGCCTTTTTCAAGCAGATTGCCGGCGTTAGGACAGACTGTGAATTGACTCTTTTTATTTCTGGAAAGAAATGCCAAAAGGAAAGAGGGGAATTACAGCTGACTGATTATGGAATTTCGGGGATTCCAGTATTTCAGTTCAGTCGTTTTGCATCGAAAGCCCTAAAAGAGAGAAAAAACGTAAAAGTGACGATGAATTTTTTGCCTGACTTTACGAAAGAAGCGTACAATGAATTTATACATAAAAGATATCAGGTAAAAAAAGGAGAGTGTGCAGAAGAATTTTTCTTAGGTATTACGAATAAGAAGATCATGCAGCTTTTTATCAAAATGGCAGCACTGAAACCGGAAGAGGTCATTACAGATGATAATCGGGAAAAGTGGGAAAAAGTATTTTACCTGTTACAGAATTTTGAGGTACAAGTAACCGAAGCCAATCCATTTGAAAACGCACAAGTCAGTGCAGGAGGCGTTTGTATGGATGAAGTTTCTGAAAACTTGGAATCTTTGCTCGTTCCAGGATTGTTCTTTGCTGGAGAACTTTTGGATGTGGACGGAAGATGCGGTGGCTATAATCTGCAGTGGGCATGGACTTCTGGGTATCTTGCAGGAAAAGGAAAAAAATAAGATGATAAAAATAAATCAGATAAAACTTCCGCTCCATTACACGGAAGAGATGTTAGAAAAGAAGGTATGCAGGCTTTTAAAAGCGGAAAGAAGTGACATTCTTTCCATTCATATTGCAAAGCGTTCAATCGATGCACGAAAGAAACCAGAAATATTTTACAGCATTACAGCAGAAGTGGAAGCAAAAAAAGAAGGCATGCTCGTAAAAAGAGCTAAAAATAATCAAGTAACACTTGTCCAAAAAGAAGAATATTGTTTCCCGGAGAGTGGAGAAAAGACATTAGAAAAACGTCTAATTATCATTGGCAGTGGACCAGCAGGACTTTTTTGTGCCTATCTTCTTGCAGAGCATGGGTATTGTCCTATCGTTTTGGAACGAGGTGAAGCGGTGGAAACAAGAAAACAGGATGTGGAAGAGTTTTGGAAAAATGGAATACTAAAACCAAATTCTAATGTGCAGTTCGGGGAAGGCGGTGCGGGAACTTTTTCCGATGGAAAACTGAATACATTAATAAAGGATAAAGATGGAAAAAGCAAAAAAGTACTTTCTATCTTTGTAGAAAATGGTGCTCCGGAAAAAATATTGTATGACGGAAAACCGCATATTGGAACGGATATTTTGATGAATGTTGTAAAAAATATGCGTGAACGTATTTTGCAGTGGGGCGGAGAGGTACGTTTTGGCAATCAGGTAGTTGACCTTAAAATTGAAAATGATAAGTTAACGGCACTGCTTGTGAAAGACAGAGAAGAGCAAACCTATTGGTTAGAAACAGACCATGCGGTCCTTGCAATTGGTCATTCGGCAAGAGATACGTTTGAAACTCTTTTCCATAGGGAAATCCCTATGGAGGCAAAAGCTTTTGCAGTAGGACTTCGTGTAGAGCATCCGCAGGAATTGATTCAAACAGCACAATATGGAGAGACAAAGGAAAAACTTCCGGCAGCGGCATATAAGTTAACGGCAAAGACTTCTTTCGGACGTGGGGTGTATTCCTTCTGTATGTGTCCGGGCGGTTATGTTGTTAATGCGTCTTCTGAGGAAGGCAGAACGGCAGTAAACGGTATGAGTTATAGCGGAAGAGATGGAAAGAATGCAAACAGTGCGATCATTGTTTCGGTAACACCGGATGATTTTGAGGGAGAAGGACCACTTGCAGGAATTGCTTTCCAAAGAAAACTGGAGCAAAAGGCATTCCAGATTGGTCAGGGCAAGGTTCCGGTTGAACGTTACGGGGATTTTAAAAGGGAAGTCTTTCAAGAGGATAAAAGGGAAGTCATACAAAATGTGAGACAGAAAGAAATGCATGAAACCATCTGGGATAATTTTGAACCACAGATCAAAGGAGAATATCAGTTTTCCAAGGTTTCTGAAATCTTGCCAAAGCAATTGAACCAGGCTTTTGTTGAAGGAATGGAACAGTTTGACAGAATTATTCCAGGATTTGCAGATGAAAGAGTTTTTTTGGATGGAATTGAAAGCCGGACATCTTCACCGGTTCGTATTTGCAGGGATGAAACGAACCAGTCGAAAGTCAGAGGACTATATCCCTGTGGTGAGGGAGCAGGCTATGCAGGAGGAATTACTTCTGCAGCAATGGATGGCATGAAAATTGCAGAAGGCATTGCAAGAGAATTTAAACCATTGTATACTAATACAATTGAATGATTTTGTGAGGAGGAAGCAACGTGAATGGCTTAAGAGAAATGATGAAGGATAAAAAAAGGATTGTAATAAAAATAGGTTCTTCATCATTACAGCACAAAGAAACTGGAGATTTAGACTATATAAAATTAGAAATGCTTGTAAGAGAATTGTGCGATATCCGCAATCAGGGTAAAGATGTGGTATTAGTAAGTTCCGGGGCAATTGCAGTAGGAAAAAAAGCGATCCATCTGAAGAATATGGATGATATAGATAATCCGATTGCTGTAAAACAGGCGTGTGCAGCAATTGGACAGGCAAGATTAATGATGACTTATCAGAAAATCTTTGGAGAGTATAATCAAACGACTGCACAGATTCTTATGACGAAAAATACAATCGTAGATAACCTGAATCGCTATAATGCACATAATACTTTTTCAGAACTTTTAAAATTTGGAGTGATTCCGATTGTAAATGAAAATGATACAGTTGCGACCTATGAGATCGTTATAGGTGATAACGACACATTGTCTGCAATCGTTGCAGCACTCGTAGATGCCGATCTGTTGATTCTGCTATCGGATATCGATGGTCTATATACGGATGATCCAAGAACCAATCCGGATGCAAAATTTATTGAAACAGTACCTGTTCTTACAGAAGAATTGATGCATATGGGAAAAGAAAGCACAGGAAGCTCTGTTGGAACTGGTGGTATGAATACGAAACTACAGGCGGCTACGATTGCGACCAAATCTGATATTGATATGGTGATCGCAAATAGCGAGGACGTACGCGTAATACATAAAATATTAGAGGGAGAAAATATAGGGACTCTCTTTTTGAAAAATCCGGATGAAGGTTTTGACTTACCGGGATTTGTGGAGGAATTGCATAAATGAGTATGGAAGACAAAATAAAGCGAATTAATGAGCTTTATCATAAATCGCAGGCAGAAGGACTGACTGACGAAGAAAAAAAGGAACAGGCAGAGCTTAGAAGTGAATATGTTGCCAGTGTTCGTGCAAATCTGCGTGGACAGTTAAACAATATTTCTATTCAAAATGAGGATGGTACAGTCACGAATTTAGGTGAGAAATATGGAAACAAAAATCTGCATTAGAAAACAGATTTTAGAAAAAAGAAATCAGATGTCGGAAACAGAGCGGAAGGATAAAAGCAAAAAAATCATCGAAAAACTTTGCTGTTTAAAGCAATATCGGGAAGCGGATTGCGTTTTAGGCTTTATCGGGTATGGCAGTGAAGTAGAGACGATTCCTTTTTTGGAACAGGCAGTCCTTGATGGGAAAAAAGTGTATTGTCCCATTTCAAAGGATGATGGCACAATGGAATTTTATCGTTTTACATCAAAAGAGGCATTGCAAAGCGGCTATAAAAATATTCCAGAACCTTTGAAAACGGCAGAAAAATTCAAGAAAGAGAAAGGGAAAGTTTTTCTGCTTATGCCGGGAGTGGTATTTGATAAGAAAAGACATCGGATAGGCTATGGAAAAGGATTTTATGATCGTTTTTTAGATTCTTTTGTACCTGATTTTACAGTGGCAGTATGCTTTGCAGATCAGATATTAGAAGAAATTCCAACGGAGGAGCATGATGTGATTCCGGACAGGATCATTACAGAAAGCATAGAATATTAAGAAAGGCGGTAATTGGCATGGATTTAATGGAAATGGGAAAAAATGCAGTGGCAGCCAAGTATAGTTTGCAGAAACTTTCAGAAGGCGAGAAAAATAAAGCACTTCTTACAGTGGCAGATACGTTAGTAAAGGATAGTGAAAAAATACTTGCGGCAAATGCTGTGGATATCAAGAACGGAGAAGAAAAAGGAATGCATTCCGGTATGATCGACAGATTAAGACTGACAGAGGATCGTATCAAAGGAATGGCAGACGGTCTTCGTATTATTGCAGAGCTTCCAGATTGCCTGAATGAAACGATAGAAACCTTTACCCGTCCTAACGGATTGAAGATCAGTAAGGTGAGAGTCCCTATCGGTGTCATTGGTATTATTTATGAATCCCGGCCAAATGTAACAGCCGATGCGTTCGGTCTTTGTTTTAAAACTGGTAATGCAGTCATTTTAAAAGGCGGAAGCGATGCCATCCATTCTAATACTGCTATTACAGAAAGTATTAGAAGTGCACTTGCAAAAGAAGGTATTACAGAAGATGGTATCCAGTTGATCACGGATACCAATAGAGAGACTACGACTAAATTTATGAAATTAAAAGATTATGTAGATGTGTTGATCCCAAGAGGAAGTGCTGGTCTTATCCGTGCGGTTGTAGAAAACAGTACGATTCCTGTCATCGAAACGGGTACAGGAAATTGTCATATTTATATTGATGAAACGGCAGACTTTGATAAAGCTATCCCGATCATCGTGAATGCAAAAACGCAGCGTATTGGAGTATGTAATGCCTGTGAATCTTTAGTCATTCATGAAAAGGTAAAGGATGCGTTTTTACCGCTGCTTGCGAAAGCTTTAAAAGAGAAAAATGTAGAAATGCGTGGAGATGAACAGGTATGCAGTGTTCTTTCTGAGTGTGTTCCGGCAACAGAAGAAGACTATGGAACAGAATATTTAGATTACATTATTTCCATGAAAACAGTAAAAAATGTGGAAGAGGCAATTGCACATATTAATAAATACGGAACCAAGCATTCGGAAGCTATTATTACAGAAAATAAAGAAAATGCAGAGACGTTTAAGAAAGAAGTAGATGCTTCCTGTGTATATGTGAATGCTTCTACCAGATTTACAGATGGTTTTGAATTTGGTTTTGGCGCAGAGATCGGCATCAGTACGCAAAAGCTTCATGCAAGAGGACCGATGGGACTTAAGGAGCTGACAACTTACAAATATACGATTGATGGTGACGGACAGATCAGACCATAGATGAAAGCAATGACAAACGAAGATTTTTTGAAAGCCAGACAAAAGATAGTAGGAAATGAAAGAAGTAGACAAGGCATTGGTACTCTCAGTGAGAAGACGGTGCATGCGGTTCTAAAAAATGCTTATGCACCGGATGAAGATATGCATGAGATTCCGATTGAAAATTATGTGGCAGATATTTATACAGGAGAAGAGATCATTGAAATACAGACACGGCAGTTCAATAAAATGAGAAACAAGTTAACTGCTTTTCTGCCGCTGTATCCCGTCACGATCGTATATCCGATTCCACATAAAAAGTGGCTCATATGGATTGATGAAAAGACAGGAGAACTTTCGGAGAAAAGAAAATCGCCAAAAACAGGAAATGCGTATTTGGCTTTTATAGAATTATATAAGATCAAATCCTTTTTAAAAGATCGTAATCTACGATTGCATTTTGTTCTTTTGGATATGGAAGAATATCGACTATTGAATGGCTGGAGTAAAAATAAGAAGAAGGGTTCTGAACGATATGACCGGATTCCAATAGAGTTTGTAGAAGAGGTCATAATAGAACGCGTGGAAGATTATATGCGTTTTATTCCTTATGAGCTGGAAGAAAAATTTACGGTAAAGGATTTTGCGAAAGTGGCAAAAATACCGGAAAAACTTGCACAGACAGTAGTCCATATCTTACATTATGTAGGTGTGATCGAGCGGATTGGTAAATTAGGAAGAAGCTATCTGTATGCAGTAAAGGAAATGTAGATGAAAAGGAGTCAAAATGTCGGAAGTTGTTGAACGATTTTTAAAGTATATAAAAATTGATACACAATCAGAAGAAAAAGAAGACGGAAGCTTTCCAAGTACGGAGAAACAAAAGAATCTGGCACTTCTCTTAAAGAAAGAGCTTCAGGAGATGGGTGCGGAGGAAATTTATTATGATGAGCAATATGGCTATGTATATGCTTCTATACCATCTACTACAGAAAAAGAAATACCTGTGCTAGGGTTTATTGCACATATGGATACTTCTCCTGCGATAAGCGGATCCAATGTAAATCCCAAAATTGTAAAAAATTATGATGGAAAAGATATAATACTGAATGAGCAGGAAGCGATCAAACTGTCCGTGGAGGCTTTCCCGGAAATAAAAGAATATATGGGGAAAGATGTAATTGTTACAGATGGACTTACGCTTTTGGGGGCTGATGATAAGGCTGGTGTCAGTGAAATTATGACAATGGCACATTATCTCTGCCAAAATAAGAATATAGTACATGGAAAAATCAGGATTGCTTTTACGCCGGACGAAGAAGTTGGCGCCGGTGTAGATTATTTTGATGTAAAACGTTTTGGAGCGGATTTTGCATATACAGTAGATGGTGGTAAGCTGGGCGAACTGGAATATGAAAATTTTAATGCGGCTGGGGCAAAGCTCACGATACACGGCTGCAGTGTGCATCCGGGAGATGCCAAAAATAAAATGATAAATGCCCTGCTTTTGGCACAGGAATTTCAGAGTCTGCTTCCGGTAGAACAAAATCCGATGTACACGGAAAAATACGAAGGCTTTTTCCATCTTGATTGTTTACAGGGAACGGTGGAAAAGGCGGTAGCAGATTATATTATCCGCGATCATGATAAACATAAATTCGAAGAAAAAAAGCAGAAGTTTTTAGCAGCTGTCGCTTTTATGAATCAGAAATATGGCGATGGAACGATGGAAGTAAACTTAAAAGATTCTTACTACAACATGAAAGAAAAAATAGAGCCACATATGCATTTGATTGAACATGCAAAACAGGCTATGGAAGAGCTTTCGGTAGAGCCAATTGTAACGCCGATCCGAGGCGGAACAGATGGTGCAAGACTTTCCTTTATGGGATTACCTTGTCCAAATCTTTGTACCGGAGGACATAATTTCCATGGAAAATATGAATATATTTGTGTACAATCTATGGAAAAGGTTGTAGAGATCTTATTAAAAATCATAGAAATTTATGCAAGATGAGGAAAGAAAGATGATAAGGACAGATTTAGGTACAATAGATGTGAATGCACCTGTTCCAGCAGATGAGACAGAGAGACAATATTATTTTATGGCAAAAGCAAGAGCTTATGTGAATGAGCTGAAAGAAGAACTTGGACGGACACCAACTTGTGCAGTTACTACGTTTGGTTGTCAGATGAATGCCAAAGACTCTGAAAAACTGGTGGGAATATTAGAAAAGATCGGTTATCAGCTAATTGAAACAGAAGATGCAGATTTTGTCATTTATAATACATGTACAGTCAGAGAGAATGCAAATCAGCGAGTATATGGAAGACTGGGTGTATTAAATGGTAATAAAAGAAAAAATCCACATATGAAAATTGCTCTTTGCGGTTGTATGATGCAGGAGCCGGAAGTTGTTGAAAAAATTAAGACAAGTTATCGGTTTGTGGATCTGATTTTTGGAACCCATAATATTTTTAAGTTTGCAGAATTGGTATGTTCTGTATTCGAAAATCAAAGTATGGTCATTGATATATGGAAGGATACAGACAAAATTGTGGAAGATTTACCGGCAGAGCGTAAGTATTCATTTAAGTCTGGTGTCAACATTATGTTTGGCTGTAACAACTTCTGCAGCTATTGTATTGTGCCGTATGTAAGAGGCAGAGAACGCAGTCGTAATCCGAAAGATATTATCCGGGAAATAGAAGCATTAGTTGCCGATGGCGTCGTGGAAGTCATGTTGCTTGGGCAGAACGTAAACTCTTATGGAAAGAATCTGGAAGAACCAATGAGCTTTGCCGAGCTTCTTAAAGAAGTAGAAAAGATTGAGGGATTGGAGCGCATTCGTTTCATGACATCCCATCCAAAAGACTTGTCGGATGAACTCATTGAAGTAATGAAAAATTCCAAAAAGATATGTAGACATCTACATTTGCCGTTGCAGTCCGGTTCTACAAGGATTTTGACTGCTATGAACAGACGTTATACAAAGGAACAATATCTGGCACTTGCTGAGAAGATCAGAAAAGAAATTCCGGATATTTCGATCACAACGGATATTATTGTAGGATTCCCAGGAGAAACCTTGGAAGATGTAGAGGAAACGATTGATGTTGTGAAGAAAGTACAGTATGATAATGCCTTTACTTTTATTTATTCTAAGCGTACCGGAACTCCTGCTGCCGCTATGGAAAATCAGGTGCCTGAGGAAGTTGTAAAAGAAGGCTTTGATAAATTGCTGGCAGTGGTGCAGGAAACAGCAAGAGACCGCGCAGCACGGTTACAGGGGCAGACATTGGAAGCACTTGTAGAAGAAAGAAATGAACAGGATGATACATTAATGACGGGACGTTTGTCCAATAATATTTTGGTACATTTTAAAGGCGATGAAAGCCTGCTTGGAAAAATCGTGAAAGTCCATTTGGATGAGTGTCATGGATTTTATTATACAGGAAGTATCGTAGAGTAGAAAAATGTTATGGCACATTGAAAAAAGTACTTGAAAAATAAAGAAAGCAGAATTACAATTAAAAGCGTTGTTTATAAAATTTTAACGAAATTTTTATAAATAGCGCTTTTACTAATTTCAAATAACCTTTGAAAAAACAAATGAGGAGCAGTTATGGAAAAGTTAAAACCAAAGTTGTTTTCAGTAATGAAGACCTACACAAAAGAACAGTTTATTAAGGATGTGATTGCCGGTATTATCGTGGCAATTATCGCACTTCCTCTTTCAATTGCCTTAGCACTTGCTTCAGGTGTTACACCGGAAAAAGGAATTTATACGGCGATTACAGCAGGGTTTGTTATTTCTTTTTTAGGCGGAAGCCGTGTGCAGATTGCAGGGCCTACCGCAGCTTTTGCGACGATCGTAGCTGGTATTGTGGCAGAAAATGGTATGGATGGACTTATTATCGCAACCATTCTTGCGGGTATTATATTGATCGCTATGGGACTTTTAAGATTAGGAAACTTGATCAAATATATTCCTTACACTATTACAACTGGATTTACGTCCGGTATTGCAGTAACGATCTTAGTTGGACAGATCAAAGACTTTTTAGGACTTACCATTGTGACAGAAGAACCATTGATCGAAACGATGGATAAATTAAAGGCAGTATTTGACTTTATTCATACGATCAATTGGGAAGCCGTTATTGTTGGTGTTGTTTGTTTGGCAATTTTGATCGTATGGCCAATGTTCTTTAAGAAAATCCCACCTTCATTGATCGCCGTTTTAGTTGGAATCGCTATGGTAAAAGGATTACATATGAATGTGAACACCATTGGAGATTTATATGAGATTTCCAATAAATTGCCGTCCTTATCCGTTCCACAGCTGTCATTTGATAATGTAAGAAATGTTTTACCGGATGCTTTTACGATTGCAATTTTGGCAGCGATTGAATCTTTACTTTCCTGCGTAGTAGCAGATGGTATGGTAAACAGCAGACATCGTTCTAACATGGAATTGGTTGCACAGGGTGCAGGAAATATTACGTCTGCTTTGTTTGGTGGAATTCCTGCTACAGGAGCCATTGCCAGAACTGCTGCAAATGTAAAGAACGGTGGACGTACTCCGATTGCAGGTATGGTGCATTCTGTGACATTGTTATTGATTCTTGTTGTTCTTATGCCATATGCAGCATTGATTCCAATGCCCACAATTGCAGCTATCTTATTTATGGTCGCTTACAATATGTGTGAGTGGAGAAAATTCGTGCATCTGTGCAAAACAGCACCAAAGAGTGACATTATTGTTTTGGTTACGACCTTTGTATTGACAGTAGTCTTTGATTTAGTGGTAGCGATAGAAGTAGGTATTTTGCTTGCAGCCATTTTGTTTATGAAGAGAATGAGCGATGTAACAGAAGTAGAAGGCTGGAAATATATAGATGAGGATGATGATCCGGATAGTCTTTCTCTTAGGGAAGTTCCGAAACATACACATGTCTATGAGATCAGTGGACCAATGTTCTTTGCAGCTGCTGATAAGATCTTAAATATCAGCTTGGATGAGAAAGATACTTGTCTGATCTTAAGAATGAGAAGCGTGAATGCAATCGATGCGACTGCAATGCATTCTTTGGAAGAATTACAAGCAAAATGTGAGAAAAAGAAAATTACACTGATTCTTTCCCATGTGAATGAGCAGCCTCTTCATGTTATGCAGAAGGCAGGCTTTGATCAGAAGGTTGGAGAAGAAAATATATGTGTACATATTGATGATGCATTGAAACGTGCAGAAGTACTTCAGGCAAATCGTTAAACGTTGCTGGATATATTTTTTGAATTATGTTATTATGATGGGTGGGTAACTTGTAAAGGTTATCCACTTACTTTTTATTATAAGAAATGCGTTGGCATTTAGTCAGCTAAGGAGAGAGAAACGTGGCAGAATTAACCCCGATGATGCAGCAATATATGGAAACAAAAAAAGAATATCAGGACTGCATTTTGTTTTATAGATTGGGAGATTTTTATGAAATGTTCTTTGAGGATGCAATCACTGCATCAAAGGAACTGGAAATTACATTGACCGGAAAGAATTGTGGGCAGGAAGAAAGAGCACCAATGTGTGGGATTCCATATCATGCGGTAGATGGTTATTTAAACAAACTTGTTTCAAAAGGTTATAAAGTAGCCATTTGTGAGCAGGTTGAAGACCCGAAACTGGCAAAAGGAATTGTAAAAAGAGAAGTTGTAAGAATTGTAACACCTGGAACAAATTTGAATATACAGGCATTGGAAGAAAGTAAGAACAACTTTCTGATGTCAGTTGCTTATTTCCCAGGGAAAATCGGTATTTCTATTGCCGATGTAACGACCGGTGATTACTATCTGACAGAGGTAGAAGATACAAGAAAGCTGTTAGATGAAATGAATAAATACACGCCTTCGGAAATTGTAGGCAACGATGCATTTTTAGTCAGCGGAGTGGATATAGAAGATTTAAAGGGAAGACTGAGGATCGCAGTAAACTCTTTAGAACCACACTATTTTGATGATGAAAGCTGTAAAAAATGTTTGATGAAGCATTTTAAAGTCACCTCACTTATTGGACTTGGAATAGAGGATTTTCCAGTAGGAATGGTGGCAGCCGGAGCACTTTTACAGTATTTATATGAAACACAGAAAACATCGCTTAGTCATTTTACGCATTTGTATCCTTATTTGACGAGTAAATATATGCTTTTGGACAGTTCTACAAGAAGAAATTTAGAGCTGACAGAAACCTTACGTGAGAAACAAAAAAGAGGTTCTCTTCTTTGGGTACTTGATAAGACAAAGACGGCTATGGGTGCACGAACTTTGCGAAGCTATATAGAACAGCCTTTGATCGATAAGGAAGAGATAGAAAAGCGTTTGGATGCTATTGAAGAATTAAACAGGGATACCGTTTCCAGAGATGAGATCAGAGAATATTTAAATCCTATTTATGATCTGGAAAGACTTCTTGGTAAAGTAAGCTATAAGACAGCAAATCCAAGAGATTTAATTGCATTTCGTAATTCATTAGAAATGCTTCCGCATATTAAAGCAGTGTTAAAAGACTTTAAAAAGGAACTGCTTATAGAAATTGAAGAAGAAATTGATGGATTAGAAGATATTTTCCATTTGATCGATGCTTCTATCATTGAAGAGCCGCCGATCGCTATCAAAGAGGGTGGGTTGATCAAAGAAGGATTTGATGAAAATATTGATAATCTGCGCCATGCAAAGACAGAAGGAAAGAACTGGCTTGCAAAGTTAGAGGAAGAAGATAGAGAACGTACAGGAATTAAAAACCTGCGTATTAAATATAACAAAGTCTTCGGATATTATTTTGAAGTAACGAATTCCTACAAGAACCTTGTGCCGGAGGATTATATCAGAAAACAGACTCTTGCAAATGCAGAAAGATATACGACGCCAAAGCTAAAGGAATTGGAGGATACGATCTTAAATGCAGAGGATAAGCTCTATACGTTGGAATATGATATGTTCTGTAAGATCAGAGATTCCATTGCCATGGAGATCGAACGCATTCAGAGAACCGCAAAGGCAGTGGCAAAATTAGATGTATTTGCTTCCTTGTCTTTAGTAGCGGAACGGAACAATTATGTGCGTCCTTCTTTAAATGAAAAAGGCGTTATAGATATTAAAGATGGAAGACATCCCGTAGTTGAGCAGATGATTTCGGGAGAGATGTTCATTCAGAACGACACTTATCTGGATAATGGAAACCATTGTATTTCCATCATTACCGGACCGAATATGGCTGGTAAATCCACCTATATGCGTCAGGCAGCTTTGATCGTATTGCTGGCGCAGATTGGAAGTTTTGTACCGGCAAAAAGTGCGAATATTGGCATTGTAGACCGTATTTTTACGCGCGTTGGTGCTTCGGATGATCTGGCAAGTGGACAGAGTACCTTTATGGTAGAAATGAACGAGGTTGCTAATATTTTGAGAAATGCTACGCAAAATAGTCTTCTTGTTCTGGATGAAATTGGTAGAGGAACTGCTACTTTTGATGGGTTAAGTATTGCATGGGCAGTGATCGAGTATATCAGTAACCGTAAAATCTTAGGTGCAAAAACATTGTTTGCAACGCATTACCATGAGCTTACGGAACTGGAAGGCAAAATGAGCAATGTCAATAATTATTGTATCGCGGTCAAGGAAAAGGGCGATGATATTGTCTTTTTGCGTAAGATTGTAAAAGGCGGTGCGGACAAGAGTTATGGTATTCAGGTAGCAAAACTTGCAGGAGTACCGGATATGGTCATTGACCGTGCCAAAGAGATTGTGGAACAGTTAAGTGATAATGACATTACAGAAAAAGTACAGAGCATTGCGATAGATATGAAGGGTGACAGTAAAAAAACAGTAAAAAAATACGATGAAGTGGATTTGGCACAAATATCTTTGTTTGATACAGTCAAAGATGAGGATGTGCTGGAAGAATTAAAAGGAATTGATGTGACGAATCTGACTCCAATGGATGCGTTAAATACATTATATCGTTTACAAAACAAATTAAAGAATCGTTGGAGCGTATAAGGAGGTGAAACGGATGAATGAAATTCATCTTTTAGATACTGATACGATAGATAAAATTGCTGCGGGAGAAGTGGTAGAAAGACCATCCAGTGTAGTAAAAGAACTGGTGGAAAATGCCGTCGATGCCGGAGCGGATGTGATTACCGTGGAAATAAAAGAAGGTGGTATTTCTTTTATCCGTGTTACTGATAATGGCTGTGGTATTGATAAAACACAGATTGAAAAAGCATTTGTCAGACATGCTACGAGTAAGATCCGCAGTGTTTCGGATTTGACCAGTGTAGTCAGTCTTGGGTTTCGTGGGGAAGCGCTGTCCAGTATTGCTGCGGTTGCTATGGTAGAAATGATAACAAAAACGAAAAATGCATTAACTGGTGTGAGAAATGTCATAGAAGGTGCCGTGCAAAAAGAATTGGAGGACATCGGCGCGCCGGACGGTACAACGATCATTGTGCGAAATCTGTTTTTTAATACGCCGGTACGAAGAAAGTTTTTAAAACAGCCTATGACGGAAGGTGGGTATGTGTCAGATTTGATGGAACACATGGCTCTTTCCAATCCGCATGTGTCATTTAAATATATGGTAAATGGACAAATTAAATTTCATACTACCGGAAATGGAGATCTGAAGGAAATCATTTATCGAATTTATGGACGGGATATCGCCAATGAATTAATCGAAGTGAACAAGGAAAAATCCGGCATGAAGATTACCGGATTTTTGGGAAAGCCTACGATTAATCGTTCCAATCGTAATTATGAAAATTATTTTGTAAATGGGAGATATATAAAAAGCAGCTTGATCGCAAAAGCGATCGAAGAAGGCTATAAAGGCTATTTGATGCAGCATAAATATCCTTTTGCGGTATTACATTTTTCCATTGATACGGAAATGATAGATGTCAATGTGCATCCGACGAAAATGGATATTCGTTTTACACAAGGGGAGATTTTTTTTCAATTTGTATCGGATGCGATCGCAGAGGCGTTGGCGCAAAAGGAAATGATACCAAATGTAGTGCTGACGGAAGAAAAAGAAGAAAAAAACACTGTAAAATATACAGTTCCGGAACCTTTTGAAGTAAATCGTCTTGCACAGGCAAAAGTAAAAGAGGAGACGGAATATAGAACCGAACAGGTTAAAAAGCAGGAATATAGCAGGAATCCGGTATGGAGTCGTGTGCTTGGAAATGTAGAAAATAAAAGTGAGCAGAACGAAAAAGAGGAACAGGCTGCCTTAGAAAAAACGGTAGCAGAGATAAAAACAGCAGAAAAACCTGTGCAGATGGAGCTGTTTGAAGAAAAAATCCTGACAAAGGAAGCCAGACAGGAATATAAAATCTTAGGACAGATATTCGATACATACTGGCTGTTTGTGTACCAGGATAAATTAATGATCATGGATCAGCATGCGGCACATGAAAAAGTGAAGTATGAAAAGTTCATAAAAGCCTTGCGGGAAAAACAGGCAGCTTCTCAGCTGCTTAATCCGCCTCTCGTTGTTACTTTGACCGGACAACAGGAAAATGTATATAAAGAATATGCAGATGTATTTACAAACTTAGGCTTTGAAATAGAAGAATTTGGTGGCAATGAATATGCACTGCGCGCTGTTCCGACAGACCTTTATGGTTGTAATGAAAAAGAATTGTTTGAAGAAGTTTTGGATGAATTATCACAAGGACCGGTAAAAGGAAATGCAGTCGTGATCGAAGAAAAGATTGCGTCCATGTCCTGCAAAGCTGCAGTGAAGGGTAATATGTTCATGAGCGTTGCAGAAGTGGAAGCATTATTGGATCAGCTTTTGGCATTAGATAATCCGTACCATTGTCCACATGGAAGACCAACAATGATTTCCATGACAAAATATGAAATAGAGAAAAAATTTAAGCGAATTGTCTGATTGGGAGGAAATATATGACAAAGACCCCTTTGATCGTATTGACAGGACCTACAGCAGTAGGAAAAACAAATTTATCTATTAAACTTGCCAAAATGCTCGGCGGAGAAATTATCTCCGCTGATTCCATGCAGGTATATAAGCATATGGATATCGGTTCTGCAAAGATCACACCGGAAGAAATGGCGGGAGTTCCACATCATATGATTGACATTCTGGAACCCTTCGATGAGTTTAATGTTGTAATTTTTAAAGAAAAGGTAAAGCAGTGTATCGAGGAAATTACGGAAAGAAACCATATTCCGATCTTGACGGGCGGAACTGGATTTTACATTCAGGCAGTGCTTTATGATATTGATTTTACAGAAAATGAAGAAAACACAGAGATACGAAAACGGCTGGAGGCACTTGCAGAAGAAAAAGGTGCAGAATATTTGCACAAGCAGCTTGCAAAAGTAGATAAGGAATCCGCAGAAAGTATTCATGCAAATAATATAAAAAGAGTTGTCCGTGCACTGGAATTTTATGAACTTACCGGCAAGAAGATTTCAGAACATAATGAAGCAGAGCGTGCCAAACAATCCGCGTATGATTCCTGTTATTTTGTATTGAATGATGATAGAGCTGTTTTGTATGAGCGGATTGACAGACGTGTGGATAAAATGATGGAAGATGGACTGGTAGAAGAAGTAAAGAAACTAAAATCAATGGGATGTGACAGGAAGCTTGTTTCCATGCAGGGACTTGGCTACAAAGAAATATTAAGCTACTTAGATGGTGAAATCAGTCTGGAAGAGGCAGTTTATCTGATAAAAAGGGATACCAGACATTTTGCAAAAAGACAGTTGACATGGTTTCGAAGAGAGAAAGAGGTCATTTGGGTGGATAAAAATGCTTTCGAGTATGAAGAAGATAAAATTTTACAGTTTATGGTAGAACGGTGGAATAACCGATCGAAGCAGGATTGAATTTTGCTCGAAAAAATGGTATTTTATAAATTGTTTGCAAAAGAAAAACAACAAAAGGAGTCAGAACAGTGGAAGAATTAAAACTGGAAAATATATATAAAGAAATGGGGATATCAGATAAGGTATACGCATTTGGTGCAGCAACGGAAGAACAGCTTGCAGAACGCTTTAAGAAAATAGATGAGACAGCAGAATATAATCAACTGAAAGTGCTCAAAGCCATGCAGGAGAATAAGGTGAGTGAAGCTTGTCTTTTAGGTACTACCGGATATGGCTATAATGATATTGGGCGTGATACTTTGGAAAAAGTATATGCCAGCATTTTCCATACAGAGGATGCTTTGGTCCGTCCACAGATCACATGTGGAACGCATGCACTTGCTCTTGCACTCATGAGTAATTTAAGACCGGGTGATGAATTGCTTTCCCCAGTTGGAAAGCCGTATGATACATTAGAAGAAGTGATTGGAATCAGAGAGTCAAAAGGTTCTTTAAAAGAATACGGAATTTCTTATAAACAGGTTGATTTATTGCCGGATGGCAGCTTTGATTATGAAAATATTAAAAAGGCATTGAACGATAAGACAAAATTAGTAACGATTCAGCGTTCTAAAGGTTATCAGACTCGCCCTACCCTTTCTGTAGCAAGAATTGGGGAATTGATTCACTTTATTAAAGAAATCAAACCGGATGTTATCTGCATGGTAGATAACTGTTACGGTGAATTTGTAGAACGTATCGAGCCGACCGATGTAGGAGCAGATATGGTAGTCGGTTCTCTGATCAAAAATCCGGGTGGTGGACTGGCACCGATCGGTGGTTATATTGCTGGAAAAAAAGAATGTGTAGAAAATGCAGCATACCGTCTGACTTCACCGGGACTTGGAAAAGAAGTAGGAGCTTCCTTAGGGGTATTAAGCTCTTTTTATCAGGGATTATTTCTTGCACCGACTGTAACGGCGGCTGCATTAAAAGGGGCAATCTTTGCAGCGAATCTTTATGAAAAATTAGGCTTTAAAGTTGTTCCAAATGGAACAGAATCCAGACATGATATTATTCAGGCAGTAGAATTTCAAAATGAAAAAGCAGTCATTGAGTTTTGTAAAGGCATTCAGGCTGCTGCACCAGTGGACAGCTTTGTGGTACCAGAACCATGGGCAATGCCGGGATATGATAGTGATGTTATTATGGCGGCGGGTGCTTTTGTATCCGGTTCTTCTATTGAACTTTCAGCAGATGGACCGATCAAACCGCCTTATGCAGTGTACTTTCAGGGTGGATTGACATGGCAGCATGCAAAATTTGGCATACTCAAAACAGTACAGTTTTTAGATGAAAGTGGAATTTTGTCGGATAATTTGTAAGAAAATTTATATACATTGAAAGGCATTTATGGTAAACTATTCATTAGTATGTATTTCAAGTTATACAGTAAGTGTAGCTTGTAATGCCTTTCAATTACTTTAGATGATGGAGGACTATAATGCGGAAAAATAACTGGGCATGTTTCCTTTTAATTTTGGCAGGCATTGTAATAGGTGGTTTTATCGGAAATCTGTTCCCATCTACATGGCTCAATTATGGACAAACTTTTGGGCTTATAAATCCATTTGTGTTGGATTTGGGAATCATGACGATTACCTTTGCACTTACTATTAAAATTACGATTGCAAGTATTCTTGGCATTGTAATTGCATTGATTATATACCGGTTCTTATAGGCATTTCATATTTCTTTTTCTGTCCGGAGAGTTTAGAAAGAGGCGGGAATGGAAAAAGAAAAGATGTTAAAGGAAAACAAAGAGCTGCCATACGAAAAGTTTTTAAAGTATGGACCAGAAAGTTTATCAGAAGCGGAACTTTTGGCAATTATATTAAGAACAGGAACAAAGGATTGTAGTTCTGTTGAGCTTGGAAAAAAGATATTGAATTTAGCTGTGTCTCCACATAAAGGACTTTTGGGACTTTATCATATATCAGTAGAAGAACTGAAACAGATTCGGGGAATCGGTGAAGTGAAAGCAGTTAAGATCAAATGTATCGCAGAACTTTCCATGCGGATGGCAAAAGCGAAAAATGAACCGCTTTTAAGATTTGATGCCCCCAAGACTGTTGCAGATTATTTTATGGAGCAGCTTAGGCATGAAGAAAGAGAAAAAGTTATTTTGTTGTGTCTGGATAATAAGGCACAGTTAATTTCACAAACGGTCTTGTCTGTGGGAACGGTGAATGCGTCATTAGTTTCCCCTCGGGAAGCTTTTCAGTATGCCTTGAGAATGCAGGCAGTATATATTATGGTACTGCATAATCATCCAAGTGGTGATCCAAAGCCAAGCAGACAGGATATAGAAATTACAAACAGGCTTTTAAAGACTGGCGAGTTGATGGATATACCACTTCTCGACCATATTATTATAGGTGATAACAGATATATCAGTTTTAAAGAATCAGGTTTATTATAGAAAGGGGTTGTCAGTATTTTGGGAAACAATGTGTTCGGTATTGACCTTGGTACCAATAATATTAAAATTTATAACAGGGCAGATGACAATATTATGGTAGAAAAAAACATGATCGCAATAGAGAATAAAAATACTCTTTTTGCATATGGTGATTCTGCCTTTGAAATGTATGAAAAAGCACCAAGCAATATTCATATTTCTTATCCGCTCAGCAATGGTGTCATTGCGGATATTAAAAATATGGAAACGCTGATCAAGTATTTTGTGAATGATTTATCCAAAGGAAATACAAAGCCGGCAGATTATTATGTTGCTGTACCAACGGATGTAACAGAAGTGGAAAAGAGAGCTTTTTATGATCTGATCAAAGATTCCAACGTAAAAGCTAAGAAGATCATGGTCGTAGAGAAAGCGGTCGCTGATGGACTTGGACTGGATATTGATGTTAAAAATTCACAGGGTGTACTTGTAGTGAATGTTGGTTATGATACTACAGAAATCTCCATTCTTTCCTTAGGCGGTATCGTTTTGAGTAAGTTGATCAAAGTTGGGGGACTGAAATTTGATGATGCAATCCGTAATGCAGTGCGTCGTGAATACAGTCTTCTCATCGGTGGCAAAACTGCAGAAAGTATTAAAGTAAATTTACGTGAACTGGAAAAAGAAGGAAAAGGCGCTGTTGTCTATGGAAGAGATATTGTGACAGGACTTCCGGTAGAAAGAGAAATTCCGACAAATCTCGTAGATGAAGCAATGAAAGAACACTTTAATTCTATTATTGATAATATTAAAGTAATATTAGAGCGCACACCACCAGAACTTGCAGCTGATATTTATCGTCATGGTATTTATTTGACGGGTGGAGCTTCACAAGTAAATCATTTGGCACAGCTTGTAAGTAACGGAACAGGACTTAAAGTGAATGTGGCTGAGGATCCGATTACCAGTGTTGCGGTAGGACTTTCTAAAATTATTAAAGATGACAACTATAAGTCTGTAGCCTATGCAATTGAAGGGATGAGTAAATAATGAGTCCGGTAATTAAGAAAAAGGGAGAGAAATTTACTTTACCGAGTAAATATCTCCTTTTTATTTTAACAATTCTTTGTCTTTTATTAGTTGTTTTGACATTTAATACTTCGCTGTTTAATGGACCGTTAGGTACGATAGCTGGATATATCGTTGTCCCTTTTCAAAGAGGGATCAGTGAAGTGGGAAGCTGGATGAACGATCGTTCTGAAGAACTTTCCGAAATTCAGGATTTATTGGAAGAAAATGAGAAGCTGAAGCAGCAGATTGATGAGCTGACAATTGATATTACAAGATTACAGCAGGACAAATATGAGTTAAATAATCTTCGGGAACTGTATCAGTTGGATTCTCAATACGATGAATATGAAAAAATTGGAGCAAGGATCATTGCAAGGGATGCCGGAAATTGGTATTCCTCTTTTGTGATTGATAAAGGTTCCAACGATGGAATTGAAGTTAACATGAATGTAATGGCGGGTGCAGGTCTTGTAGGAATTGTAGTGGATGTAGGACCGAACTGGGCGAAGGTTACTTCGATCATAGCGGATAATTCTAACGTCAGTGGAAAAGTATTGTCCACTTCCGATAATTTGATCGTATCGGGTGATCTGGAACTTATGTCAGAGGGGGTTATTTCCTTTAGTCAGTTAATCGATTCAGATAATCAGGTAGTAGAAGGAGATAAGATCGTAACTTCTTCTATCAGTGATAAATATCTGCCGGGTATTTTAATTGGGTATATCAATAGTATTTCGGCAGATTCCAATAATCTTACGAAATCAGGCTGTGTAACACCAGCAGTAGATTTTGAGCATTTGGAAGAGGTTCTGGTCATTACGGAATTGAAACAGCAGATAGAGGAGTAATAGCGGAAGCTTTAAAAAAATTGAATGGAGGAGCTTATGAAGCGAAATATTATAAGTGCTATTTTAATACTTTTTTGTTTTGTTTTGCAGTGTACCGTTTTCCGTTGGCTTGATTTTGGCGGAATTGTGCCAAATCTGCTTATTATACTTACTGCCTCCTTCGGATTTATGAGAGGCGAGACAACAGGTCTTTTGATTGGTTTTGTGTGTGGGCTTCTTACAGACATATTTTTTGCGGATATTATCGGTTTTTATGCACTTGTGTATATGTATATTGGTTTTGTTAACGGAAAATTCAACCGACAATTTTATCCGGAAGATATTAAAATGCCAATGTGTCTAATCATTGGCAGTGATTTTGTATATGGATTTGTCTGCTATGTGTTTTTGTTCCTTTTGAGGGGAAGATTAAATATCGGATATTATATGATGCATGTGATCATTCCGGAGGTCGTTTATACATTGATAGTTACGATATTCCTGTATCCGATTATTTTAAAGATCAATTATCGTTTGGAATCTAAAGAAAAAAGGAGCGCGAAGAAATTTGTTTAATCGAATTAAAGACAGTTTTAATAATGTAAATTCCAGACTTCTTATTCTGGCGGCAGTTTTTTTAGCGCTTGCTGGACTTATGATATACCGGGTCTTTGAGCTTCAGATTGTGAAAGGTGAAGATTATCTGAATAACTTTCAGCTGAAAATTCAAAAAGAAAGAACAGTATCGGCAGCAAGAGGTAATATTTATGATAAGAACGGGGAATTGCTTGCTTATAATGAACTTGCTTATTCGGTAACGATCGAGGATGTTTATGAGTCAGGAAAAAACAAGAATGCACAATTGAACGATACCATATATCGACTTATTAAAATGATCGAGCAGAACGGAGATGTCATTATCAATGATTTTGATATTGTAATTGATCAGGATGGCTCTTTTGCTTTTGCGGTGGAAGATAGTAAGTTGCTGCGATTTTTAGCAGATGTTTATGGGCATACTTATATAGATGAATTGGAATATAGCGAAAAAACAGCAACGGCGGAGGAAGTGGTTGCTTATCTTGCCGGAAAGAGCAAATTTGGAATTGGAGATTATACAGATCCGAATGACAGTAGTACTTTTAAAGTAGGCATGGGTTATACAAAAGAAGAACTTCTGAAAATATTGACGATTCGTTATGCTATGAGTGCCAACAGTTTCCAAAAATATATTGCCACAACAGTGGCAACTGATGTGAGTGAAAAAACCGTAGCAGTCATTATGGAAAATAGTGAACAGCTGGACGGTGTTTCTATTGCAGAAGATACGATCAGAAAGTATGTAGATAGTGAATATTTCTGTCATATTATCGGCTATACTGGAAAGGTTTCCACAGAAGAATTGGCTGAGCTTCAACAGCAGGATCTGGAAGCGTCAGCAAATCCAAATGCAGAAGCTGGCCCTCACAATTATACGCAGTCTGATATTGTAGGTAAATCAGGAATCGAAGCCTATATGGAATTAACTTTGCAAGGAATTAAGGGAAGTGAAACGGTTTACGTTGATAACCTTGGAAAAGTAATTGAGACAAGCAATTATGTAGAAGCAGTGGCGGGAAATGATGTTTATTTAACGCTGGATAAAAATCTGCAGGAAGCGGCATATGACATTTTGGAACAGAAAATTGCCGGCATTCTGATCTCACAGATCGTAAACTCAAAAGAAGTTAATGTGGGTGAGAATACAAAGAGTATCAATATTAAGATTCCAATATATGATGTGTATGTTGCTCTTTTTGACAATAATGTAATTGATTTTAGTCATTTTAAAGAAGACAATGCAGGTGAAACGGAAAAATCCGTTTATGCAAGATTTGAGGAATACAAGGCAGGTGTTTTAAACACACTACGAAATGAACTTGAGGAAGGCAGAACACCGTATCAGAATCTGGATGTGGAATATCAGATTTATGAAAGCTATATTACCTCCGTACTCAGTAAAAATGGCATTATTTTGGACAGCGAAGTAGATACTTCAGATCCTACTTATATTGCGTGGAGAGAAGAAGAAACGATCAGCTTGGCAGAATATATAGAATATGCTATTTCTATGAACTGGATTGATGTTTCTAAGCTGGAATTAGATAGTCCATATTCGGATTCACAGGAAATATATAACAAGATCATAGATTATATTATTGATGAAATTGATAATAACTCTGATTTCTACAAGAAAATTTATCGGTATATGATAAAGAAAGATAGGATCAGTGGCAGAGAAGTTTGTATTTTGCTTTGCGAGCAGGGTGTTATTGAGGTTGATGTAGAGGAAGAAACAAAGCTGTATAACGGAACGATCACACCATATAATTTCTTGATCAATCGTATTGAAAATCTGGATATCACGCCAGCACAGCTTGCTTTAGACCCATATGCAGGTTCTATGGTCATAACAGATGTGAATAACGGTAAAGTGCTCGCACTTGTTTCCTATCCTGGATATGATAATAACCGCCTTGCGAATGGTGTTGATGCAGATTATTATGCACAGCTTTTGAATGATGAAGCGAATCCATTATTGAATTATGCGACGCAGCAAAGAACTGCACCGGGTTCCACCTTTAAGATGGTTTCCGCGACAGCAGGACTTATGGAAGGTGTAATTGATACATCTTCTACGATTTCCTGTACGGGCATCTTTGATAAGATCAATCCAATGGCTAAGTGTTGGATCTATCCGTCCGCACATGGAAGTTTAAATGTAACAGGTGGAATTCAACATTCCTGTAATGATTTCTTTTATGAAGTCGGCTATCGTTTGAGTACTGCGTCAGACGGAACTTATAATACAGAAATGGGTCTGCAGACTTTAGAAAAATATGCAGATCTGTATGGTCTGACAGAGACAACTGGAATAGAAATAGAAGAATATGAACCACAGGTCTCTACGCAGGACCCGGTACGTTCTGCGATTGGACAGGGTAATAGTGGTTATACGACTGTCGGACTTGCGCGATATGTTACTGCGGTAGCAAACCGCGGAACGTGTTATAATCTTACCTTGATAGACCGTGTGACTGACAGGAATGGAAGTCTTCTTTATGAAAATGAAGCAGAGGTGAGAAATCGGATTGATATGTCATCTTCTTACTGGGATGCTATTCATCAAGGTATGCGCAGGGTAGTGGAAGGCAAATCCTATTTCCAGGAAGTTGCCGTAAACGTTGCCGGAAAGACTGGTACGGCAGAAGAGAAAAAAGGACGTGCGAACCATGCATTATTTGTATGCTTTGCTCCATATGAAAATCCAGAAATAGCAATTGCTACCCGTATTGCCTATGGATATACGTCTGATTATGCAGCACAGACGACCAAGGAAGTTATAAAATATTATTATGGCGGTGTGGAAGAAAAAGAAGAAATCTTGACTGGTACTGCTGCAGAAGTAGAGCAAATAAGCGGTGGTGGCGACTAGGAGGCTATAAATGAGAAGCGCGGTTAAATTAAAAAGTTTTCAAAATGGAATATCCTTATATTTAGACGATAAAGTTCCTTTCGATGCACTTGTACAGGAAATTGCCGCAAAATTTAAAGAAGCAAGTAAGTTTTTTGGTGAAGTAAAGATGGCATTGTCAATAGAAGGCAGACAAGTAAGCGAAGAAGAGGAATTTGCGATCCTTCAGACTATTGAAGAAAATTCAGAAGTAGAGATCGTCTGCATTGTAGGAAAGGATGAAGAAAAGAACAGAGAGCTCTTTTATGCTCTTGAGGAATGGCGGGAGAACAGTCTCGGTGAAAATAATGGTCAGTTCTACAGAGGAACTTTAAAAAATCATCAGGTATTAGAGACAGAATCCAGCATCGTCGTAATAGGCGATGTATATCCTGGTTCTGCGATTATTTCTACAAAAGATATCGTGATACTTGGTGGGCTTTATGGAGAGGCTTACGCCGGAGGAAATGGAGAAAAAGATCATTTTATTGTAGCGCTTGAAATGGCACCGGAAAGATTAAAAATCGGTGATTTCAAATATAAAACAAAAGCAAATAAGAGCAAGTGGGGATTAAAACGAAAAGTACAACCGAAAATTGCCTATGTGAAAGATAACAGTGTGGTAATGGAACCGATTACAAAAGATTTACTGGATGACTTATATTAATAAGTGTTCAGGTGACAGCAGCTTTTGAAAGGAGCAATGTCAAAATGAGCGAAGTAATCGTTGTCACATCAGGAAAAGGCGGTGTTGGAAAAACCACAACAAGCGCAAACGTTGGGACAGGTCTTGCAGCAATGGGAAAGAAGGTAGTTCTGATCGATACAGATATCGGACTGCGTAATCTAGATGTTGTTATGGGACTGGAGAATAGGATTGTATATAATCTTGTTGATGTAGTAGAGGGAAAATGCCGGGTGAAACAGGCACTGATAAAGGACAAGCGTCATCCGAGTCTTTATCTTCTTCCTTCTGCACAAACAAAAGATAAGTCTGCTGTGAATGAAAGCCAGATGATCAAAATGATCGAATATTTGAAACAGCATTTTGATTACATAATTCTGGACTGTCCGGCAGGTATAGAACAGGGCTTTAAAAACGCTATTGCAGGTGCTGACAGGGCACTGGTAGTAACGACACCGGAGGTATCCGCAATTAGGGATGCAGACCGGATCATTGGACTTTTAGAGGCAAATGAATTTACGAAAATTGATTTAATTATCAACAGACTTCGGGTGGATATGGTACGCAGGGGAGACATGATGTCTTCTGCGGATGTGATCGATATTTTATCTATACCGCTTATCGGTATCGTGCCAGATGATGAAAATGTGGTAATTGCAACAAATCAGGGGGAGCCTTTGGTTGGCAACAGTACATTGGCGGGCAAGGCATATCAGAATATATGCTGCCGTGTAATGGGACAGGAAATACCTTTTATGGAATTTGAAAAAGGAATTTCCTTTTGGACAAAGGTAACTGGTATTTTCCACAGGAATTAGGTCATAAATGCACCAAAATTCTTGAGACTGGCATGGAGGTTTGAGATGATTATAAGTAGATTTTTTTATAGGAAAAGTTCCAGACAGGTCGCAAAGGACCGTCTGAAAATATTATTGATTTCCGACCGGGTAAACTGCTCGCCGGAGATGATGGAAATGATAAAAACGGATATTGCAAAAGTCATATCCAAATATATGATGATTGATACAAAAAGTATGGAAATTCAAATTACAAAAACAGGAAGTAAGGGTCGGAATATGAAAAATCCGGCACTTTACGCCAATATTCCGATCTTGGATTTGAAGCAATGAAAGTAGGAGGTTTACCGTGCATAAACAATACCGGATACGCGATTATGACATAAAGTTAATTATAATGGTGATTGCATTAAATATTATCGGTGTTTTAGCAATCGGAAGTGCAAAAGAGTCTGTGCAGTCAAAGCAATTAATAGGAATGATTGCAGGAATCTTTATTATGATTGTTATTTCTTTTTTAGATTATAATGTGATTTTAAAATTATATTGGGTCATGTACATTGCAAATCTGACATTGCTGCTCATGGTAGCCCTATTTGGTAAGGAAACGGGCGGTGCACAGAGATGGTTGAACATATTGGGCTTTCAGTTTCAACCGTCTGAATCTGCTAAAATTCTATTGATTTTATTTTATGCACAGTTTATTATGATACATAGGGAGCAATTAAATACTTTTAAATATATTATGCTTAGTATCATACTTTTAGCACCGCCATTGTTGCTGATCTATAAGCAGCCGGATATGTCTACAAGTATTATGGTCATTGTTATTTTCTGTGTGATTCTCTTTGTTGGTGGAGTCAGTTATAAGCTGGTCGGCACGATTTTAGCCATAACAATACCGGCAGTAGTGACTGTCTTTTATCTAATTTTACAGCCGGCAGAATCCAATGTTTTGATCAATGCAGGATTTATTGAACCATATCACAGGTTACGTGTGCTTGCCTGGCTGCATCCGGAAGAATATGCTAATACGATAGCCTATCAGCAGATGAATTCTATGATTGCAGTAGGATCCGGACAGCTTTTAGGAAAAGGATACAAAACGAACGTAATCAGTTCGGTAAAAAATGGTAACTTTATTTCAGAACCGCAGACAGACTTTATTTTTGCTGTCATTGGGGAAGAATTTGGGTTTGTAGGTTGTTGTACAGTTATTATACTCATAGTGTTAATTGTATTGGAATGTATTTTAATTGCCAAAAAATCAAAGAATCTTGCCGGAACGATCATTGCTTCTGCAATGGCAGCATTGGTAGGATTTCAAGGGTTTATGAATATCTCAGTTGCAACTGGATTATTACCGAATACAGGTATTCCTTTACCTTTTGTCAGCTATGGTCTTACATCATTGTTGAGTGTATATATTGGGATGGGGTTTGTATTGAATGTCCGTTTGCAGGGCAGAAAATATTAATTAAGAGAGGGTTTGACTATGAATATTGCGTTAATTGCTCATGATGCTAAGAAAAAATTAATGCAGAACTTTTGTATTGCTTATCGTGGGATTTTAAGTAAAAACGAGCTGTATGCGACCGGAACAACCGGAAGATTGATCGAGGAGGTAACCAATCTTAATATTCACAAGTATCTTGCTGGACATTTGGGTGGTGAACAGCAGATTGGAGCTCAAATAGAGCACAACCAGATCGATCTGGTCATTTTTTTAAGAGATCCATTGACACCAAAAATCCATGAACCGGATGTGAATAATGTAGTGAAGTTGTGTGATATGCATAATATTCCTCTTGCTACAAATCTTGCTTCAGCAGAGCTTCTGATTAAATCACTGGACAGAGGAGATTTAGAGTGGCGTGAAATGTATAAATAAAATAAGAAAATGTACGGCAATAGTTGTTCTTTGTGCAGTACTGACAGGGTGTGGAAATGTAGCCTATTCTTTTCCATACAATCCGGATTATTCTGTCAGCAGTTACCGAATTGTAAATACGGAAACACAAGATACGGTTTCTGCATTTGCGGAAGACTTATGTGTTGTATCAGAGGATGTCTTAGTAGATGGAGTCGATACACCTACAGCAAGTGCGGCAGCTTTATTTGATGTGGAAAATGGTGAAGTTCTTTATGCAAAAAATGTATATGAAAAGTTGTATCCGGCAAGCCTGACGAAGGTCATGACTGCTCTTGTGGCTTTAAAATATGGCAACAAGGATGATATACTGACCGCTTCTGAAAACGTGATCATCAATGAATCTGGAGCGACGCTATGCGGAGTAAAACCGGGAGATACGATGACACTTGATCAGGCACTTCATATTTTGCTCATTCAGTCGGCAAATGATGTGGCAATTATGATCGCAGAACATATTGGTGGTTCTGTAGAAGGATTTACAGAGATGATGAATGAAGAGGCTAAGAAATTAGGAGCTACGAATAGTCATTTTGTGAATCCACATGGTCTTACCGATGATAATCATTATGTGACAGCATATGATATGTATTTGATCTTTAATGAAGCAATCAAATATGATCTTTTTACAGAAATTGTTCACATGACTTCCTATGATACAATCTATCATGATGCAAAAGGCGCGGAAAAAGAAATTTCGATAAAATCAACGAACTGGTACTTAAATGGTACTTGTGTAATGCCGGAAAAAGTGACAGTTATCGGTGGAAAAACTGGTACAACGACAGCAGCAAGAAGTTGTCTTGTGCTTTTATCTAAGGATACTTCAGGTAATCCATATATATCGATCATATTAAGTGCCGAATCCAGAGATGTTTTATATGCAGAAATGACAGAATTATTAGGCGAAATACGGAAATAATTGTTGTTTTTTACAAGGATATACACTATAATGTTTATAAGATTATATAAAGAATTTTGGGTGTGCTTTGTATAACAAAATTACGGCAGGAGGGTTTCCCTATGGTTCAGATGATTGTAGGTAATAAAGGAAAAGGTAAAACAAAACAGCTGTTAGACAAAGTTAATAGTGCGGTTCAAGATGCTCAAGGCAGTATCGTTTATTTGGATAAGAGCGGAAAGCATATGTATGAACTGAATAATAAAGTAAGGCTTATTGATGTATCAGAGTACATGATTACAAATAGCGATGAGTTTATAGGTTTTATTTGTGGAATTTTATCTCAGGACAGAGATTTACAGCAGATGTATTTTGATAGCTTTTTGAAAATAGCATGTCTGGAAGAAAAAGATGTAATGCCTGTTATAGAAAAATTAGAAAAGATCAGTGAACAGTTTAAAGTGGATTTCGTATTAAGTGTTTCTCGTGATGAAGCAGAGTTACCAGAAGCCTTGAAATCTAAAATTATTGTTTCTCTTTAAAATAAATGTTTTTTCTTTTTAGAGATAGTTATGTAATGGAAAAATAAAAGCCTCGGACGCTTTCCGGGGTTTTTTTATGGAATAGAAAGTGTTCATATGTAGTGAGATAAAGTGGAGGTTAGAACTTGGCACAGAAACATTCATCCAACAATAAAATAACCAAATATAGAAGACCGCTTAATATTAATATTGGTATGATCATTTTTGGAGTTGTGTTTGTTTACATTATTATTTGTGTATTTACATATTTTACCAGCGAACACATTGTTGGTTATGAAGTAACAAAGGGTTCTCTTTCAACAAATAATATATATAAAGGAATTGCACTCCGGGAAGAAAGTATTTATTACAGTAATAGTGCTGGCTATATTAATTATTATGCGAGAGAAGGAGAAAAGGTTGCCTATAATAATTTGGTATATACAGTGGATGAGACTGGTAAACTATCTGAATATATTAACTCAGAAGCTTTAGGAGAAAATGCGCTGTCTGATGAAGATCTTTCAGAATTGAAAACGGAGATCGCAGGTTTTTCCAATACATTTTCAAATGATAATTTTTCTTCGGTATATGATTTTAAATATAGCGTAAAAGGAACGGTTTTAAAGCTTGCCAACATTAGTCTGCTTAAAAATGCAGATTCATTGGGAAGTGATACGGCAACGTTAGTGACTTATGGTAATTCTACGGAAGCCGGAATTGTTATTTACTCTACCGATGGATTTGAAGATAAAACACCGGAAATGTTGACAGCCGAAGATTTTGATACGAAAAATTATAATAAAACACAGCTTGTAAGCAACGAGCTTGTTGCGGAAAAAGATCCTGTGTATAAGCTTGCAACGAATGAAAATTGGACAATCGTGATTCAGGTGGATGAAGAAAAGGCACAGGAATTGCTGGAAGAAGAATATGTAAAAGTTCGATTTTTAAAAAATCAGGATATGGCATGGGGAAAAGTGAGCACATATACTGCTGCAGATGGATCTACATTGGTAGGATTAAGTTTTTCTAATTCAATGGTTACGTTTTGTACAGAACGATATGTAGATATTGAATTGATCTTGGAAGAAGACAGTGGACTGAAAATACCAAATTCTTCTATTGTAGAAAAACAGTTCTATCTTGTTCCAAAGGAATATGTGATTCAAGGCGGAAATGATGACGCCTATGGTGTTATGCGGGAAACTTATTTAGAAGATGGAACACAGAGTACAGAGTTTGTAGAAACAACAGTGTACAATGAGGAAGATGGGGAATATTATCTGGATGATTCTTCTTTGCGGATTGGGGACAGGCTGTTCAAGCCGGATTCCACGGAGACTTATACAATCAGTAAGCAGGGTTCTTTAATCGGTGTTTATAACATTAATAAAGGATATGCAGATTTTAAACAGATTGTTATTTTATATCAGAACGACGAATATGCGATAGTACAATCCAATACGACATATGGATTAAATGTATATGACTATATTGTTTTGGATGCATCTACCGTAAATGAAGATGATTTTATTTATGAGTAGGAAGCAATAGAATTTAGAGGTGACTAGCAATGATTAAAGAAAATCTAAAACAGGTAGAAGAAAAAATAGAAGCTTCTTGTGAGAAGGCTGAAAGAAACAAAAAAGACGTTACATTGATCGCTGTAAGCAAAACAAAGCCCATACCAATGTTGGAGGAAGCCTATGAATATGGCTGTCGTCATTTTGGAGAAAATAAGGTACAAGAACTTGTAGATAAATATGAAGTTATGCCTAAAGATATTAAATGGCACATGATAGGGCATTTGCAGCGAAATAAGGTAAAATATATAGTAGACAAAGTTTATCTCATACATAGTGTGGATTCTGTCAGATTGGCAGAAGAAATCAGTAAAGAGGCTGTTAAAAAAAATGTGACCGTTAATATACTGGTTGAGGTTAATGTTGCGGAGGAAGAGTCGAAATTTGGAACAACATTGCAGAACGCAGAGGAGCTTGTACGGGCGATTTCCATACTTCCTGGTATTTCGATAAAAGGACTTATGACAATAGCACCATATGTAGAAAATCCAGAAGATAACAGACAATATTTTGTGAAATTACGGCAATTATCTGTTGACATAATGCACAAAAACATTGATAATGTTTCTATGGATGTATTATCCATGGGTATGACAGGAGATTATCAAGTAGCAGTTGAAGAAGGTGCAACATATGTCCGCGTTGGAACCGGAATATTTGGGGAACGTAATTATGGAGCAGCTGTACTTTAAATTAGAAAAAGGGTTAATATTTTAGCCTATACATTTATGTATGTAGAAAAGAGGATAAAAAATGGGTGTAATGGATAAATTTTTAAATTATATGAAGTTAAATGATGAAGATGATGATTACTATGATGATTATGATGATTATGATGAAGAGGATACAGTAGAAACTCCTGTTCGCAGAGTAGTTCCATCAAAAGAAACATCTTTAGATATGGATGAAGAAAAGAATACAAAGAAGGCTGTAACAAAAGTAACACCTATTCGTGCAAGAAAGATGTCAGGAACTGGCATGGAAGTATGCGTGATTAAGCCAACTACAGTTGAGGATGCTCGCGAAATTACGGAGACATTACTTGCAAACAGAACAGTTGTATTGAATTTGGAAGGACTTGATGTAGAAGTTGCACAGAGAATTATTGATTTTACTTCCGGTTCCTGTTTTGCAATCAGTGGTAATTTACAGAAAATCTCACATTACATTTTTATTATTACCCCTGCCAGTGTGGATATTTCAGGTGATTTTCAGGAGATTTTATCCGGAGGATCTTTTGATGTTCCGATCAATAACGGGTTCTAAAGCGGTTTAGACTCATGACTTCCTGCCTTAGCAAATGCCGGCAGGAAGTTTTCTTGTATAATAGAATTTGCATAACGTGTTGTTATTGCTATGTTATTGCTATGATAGAAAAGAAATAAGGATGGTACATATATGGCACAAAGAATGGAGATTAATTATAATAAAAAGCCTTGCTATGATATAGTATTTACAAAGAGCTTTGAAGAGCTTACAGAAGAATTAAAGGAAATGGATTCCCAAAATCATAAATTTTGTATTGTTACGGATTCAACAGTAGAAAAACTGTATGGAGAAGAAGTTCGTAAGCTTGTTGAAGGAGTTTCAAAAAAAGCAGTTTTATTTTCTTTTCCAGCAGGAGAGGAAAGTAAAAATTTAGATACTGTTAAAAAATTATATACTTTTTTGATTGAAGAAGGTTTTGACAGAAAAGATACTTTGATCGCTCTAGGTGGTGGTGTAGTTGGTGATCTAACAGGATATACAGCAGCAACCTATCTTAGAGGTATTGATTTTATACAGATTCCAACTACACTTCTTGCACAGTGCGATAGCAGTATTGGCGGTAAAACAGGTGTGGATTTCGATGGATACAAAAACATGGTTGGTGCTTTTTATATGCCAAAACTTGTTTATATGAATATGGCAGTGTTAAAAAGCCTTGACGACAGACAGTTTTTTGCAGGTTTTGCAGAAGTTATGAAGCATGGACTTATCAAAGATCATATTTTTTATGAGTGGCTGATTGAGAATATGTACGAAATCTGTGAAAGAAATTTGGATGTGCTGGAAGAAATGATCATGAAGAGTTGTACGATCAAAAAACTTGTAGTAGAAAAAGATCCAACAGAAAAAGGAGATCGTGCACTTTTAAATTTTGGACATACAATCGGACATGCAATTGAAAAAGCGAAGAATTTTGAGCTCCTTCATGGAGAATGTGTTGCACTTGGTGCTGTTGCAGCAGCTTATATTTCATGGAAGCATGAACTTTTGTCTATGGATGAATATTACGAGATCAGAGATATGTTTGTTCCATTTTATCTGCCAATCTCTATAGACGGTATTGATCCGGAAGAAATTGTGAAGTTGACAAAATCCGATAAAAAAATGGAAGAAGGAAAGATCAAATTTGTACTTCTGAAAAAAGTAGGAAAAGCAGTTATAGATACAAGTGTTACAGACGAAGATATTTTGAATGCAGTTAAGGAAATCTATTTCAGCGATGATGATATGGCATCATAATCGTTGGAAAGTAAAGCTATTATAAAGGAATGAATAAGAGGAAATTATGAGTAAAAAGAAACGAAATTTATTATGGATTGATTTGGTTGCACTAATATTGTTTGTTGCGATTGATCAGGTGACTAAATATTTTGCAGTATTAAAATTAAAAAATCAACCGGATATTCCCATTATTAAAGATGTATTTGAATTGAGTTATTTGGAAAATAGGGGAGCAGCTTTTGGCGTTTTACAAAATCAGAAATTTTTCTTTTTATTTGTTGGAGTTATTATTTTATTTGTTATTGTTTTTGTGCTTTTTAAGATTCCAGATAAAAAGAAATATAATATGCTTCATGTATTTTTAATTTTAATTGCAAGTGGTGGCATTGGAAATATGATAGATCGTCTTCGTTTTGATTATGTGGTAGACTTTTTATCCTTTGTATTGATCAATTTTCCAATCTTCAATGTTGCAGATATGTATGTGACGGTTGCAATGATCGGACTGGCTATTTTGATCTTATTTGTTTACAAAGAAGAGGACTTAAACTTTTTAAGCTTTAAACAGAAAAAATTCCGGGAGATAAAGTAAGATGGAAGAACTTCGTTTCCTCATAACTGAAGAATGGGAAGATGAAAGAATCGATAAGTGCATTAATAGCCTTATCGATTCTTTGTCGCGTTCTTATATTCAAAAGTTAATAAAAGATGGGCAGGTTCTGGTCAATGGAAATGCGGTAAAAGCGAATTATCGAATGAAGACAGACGATGAAATTGTTTTCCAAATTCCTGAGTCTATTGAGCCGGATATTGAACCGGAGAATATACCACTTTCTATTTTGTATGAAGATGAAGATATTTTAATAGTAAATAAGCCAAAGGGAATGGTAGTTCATCCGGCTGCCGGACATTATTCTGGAACGCTTGTTAATGCTGTGATGTATCATTGTAAGGGCCAACTTTCCGGTATTAATGGAATTATGAGACCTGGAATTGTACACAGGATTGACAGGGACACTACAGGTTCTTTAATCGTCTGTAAAAATGATTTTGCACACAATTGTATAGCAGAACAGTTAAAAGAGCATTCTATTACAAGACGATATCGTGCAATCTGCTGTGGTGTGTTAAAAGAAGAGGAAATGGTGATTCATAAACCGATTGGAAGACATCCTGTCGATCGAAAAAAGATGGCTGTAAACGAAAAAAACGGAAAAGATGCGATTACACATATTAAAGTTTTGAAACGTTTTGAAAAATATACCTATATTGAATGTGAACTGGAAACTGGAAGAACTCATCAGATTCGTGTGCATTTGGCTAGTATTGGACACTCTCTTTTGGGAGATGAGGTGTATGGAACGGGAAAGTCATCTTTTAAACTGGAGGGACAGACACTTCATGCTATGACACTTGGAGTTATTCATCCAAGGACTAAAGATTATCTGGAAGTAAATGCACCATTACCGGAGTATTTTGAACACCTATTAGAAATATTAAAATAGAAAACTAAAAAATGGGTATAGAAAAATTGTTTGATAATTGTAAGTTTCGCATAAAAATATTGTATTTTACCACAATATTTTGTATAATACTTATATTAATAACCTACTATATATAGCATAATTTTTTGAAGGGAAGTGTATTGTATGAATACAATTATCACAATTGGAAGACAATTTGGTTCCGCTGGACGGGAGATTGGGGAGAAAGTAGCAGAGTACTTTAATATTCCGTGTTATGATAAGGAACTTTTGACAAGAGCAGCAAAGGAAAGTGGTTTTTGTGAGGAAATGATTCAAAATCATGATGAACGTCCTACAAATTCATTTCTCTATAATTTAGTTATGGATACATATTCCTTTGGCTATAATGCATCATCATTTGTAGATATGCCGATAAGCCATAAAGTTTTTTTAGCACAATTTGACACGATTAAAAAAATGGCAAGCGAAGGTCCGTGTATCATTGTTGGACGTTGTGCAGATTATGCTTTAAGCGATTTTAAGAATTCACTTCATCTTTTTATTTATGGCAATGAAGATGCAAAAATAAAACGTATTATGGAAAAATACGATTTATCCGAAGCAAAAGCAAAGGATATGATCATTAAAAAAGATAAACAGCGACAGAGTTATTATAATTACTATTCCTCTAAAAAATGGGGACGCGCTGATAGTTATGATCTTTGTATTAACAGTAGCGTTTTAGGTGTTGAAGGTACTGTTAAACTGATTATTCAGTATGTTGAAGATTTTGAGTCAAGAAAAACAGCGGACTGAAAAAATAATAAGATTGTTTATATTTAGCCTTTCGGTTATAGCTTGTATGTTATAAACCGAAAGGCTTTTTATAGCTTTCAGGGAAAATAAAATAGGGATTTACATGGATAAAAAGAGAATTGAAGAGTGAAACAACTATTCGCAAAAGACAAGTTTAACGAATAGTCATGGCTAGAAAGTGCCAAAATAAAAAGATCGGAAGAAATTAGAATATCTCTTCCGAATCAAGCATTACGGTAAATGGTCCGTCGTTTAATAAAGAAACTTTCATATCTGCACCAAATTCACCACAGGCTGTTTTAGGAATTTCTTTACGACATTGTTTGATCATATACTGATATAAATGATTAGCAGCTTCTGGTGCGCCGGCATTTATAAAAGAAGGTCGGTTTCCTTTTCTGCAGTCTGCATATAAAGTGAATTGTGATATCAATAAAATTTCGCCTGAAACTTGCCGTATACTTAAATTTGTTTTTCCGTTTTCATCTTCAAAAATTCTTAAATTTAATAGCTTTGTGAGCATTTTATCGACAGTTTCTTTTGTATCGGAATCGCTTATGCCTACAAATACTAAAAATCCATGGTTGATTGCACCAATGGTTTTCGTATTTACAGTGACATCAGCATACTGAACTCTTTGAACTAATAAACGCATATGCTTCTACTCTTCTCCTGCTTTCTCATCTTCGTCTTTTTCGGTTATGTTGTCTTTTTTTGAACTGAATTTTTTTAAGCGGAATTTACTTTCTTTTTCCATGTTGCCATTTTCTTGTTTCAAATCCCGGAAAATATTATCAGATGAGATTACTTCCACTTGTGTATATTTTTCTGTAGTAACCGGTAATCCTCTTTTTCTCAGGTGTTTATTCGTATATTTTCTTACAAATGCGTAGAAAACTGCAAAAGTTGGTACACCAATGATCATACCTGGAATTCCGAATAATCCTCCGAAAACAGTAATGGAGAAAATGACCCAAAAGCCGGAAAGACCTGTAGAACCACCAAGAATTTTGGGACCAAGGAAATTTCCATCAAATTGTTGTAAAATGATAATGAAAATAATGAAATAAATACATTTTACAGGATTGATCAATAAAATTAATAAAGCACTTGGTATAGCACCGAGGTATGGACCGAAAAATGGGATTACATTTGTTACACCTACAATAACACTAACTAGGACGCTATATGGCATATCCATTAATGATATACAAGCAAAACATAAAAGTCCAATAATTAAGGAATCTAATATTTTTCCATTAATAAATCCACCAAAGGTCTTGTGCACAAAACGGAAGTCATTGATAACGGAATTTGCTGTTTTACGATCAAAAAAAGCAAAAGCCATTTTTTTGGCTTGTCCGCAAAATGTTTCTTTGCTTGCTAAAATGTATATAGAAATAATGAAACCAATGATCAAATTCCAGATGGATTTTAAAAAGCTGATAACACTTAAGGAAAGTGATTTGATGATCGTGTTCATCTGGGGAATTACACTGTTATTTAACCAGCTTCCAATCTGCAAAGAGTATTTATTTATAAGCTCTGTTGCTAAAGCGTCTATATCTGGATTATTAGCAAGTAATTTTGTTATGAAATGCTCTAGAGTGCTCACATATACTGGAAATTGGAAAATAATGCTTTGAATACTTCTAAGGAGCTGCGGAATTACCATTGCAAAAAAAGCATATACAATAATGCATACAACAATAAGTGTTAATATAATGGATACTACGCGCATTCTTTTCTTGTTTTTTTTGTTTAAGTCAATATTTTGCTTTTTTAAAAGAGGAATCAGAAGCTTATTTTCAATACCATTTACAAGTGGCGTAAGTAAATAAGCAAGAATCATACCATCTATAATAGGCATGGATATATGCATTACTGTACGGATTCCATTAGTAACTTGAGAACCATGAAATACAAAATAAAATAGAATAATACTTGCTGCTACGACTGAAAAAGCAGTGAGTCCCCAAGCGAGATTTTTTTTATCAATGTTAAATTTCATAAGTGTATATTCAATAACTTTTGGTTATTGTTATCTCCCTTCCCGATGTATAAATAATAAAATGATACTCCTATTTTGAAAATATCTTCAATTACTCATAGAAAGTAGAAATGAACCATAAGTCATTAGGATCAGTATTTAAAACGATGTCATCTAAGCATAATCTTCCTTTATTTCTATCACCAGTTGCAGGCGAAGTCATTACAAATCGAAGACCATATATACCATTTCTACATGCAATTTCATATCTATCAATCTGTTGCGTTTTAATAGAAAAACCATTTGGTAAATCTCGGAATAAATCCATATCAATAGACCAGTTTCCATTTGCATCCATAACCTCTACAACAGCTGTACAA
>JAGKTQ010000006.1 GCA_021153325.1 Lachnospiraceae bacterium | reverse complement strand
ACATATATTATAGGCATAAACAATATTATATGAGATATAATATGAAAGAAAATATAATATTATAAATCTATAATATAAATAAATGAACTTAAGCAGTATTGCGAAATGCAATATGCAGAAAGGGGAAGAGCATGGTTTTTAATACAGGTGCGGCGCTTCTTGATGCGATTGTACTGGCGGTTGTTTCCAGAGAACCGGAAGGTACTTATGGCTACAAAATAACGCAGGAGATCCGAGGAGTTATCGAATTGTCTGAGTCTACATTATATCCGGTTCTGCGTAGACTCTTAAAGGAAGAATGCTTAGAGGTTTACGACATGGCATGTGCGGGAAGAAACAGACGTTATTATAAGGTAACGGAACGAGGCAGAGTGCAATTAAACCTTTATGAAGGCGAGTGGAGAAGTTATTCAGCCAAAATAACCGGATTATTTGAGGGAGGAGTAAAAAATGAACAGATATGAGTTTATGCGTCAGCTGGAAATGCTGTTAGCAGATATTACGCCAAGTGAAAGAAAGGAAGCGTTGCAGTTTTATAACGATTATTTTGATGATGCAGGTGCAGAAAATGAACAGGAGGTCATTAAAGCACTGGGAAGTCCAGAAAAAGTAGCAGAGACTATCAAAGCGGATCTGACAGGAGATGCGACCGGAGAATTTACGGAGAACGGTTACAAAGACTTCTATAATAAAGGAGAAGAAATTATTGAATATGGTCAGGGCGTGAATGGGCAGAAGCAAGAAAACCCTTATCAGAATGGAACTTATCAAGGTGGAGGCTTCCAAAACGGACAGGAAAATACTTATCAAAATACAGGAAATAGTAGAAAAGGAATGAGTGCAGGCCAGATTGTATTGCTAGTCGTATTGTGTATCTGTGCAGCACCGATACTGATACCGATTGCAGCTGTTATTTTTGCAGTGTTTGTAGCAATTGCAGCAGTGTTGTTTGCTTTGTTTATTAGTGTGGCAGCAATTGCATTTGCAATGGTAGTAGTGGGAGTTGTACTTCTTGTAGTTGGAATTGTAAAAATGTTTGCGGCACCATTTGGTGGAATGTGCCTTGCGGGAACAGGTCTTGTATGTGCAGGAATTGGCATTTTGTTTGTTATTTTGAGTGTTTGGGTGTGCGCGATTGCAATTCCTGCGATCGTTCGAGGTATCGTGAATTTATGCCGTTTACCATTTAGAAAGAAAAGAGGTGCTGCTGCATGAAAAAGTTTACAAAAGTAAGTTTAATAACCGCCGTTATTATTATGTTTTTAGGGATTATTCTCTTTATTGCCGGAGTTGCCGGAGGCGGACAGGAAGAGGTGTCTCGAATGGAAAGAAATGGAGAACTTTCCTTTTTTAATAATCACCTGAGAATTGATCTGGGAATTTTTACAGACGATGAGGATTTTACATTTGGAGTTGGTGTATTTGATGATGAAACAGTGGAAGCACCTGAAGCGCCAGAGGCTCTTGAAAAAACAGATCAGTTAGAAACAGCTGGGAATTCGGCTGTAATGACAGGAAATGAGGAAGCAGCTCTGAACGCTGAGGGAGTCAAGAATCTTCAAATTGCACTTGGAGGCGGAGCATTGTTCATAGAAGTTGGAGATGTGGAAAATATTCAGATTATAACGGATTGTGAGGATGAATTTCGAGGCTATATTAAAAATAACACCTTTTATATAGAAGGATTCGGTATAGAAGATGGATTTTTAGAATTAGAAGATTGGAATGGCAAGGACAATACCGTGCGTATTATCCTTCCAAAGGAGCTGGCATTTAAAGAAACTACGGTTTCCTTGGGAGCAGGAATTATTGAGATAACAGATGTTACCCTTGGCGATACACAATTTGAAATTGGTGCAGGAGAAGTGACATGTAACAACACGAAGTCAGAGGAGCTTATTGCAGAAGTTGGCGCAGGTACAATTTATATGGAAGATATTGAGGCTGATGAAACGGATATTACTGTGGCAATGGGAGAAGCTGTTTTAAAGGGAATTTTTAATCGAGATATAGATGTAGAGTGTTCTATGGGAAATGTGGAAATAGAGATTGATGGAAAAAAAGAGGAATTTAATTATTCTGTGGAAGCTTCCATGGGATCGGTAGAAATTGATGGTGAAAGTTACGAAGGTATTGCATCAGAGAAAGATATCGATCGTGGAGCAGATAAGACCATTGATGCGGAAACAGCAATGGGAAATATAGAAATATCATTTACAAAATAGAAAATAGGAATTTCAAAATAAGAAAGGAAAAAGCGTATGGATAACAAAGAGGTAAAGAAATTATATCGTTCAAGAACAAATAAAATGGTTTGTGGTGTATGTGGTGGATTCGGTGATTATTTAAACATTGATGCTACCGTAGTAAGAGTCATATGGGCATTGCTTGCTTTTGGAAGCTTTGGATTATGTTTGCTTGCTTACTTCATCGCAGCAATTATTATGCCGGATGAAGATTAAGCAAGTATAAAGGTTACTCTGTTGTTTTTCCGATTGTAATGAATAGACCGGCTTTTTTTAAGGCTGGACGAAGTGCCATGTAAACAGTAACTGAAACAATAGCAGATGTTATTGCATTGATAGAGGTTGCAGCAATGTTCCATGCGAGTGTCAGTTCGGCTGCCGGTTTTCCAAGAATAATGAGTTTGTAAAAATAACCAACAAGCGGATCAAAAATGACATTGAACAGCAGTCCTCCGCAGGCGGCAAGTATAGTGAAAAGAAGGACTTTACGAGTGTCCTTTTCGGTAGAAATCTTACCGATTTTGTGAGCGATCAGTCCGGTGATCAGACCGATACACAGCTTCAGGATAAAAGTTTTTGGTGCATAGGTTATGTACACAGGGTCTAATAAATCTCCGATCGTCATACCGATTGCGCCACCGATGCCTCCGTACAGACCGCCTAATAAGAGGGCTGCTAATACACAAACCGCATTTCCAAGATGAATAGAAGTCGCGTCTCCGCCCGGAAGGGTAATCTTAATTTGTAAGAAAGTAAAGACTACATAGGATAAGGCTGCCATAAGCCCAGTCATAACAATTTTGTAAATACGTTCATTTCTCATAATGTTCCTCCTTTGATTTTCGTGTTGAAATTTATTATACTCAAAAATGGAATGGTTAAAAGTGCCACATTGTATTAAAATAACCATGCCAGTTTCTTGCCTTGCGTTTCCCATTAGACTAGGGTAAAATAGCATATTATAGAGAGAATTTATTGGAATTGTACGGAAGAAGGAAAAGTAAAAATGGGTATGTTAAAAGAGAAGGAAGGTATCCTTCATAGAATACAGAAATTAGAACCATCGGAGTATAATCTGCTGTATACGATCTTTTCTCTTTTTATTGGAACGATTCATGTAGTATTGGCTGTTATATTTTGGTGGAAAGAAGCGTATGGTCTATGGACTTTGAATATGCTCAGCATACTTTATTATGTTATGTGCATGATTTTGTCGCATAAGAAAAAAATCTGGCTTGTCTATCATTTGATCATTGCAGAAGTGTTTATTTTTTCTGTAATCGCAACGTATATGGCAGGAGGGGATTGCCTGTTTAATATGTATTGTATTGCCACCATTCCGTTTACCTTTTTAACGCATTACGTGTTGGAAACATCGAAAGACGATTCCAAAAAGAACTTTTATCCTCTGCCATATTGTATTTTGGCGATTGTGTTGTTCTTTTTGGAGCAGTGTTTGGCGTGGATGGAATTGGAAAATATCAATGGGGTATGGAATAATACGGATGGATTTGTATATTTTTTGCAGTTTTTTAATCTGCTCGTTAATATAGGCTGCTGCATAATCGGAGGAGTAGCACTTTCTTCGGTAGCCATTGGAAATATCAAGATCGTACGTCGGAATATGACCCAGATTGAAGAGCTGATGCATGCCGCAGAAGAATCTAATCAGGCAAAGAGCAGTTTTCTTGCCAATATGTCACATGAAATTCGAACCCCTATGAATGCCATATGTGGCATGACAGATATTTTGTTAGATGAGCCAATGTCAGAACAGGGCAAAGAATGTACATTATCTATTAAGTCTGCAAGTAATAGCCTGTTAAATATCATTAATGATATTTTAGACCTTTCTAAACTGGAATCAGGGAAGATGATGATCGTAAAGGAAGAGTATTATATATCATCTGTTATTCATGATCTGGTGAATATGATGGAAGTCCGTGTGAAGGAAAAGCCGGTCGTATTGAAAACAGAAGTACAGAATAGTATTCCTCGTAAGCTTAATGGTGACAGCGGAAGAATCCGTCAGATTTTGATCAATATTATGGGAAATGCTACAAAGTTTACCAGAGAAGGGGAAATCATTTTAACAGCTTTTTGGGAGGCAGTAGATGAAAAGCATGGCAGGTTGAATTTTAGTGTTAAAGATACCGGAAGAGGAATTAAGGAAAAGGATCTGACCAAACTGTTTGATGCATTCGAACAAGTAGATATTAAGAAAAACAAAGGTGTGGAAGGAACCGGACTGGGGCTTTCTATCTGTAAGCTGCTGGTGGAGCAGATGGATGGAAAGATATGGGTAGAAAGTGAGTATGGAAAAGGAAGTACATTCCATTTTTATGTCGAGCAGGAAGTGATAGATGCAACACCATGTGAATATAATGAGAACCTGCAAAAAACAGAAGTCAAACAGTTTGAAATTTCTTTCTGTGCACCGAAAGCAAAGGTAATGGTCGTAGATGATATGAAGATCAATCTCCGCGTAGCTGCCGGTATTTTGAAAAAGTTCGGCATTGTTCCGGATTTAGTAGATAATGGGATTGATTGTGTAGAGCTATTGAAGAAGAAAAAAGATTATGATTTGATCTTTATGGATCATATGATGCCGGAAGTGGATGGAATAGAAGCGACTGGTATGATACGTGCAATCGGTGAAGAATATACAGATAAACTGCCAATTATTGCTTTATCAGCAAATGCAGTTAAGGGTATGGATAAGGAATTTTATGATGGTGGCATGAATGATTTTGTCCCAAAACCGATAGAAATAGAGCTGCTTGCAGAAAAACTGCTTAAGTGGCTACCAGACGAAAAGATTGAGAAAAAGTAAAATAAAAGCCGCTTGTCTGTCAGAACTGTACTGATAGACAGGCGGCTTTTCGTTAGAAAAGTATTATACTTTAAATTTGCCCATTTTTTCCATTAATTCCATAGACTCTTTCTTGAGTTCAGTGGCACTTTCTGCTACAACATTACTGTTTGATGTTACATTTTCTGTATGATAGCTGGATTCCTTTGTTGCTTCTGCAATCTGCTCAGCCATCTGTTTTTGATCGTTTGTGATCTTTCTCATTTGTTCAGCTACCGTATCTACATTAATGACCAATTGTATCATTTGTTCTACACGGCGGCTTGTTTCTTCTACTTTTTCATATAAATCTGCAAAAGTGGAATGTGTCTCAGATACAATACCAACATTTTTTTCTACTTCAGAAACGCTTGCATTCATATGGAAAACTGCTTCGTTTACAGTATCTTTTATCTCAGCAGTAAGTTTTGAAATATCATCGGCAGCGGAACTACTGTTGGCAGCCAGTTTGCTTATTTGTTCGGCAACAACAGCAAAACCTTTTCCGGCTTCTCCGGCTCTAGCGGCTTCAATGGAAGCGTTGAGGGATAACAGATTAGTTTCTTCTGCGATATCCATGATGATGTTGACCATATCACCGATCTGTGCGGTAGAATCACCGACCTTATCAATCTGTTTTGCAAGAGTGCTGATAGAATTATGAATGCTGTCCATTCCGCTATTGATAGCTTCCATGTCATCTTTACCGCCCTGTGACATGCTTACGCTTTCGGTCATCAATGTATCTGCAATCGAGCCCTCTTCGTGTGTTTTGCGAATTAAATCTGCAAGATAGTCCATCTGTTCTGCAACTTTGTCAGCAGCAGAGGAAAGCTGTTTCGCAAGGCTTGTAAGAAGATCCATAGCTTTTGCCTGATTTTTAGAGGAATCCAAAAGCGAATCGGAAACTTTTCCATTTTCAAGGGATTGATTATTGAGCCATTGTGCAGTATTACTTATTTCTATTATGGTATCTCGCATTTGAGAAATAAACATCTGCATATTATTACTCATACGGGCAATTTCGTCATTTCCCTTTACTTCCAGATTTTGTGTGAAATCGCCTTCTGCGATCTGCCCGATCACATTAGTGACCTTTGCTACCGGTTTAACTACATTTCCAGTAACTTTTAATGTGGCAAATGTCAGTAAGACTGCAGAAACAATAGCGATCACGATCATGATCAATTCCATAGAATATAAATCTGCCAGCATATCTTTTTCTGTAATATAAGTTACCAAATACCAGTCTGTGTTAGCGACCGTGTTCAAACAAACGAAATATTTGTTATTATCGCCTTTTACGGAAATAATACCATCTTTTCCGTTTTTGATGGCTTCACTGATGTTGGAATATAACGAATCGTAGCCATCTGCATCAAGAGATACTGCTAACATGCTTGTGTCAGGATGAGCAATAATAGTATTGCTGCTTCCTGTTACAAGAAAGGCATTTATGCTGCCTTCGTTGGAAATGTCGGTCATAAGCTGTGCAACATAATCCAAATATACGTCCGTTGCCAAAACTCTGACTGCGTCTGCATAATCAACATGGACAGAAGCACTTACACAGACATCGCCAGTTAAGGAATCGTAGTATGGCTCTCCAAAGGAGAAGGTATCGTTATCTTTTCCATCCACATACCAATCTCTTTTCTATTATATTCTAACATAAATGGAGAAAAATGTTAAGGAACTATTGTGAAGGAATGGAAGTGCAAGAAGAACTGCCATAAGGCGAATAGCGGTAAAAAGTAAATATTTAATAGGAATAAGATAATAGGATAACCTCCACAAGGAAAACGCAAAATTCGGTCTTGACATTTTATATTTACTTTTTTAATATAAGTAGTAAATAAGCAAAAAAGGTAATGACAAAGAGGAGTACACATGGCGTCTTAAAAGAGAGAGCACTCGTAGGCTGAAAGGTGCTTGAAGAAAAGTATGTGGAAGGTAGCTTTCAAACCGGAATGCCCAAAAAAGGCTTAAAAGGCCGAAAAGTAAGTGTTCACGATTTATCCCCGTTAAAGGATAAGATTCTGTTAGGAGTCGTTGAGGTAAGAGCAATCTTACAAATAAAGGTGGTACCGCGATATATTCGCCCTTTACTGAGTAATCAGTAAGGGGCGTTTTTTATGTAATGGGATTAAGGTGTCAAAAGATGATATCATATTCAACCATTGGTATATTGCCTAAACATATATTGCTATTTATATCCGGAACGTGGAACAAAAGGCAATATATGTTTAGGAAATATGTCCAATATAGAACATGACAGTACCTTTTGACATCTTAATCTCATGAAAGATAAAACGTCTTACCTAAAATGGAAAGGAGAAACCCATGAGCAAAGAATTAGCAAAAACCTATGACCCAAGTGGCATAGAAGAAAGATTATATCAGAAATGGCTGGATAAAAAATATTTCCATGCCGAAGTCGACAAAACAAAGAAACCATTTACTATTGTAATTCCACCTCCAAACATCACAGGACAGCTTCATATGGGGCATGCACTGGATAACACGATGCAGGATATTTTGATCCGCTTTAAGAGAATGCAGGGCTACAATGCATTATGGCAGCCAGGTACAGACCATGCCAGCATTGCGACCGAAGTAAAAATCATTGAAAAATTAAAAGAAGAAGGCATTGATAAAGAGGATTTAGGAAGAGAAAAATTCTTAGAGCGTGCATGGGAATGGAAAAAACAGTATGGTGGAAGAATTGTAGAACAGCTGAAAAAGTTAGGTTCTTCCTGTGACTGGGACAGAGAACGTTTCACTATGGATGAGGGCTGTAACAAAGCCGTAACCGAAGTTTTCTGCCGCATGCATGAAAAAGGCTGGATTTACAAAGGTTCCAGAATTATCAACTGGTGTCCGGTATGTAATACTTCTATTTCTGATGCAGAAGTAGAGTATCAGGAGCAGGCAGGACATTTCTGGCATATCAAATATCCTTTGGTAGACGAAAATGGAGAGGCGAGCACGACTGAATTTTTGGAGTTTGCAACAACTCGTCCAGAAACCATGTTAGGTGATACTGCAGTTGCGATCAATCCAGAGGATGACAGATACAAACATTTAATAGGAAGAAAGGTAATGCTTCCTATTATAAATAGAGTCATTCCAATCGTAACAGACTCTTATGTAGATATGGAATTTGGTACTGGTGTTGTTAAAATCACACCGGCTCATGACCCGAACGACTTTGAAGTAGGAAAGCGTCACAATTTACCAGAAATCAACATCATGAATGATGATGCAACGATCAATGCAAATGGTGGTAAATTTGAGGGCATGGATCGTTACGAAGCAAGAAAAGCTATCGTAGAAGAATTAGACAGTATGGGACTTTTAGTAAACATTGAAGACTATTCCCATAATGTAGGTACACATGACCGTTGTAAAACAACGATTGAGCCATTGATCAAAAAACAGTGGTTCGTAAAAATGGATGAGCTCATTAAACCGGCAGCAGAGGCAGTAAAGAATGGAGAAATCGAACTGATTCCAAACCGTATGGAAAAAACATTCTTCAACTGGACAGACAATATCCGTGACTGGTGTATCAGCCGTCAGCTCTGGTGGGGTCATAGAATTCCTGCCTATTACTGTGCAGAGTGTGGTGAAGTAGTAGTTGCAAAAGAAATGCCGGAAAAATGTCCAAAATGTGGTTGTACACATTTGACACAGGATGAAGATACGTTGGATACTTGGTTCTCATCTGCATTATGGCCATTCTCCACATTAGGCTGGCCGGATAAAACAGAGGATCTGGAATATTTCTATCCGACAGACGTATTAGTAACTGGTTACGATATTATTTTCTTCTGGGTAATCCGTATGATTTTCTCAGGCTATGAACAGATGGGTGAAAAGCCGTTCAAAACGGTATTGTTCCATGGACTTGTAAGAGATTCTCAAGGTAGAAAAATGTCAAAATCATTAGGAAACGGTATTGATCCATTGGAAATCATTGAACAGTATGGTGCAGATGCACTTCGTCTTACCTTGATTACTGGAAATGCACCGGGAAATGATATGCGTTTCTACCATGAAAGAGTAGAAGCAAGCCGTAACTTTGCAAATAAAGTATGGAATGCTTCCCGTTTCATTATGATGAATATGGAAGGAAAAGAAATTCCTGCTGATGCAAAGGATAACTTAGAGCCGGTAGATAAATGGATTCTTTCCAAATTAAATACTTTAGTTAAAGATGCAACTGAAAATATGGAGCATTATGAATTAGGAATTGCAGTACAGAAGGTTTATGATTTCATATGGGATGAATTTTGTGATTGGTATATCGAAATGGTAAAACCAAGACTTTACAATTCCGATGATGCAAAGAGTCAGGGCGCTGCACTGTATACTTTGAAAACAGTATTGATCGATGCCTTGAAGCTGTTACATCCATATATGCCATTTGTAACAGAAGAGATTTTCTGTACAATTCAGAGTGAAGAAGAATCTATTATGATTTCTAAATGGCCTGAATATACAGAGAAAAGAAACTTTGCAAAAGAAGAAAAAGACATTGAAACGATCAAAGAGGCAGTACGCGGTATTCGTAACGTTAGAACAGAAATGAACGTTGCACCGAGCAAAAAAGCAAAAGTATTTGTTGTCAGTGAAAAGGATGAGGTATTAAAAACCTTCACAGAAGGAAAACTGTTCTTTGCTTCTTTAGCTTATGCGTCAGAAGTTGTTATGCAGAAAGATAAAGAAGGTATTGCGGAAGATGCAGTATCTGTTGTGATCGCCAATGCAACTCTTTATATTCCGTTTGCAGAGCTTGTTGACATCAAACAGGAGATCGAACGTCTTGAAAAGGAAGAGAAGAGACTGACAGGAGAAATTGCACGTGCGAATGGCATGTTGAACAATGAGAAATTTATTTCCAAAGCGCCGGAAGCTAAAATTGCAGAAGAAAAAGAAAAGTTAGAAAAATATACGCAAATGATGGAAGCCGTTAAGGAAAGATTGACACAATTACGGAAATAATTCATAATAATAGGAAAGGAGACAATCTCTTTTCCTATTATTTTTTTGAGGAAAAAGAGAGGAAATACATGGGACAAAGGGGGAAAGTGTATGCCGGAATCTGTGAGAAATGTAATGGAAAAACAGGAAGGCCATGTGATTGATAATGGCTCCTATGTAAGAATTGAGCCGGATGAGATGACGGCATGGCTTTATTTGAATCCACCAAATCATGGAGGCAAATTTACCAAACAAAATGTGCTTGATTTTTTGCAGAAAAATGGGGTAACAAGGGGCTATCATGTTTCGAATATTTCCGCCATGGTAAAAAAAGAAGTTTATGAGCGGGAAATTAAAGTTGCAGTAGGAAAAACAGCCGTAGAAGGAAAAGACGGCTATTATGAATATAAATTTGCTCCGGTATTTCGTAAAGTGCCGGAAGTGCGGGAAGATGGTTCTGTAGATTATGCTAGTATGAACGAACTTCAAAATATACGAAAAGGCGAGGTCGTTGCTATTTACCACCATGCGGTACAGGGCGAGACCGGATATACGGTAAAGGGCAAGGAAACAAAAACAAAGCCTGCAAGAGAAATGCCGCCTTTACGCGGAAAAGGGATTACAAATGTAGATCATCCCGATGTATATGTGGCACAACAGGAAGGCAAAATAGAATTAAGAGACAATAAGATCGATATAAAGAGCGTTCATGAAATTATGGGTGATGTCGACTTGATCATTGGAAGAATTGAGTTTTTCGGTGATGTGGTCATCAATGGCAATGTGAGTGCAGGTGTGGTAATCCGTGCCGGAAGAAATATTGTCATCAAAGGAACGGTAGAGGCAGTCAATATGTATGCCGGTGGCGACATTGTGTTGGAACGTGGCATTCAGGGCGCTAAAAAGGCAAAACTTACGGCAAAGGGAAGTGTTTTTGCTGATTTTATCGAGCATACGGAAGTCACAGCCAAGGGAAGTGTGTCAGCAAACAGTATATTAAATTCTAAAGTTTATGCGGAAGAAAAAGTGATCGCTTCTGGGAAAAAGGGAATCATTCTTGGTGGACATGTACAGGGACTTCAGGGAATAGAGGCAAGAATCCTTGGAAATATCGTGGAAACAAAAACGACAGTGCATGCTGGATATGATAAAGAAACGTATGCACAGTACATTGGAATCGCAGAAAGGGAAGAAGAAGCACAGGAGGAACTTTCCAAAACAGTAGACAGTATGGCAGATATTTTGCGACGTAAGAGATTAGCAGCTGTTACTATGGATGAAGCAGAAGAAAATAAACTTGATGAATTGAATAAGCGGAAAGAGGAATGCTTCCAGAAATTAGACAATATCCGTCAGGAAAAGGAAGTTTTGGCAGCTACGATCGAAAAAGGAAAAGGAGCTAAAGTCATTACCGAAGGAGAGGTATTCCGTGGTGTGACCGTTGGCGTAGAGGACGGACAGCTTTTTGTAGAAGAGAATACCAGCTTCATGCAGTATGAATATTTGAATGGCATGGTAGAAGGCAGCGTAAGAGTGCTGTAATACTGGATGGAGCAGAGGCCGGCAGCAAGGATGGATAAGGCAGTGGAAAAGAGAGAAATAAAAAATTATGAACAGGCTGTGGAATATATTTTAGATGTTCCTAAATTTACAAAAAAGAATGATATGAGTGATACGAAGCGTTTTTTAAAAAAGCTTAAGAATCCGGAAAAGGATATGAAGATCATTCATATAGCAGGCACAAACGGAAAAGGCTCCGTTTGTGCTTATTTGTGTTCGGTGCTAAAGGAAGCAGGATTTTTGACGGGAATGTTTACATCTCCTCATCTCGTAGATATAAGAGAACGTTTTCGCATCGGTGGAGAAATGATTTCCGAAGAACAGTTTTTGCAAGTTTTCCTGCAAGTATATGAAAATATAGATGGGGACTACCATCCTACCTTTTTTGAATATTTATTTTTTATGGCAATTCTTTTGTTTAAAAAGGCAAAGGTAGATTATTGCATTTTGGAAACTGGATTGGGTGGCAGACTGGATGCCACAAATGCAGTTGAAAAAAAGGAAATCAGCATTATTACAGAAATTGGTTTTGACCATATGGAATATCTTGGAAGCACATTAACAGAAATTGCTGGTGAAAAGGCTGGAATCATAAAGGAAAATACACCAGTCGTTTACATGGCAGGAAAACCGGAAGTGAATGATGTTATAAAGAAAGTAGCGGCAGAAAAAGGAAGTGCAGCAATACCGGTTGCGATAGAGCGCGATGCTATTTACAAAAATACAAATAAAAGCATTGATTTTTCTTTTCACAGTCGTTATTATGGTTATATTGAGCTTAGCTTACAGTCATCTGCATTGTATCAGATAGAAAATGCAACGTTGGCAGTGACTGCACTGGAAGCACTTGGGCTTTTTGGTGTGATCACAAAAGAGCAGCTTGTGGAGGGCATCCGTAAGACAGTCTGGGAAGGCAGAATGGAAGAGATCGCGCCAGGGATTTTTGTAGATGGAGCCCATAATGAAGACGGAATTGAGGCTTTCCTGCATACAGTCAGCCAGGATGGCTGTGAAGGAAAGAGATTGTTATTGTTTTCCGTCGTGCATGACAAAAGATTTGAAACCATGGTGGAAGAGCTTACGAAGAGCGGACTTTTTTCCGTAATCGGTGTTGCTCCGCTTGCAAACAGCAGAGCAGCTACTTTGGAAGAATTGGAAACCATTTTTGAACCATATAAAAACAGCGATAATTTTTTCTATGAAACAGTAGAAGAAGCATTTGAAAAAATGCAGCTTTTAAAAGGAGAAAATGACCGACTTTATATAGCAGGGTCCCTTTACCTTGTAGGGCAGATCAAGGCATATCGGAAGGTCAAGTCTCGTTGATTTGGTGCCTGATGAACAGGCAGATGGGAGCACAGATGATTAATTTTGAAGAAGAATTAAAAAAATTTCATCCGAGTCTGGAAATAGAAGACGCGGAAGAGGCAATATATAATCAGGATTTAACGGATATGGCAGATATCCTTGTAAAAATGATAAAAGAAGCTAAGGACGAGGAAGAATAAGAGGTAAGCAGATATGAACTGTTATTATTGTGGCTGCCGCTTATCGGAGCACGATTTCTGTACTAGCTGTGGAGTTGATGTCTCCATGTATAAACGCATTATGTACATTTCCAACCGTTATTATAACGATGGTCTGGAAAAGGCAACGGTCAGAGATTTGACAGGTGCAATTACCAGCCTGCGGCAAAGCTTAAAATTTAATAAAGATAACATAGAAGCAAGAAACCTGTTGGGACTTGTTTATTTTGAAATGGGAGAAGTTGTTGCAGCGCTCAGCGAATGGGTTATCAGCAAGAACCTGCGCCCAAATAAAAATATAGCCGATGATTATATTGATATGATTCAAACAAATGCAAGTCGTTTGGAATCCATTAATACGACGATCAAAAAATATAATCAGGCACTTATTTACTGTCAGCAGGATAGTCTGGATCTGGCAGTCATTCAGTTAAAGAAAGTATTGTCACTAAATCCTAAGTTCATAAGAGCACATCAATTGTTAGCTCTTTTGTATATCAACAATGAAGAGTGGGAAAAAGCAAGAAAAGAGCTGCTTAAATGCAGTCAGATCGATACGAATAATACACTGACGCTTCGTTATTTGAAGGAAGTGGACAATGTATTAAATATGGAAGAAAATGCAAAACCAAGTGGCAGAAAGCGCGGAATCAGCGAGGATGTCATTAAGTACCAGAGTGGTAATGAAACGATCATTCAGCCAGTCAACGATAAGGAGAAAGGGGGAGCATCCTCTCTTCTGAATATTGGAATTGGTATTTTAATTGGAATTGCAGCGGTATGGTTCTTGATCCTCCCATCCAAGGTACAGTCAGAAAAGGCTGAGGTGAATAAGGAGCTTCGGACGGTCAGTGAGCAGTCCGATGCGAAATCTGCAACGATAGATGATCTGAATCAGCAGATCAGTACATTGACGACACAAAATCAACAGTTGGAAGAACAGTTGGAAAATTATGTTGGAACCAATGGTACGATGTCTATTATGGATGAATTGCTGCAGGCAGTTCAGGTTTACATGGAGACACCAACGGAGATTACCAAGATAGCAGAATATTTGGACAAAATAGCAGAAGAGGTAGTATTGGAAGACACTTCCGAATCATTCCAGACAACTTATCAGTATCTTCTTAATGTAGTAGGACCTACTATGGCAGAACAGTATTATACAGAAGGACATAATGCATACCGAAGTGAAAATTATGCGGATGCAATTCCGAATTTAGAAAAGGCAGTTTATTATGATGCCGTTCATGCAAATGGAGATGCGTTGATGTACCTTGCAAGTTCCTATCGCAACACTGGCGAGGAAGAGAAAGCAACAGAGACCTATGAAAGAGTCATTGAACTGTTCCCGAATACGGAAAGAGCAAGACGTGCACAACAGGCAATTGATGAAGGTCAGGAATAAGAAAGAGAAAAAAGAAAGCACAAAAGAAGACGGCTTTATAGCTTGTCTTCTTTTTTTGCGCAAAAAATGAGAAAAGGAGTAGAAAAATGGAAGAATATTTCAAAGTAATAGGCAATTATCTCATGGTAAAACTGCCGGAAGAAATCGACCATCATCAGGCAAATTATATAAGCCGGAATGTAGACAAAATTTTAATGCAGGGAAAGGCAAGCAATGTAGTCTTTGATTTTGAAGATACAAAATTTATGGACAGCTCAGGAATCGGTATCATTGCAGGCAGATACAAAAAGGTTCTCTGCTTTGATGGAAAGGTCTATGCCATCAATGTGGACAAGTATATCAAAAGAATATTATATATGTCCGGTTTGGATAAAATGATTGAAATTTTGTATAAGGAAGGAAACTAAAGGAGGATAGAAAAAAGATGAACAGAATGAGGATGGAATTTAGAGCAGTATCCGTAAACGAAAGTCTTGCGAGAATGACAGTAGCAGCTTTTATGACGCCATTAAATCCCACATTGGAGGAAATCTCAGATGTAAAGACTGCTGTTTCGGAGGCAGTGACAAATGCAGTCATTCACGGCTACGGGGAAGATCATGAATCAGATGAAATGGTAGTCATGGAATGCAGGATCGAAAAAGATGTGCTGCATATTACGATCATGGATGAGGGAGTCGGCATTGAAAATATTGACAAAGCTATGGAACCGCTCTTTACGACAAAGCCGGAGCAGGAGCGTTCGGGTATGGGATTTTCATTTATGGAAGCTTTTATGGATGACTTGCATGTAGAGTCAGAACCGGGAAAAGGAACGAAAGTACATATGATTAAAAAAATCGGTCTGACACCCTGGATAGAAAAAGAGGACTAAATCGGGGAGGAATGGCATGGATGAAAACACATTACTGATTGCCAAAGTGAGAGAGGGAGATACATCAGCCCGGGAACTACTGATTGAGAAAAACCTTGGATTAGTCCATCATATTGTCAAGCGTTTCCTAGGAAGGGGCGTGGAGCCGGAGGACTTGTTTCAGATTGGAAGTATTGGTCTGATGAAGGCGATCGATAAATTTGATCTAAGCTATGAGGTGAAATTTTCTACTTACGCAGTACCACTTGTAGTAGGAGAAATCAAACGCTTTTTAAGAGATGACGGCATGGTGAAGGTCAGCCGCAGCCTAAAGGAAAATGCATGGAAAGCCAAATGTGCAGCAAAGCAGCTGGCACAGGAATATGGGAGAGAACCTACTCTGGAAGAGATCAGCTGTGCTACAGAGATCGCGGTGGAAGATATCGTGACTGCATTGGAAGCAAACGAAGAAGTGGAGTCTATTTATAAGTCGGTATATCAAAATGATGGAAGCGAAATTTATTTGGTTGACCAGATTGCCCAGACATCGAATAAACAAGAAGAAATGCTGAATCGTATGCTTTTGGAACAGCTTTTGTCCTGTCTGCAGGAGGAAGAAAAAGTGTTGATACAAATGCGTTATTTTCAGGAGAAGACACAGGTAGAAGTAGCAAAAAGAATGGGAATTTCGCAAGTACAGGTATCACGAATGGAAAAGAAGATACTGATCCGAATGCGGTCGGAAATTTTAAAAGAATGAAAAGACCAAAAGAAAAGAGTAGAAAATTCAGGTTGCCTGTATATACAAAAAGTGACATAATAAGCTGAAAAGAAATAGATGAGGAGTACATTACTATGAGAAAATACGAAGCAGTATTATTTGATCTGGATGGAACATTATTGGATACGTTGGAAGATTTAAGAGATGCCGTGAATCACATTATGAAAAAGTATGACTTTCCGGAACATTCTTTAGAGGAAATTCGTAAAGCGGTAGGCGATGGCATCCGTAAATTGATAGAGCGATGTGTACCGGCTGGAACAGACACAGAAACGATAGATGCTGCTTTTGCAGATTTTAAAGTATATTATGGTGCAAATTGTCAAAATAAGACAAAACCTTATGATGGCATAACCGCGTTAGCAAAAAGGCTGAAAGAAGACGGGTATAAGCTTGCTGTGGTATCCAATAAAAATCATGAAGCGGTGCAGAAATTAATTCCATTTTACTTTGGAGATCTGTTTGAGATTTCCGTAGGGGCAATGGAAGACAAGAGAAAGAAACCAGCACCGGATACCAGCTTTTATGCGTTAGAAAAGCTGGGTGTTTCTAAAGAACAGGCACTTTTTGTTGGGGATTCCCAGGTGGATGTGGAAACGGCAAAAAATGCAGAAATTCCGGGAATTTTAGTAACCTGGGGATTTCGCAGCCGGGAAGAACTGATGCAGGCAGGAGCCACCGTATTTGCGGATGATACTACACAGCTGTATGAAACAATACAACAGATGGGATAACGTGTCAGCGTATGTCGAACAAACAATATGAACACAATATTAATAAAATATTAATAAATTTATTTGTATAGAACTAGTAAAATCTATGTAAAGTCAAAAACCTAGTAAAATCAAGGGTTTTTGGCTTTTTTTCTTTTTGAGAAAGCGGAATTGTTCTTTCATAAATACAATTTATTTAAAATATGTTCACAAATTGGACACAAATACACTGTATTCTAAAGAGGCTTTCGAGGAAAGCAGAAATGATACAAGGTATCAACGAGGAGGAATTTAAAATGAAGAAAAAAGTTTGTATGTTAGCATTAGCAATGACACTTTCCATGGCTGGATTAGTAGCATGTGGAGAAAACGCAGAAGAAACAGTTGAAACAACAGTTGAATCTACAGTAGAAGCAACAACAGAAGAAGCTACTACAGTAGAAGCAACAACAGAAGAAGCTACAACTGAAGAAGCAACAACAGAAGAAGCTACAACTGAAGAAGCAACAACAGAAGAAGCTACAACTGAAGAAGCAACAACAGAAGAAGCTACTACAGAAGTTGAAACAGAAACAGCAGCTAACTAATTTTAGTTTGGCTACATATAGAGAAGATGACAGGTTTCCTGCCATCTTCTTTTTTTGTGTATAGATTTCCTGTTTCCGCCAATACTAATCCAAGGAAAGAAAAAGGATAAAGGAAACGAGATATGTTGGGAAAAATATTTTTAGGGATCATTAGTATGAGTGCCGGATTTTTCGCAGCGGGCGGTGTATTTACGGTATTGATCACCGTAGGATTAGTGCCACGGTTCGCAGGCAAAACACATACTGGCGGTAAGGTCATGCTGTATGAGGACTTTGTTGTTGCCGGAACGATCGTAGGCTGTATTTTAAGTGTGTTTGAAAAGCAGTGTCAATTTGGCAGTTTTCTGTTAGAAAAAGGAATTGTGAGTGAAGCGGTATGGACGATACTGGGAAACATTTTATTACTTGTTTTTGGGCTTTTTGCAGGAATGTTCATTGGCTGTTTTGCACTGGCAATTGCGGAAATGTTAAATACGATCCCGATTTTTGCAAGACGTATCGGCTTTCGACATGGAATCGGCATTGCTATTCTTTCTGTGGCATTAGGAAAGCTTGTGGGTTCCATTATTTATTTTATGCAAGGGGTATATCGGTATGGCGGAAGGTAAAGCAGATATTTATATTAAGATGGAACAGAATACAGAAGTGACAAAGCCGGATGTGTATTTGAAGGATATTGCAGATATTGTATGCAGTGAAAAAAATATGGCAGCGAAAATAAAAGCGATCAAGATTCACAAGTTCAAAGAAAATGGAATACAGAAAGTAGTGATCAGTATTACAAAGATCATTACAATGATCCAGGAAATCTATCCAGATGCATCGGTTCAAAATATAGGGGAAACAGATGCTTTATTAGAATTAGTGAACGTAAATAAACATAAAGGGTTCGTACAGGGGATGAAGATCGCATTTGTAGCGGCAGTCAGCTTCTTTGGAACTTCTTTTACCATTATGTCTTATCATAACGATATTGGAATCAGTTCTATATTTGAAAAATTTTATATCATGGTCATGGGGAATCCGGGAAATTCGGCTGTGTTGGAAATTTCCTATTCGATAGGGCTTTCTTTAGGGATCATTATTTTCTTTAATCATATAGGAGGAAGACGCATCACGAAAGATCCGACACCGATCGAGGTCGAGATGCGTATTTATGAGGAGCAGGTAAATAAGGCATTGATTAAGACGGCAAGCAGGGAAGGAAAAGAAGAATCTTAGAAGGTATTGGAAAGGGAAAAGAACTCTGCCAATAGATAAAATGTATAGAAAAAATAAAATGTTTTATACAAAATGTATGTTGAACTATAGGCTGTCAAATATTATGATAAATCAACAAAAGAACAAAATATAGTTAAAAAGGTACGTTGTACAAATATATAATGTGTGCTATAATGCAAAAAGTGACAAAGAAGTCCAAAATAATGGGTTCTTTGTCACTTTTTTTATTTTGGCGACATAGCACACGGTTGCAGAAATGGAGGAGTATTATGATACACAAAATATTGATTGCAAATCGTGGCGAAATAGTGAAAAGGATCATCAAGACTTGTAAGGAAATGGGAATTGAAACGGTGGCTGTATATTCGGATGCAGATAAGGATGCAACTTATTTGAAAGAGGCAACCGAAAGCTATTACATTGGTCATTCCGCACCGGCAAAGAGTTATTTGAACATGGAAGTATTGACAAAGGCAATGGAAGAGACTGGGGCGGATGCAGTTCATCCGGGTTATGGATTTTTGTCAGAGTCAGCTGATTTTGCCATTGCAGTTGAAAAAGCGGGGGCAAAATGGATTGGTCCATCACCGCAAATACTGACTAGTATAGAATCTAAATGTTATTGCAGGAACGTGGCTACGAATTTAGGAGTTCCGGTTACGCCGGGAACGATCAAGCCAATATCCGGTATCAATGAAATTTATGAAACGGCTGGTAAGGTCGGTCTGCCAATCCTTTTGAAATTGGATAAAGGAGGCGGTGGAAAAGGTATTCAGAAGATTGCAAGCTTTGAATCGGAGCAGATTACGGCAGCAGAATTGGAAAGTATGCAGAGAATCGGTGAAATGGCATTTGCTTCATCCGATGTATATGTAGAAAAAGCAGTACAGAATCCAAGGCATATCGAAGTACAGTTCATTGCAGATGAAAAAGGAAATATTGTCTGTCTTGGAGAAAGAGAGTGCTCGATTCAGAGAAGATATCAGAAGATCATTGAGGAATCGCCGTCTGCAGCTGTTACAACGGAAGATAGAAAAAAGCTATATGAATATACAAAGAAGCTTGCCAAAGAAATGCAGTATACCGGAGCAGGAACGGTGGAATTTTTAAGAAGTCAGACCGGTGAATATTATTTTATGGAAATTAATGCAAGACTACAGGTAGAGCATCCGGTGTCTGAATTTGTTACGGGCGTAGATCTTGTAAAGCTTCAGATTCAGGTGGCAAGAGGCGAAGAACTTCCGTTTACGCAAGAGGATATTACGTTAAAAGGACATGCGATTGAATGTCGTATTTATGCAGAAAATCCAAAAACATTTCAACCTGCACCAGGAACGATTCAAAAACTGGAGTTTCCAAAGTCAGCAGACGGAAAGGTCAGAGTAGATCATGCAATTTATGAAGGATATCGTGTCTCTCCGTTTTATGATCCGATGCTCTGTAAATTGATCGTATGGGGCGAAGACAGAAAGAAATGCATCGAAAATATGATCAAGGCGTTGAAGGAATTTAAAATAGAAGGAATTCCAACGACGATTACGACGAATGTGGCAATCATGCGTGATAAGAGTTTTGCAAATGGTGATTTCACCACAGCATTTTTAGAAAGAGAAAAGCTCAATATTGGTCTGGAAAATTATGTCATTACGATCTCAAGACAATTTGGCAGTCTTGGAAGACCAATAGCAAAGAAGATGGCGCAGCTGCTTGGTATTGAATATTATGACAGGGATATTGTAGAAAGAGTTGCACAGGATGCGGGGATTGACTCGATTCTTGCAGACGATGGAGAAGAAGTGGAAAACAGCGAATTTGGAAAAATGCGTTATCCGCTCGGTATGGCTTCCGAAGAGGAACAGGATAAGATATTTGACGTGCAGAGTAAGATCATTCAGGAATTGGCAAACGAGGAATCCTGTATTATTGTAGGAAGATGTTCCGATTACATACTTCGAAATCAAAGAAATCATTTTAGTATTTATATTTATGCACCATATGAGGTGAGAAAAGAAAACTGTATTAAATATCTTCATATGGAGCCGGAAGAAGTGGACCAGATGATCCAGTCGGTAGATGAAGCAAGAAGAAGCTATAATATGCATTATGCAAAAACATATAGTGAAGATATTGCCAATAAGGATATCTTAATTGACAGCAGCTTGTATGACGGAGTAGATAATACTGCGGAAGTGCTGGTAGAAATGGTAAGAAGAAAGTTCAATTTATCTTAAGGAGGAGAAAAATATGGAATACACATTAAAAGCAACCATGCCAGGATTGGTAGCAAGAGTCGTAGTAGAGGAAGGTCAGAAAGTAGAAGAAGGACAGGAGCTTGCAGTTATTAACTGCATGAAAACAGAGTTTAGCTGTGTGTCTGAAAAAAGTGGTACTGTAAAAGAAATCTTAGTAGCAGAGTGGGATGAGCTGGAAGTGGATTCTCCGATGATCATTTTAACTTGTGAAGAGTAGGAAAAAAGGATGGAAGAGCAAGGTTTGCATGAAGGTACGATCAGGGAAAGTCTGCGTACGAAATGGCTTGGCAGAAATCTGCACTGCTATGATATGGTTTCTTCTACGAATGAAACAGCAATGGAATGTGGAAGAAGGAAAGAACCGGAAGGAACTCTTGTCATAGCAGATGCCCAAAGGCAAGGGAAAGGGAGTCATGGCAGAACATGGCTATCCGAAGCAGACAGTAATATTTATAGTTCTGTTCTTCTATACCCTGACATGAGTGAAAAAGAAATGACAGGGATGTCACTTGCTGCGGCACTCGCGATCGTACGGGTGCTTCAAACCTGTGTAAGTGGCAGGGTAAGCATTAAATGGCCAAATGATATATTGCTCAATGGGAAAAAGGTATGTGGGATTTTAGCAGAAACGCAAAAGCAGAAGGATTGCACTTTGGCAGTCATCGGCTTTGGAATGAATGTAAATCAACAAGCCATGCCTGAGGAGTTAAAGGTAAAAGCGAGTTCCTTATATATTGAGGAAAAGCGCACCTTTGACAGAGAGCGGTTATTGGCTGCTATTTTGTTTCAGTTGGAATCTATTTATGAAGATTATGCTAGGGAGCATAGCCTTTTAGGATATGAAACAGAAATCAACCAGGTTCTTATTCATAAGGATAAGGAAGTTCTGTTATGCTATGGAAGCAAAAAGCGGAAAGTGCGGACTCTTGGAATAGAAAAAGATGGGAGTTTGATCGCACAAGCGCCAGATAAGGGCATATGTCATGTCTATGCCGGAGAAATCAGCCTTCGAGGAATCGAAGGCTATATATAGTATTTTAGAAATTCCGGTATAACTGAACGCAAGTATCAAGAAGATACAGGTGTTCATGGTTCTTTAAGGAGAGATTACATAAGTTCTCTATCTTTTCTAGTCTGTATAGTAAGGATTGACGGTGCAGATGTTGCGCTCTGGCAGTTTCGCTTACGTTGTAATTATTTTCACAATAGTATTCCAAAGTTAACAGCAGATCAGAATTTTTTGCACGGTCGTATTCGATGATCGGTCTTAAGATGGAATGGACCGTTTTCATGATTTCCTTGTTACTGCACAAAATAGAATCAATTTTTTTGATCAAAGAAAATTGATAGCAGCATCGATAATCCGATGGTTTTAATTCCTTACAGAGTTTTAAGGCTTCTTTTGCGTTAGAAAAGCTTTTGTGCAGCATATCAAAGCCACTCTTCTGACTGTCAAATCCCCATAAGAAAGCAAGGTTTGGCAGGGAGGTGTGAAGATGCGATTCCAAGCTGTCGAGATAGTGTTTCACAAAGGTGTAATTGTCTTCGTCGGTATCTCTTTGCAGATAAATGATCAAATATTGATTTTGGTAAGTAGTCATGACGGATAATCCCATAGAATGCGTCATATGAATGATCTGCTCCTGAAGAATCGTGGTAGAGGATTGAAGCTGTGCTTTTGCCTGAAAAGAAAGTTCCGTGTGTCCTGCACGCAGATCTTTTTCCAGAACAGGGCTTCCTACGATACAGACATAATGGCAATCGGTTTGAAAATGCATAGCTTTGGCGCGGGACATTAGTTCATTCGTATCGTCATACTCGTGATGGGCAATTTTCCATACAAAATCTTCCTGAGACTTCATTTTGATAGAAGTGAGAGACCATTCCCGTGTGAACCAGAGGGTAATGGCATTATTACAGTATTCACATATATTTTCCTGAAGACTCTGTAAGTCGATCGTATCAGGTAAAGAATATAGAATGATATAACCGAAGGATTTATCAAACGCTTCAATGTCAATACGTGTCAGCTCATTTTCCTTGTTCAATAAGAGATTGGCAAAATCCTGCTGCAAGATAGGCTGACTAGAGCCTTTGACAGTCAGGTTCGTATCAGCAATGATGGTATCGCACTGAAAAAAGGAAGAGATGATACATGCCGCATCGGAATAAGTTCCATCCTGAAGATAACAGTTTAAGAGCTGTTTTTGCAATTCTTCCATATGCACATGGTTTTCTTCACTTTGCGCCCAGATCTCACGGAGAGTATTTTCTACAATGTCGGCAAAATGGAGAGACCATGGTGCTAACAGGATAGGGAAATCCAACGACTGAAAGTGGGTGCTGATGGATTCCAGAATTTCATAGGAGTTGTCTGGGAATGCAAGGATAAGAGCAGAAGCACCAGCAGACTGAATTTCTTGTATAAAGTGAAAAAGAGTATCCTCGTGGTCACGAACAGACAGAGCAGTTGATACTACGATTTCTCCTTTTCGAACGAAGTTTTCGATAGGAGCTTCTAAAATGGCAATGTTCTTCACTGTGATCTTGGAAGCATTAGATATTGGATACAATGGTTGGATGTCTTTCATATAGGGTAATTCTAAGATGGTTTTTAAAGTTGTCATATAGCCTCCATACAAAATGTTGTATAAACAAATGACAATTCATACAATGTGTAAGTTGAATTGAAACATAAAACCATAGTAGCATATCAATAAGCAGTAGACAAGAAGTTTTTCGTTGTCTTAATAAAAGGAAAGAAAAGAGGAAAAGCCTATGAGTATAGCAACAGATGTAATACATGCAAAAAGATATGTGGACCCAACAACCGGAAGTCACGTTACACCAATTTATCAGACTTCTACATTTATCCTTCCTGATTTCGATGAGGCAGTTCGTCTGAATCAGAATATTGATCAGGGATTTGTTTACAGCAGATTTGGAAATCCGTCTGTAAGAGAATTTGAAGAAAAAATAGCCTATCTGGAAAAAACAGAAGATGCACTTGGAACAGCATCTGGTCTGGGAGCGATTTCTACAGCGGTCATGTCTTTGATTAAGCAGGGCGACCATATTATTTTCGGAGATGTTATTTATGGATGTACTTTTGCATTATTTACAAAAATACTTCCGTCCTTCGGAGTGGAATACTCCATTGTTGACACAACAGATACGGAGGCAATTGAGAAAGCGATTAAACCAAACACTACATTAGTATATGTAGAAACACCTGCCAATCCGACCTTGAAGATTTCCGATATTCAGGAAATTTCTACTATGCTTAAAAAATATGAAAAGATTAAATTGGTAGTGGATAGTACTTTTGCTTCTCCTTACTTGCAAAATGCAGTTGAGCTTGGTGCAGATGTAGTTGTACATAGTGCTACAAAATATATTAGCGGACATGGTAATGTAACAGCCGGTGTGATCGCAAGTAGTAAAGAGATCATTGACAGATGCCGGATGCCATTCTTACAGTGCTTCGGTGCAGTATTAGATCCATTTGGGGCATGGCAGCTTGTGAATGGATTGAAAACATTGGCGGTGAGAATGGATAAGCATTGTGAAAATGCTATGAAAGTAGCAAAATTCTTAGAGAGTCATCCAATGGTAGACAAAGTATATTATCCGGGACTTCCAGATAATCCGGGTTATGAAGTAGCCAAAAAGCAGATGAAAGGCTTTGGCGGTATGATGAGCGTAGATATCAAAGGCGGTATTGATGCTGTCAGAACAGTCATGAATAATGTAAAAGTATTCAGTCTTGCAACCAGTCTTGGAAATGTGGATTCACTGATTCAGCATTCTCCTTCTATGAGTCATTTTGATATGACACCGGAACAGAGACATGCCGTTAGTATTTTTGATGGACAGGTTCGTTTGTCTATTGGTATTGAAGATGCAGATGATCTAATCGCAGATATTGATCAGGCACTAAATTTAATTAAAAAATAAAAAAGTTTTTAAATGGCGAGGATGTCAAAGGGGATATTCTTGCCATTTATTTTTTTAGGAGGGTACAGGATGGGTAAATTTGATCCAGTTTTAAAACGGATTCCCTTGAGAGAGGGATGCCCGGAAATCGTATTTCGGCAGGCGGGTGATGGCTTTATAGAAGTCGTTTACGGCAACAATGAAGCTTCTGCCAATAAGACGATAAAAGACATCATATTGCGAAGCCTCCGCGTCATCGTTATCAATGGCAAAATAAAAGAAAGTAAAATTCCGGGACTTACGGAAACCGTACCGGGAGGAGAAAGTCTGTTATATGTGTTCGATCCATTAAAAATTGAGGTGGATGATCTAATAGACAGAATCACACAGATAGAGATGGCACTGCCAGATGTGTATGATCAGGTCATTGAAACGAGAGTGCTTCATATGCCATTGACTTTTGAACATTCTTTGATAAAGAAAGCCATTGAAAAGTATGTGAAGGAAGTAAATCCAGATGCATTCTATTGTAAGGATGGAAGCAATCTGGAATATATCGCACAATATAACGGGATTACAGTAGAGGAATTAAAGCAGAGATTTTTAGAAACAGAGTGGTTAGTATCCATGGTCGGATTTTTCCCGGGACTGCCATACTATTATCCTTTAAATCCTGCCAGTGCGATCACTTGTCCAAAGTATAATCCGGCGAGAACATGGACACCGGAAGGAGCTGTAGATCTGGCGGATTACTGTTCTACAATATTTGGAGTGGAATCCAGTGGCGGCTGCCAGTTAATCGGAAGAACCGTTCCGATATTTCAGGCAAAAGCAGTGCATTCTCAGTTTGAAAAAAGTCCGGCACTTTTTAAGCCTACAGACATCATTCAGTTCTATGAAGTGAGTGAACAGGAAATAGATGACATTTACGAAAAAGTGTCCAAAGGCGAATGGGAATATCAAACTACAAAGCGTGTTTTCTCCGTGCAGGAATGGCTTGCCTTTTATGAGGAACATGAAGAAGAAATGAAGCAGCTGCAGAAAAAGCAGGAAATGGCAAGAAAGACAGTCAGACAGGTATAGATGGGAGGGAGAATATGGCAAAGATATTATCAGCTGGAATACAAAGTTTAGTGGAAGATTTAAACGGAAGAGCCGGATATATGGATATCGGAATTGCACATTCGGGTTTTATGGACCACTATACCGGACGTTTGGTAAATAAAGTAGTTGGAAATGAACTGAATGAAGCAGGATTGGAGATTGCAGGAGGCAATTTTGCAATAGAATTTGAAGAAGACTCCATCATTGCCTATGGTGGTGCCACGATAGAAGGTACCTTAAATGATACTCCGGTTGAGCCATACATGGCAATTGCAGTGCATCCGGGAGATGTTTTTGCATTAGGCCGCATTGCTCCGACTACCAAAGGCTTCCGCCAATATCTTGCGATCGCAGGCGGCATGGAAGCAGAAGAATATCTGGGCAGTAAAGCGACCGCGACTTATGGCAATTTTGGCGGCTATCAGGGAAGAAGCCTGAAAAAAGATGATGTGCTCTGCCTTGGTACGATAACGGAAAAAAATAAAGCACATATTGGAAAAAAGGTAAAACAAGAATACATTCCTGAATTTAGTGATACATGGGTCATGCGAGCCATACCGGGACCGGATGCAGCACCAGATTTTATTACGGAAGAGGGCATGGAGGAAATATTTAGTACAGAATATAAGGCACAAATGTTTTGTGATCGTTCCGGTCTTCGGCTGAAAGGTCCGAAACCGATTTGGAATCCGGAGAGAGCGAATGCGGGTGGTCATCCTTCTAATATTACCGACCATGGCTATCCGGGACCGGGTGGGGTCAATATCAGTGGTGATACTTTGATCCTGTTCCCAGCAGAATGTCCAACATCAGGTGGTCTGATCTGTGCTCTGTCAGTCATCTATGTGGATCAGTGGATGATGGGACAGATTTTCCCAGGAAGAGATAAGATCAAGTTCAGTTATTGTACGCAGCGGGAAGCAATTGCATTACGCAAAGAACAGATGGCGATTTTTGAAGGAGAAACTTGTCTGGAGTAAAAAATAAAGCGAAAAGGTGTGTGGAATATGGAGAAAAAGAAAATCATTCTAAATGCTGATATGGGAGAAGGCTTCGGAAGTTACCGCTTGGGAAATGATGATGAGATCATGCCTTACTTATCGTCTGTAAATCTGGCGTGTGGATTTCATGGAGGCGATCCGGTCGTTATGCGGCATTCGGTTCAAATGGCAAAGCAATGTGGAGTATCCGTTGGCGCACATCCAGGATTTCATGATCTGCAGGGTTTTGGAAGAAGAATGTTGGCAGTCAGTGAAGAGGAGCTTTATTGTGACTTAATGTATCAGTTGGGGGCACTGGATAGTTTTGTAAGGCATGAAGGAATGGAGTTAACGCATATTTGCCCTCATGGCGTTATGGACACGCTTGTATCAGAAAATGAATCCTTTGCAAAAGTATTTATGCAGGCGGTGAAAGATTACAAAGCAGATATGAAGATCATCATAGAAGAAAAATGTCTGCTTGCTTCCATGTGTGAAGCAGAAGGCTTAAAAGTGGCAGCTGTCGGATATCCGGATTTAGAATATGACACAGATGGCAACATGATTATTACAAGAGAGAAAGAGGTGATGAAACCGGAGAAAATTGTAGAGCAGTCCATTCGTATGGTCGTAGAAAACAAGTATAGAAGTATGGACGGAAAAGAATTTCCGATTCATCCGGATGTTCTGTGTTTGCATAGTGATGTCCCAAACAGTTTGGAGATCATGCAGGCGCTTAGAAAGGGACTGACCGAGGCTGGCATTGAAATTGTTACATTTTAGGAGGAGGAAAGATTATGAACGAAAAATCGACAAAAAAACTAGGTTTTTGGCACATCTGGGCATTAGGTGTTGGTGCAGTAGTTGGTGATGGTATATTTTTGTTAGTAGCACAGGCAGCACAGGCTGCTGGTCCTGCAGCTTCCTTAGCTTATCTGATCAGTGGCATACTTATCATGTTGATCTGTATGGCTGTTTGTGAATTGGCAGTAGGAATGCCGGAGGCAGGCTCTATCTATCATTGGAGTAAGAGGGTTATCAGCCCGGCAGTAGGTACGTTGACAGGTTTGTGTTATGTCAGTATGAATATTATATTTTTAGGTTCTGTTGCGATTGCAGCAGGAAGTATTACAAATTCCTTTTTTATGATTGGAAATAATGAAGCAGTATCTGCTACGATATGGACATTGCTTATTTTGGCTGTGATCACTTTGATCGCACTGCTTGGTGGTGAGATCACAGGATTAGTGCAGCTGGGACTTGTAGTTGTATTAGTAGGAATTATGGTCGTATTTATCATTGCAGGTGTTGTAACTGGAAAAATAGATCCGGCAAATTATGCACCATTTGCACCTTTTGGTATGAAAGGAATCTGGGCAGCAATGGGAATGGGAATTTATGCTTACATGGGTCCTCTTTCTCTGCTTACAGCTGGGGATGAAGTAAAAGATATTAAGAGCTTCCCGAAGGCAATGTTCTGGGCATTTATTACCTTTTTATTCATTTATACTTTTGCAATTGTGGTACTGGTAGGTATGGTAAATTATACAGAGTATGGCGCTATGGAATCTCCATTTACTTTTGCCGCATCTATGGTATTTGGAAAATGGGCTGGTCTTATCATTAACCTTGGAGCATGGATCGCAGCTGTGACTTGTCTGATCGGAGAAATCTTCTGTGCTTCCAGATTACTTAGAGGTATGGCAAAAGAAAAAGCACTCCCAGCAGTTTTTACAAAAGAAGATAAAAAAGGAAATCCATGGTTTGGTATTTTATTCTCTGCATTTATTGCAGTAGTCATTGTTATTTTAGGCAGTATGAGTGCGCTGGATAGCTTCTATTTGACTGTTTGTACTTTAGGAAGTGTTGCAGGTGCACTGAATATGACAATTTGTCTTACGAGCAGCTTATTGTATAAAAAGAAATTCCCGCAGGAATGGGAAAACCTTTGCTGGCATATGCCACTTCGTAAAGTTACTTACCCACTTGCATTTGTAGGCTGTGTAATGTTGTTTATCGCATTGTATTCAGGCTCACCGGAAGCGATCATTCCAAGCGTGATATTTGTTGCTTTGATCATTGCATTTTATTTCCTGTATTCTGCAAAAAGAATTAATAAAGAGGAAAAATAGCTATGAAGATAAGAGAGTTCGATGAATTGGAATATTGCAAAAAGTATCAAAAGGAGTTTCAGGTTGAATTTGATTATACAAAGAAAGGGTTGCTTTTGAAAAAGGAGAAAAGACCATACATGAAGTCTGCATAAATTAAAAAATAGGCATATACTGCATATTATCTGTTTATATCCATATACTAAGCCTATATTTTAGGTGGCAAAAAAAGCTAAAAGGAGAGTATAGAAATGGATGAAAATAAAAAGCAGGAATATCAGGAATATGTGAAAAAGGTAACTCCCACTCACAACATTTGGTTTCAGATGGGGAAAGCATTTATTGTGGGTGGGATTATCTGTGTTTTGGGGCAGTGTATACTCAATTACGCGCAGAGCCTTGGCATGGATAAGGAAGAAGCGGGAGGATGGTGCTCCTTGATCTTAGTATTTTTAAGTGTGATATTGACTGGACTCAATATTTATCCGGCGATTACAAAATGGGGCGGTGCCGGTGCACTTGTACCGATTACCGGGTTTGCTAACTCGGTAGCTGCACCGGCTATTGAATTTAAAAAAGAAGGACAAGTCTTCGGTGTAGGCTGCAAAATCTTCACAATCGCCGGTCCAGTGATCTTGTATGGCATTTTTTCAAGCTGGGTGCTGGGATTGATCTACTGGATAGGGAAAGTGATTGGAGTAGCGTAGGAGAAAATGTGCTCTGTGATTTCTTTTTGTAGTAAATAATTATTAGTTTAATATGTGTGAGGGTCTATGCAGAAAATATGTACTCTGGGATTCCTTTTTGTAGTAAATAATTGTTAGTTTAATATGTGTAAGGGTCTATGCAAGAAAAATGTGTATCTGGATACCATAAAAGGTAAAAAAGGGAATCTAGAAAGCACTTTTTTGTGTATAGACCCTCTATGGGATGAATTTACTTTGTTTTTAAGAGCTCATGGGATTATGGGAGGATAATGAAATAGTGCTCAATGATTTTTTCAATGATTTCAGAGCTTAAAGGATTTTCTTTTGTCATATTTCAGTGCTTGAATCTTGTATTTTGACATTTGAAAGGTTATACTTATAGAAGTTGTGTATAACGAAAATGTATTTGTGTCTGCGGTGGGATTTGCAGGCTACAGGAAAGGCATAGTTGTAGGATGAAAGAAAAGTTAAAAAATATAAAGGGGCTGACAATTGCAAGATGTGGTGCGTTCGCGATTGTCATGTTCCTTATTATTATATTGGCATGGAATTGTGATGATGCATACCATGCTTATGTTATGGCTAAAAATCTGGTAGAAGGAAACGGGTTCGTTTACAACTTGGGAGAAAGGGTAAATGCGAGTACCTGTCCTCTTTTTACTTTGTTAGTGGCAGCCGTTTATGCGGTTGTGGGAGATATGTATCTGAGCGGAATATTGACCTGTGTCATATGTTCCGGTATTGCAGTCTGGTTCGTATTTTTTAAATTCTGTAAAGACATACCGTCAGTATTGCTGGCATTTATCTGTCTGGGTGGTGCAAATGGATTCCTTACTTATGCTACTTCGGGACTGGAAAACTGTCTTTTGTTCTGTATGATGTCTGTCATTTATTTTATGGTAATGAGCAAAGAAGAATATGGAAAAAAAGATTTGTTTTTCCTTGCTATGTTTATTGGCATTTTGATGGGCGCAAGGATGGATAATGTACTGCTTGTGGCATCAATTGGTATCTATGTATATTTTTTCGCAAAGAAAAAAGAAATTTCCATTCCGAAAGCTGTGGGACTTGGAATATTGGGCGTATTTCCATTTTGGATGTGGGAGATCTTTTCTGTAATATATTACGGATTTTTATTTCCCAATACTGCGTACATTAAGTTAGGGACAGGACTGCCTCTTACCAATTATTTATCCAGAGGTATTTCCTATATGTTCACCGCTCTTTTAAATGATCCGGTACTGCTTGTTATGCCGCTTTTGTATGGTATTTTTGCAGTAATAAAAAGGGACAGGAAACATATTCTGATGGCAGCAGGTACATGGATCTATCTTGCGTATGTTGTGTATATCGGCGGTGACTTTATGTTAGGAAGACACCAGACTGTTCCATTTTTCAGTGCGGTATGCGGTCTGTGTGCAAGCGTAAGTGAGAGAAAAAGCAGTGAGGCAAACCAACAAGAAGAGCAGATAGAGGAAAGAAAAGTCACAGGCGGAAAAAAAGACAGAAAGTTATTGACCGGTATGATAGTAACAGCAGCGGCCTGTGTGGTCTTCGCGCTTACTTTCGGAAGAACAGAAGGAAAACGCTATTTGTGGAACGGTGATAAATATTTTATGCAGTGTATGGACGTTGCCGATGAGAGAGCTTATTACAGTCCTACAACAGGGCTTTTGGCATATTTGGAGACAAAAGACGGAGCATATGAAGGTGTTGTCACACAGACCTTTAATACGGTAGAAGTGGAAGAAATGCTTTCCAGAGAAACACCGGGTGGTGAACTGAAACGCGGAGCTTCCGGTATTTTGGTATATTACTATCTGGAGGGAGTACATGTATACGACGCTTATGGCCTGGCAGATGCTTTCCTTGCCAGACTTCAGGCAACCTATGATGATCACTGGCGTATCGGACATATGCAGAGAGAGATTCCAGCAGGCTATGAAGAGACAGTAGTGACCGGAGTAAACAGTATTGAAGATGAAAAACTGCATGAGTTTTATGATGCCTTAAGTGTTGTGATCAAAGGAGATCTGTGGTCAGTAGAACGCTTTAAAACAATCTGGCGTATGAATACCGGATATTATAACAATCTGCTTGGTTATTAAAGAAATAGCAATAATGCAGCTTAAGGGGAGAGAGGGATATGAGTGAAAAAACATACAAGTATTTAATTCTTGGTGCAGGACCTTCGGGGTTAAGCTTTGCCAATAGACTTCTGGAGCAGGGAGAAACCGACTTTCTCGTGCTGGAAAAGGAAGAAGAAGCAGGTGGACTTTGCCGTAGCATGGATGTAGATGGAAGTCCATTGGATATAGGTGGCGGACATTTTCTGGATGTAAGACGTCCGAAGGTAGATGAATTTCTGTTCCAGTTCATGCCGGAAAACGAATGGGATAAGTATGATAGAGACTCCCGAATTCAGATCGGTGAAGAGATCATCGGGCATCCGATGGAAGCAAACATTTGGCAAATGAGTTTGGAAAAACAGGTTGCCTATTTAAAATCCATCGCCATTGCCGGCTGCAATACCGGAGAAGAAATGCCGGAGGAATTTATAAGCTGGATTTATTGGAAGCTGGGAGAGCGGATCGCAGAGGATTATATGATTCCTTACAATCAGAAAATGTTTGGGGAAGAATTAAACCACTTGGGAACTTACTGGCTTTCCAAGCTACCCAACGTTTCATTTGAAGAAACTTTATTAAGTTGTCTGACCAAGAAAGCATATGGACAACAGCCGGGACATGCACAGTTTTATTATCCGAAGAAGTATGGTTATGGGGAAGTGTGGAAACGGATGGCAGAAAAGCTTGGAGATAAGATCTGTTATAATGTTTCAGCAAATTCCATTGATTTTGAGACCAAGACAGTAAATGGCATTTATCGCGCAGAAAAGATCATTACGACTATTCCGTGGACGGCATGGAAAGAACTTCATGGAATGCCGGAAGAACTGAAAGAGAAAATAAACAAATTGAAGTACAGCAGTGTAGTGATTGAATACGTTCCTGAAAAGCTGGAAACAAAAGCGCAGTGGATTTATTATCCAGATGAAGAACTTTCCTATCATAGGATTTTGGTCAGACATAATTTCTGTCCGGATTCCAAAGGCTATTGGACGGAAACGAACAAAACAAGGGTGAAGAGCCAGACAGAAGCCTTTTCTTATGAAAATGAATATGCCTATCCTTTGAATACAGTTGATAAACCTGAAATCATGAAAGAATTGCTTGCATGGTGTCATAAAAAAGATATTTATGGATTAGGCAGATGGGGCGAATGGGAGCATTATAATTCAGATGTCGTTGTGGAGCTTGCTATGAATCTGGCAGATGGTTTTACTTGTATTTCTGACAAGACTTGAGTATACTAAAGTGTGAGTGAGGTGGCTGTTATGCGGAAAATGGAGTTTAAAATGGAACGTCAGGGACTGTTGGAAATCGGACAGAATGTAACGATAACAGAGGGTGTCCTTCCGAGTAACTATTATTATACCATTGACCCATCACTTGCCATGTCAGCGAACTTTCCTTTTCGTGAAAGACTTCTTGCAAGAAAAGGAAAAGTTACAGATATTATAGAAAATGAAAGAGGTTTCTACGTGACTGTAGAATTTGAGGAGGACGAATCATGATGAAAAAAATCGCAACAGACAAAGCACCAGCAGCAATTGGACCATATTCACAGGGAATCGTAGTGGACAATTTTTTCTTTGCTTCAGGACAGATTGCAATTAATCCTGCAACAGGAGAAATTCAGGGAACTACAATTGAAGAGCAGACCGAACAGGTCATGAAGAACATCGGTGGTTTACTGGAAGCAGCAGGATGTGATTATACAAAAGTTGTAAAAACAACATGCTTCCTTGCAGATATGGGAGATTTTGGTACTTTTAACGGCATTTACGAGAAATATTTTACAGAAAAACCGGCAAGAAGCTGTGTGGCAGTAAAAGAATTGCCGAAAAAAGTACTTTGTGAAGTAGAAGTGATTGCATACTTAGGCTAAACAGGAGTCAGACAAAATGAAGAACATAGTATTGATCGGTATGCCAGGTGCCGGAAAGAGTACAGTAGGTGTCGTACTTGCCAAAAGTCTTGGTTTTACATTTATGGATTCTGACCTGTTGATTCAGGAAAAATATAAAAAGCTGCTTCATGAGATCATTGAAGAACGTGGCGTGGAAGGATTCTGGCAGGTAGAAAACGAAGTCAATGCCAGTATCGAGACAGAAAGCTCTGTCATTGCAACGGGAGGCAGTGTCATTTATGAAGCTGAGGCAATGGAACATTTAAAGAGCATTGCAACAGTTGTATATTTAAAGTTGTCCTGCGAAGAACTTGCTGTCAGACTCGGTGATCTGAATGAAAGAGGTGTGACCTTAAAACCGGGACAGGATCTGGCAGGGCTGTATGCAGAGCGTATTCCGTATTATGAGAAATATGCGGATATTACGATAGAGTGTGATGGAAAACTTATCCGTGATATTGTGGCAGAGATTAAGGCGCAGACAGTCAAAGGATAATGTGGGAGAGAGCATGGAGTTTATTAAAAAAAATAAAGAAATGATCATGGTGGGAGCCGCTTTTTTGTTCTTCTTTCTCATGAGCTGCTATAAGCTGACGGCAGCACCTTTATGGTATGATGAGACATTAGAATTTTATTTTTCAAAAGATTGGTCCGGAGCGATTGAAAATGTGACAGGTCTGCAGAGTCTTTATGAGAGACTTGTTTATTATAGTTTTCAACCGCCTCTTTATAATCTGTTTATGAAGGTGTGGCTGTTATTTGGAGAATCCGAATGGTGGTTTCGCTTTTCCTGTGTGATCTTTGCACTGATCAGTGCAGCAGGACTTTTTAAGACGGTGAAATATAAGGCAGATACGAAAACAGCTGCCCTGTCCGTTGCATTATATCCGCTGCTTTATGAGATTATGTATTATTTCAGGGAATGTGCGGAATATGCCCTTTTATTGGCAGTCATAACATGGGTAATGTACTTCTATTTTAAAGCGTTGGAAGAAGAGGATACAAAGTATCTGCTCGTGTTTACCTTATTGTGTGTGGTGGCTGTTTACAGCCAATATGGTGCGGTATTTATTATTATGCCGATGGCAGTCAGTCTGCTCATTGAGAAGTGGATGAAGGCAAGAGAAAAGGTAAAAGTATTATTGTCATCCTATATTGTGGCTGTGTTTGGAGCTGGATTTCCGCTTTATTGGTGGTTCATGCGGATACAGCTCAGTGTGCAGGACGATGCCAGCAAGAAAGTGAGTACAACGATAGAATTTTTGAAGGACAACGTATTTTATGATTTCTTCAAAAATCTGTCTTATGTGTTCAGCTGGAGTTTGATCGACTTTTATTCCATAGAGCGGTTTGAAATACTGACAGCATTGCTGCTCGTTGGTATGATCATTCTTTCCGTTTTTATTTTTGTCTGTGGAAAGAACAGAGGTCTGAACCATTTGCTCATTGGGAATGTGGTCTCATGGGTGCTTTATTATGTGCTCGTTAAGATCAATGTATATGCGCGCGGAGGTTTTGGAAACCGTTACAATGTTTTCTTTGTTCCAGTGTGGTTTGTTACTATGGTGTTGCTTGCCTACGAGAGCATTAAGCTTGTGAAGGAAAGATTCCAAAAGAAATGGGCAGCCAGAGCGCTTATGCTGCTATTCGCAGCAACATCTCTGTTTATCGTAGCGTTAAATATCCGAAAAATGCCTCATATTTTTGAGAAAAGTAATACACGAGAAGCGGTGGAGGCATGGTATGAACAGGAAGGATATCATTCTTTCACTTATGTATGCTTTGGGGAAAATGTCAGCTTTGAATATTATTTGACTCATAATGATAATTATAAAGAGGAATACAAAGATAATATTTATATGGAGTTTGGCGACGAGATCACGGATACAAGAGAAAAGGAATATGAAGAATATATAGCGATTATTACAGAACAATGTGGAGGTACGATGCCGGATGAACTTTACATTTCCACAGGAAATCGTTTTGCGATAGTAGAGGCATTAGAAGCAGCAGGCTATACATCGGAAATTGTTTATCAGACGAATACAACACTTTTTTATGTTCATAAATAACAGTATAGAAAGAAAAGAATTGTACAAAATAACAGGTAGAAATACCTGTTATTTTTTAATTCATAGAAAATTGTTCATAGGTAGTAAGGAGGTAGAGGAATGGACTATATAAATGCATTTTGGGTAGGCGGTCTGATCTGTGCATTGGTACAGATCCTGATGGAAAAAACGAAGATGATGCCGGGTAGAATTATGGTACTTTTGGTAGTCACAGGAGCTGTTATCAGTATGTTTGGATGGTACGAGCCTTTTTTAGAATATGCCGGAGCGGGGGCGAGCGTTCCGCTTTTGGGATTCGGAAATATTTTGATGAAGGGTGTCAAAGAAGCAGTGGATGAGGCTGGCTTTCTAGGTCTGTTTCAAGGTGGATTTAAAGCAGGGGCAATAGGAACTTCGGCTGCATTGATCTTTGGCTATCTGGCTAGTCTTATATTTAATCCTAAAATGAAAAAATAAAAAAGACTACTTTTCATCGTAGTCTATAGCAGCTTTCTCTAAAAAGAGCTTTATGTATTTGTCCCAGAATATATCAGCGGATTTATCTGGAAGAAATGTTTTTAAGGAAGTGCCGGTAGTGATAGTAAGCCCTGTCTGGTCGTATTTGATGTTCAATACCAATGCTTTTACTTCGCTTATAGGAACGGTCACAGAGTCATCGGAAAGGATGGACTCTACATAAGAAGGAATCAGGTAAAGAATAAATTTAAATCCGACCGGTGTGTGTGTTCCTTTGATCAGGTGGAAACATAGCGATTTCATATCCTTCCACATAGAATAATCGTATGGACGTATGGTAGTATCTTCCCATTCCTCTTCCGTAAAAAATTCCTTATTTTGGCGACCATCAATAAAAAATGTATTATTGGTAGTAATAGAAGCTTCGGACAAAAGAAAACCATCAAAGGTCTCGGAAGCTAATAATCTGCTCATGAAATTTTTAATATTTTTAATCTGTAATGCTATCATTTTATGCTCCATTCTGATAAAGCGGTGTACCTGTTACAGTGGGGTTATCCTATACAAAATCACATATAAAACTAGTTTACCATAGAAGAGAAGAAATTTCAAAATATCCTTTACAGTAATAGCAGCATATGCTATCATAAGCAGTATTGAAAACTGTGTGTAAAAACATTAAATACGAAAGCTTACGGTTTTTATGATGGATTGGAGTAGTTATGAGTTATAAAATTGTTGTTGATAGTTGTTGTGAATTGCCAGAAGAATTAAAAAAAGATCCCCGTTTAGAGATTGTTCCGTTAGAACTTTATATTGGAGATTATCAAGTATGGGATGATGAAAATTTTGACCAGCTTGATTTTATAAAAAGAGTTGCTGAGTCCAGCCAGTGCGCGAAGACCGCCTGCCCTTCTCCGGAAAAATATATGGAGGCATATAATGCTCCGGTAGATGATGTGTTTGTTGTGACATTATCTTCAAAACTGAGCGGAAGCTATAATAGCGCAGTGCTGGGAAAGAACTTATATTATGAGACTTATGGACAGAATAAGAACATTCACATTTGTGATTCGGAGTCGGCATGCTGTGGAGAAACGCAGATTGCATTGAAAGCCATGGAATTAGAAGAGGCAGGAATGCCTTTCGAGAAAATCGTAGAGCAGTTAGAAGCCTTTCGCGATGCCATGAATACTTATTTTGTATTAGATGACTTAGAAACACTTCGTAAAAATGGACGTCTGACAGGTGTCAAGGCAATTGTTGCATCGACGTTAAATATCAAACCTGTTATGGGAGCTGAAAAAGGAGTCATTGTACAGAGAGGGCAGGCAGTTGGAATGAAAAAAGCGCTTGCCAAAATGGTAGATACAGTTGTAAAAGAAGCGGTGGAAACAGAACAGAAAAATTTGATCATTACCCATGTTAACTGCCCTGAAAGAGCAGAAAAGGTGAAACAGATGCTCGTAGAAAAAATGAATTTTAAAGGAGTATATATACACAATGCCGCCGGTGTCGGCACGGTGTATGCGAATGACGGCGGCATAGTCGTTACTGTGTAGAAGTTCGTTTGTACTCTTCAAACATATAATAAACATATTTGCGGAAATTTGGATGTAAGAAAAACTTACGTCCATTTTTTGTTTGTACGGAAAAATAGGAGGTCTGCGAAATATAAGCGACATTTACGATCGTCTTGTAAGATACCGGAAGAAAACAAGTCATTTGCTGATTTTCTTCGTAGAAATTTTCTATGCTATCGGCAACTTCTAAAACGGTCTCATCTTTTAAATGTATCTTGCTAAAATGTCCGTCTGAAACAATGTACATAATATCATTTTCCAAGGCATAAAGAGTTTCTTTTTCCGTGCGGATCTCGATATGAGGTACTTTGTTGTCAAAGGCGTTTAAAATGATCTGCAGTATGTTATTCAGTTCTTCCAAAAGAATTGGCTTTTGTAAAAAGTAACAGTTGTCCGGCAGATCAAATTCTTTGTAATTAATTTTTGATATACATAAAATGATCGGTACAGTAACGCCAATATGGATCAGGTCCATAGCAATCTCATAGCCGTTTTTGGTACTGGCTGTCATATCAATAAAAAAGGCACTGTAAAGCATAGGAGAGCCCATGACCATTTCTGGATTACCATATCCATCAATATAAAAAGGTTCCCTTGTATCTCCAAGCTTGTCCGATTCTCTTTTTAAAAGACGCTCTAATTGCTTGCGGTCAGCAATGTTATCATCACAAATTGCAATGTGCATGAAATTTCCTTCTTTCTCTCCAGTATAGTTTGAGAATACGCGGTATTATATCGTCAAGAACTGCACTGGCGCATTCAAAATAAGCAATAAAAGAATGACCTGAATGATCAAGATAGCAGGCATGCCATATACAAAATTCCAGGTCCTTGTTTTATGACGGAAAACTTGCATTCCCAAAATGCTGCCGATACTGCCACCGATGATGGCAACAATAAAGAGCACGGATTCAGGAATACGCCATAAGTGTTTGATCGCCTTGCGTTTATCTATTCCCATCAAGGCGAAGCCTAATATATTTAAAATGATAAAATAAATAATGATCAATGTAATTGCATTCATAAAAATACCCATCCAAAAGTTTTGAAGTCATAAATCTATTCTAAACTTTGGATGGGTGTTTGTCAAAAAATATTCCTATTTGTATCTATTAAGATTTTGTAAACTTATTTGTTGTTATTTTCTACTTCCTGCATTTTCATTGCACGTACTTTACAGGAAAGACCGAACAGATTGATGAAGCCTTCTGCGTCGTGGTGGTCATATAAATCACCTGTTGTAAAGGAAGCAATGCTTTCGTTGTACAGAGAGTATGGAGAAGTTGTTCCAGCTTTGATGATATTACCTTTGTAAAGCTTGAATTTTACTTCACCTGTAACATACTGCTGTGTGGATTCAATAAATGCCTGCACAGCTTCACGAAGTGGTGTGAACCATTTTCCTTCGTAAACGATTTGAGCCAGTTTGTTGCCCATATCTTTCTTTAATGCATAAGTATCACGGTCTAAGATAAGTTCTTCTAACTGCTGATGAGCTTCCATAAGGATAGTTCCACCTGGTGTTTCATATACACCACGGGATTTCATACCAACAACACGGTTTTCTACGATATCAACAATACCGATACCATGTTTTCCACCAAGAGCGTTTAATTCACGGATAATATCAGAAACTTTCATCTGTTTGCCGTTTACACTTGTAGGTACACCGGCTTCAAAAGTCATAGTTACATATTCGCCTTCTTCAGGAGCTTTTTCAGGAGTTGTTCCTAATACTAAAAGATGTTCGAAGTTCGGCTCATTTGCAGGATCTTCCAATTCAAGACCTTCATGGCTGATGTGCCAGAGGTTACGGTCACGGCTGTAAGAAGAATCTGCAGAGAATGGAAGGTCAATACCATGAGCTTTGCAGTATTCGATTTCAGATTCACGGGAATCCATTGTCCACTTATCATTTCTCCATGCAGCAATGATCTTAAGATCAGGAGCAAGTGCTTTGATACCAAGTTCAAAACGGATCTGGTCATTTCCTTTACCTGTAGCACCGTGGCAGATAGCAGTAGCGCCTTCTTTTCTTGCAATCTCAACAAGACGTTTTGCGATAACAGGACGAGCCATGGAAGTACCAAGAAGGTATTTGTTTTCATAAATAGCATTTGCCTGTACACAAGGAACTACATATTCATCACAAAATTCATCAATAACATCTTCAATGTATAATTTAGAAGCACCACAGAATTTTGCTCTTTCTTCAAGTCCATCAAGCTCTTCGCCCTGTCCACAGTCGATGCAGACACAAATTACTTCATAATCGAAGTTCTCTTTTAACCAAGGAATGATTGCTGTGGTATCCAAACCGCCGGAATACGCTAAAATTACTTTTTCTTTCATTGTAAAATCCTCCATTTTAATATGTATATTTGGTATGGGAAATGATTCCCTTATCAATGTCCTGCAAACAATATACAACATTATAAGATAGAATGCAAGTGGAATTTATGCATATTTTAGCAAATTTTTATGCATAAAATGTATAAAAACCAAAATATGCTTGCATATTATGCATACTAGGTGTATAGTTATGCATATCATTCGAGTAAAAAATGAGCTTTAAGACGGGGAACTGCTATTTTATAGCATACCAAAGCAAATAATTAGTACTTGCCTACTCAAGAAAATAGTGGGATAATACATACTGTATGCAAAAATTTAAGTATAGCAGTGAAGAAGTACTCATTTTCTAAGATTTTTGCAAAAGGATTAACGTGTATTTATCAATTTAACAGAAAGAGAAAACTTGTAAATTTCATATTTATTTAAAGGAAGGTTTTAATTATGAAAACAAAAATTTTTATTGACGGTAGTGAAGGAACGACTGGTTTAAGAATATATGAACGTTTTGAAGGAAGAGATGATATTGAACTTCTTCCTATTTCAAGTGAACTTAGAAAAGATGTAGCAGAGAGAAAGAGACTGATCAATGAATCAGATATTACATTTCTTTGTCTTCCAGATGCAGCTGCAAGAGAATCCGTAAGTCTGGTGGAGAATGAAAAGGTAAGAATTATTGATACTTCCACTGCACACCGTACAGAAAGTGGCTGGGCATATGGTTTCCCAGAATTGTCTGCAAAGCATAGAGAAGCAATTAAAAATGGAAAAAGAGTAGCCGTACCTGGCTGTCATGCAACAGGATTTATTTCGGTAGTATACCCGCTTATCGCAGGGGGAATCCTTCCGGCAGATTATCCAGTAGCAGCATTTTCCCTGACTGGTTATAGCGGTGGTGGAAAGAAGATGATCGCCGAATACGAAGCAGAAGGCAGAAATAAAGATATTGATGCACCAAGAGAGTATGCACTCACCCAGCAGCATAAGCATTTAAAAGAGATGAAAGCTATTACGGGACTTGCGAAAGAGCCATTGTTTTCTCCAATCGTAGCAGATTATTACAGTGGTATGGTCGTTTCCGTTCCTCTTTATACAGAATATTTAAAGAGTCATAAAAATCCAAAGGAAATGACAGAGTATTTTGCACAATATTATAAAGGTGAAAAATTCGTTCAGGTCGTAGAAAATGGAAATGAAGATCTATACGGTGGAATGCTTGCTGGAAATTCTTTAAGCGGCTGGGACGGATTGAAAGTTTACATAACAGGAAACGAGGAAAGAATGGTGCTTTCTGCACAATTTGACAATCTTGGAAAAGGTGCTTCGGGAGCAGCGGTACAATGCCTGAATATTTTATTAGGCTGTGAAGAAAATAAAGGTTTAGTTTTATAGAAAAGGTTGATGGACATGATACGGGAAATGAAAATAGAGGATTATCAGGGAGTTCACGATCTTTGGATGACGATTAAAGGTTTTGGTATTCGTAGTGTGGATGATTCCAAAGAAGGTGTGGAACGCTTTTTGATGCGAAATCCGGGATTGAGTGTAGTAGCAGAAGAAGACGGCAAGATCGTAGGCTGTATTTTATGCGGGCATGATGGCAGAAGAGGCTGCCTCTACCATGTATGTGTGGCAGAAGGATATCGTATGCACGGGATTGGAAAAAGTATGGTCGTGTATTGCATGGAACGTCTGAAAGCTGAAAAAATTAATAAAGTCAGCCTGATCGCATTTACACAAAATGACATTGGAAATGTTTTTTGGAATGAAATCGGTTGGACAAAAAGAGAGGATTTAAATTATTACGATTTTGTATTGAATGAAGAAAACATTACGGCATTTAATCAATAACAGATGAAGAGTCATATAGCATGGCAGAAAGAGAGGCAGATATGGAAGTTTTAAAGGCAGGCGGCGTTACCGCAGCAAAAGGATTTAAGGCAGCCGGTGCAGAGGCAGCTGTAAAATATAAGAACAGAAAAGATATGGCAATGATCTACAGCGAAGTACCTTGTAAGGCAGCAGGTACTTTTACATCAAATGTAGTAAAAGCTGCTCCGGTCTTGTGGGATAAAGATATTATTGAAAATCAGGAATTTGCACAGGCGGTTGTAGTGAATTCCGGTATAGCAAATGCCTGCACCGGAAAAGAAGGCTTTTCTTATTGTGAAGCAACTGCAAAAAAGGCAGCAGAGCTTTTAAATATTCCGGAAAAATCCGTTTTGGTTGGCTCTACTGGTGTAATTGGTAAGCAGCTTCCGATGGACAGAGTAGAAGCCGGTATTGAAAAATTAGTGCCTATGTTAGCAGACAGCATCGAGGCAGGAACGCAGGCAGCAGAAGCTATCATGACAACAGACACAGTTTCCAAACAGGTTGCCGTTTCTTTTGAAGTGCATGGAAAGACCGTAACGATCGGCGGTATGTGCAAAGGTTCTGGTATGATCCATCCCAATATGTGTACGATGCTTTCCTTTGTAACAACAGACGTTGCTATCTCCAAAGAGCTTTTAATAGAGGCGGTGAAAGCGGATGTAGTCGATACCTACAATATGATTTCCGTAGACGGAGATACTTCTACGAATGATACGTTTGTTGTTTTGGCAAATGGTATGGCAGGAAATGAAGAAATTACAGCAAAAGATGAAAATTATGAGAAATTCTGTGAAGCATTACGTTATGTAAACGAAACACTTGCCAAAAAGATGGCAGGAGATGGCGAAGGTGCAACCGCACTTTTTGAAACAAAAGTCATTCATGCAAAAACAAAAGAAGATGCAAGAATTTTGAGTAAATCCGTTATCTGCTCCAGCCTGACCAAAGCTGCTATTTTTGGACATGATGCAAACTGGGGAAGAATCCTGTGTGCACTTGGTTATTCCGGTGTGCAGTTTGACCCGGAAAAGATAGAATTGTATTTTGAAGGAGAAAACGGTAAAATACAGATTTACAAAGATGGTGTCGCTACAGACTACAGCGAAGAAGAAGCAAGTAAGATCTTGGCAGAACCGAAAGTGACGGTTTTAGTAGATATGAAAATGGGCGAGGCAGAGGCTGCAGCATGGGGTTGTGACTTGTCCTATGATTACGTTAAGATTAACGCGGATTACCGTTCTTAATATACGAGGGAGAGGATTTAGAAAATGGAACAGAAAGATATGAAACAGGTAATGGAAAAGGCAGAGGTATTGATCGAAGCCCTTCCTTATATTCAAAATTTTAATCGTAAGATCATTGTAGTAAAATACGGCGGAAGTGCCATGAGTAATGAAGAATTACAGAAAAATGTCATCAAAGACGTTACGCTTTTAAAATTGGTAGGTTTCAAACCGATCATTGTACATGGTGGTGGAAAGGAGATCAGCCGCTGGGTTGGAAAAGTCGGAAAAGAAGCAAAGTTCATCAATGGTCTTCGTGTGACGGATGCAGAGACGATGGAAATTGCAGAAATGGTTCTTTCCAAAGTAAACAAGAGTTTAGTGACTATGGTAGAAGAATTGGGTGTTAAGGCAGTCGGTATCAGTGGAAAAGACGGCGGACTCTTACAGGTAGATAAAAAATATTCCGATGGACAGGATATCGGTTTCGTTGGCGATATCAAAAAGGTCGATCCGAAAATCTTATATGACCTTTTGGAAAAAGATTTTCTTCCGATCGTAGCACCAATCGGTCTGGATGACAATTTCAACACATACAACATTAATGCGGATGATGCAGCATGTGCGATCGCAAAAGCAGTCAATGCAGAAAAACTTGCATTCCTGACAGATATTGAAGGATTATACAAAGATATTAACGATAAGAGCTCCTTTATTTCAAGACTTACTGCAGACGAAGCAGATAAACTCATTGAGGACGGCTTTATCGGTGGTGGTATGCTTCCAAAATTGAACAACTGTACACAGGCGATTCGAAATGGTGTAAACAGAGTGCATATTTTGGATGGTAGAATCCCACACTGCCTGCTTTTGGAAATCTTTACAAACGAAGGTATTGGAACAGCCATTGTGGCAAATGAAGAGCAACTGGAAAAAATGAACGGAAATAAATAAAGAGCGGAAGGAAGGAAAGCGATGAAGATGCAGGAATATATAGAAGAAGCAGAACAGGCATTGCTTCATACATACAATCGTTATCAGGTTGTATTAGATAAGGGTGACGGCGTTTACCTTTATGACATCGAAGGGAAAAAATATTTGGATTTTGTATCAGGAATTGCTGTATTTGCACTGGGATACAATCACAAAGGATACAACGATGCTTTAAAAGCACAGATCGATAAAGTAATCCATACTTCCAATTATTATTACAATGTGCCAGCCATTGAAGCTGCAAAAAAATTAAAAAAAGTGTCCGGTATGGACAGAGTATTTTTTACAAACAGTGGAGCAGAGGCAATTGAAGGTGCCCTAAAGGCTGCAAGAAAATATGCTTACTTAAAAGATGGAAAGACAGATCATGAGATCATTGCGTTGCATCATTCTTTCCATGGTAGAACCTTTGGTGCTCTTTCCGTGACAGGAAATCCAAAATACAGAGAAGCATTTGAACCGATGATCGGCAATATCAAATTTGCAGATATGAATGATCTGGATAGTGTGAAAAACTGTGTTACGGACAAAACTTGTGCCATCATTATGGAAACTGTGCAGGGGGAAGGCGGTATTTACCCGGCTCAGAAAGAATTTTTAGAAGGTGTGCGCGCACTTTGTGATGAAAAGGACATTCTGCTTATTTTAGATGAGATTCAGTGCGGTATGGGACGTACTGGTGCTATGTATGCATGGCAGCATTACGGTGTGAAACCGGATATCATGACAACTGCAAAAGCACTTGGATGTGGTGTGCCGGTAGGAGCATTTTTAATGACAGAAAAGGTTGCGGCTTCTTCTCTTACAAGTGGAGACCATGGAACTACTTATGGTGGAAATCCTTTGGCAGCGGCAGCCATTAGCAAGGTACTTGATCTGTTTGAAGAAGAAAAGGTATTAGATAATGTCAACACCGTAGCTCCTTATTTAGAAGAAAAATTAGACGAACTCGTAAAAAAATACGACTTTATTGAAACAAGACGTGGAATGGGACTGATGCAGGGACTTGTGTTTGACCGACCAGTAGCAGATGTGATCAACAAGGCATTGGAAAAGGGTCTGATTCTGATCAATGCAGGAACAAGCATTATCCGTTTCGTGCCGCCACTTGTTATTTCCAAAGAAAATGTTGATGCGATGATTGAGATTTTAACGGAGTGTTTAGATGAACTTTAAAAAGAGACTGGCAGAGGTACTGATCGTGTGTATTCTTGCAGGATTGGTAGGATATGCCGGAGCAAATAAAATGACAGTAAGAGAAAAGGCAGAAGAAAATTATTTTTTCATGGACAAGGATACCTTGTATTTGTGGTACATGGATGAAAGCCTGACGGATTACTTAAACAGTGCGGCAGTAGCTTACAATGAAAAATATAATGTGCGAGTGGTACCGCGTCTTACGACTGGCAGGGATTATCTGGAGGAGTTGAACGAGCATTCGGTATCGGGAGAAGAAATGCCGGATATGTTCATTGTCAGCAATGATTCTTTAGAGAAAGCATGGCTTGCCGGACTTGCCAGTGAAATCCGGGATGACAGTAATATTTGTACGACAGAGAATTTCCCACAGACAGCGTTAGATGCAGTCACGTATAAGGATAAATTAATTGCCTATCCGTTTTATTTTGAAACAAGCGTACTTTTATACAATAAAACCTATTTGACGCAGTATGCGGAAAGCTTGATTCAGGCAGAAAAAGATGCTGCAGAAGGGGAAGCGGCAATGGAAGCCATAGAAGAGGCAGAGCCGGAAGCGTTGGAAAACGGAGAAGAACAGGCAATGTCCGAAACAGAAACTGCTGTAGAAGCAGCTGCATTGACGCAGGAGCAGGAACAGATCGAGGCAAGAGTACAGGAACTGCTGCCGGACAATATGGATGAGCTTTTGACCTTTGCAGACAGCTATGATGCACCGGAGGCGATGGAAAGTATTTTTAAATGGGATGTGACGGATATTTTCTATAGCTACTTTTTCTCCGGTAAGTATATGATCGTTGGTGGAGAAGCAGGAGACCGTACCGATCATATTGATATCTACAATCTGGATACGATCAACTGTCTGAAAGTGTATCAGAATTTGAATCAGTTCTTTTCCATTGATACGGAAGAGGTAGAATATGCAGATATTATTCAGGAGTTTATGGATGGTAAAATTCTGTACACGATAGCAACCTCAGATGCCATATCCACTTTGGAAACGGCGAAGGCGGAAGGAACTTTTAACTATGAATATGGAGTAGCTCTTGTTCCAAATCCAAGCAGCGAGTTGGAGGGACGCTCTCTTTCTGTAACAAATGCCATTGTAATAAATGGATTCTCAGAACAGAAAGAACAGGCAAATGATTTTGCCACATTTTTGCTCGAAGAATATTCCGATAGTTTGTATGAACGTACCGGAAAAATATGCTCTTCCTATATGGTACAGCAGGAAAATGAAAGTCTGAATGTGTATAGGAAGGAATATGAAAAATCTATTCCAATTCCGAAAATGATGGAAACAAGTAATTTCTGGGTACAATTGGAAATCGCTTATACGAACATTTGGGATGGAAATGATGTAAATGCGACTTTGAAGGCACTTTCTGAGCAGATCAAAGGGCAGCTGTCAGGTGAGCCGGTGACCGAAGAATATATTGAAGAGCCGGTAGAGGAAACCACTGAGGAATATTACGACGAAGGCATGGATGATATTGCTTCTGAGACAGACGGAGAATAAAAAAACAAATAATGGAAAAAGTAAAGGAGAAGGGAGACCTTCTCCTTTGTGTTTTGTAAAATGAATGGATAGAAAGGTGGAAAGAATATGTGGGGAATCATTATTGCTCTTATCTCCGGTGCGCTTATGAGCATTCAGGGAGTATTTAATACGGAGGTCACCAAAAATTCGGGAATTTGGGTGGCAAGTGTTTTTGTACAGGCGACCGCACTGCTTGTTTGTCTCGTGGCGTGGGTGACATACGAGCGCACACCATTTTCAGGAGTGTTTAAAGTAGAGCCAAAGTACATGCTTCTTGGAGGTGTCATTGGAGCTTTTATTACTTATACCGTAATAAAAAGTATGGATCTGCTTGGTCCGGCAAAGGCAGTTATGTTAATCGTTATTTCACAGCTGATCGTCGCATATGGCATAGAACTTTTGGGACTTTGGGGAACGGAAAAACAGCCGTTTGAAATGCGAAAAGCGATTGGCATGCTGATTGCGATTGTCGGAGTCATCATTTTTAAAAAGTCTTAAAAAAAGAAAAGGACGCTTGCGTAAAATATCTATTTAGAATACAATGATATAGATGCATGAGGGGCCTTCTCTCGGATGGGAGAAAGAATTATGCAGAAGAAAAAATGGAATAAATATACGGGAAAAAAGAGGCGTTTACCAATCGCATTTATACTGTTTGTTGCGATGATGCTGTTTGTGGGTTGTGCCCCAAAAGAGACAACTTATTTTTTGGAAGAAGCAGACACAGAGAAAGAAGAGACTCTTGTGGAAGAAGATTCCTCGAAGATAGAGGAGAAGGAGTCCGCAATCGAAAGTCAGTCAGCAGCCATGAATGAAGAAACGGTTCAGGAAAGCTGCTTTGTACATATTTGTGGAGCAGTGGAAAATCCTGGAGTTTATGAATTGCCAGCAGACAGCCGGATATTTGAGGCACTGAAGGCGGCAGGAGGATTGAAAACAGAAGCGTGCGGAGATTATTTGAATCAGGCACAGAAAGTTACAGATGGGATGAAGATTTATATCCCCACAGAGGAAGAAATACAAAACGGAGAAGTTTTGGAGCAAACAGAAGAAGGAATACAAAAAGAGGCGGTTGTTGAAGAAGAAACGAATCTTATCAATATTAATTATGCAGATAAGGAACTTTTAATGACGCTTCCGGGAATTGGCGAGAGCAGGGCAGAAAGCATTATCACATATAGAGAAGAATGTGGAGGCTTTACACAGATTGAAGATATTATGCAGGTTCCCGGCATAAAAGAGGGAGCGTTTCAAAAGTTAAAAGATAAAATCTGCGTGCACTAAGGTTGGAGAGAAAAAGTTATGTCTGCGTAGCAGCTACAGATGAATGGAGAAATTATGGGAAAGAAAGTTTTGGTTGTAGATGATGAGAAATTGATTGTGAAAGGTATCCGTTTTAGTTTGGAGCAGGACGGAATGGAAGTGGATTGTGCTTACGATGGAGAAGAAGCACTGCAATATGCAAAAGAAAAGGAATACGATATGATCCTTTTGGATGTGATGCTGCCAAAGCTTGGTGGTTTTGAAGTATGTCAGCAGATTCGTGAGTTTTCCAATGTGCCTATTGTTATGTTGACTGCAAAGGGAGATGACATGGATAAAATATTAGGGTTGGAATATGGAGCAGATGACTATATTACAAAACCTTTTAACATATTGGAAGTAAAGGCGAGGATCAAAGCGATCATGCGCCGGACTGCCAGAAAGGAAATGGCAGCCATTCCAAAGACGATTGAAAATGGTGATATGAAGTTAGACTGTGAGAGCAGACGTGCGTATATTTGTGGAAAAGAAGTAAATCTGACCGCAAAAGAATTTGAACTTTTGGAGCTTTTGATCCTGACTCCGAACAAGGTCTACAGCAGAGAAGAACTGTTGAAACTAGTTTGGGGAGCGGACTATCCAGGAGATGTAAGAACTGTGGATGTACATATCAGAAGACTGCGTGAAAAAATCGAAGTCAGTCCGAGCGAACCGAAATATGTGCATACAAAATGGGGCGTCGGTTATTATTTTAAGGCCTGAGAGGAGTCCTTGCTATGTGGGACAAAAGGAGAGAAAAAATATTCAAACATATTTCATGGAAAAGCCTAAAAACGAGGATTTTCCTGATCATTGTTCTGGCAGGAATCATACCTTGTATTTTGCTGGAAAATGGGATTTTAAATAATTACGAAGATCGTGCTGTTTCTGTAAAAATTTCGGATGTACAGACCCAGATGAAGATCATTGCGGACCATTTATTAAATTATAATTATCTGCAGGATACCTCTTCAGAGGTCATTAATGCAGAGTTAGGACAGATATCCAATTTGTACGATGGACGTGTACTGATCATAAACAGCAATTTTAAAATTGTAAAAGATACTTATGGCATCAGCGAAGGAAAAACGATGATCTCCGAAGAAGTCATACAGTGCTTTAAGGGGGAAAGTACCTCCAATTATGACAAGCAAAATGGCTATATTGAAATCACTACACCAATCGTACTTTCGAATAGTGCATCTGGAACGGATAGTACGGGAAATGGAGAGATCAAAGGAGTGATACTGACCAGTGTATCCTCTGACAGCATTGCAGCGACCATGGACATTCTTGGACGCAAGGCTGGTATTTTGGAAATTTTGATCAGTGTGGTGATCGTAGGCGGAGCTTTAGGTGCGGCAAATATTTTAGTCAAACCTTTTGATCATCTGACCGATGCCATCAATGACATAAAAGAAGGGTACACCGAAGAATTTGCCTATGTACCGGATTATGTGGAAACGGTACATATCGTAGATGCGTTCAATCAAGTGCTGGCAAGGATGAAGCGGTTGGATGATTCCAGACAGGAATTTGTTGCAAACGTATCTCATGAATTAAAGACACCCATTACTTCTGTCAAGGTGCTTGCAGATTCTTTGCTTGCACAGGAGAATGTGCCGGCAGAGCTGTACAAAGAATTTATGGAAGATATTGCAGAGGAGATTGATAGAGAAAATAAGATCATCAATGACTTGCTCGCTCTTGTAAAAATGGATAAGACGGCGGCAGATCTGAATATCAGTGTCGTTAATATTAATGAATTGACAGAAATTATTTTAAAACGCTTACGTCCGATCGCAAGAAAACGGGATGTGGAAGTGACCTTTGAAAGTATCAGACAGGTGACTGCAGAAGTAGACGAAGTTAAGATGAGTCTGATCATTACTAATCTTGTGGAAAATGCGATCAAATATAATAAAGATCATGGTTCTGTTAAAGTAGTATTAGACGCGGATCATCAGTTCTTTACTTTGGAGATCAGTGATACTGGTATTGGAATACCGGAGGAGTCTATGGAGCACATTTATGAAAGATTTTACCGGGTGGATAAATCACATTCCAGAGAAATTGGTGGTACAGGACTTGGACTGGCAATTACAAGAAGTGCCGTTCTGATGCACAGAGGTTCTATTAAACTTACGAGTGTGGAACAGGAGGGTACTACTTTCCTTGTGAAAATTCCATTAAACCATATTGCACAATAGAAGGAGATGCACATGAAAAAAATAAAATCAATATGTTTATGCATATGCGTGCTGCTTTTTCTTGTTGGCTGTTCTGCGAAAGAGCAAAAGGTGGAAGGAGATACCTATCAGATATATTATGTAAACAAAGAACAGACGAAAGTCATTAGTAGTGATTATGTTACGGCGACAAAAGAAACAGAGGTTGTTTTGGAAGAATTGCTGCAACAGCTTGGACAGGTTCCGGAAAAGTTAGAGTATAATGCGCCGCTTGCCGGTAAATTTTCTCTTGTTTCTTATTCGGTGGATAATGGAACTGTTACGCTGTCTTTTGACGAGCATTACAAGGAGCAGAATGCAATTGAGGAAGTGCTGACAAGAGCTGCGATCGTAAGAACATTGACACAGATTGACGGAATTGATTATGTGACCATGCAGGTACGCGGGGAACCGCTGACGGATAATTTGGGAAATGTAGTCGGCGCCATGTCAGCAGATATGTTCATTGACAATGCAGGAAATGAGATCAATGCTTACGAACAAGTAAAAATGCGTCTTTATTTTGCAAATGAAACGGGAGATAAGCTGATCGAAACGACCAGAAAAGGTGTGTATAGCAGTAATATTTCTATGGAAAAGCTGATCGTAGAGCAATTGATAAAAGGACCGAATGTAGAGGGCATATATCCGACGATCAATCCAGACACAAAGGTCATCAGTGTGACAGTAAAAGATGGAACATGTTATGTAAACTTGGACGAAAGCTTTTTAAAACAGACAACAGGAGTGAGCGCAGAAGTTACGATTTACTCTATTACCAATTCTTTAGTGGAGCTTTCCAATGTAAATAAGGTACAGATTTCTGTAAATGGAGAAACGAATTATATGTTCTGCGAAAGCATTAGTCTGACAAAGAGCTTTGAAAGAAATTTAGATCTTGTAGAAAGTGTTGAATAAGAAACAAATAGGAGGATAAATGCGTAGACCATTGGCTTTAGGATGTCTGCTGTTTATCGTAGCTGTTTTTCTTTATGTATGTCTGTTTCCGCCTGCACAAGTGGAAACAGACATGGCAGAAGGAAAGACCGTTTATCTTGCCGGAAAAGTATATCGTAAAGAGATTCGTTCAAACCAGTTCGGGGAGGACAACTATATTATCTATTTAAATCACATCGTCATTTCAGACGAATCAAAATCCTTATTTGAAAATGAAAAAACGATACAGGGTGTACTGTGCTATATGGAAAACGAGGATGAAATACCTTTGGGAAGTACAGTAGCTGTAAGAGGAAATGTGCAGGAATTTATGCAAAGTACGAATCCGGGAGAGTTTGACAGTAGACAATATTATCAAATATTAAAATTAGATTTTAAATTAAAAAATACAGAACTTGTCACTATTTCAGCAAATGATAATAAATTATATGAACTGCTATACTGTATAAAAGAAAAATGCAGTATGGTGCTGGAATGCTATTATGATGAAACCGATGCCGGAATCATGAAGACAATTTTGCTGGGAGATAAAAACAGCCTGTCCGAGACGATAGAAGAACAATATAAACGAAATGGAATCATTCATATCATGGCGATTTCGGGTTTACATATTTCTATGCTGGGAATGGGATTGTACAAAATACTTAAAAAATTAAAGCTGCCACTTGGGGCAGCGGGGGTGACTACCGTCTTATTTATATGGTGTTATGGCATTCTTGCCGGAATGAGTGCTTCTGCCTGTCGGGCTATTATTATGTTTGGATTTAAGATTGCAGCAGACCTTTTGGGAAGAACCTATGACCTTCTGACCGCACTTGCCGTTTCTGCCGTGTTGCTCTTGCTGGAACAACCGTTGTATATAAGGCATTGTGGATTTTTGCTATCCTTTGGTGCGGTGCTTGGTATCGGTGTAGTATTGCCGGTATTGGAGAAAAATTTTAAAAAGGAGAGTGGCAAAACAGGAAAAAAGATAAGAGAGCGGATCGTGTCCGGGCTTTTTCCGGGAATAGCAGTTTTTCTTGTCTCCTTCCCTATTCAGATCTATTATTATTATCAATATCCGATCTATTCCCTTCTTTTAAATCTATTTATTATTCCCTTGATGACTGTGGTCATGGTAAGTGGACTCGCCGTGCTCTTTTGCGGAGTCTTACCATCGTCTGTACTGGTGCATATGGCAGGAAAGCTTTTGGCATTTTCAGGACATATCATTCTTGCAATTTATTCCATAGCTTGTGGAGGCACGGAAAAGCTTCCGGGTGCAGTGGCGATAACTGGACAACCCAAGGTATGGCAGATGGTAGTATATTATGGAACGCTACTGTTTTTCCTGTTTTGGCGGGAAAGACAGGAAAAACCGAAGAGGTACTTTCTGGTAGTAAGACTGGCAGTGCTTGCGACAGGCTTTTGCCTGTTACTGGTACGTTTTCAGAGAGGTTTTGAAATTACCTTTTTGAATGTAGGACAGGGAGATTGCATTTATGTCAGAAGTGAAGGCAAAAAAGCGTATTTGTTTGATGGGGGAAGCACGGACCGATCACAGGTTGGAACATATCAGATCACCCCATTTTTGAAAAGTCAGGGAGTGGGATGTCTGGAAGCGGTTTTCGTATCGCATGGGGATAAGGATCATTATTCCGGCATTGAAGAATTGCTGGAGGATACGGAGAGTGATCGGATTCGGATAAAAAGGCTGGTGCTGCCTGTGACAGAAAAAACGGACGCAGAAACAAATTGCAGGGAAGAAGTAACGATAACAGATAACGAAATGGATGGTATGGAGCGATTAAAGGAGCTTGCCCGCGCACAGGGCATTGAAATCGTATACATAAAAAAGGGCGACAAAATAAAGGATGGCGTGCTTCAAATAGAATGTTTCCATCCCACTTTGGAACAGGAAACGCTGACAGAAGACCGCAATGAGCAGTCCGAGGTCTTTTATATAACTTACGGTAATTTTTCGGCACTTCTAACCGGAGATGTAACCGGTGAAGCGGAAAGAAGCGTAAAAGAGCAGTTAGAACAGAAAACAAATGGAAGATCAGTCACGGTACTGAAGGTGGCACATCATGGTTCTATGTATTCCACCGATGCAGATTTCCTTGCGGCTGCAAGCCCGCTCATTTCTATTATTTCCTGTGGAGAGAACAATTCCTATGGACATCCTCATAAGGAGCTTTTAGAGAGACTGGAAGAATGTAAAACACAAATTTATAAAACGATGGAGAGCGGAGCAATTACCATTTGGACGGATGGAGAGCGGGTGGAAGTAACAGAATACAATTCGCTTGACATGCGTGTACACACGTACTAATATGAAAATTTGATATGGAAGTATTGCTAAGGTAAAGGGAAGAGGGTAGAAGATGCAGCGAATTAATGAGGATATAAAAAATAATACATTCAGTCAGGTATATCTTCTGTTTGGGGAGGAAGCTTACTTACGCAAGCAGTATAAAGACAAGCTGAAGAACGCGCTCAGTGCTGACGGCGATACGATGAACTGTCACTATTATGAGGGAAAGGATGTCTCTGTAGGAGAAATTATTGATCTGGCAGAAACCATGCCTTTTTTAGCAGAACGCAGGGTGATCGTATTGGAAAATACAGGGCTTTTTAAATCGGGTGGCGAGGCACTGGCAGAATACATTTTAAACCCATCACCAACCGTTTTCTTTGTCTTTGCAGAGGCAGAAATTGATAAAAGGAGCAAGCTGTATAAAGCAGTACAGAGCAAAGGGGTATCCGTAGAATTTGCAATGCAGGATGAAAATACACTAAAGCGTTGGATTCTTGGCATGATCAAACGGGAAAATAAAAATATTTCGGAAAATGCGTTGAATCTGTTTTTGAATAAAACGGGAACGGATATGGAAAATATTCATAAGGAGTTGGAAAAGCTGTTCTGTTACTGTTTAGAAAAAGATTTTATTACTGAAGAGGATATAGAAGAAATCTGTACGCAAAAAGTCAGCAATCAGATCTTTGATATGGTAAATGCCATCGCTGACAGGCAGCAGAAAAAAGCCCTTTCTTTATATTATGATCTGCTGGCATTGCGGGAAGCACCGATGCGAATTTTGTTCCTGATTGGCAGACAGTTCAACATCCTGTTGATGGTAAAGGAAATGAAAAAGAAAGGTTATGATAATAAAACGATTGCTTCCAAGGCTGGCATTCCCCCTTTTACAGTAGGAAAATATGCCGCACAGGCATCCAAGTTTAAGACGAAGGATTTAAAACAGGCATTGAACGAATGCGTAGAAGCGGATGAAGCTGTGAAGACCGGGCGGATGAATGATAAAATGAGCGTTGAGCTGTTGATTGTAAAGTATAGTGCTATGTAGCAAAGTTAATGACGGCGTTGCGTTCTTATGGTATAATACTTGGGATGACCTTGAAGGATTTCCATTTCCTGACAGAAAATCAAAAAGACAGAACAACTAATTTCAAAGATACGTTCTGAGAAAAAAGAAAAGAGGAAAAACAATGAAAAGAAAAGTAATGGCATTATTATTGTCCGCCACTATGGCAGCACTCACTTTGGCAGGCTGTGGCTCTGCACAAAGCGATAACACGGAGCAGACAACAGTAGCAGAAACACAAACAGAGGTGCAGTCTGAGGAAGCGCAGACAGTGGAAACAGAAGTAGAAACAGAAACGGAAACAGAAGAAGCGTATACGGCAGCAGATATCCGTATCGGTTCCTTGAAAGGACCTACTTCTATGGGACTTGTAAAGCTGATGCAGGATGCGGAAGAGGGAAATACAGCAAACAATTATACATTTACAATGGAAACCGCAGCAGATGCCCTGCTTCCGAAAATGATTCAGGGAGATTTGGATATTGTACTTGTTCCGGCGAATGTAGCAAGCGTACTTTATAATAAGACAGAAGGCGGAGTAACCGTGATTGATATTAATACACTAGGTGTACTTTACATGGTATCTGCAGATGAATCTCTTACAGATATTAGCAGCTTAAAAGGAAAAACGATTTACCTGACTGGGAAAGGAACTACACCAGATTATGTATTACATTATATTTTAGAACAGAATGGTCTGAGCGAAGAGGATGTGACCTTGGAATACAAATCAGAAGCTACTGAAGTGGCAGCAGTACTTGCCAGTGAGCCAGAAAGCATTGGACTTCTTCCACAGCCTTTCGTAACAGCAGCATGTGCACAAAATGAGAATCTGAAAATTGTATTTGATATGACAGAAGAATGGGATGCAGTGCAGGGTGAAAGTGGCAGCAGACTCGTAACAGGTGTAACTGTAGTACGAAATGAGTTCTTAGAGGAAAATCCGGAAGCAGTAGAGAAATTTGTAGAAGAACATAGAGCAAGTGCTGAATTTGCGAACAGCAATGTAGAAGAAGCAGCAGAACTTGTGGCAGCACAAGGTATCGTGGAAAAAGCACCGGTAGCACAGAAAGCAATCCCTTACTGCAACATTACGTGTATCGATGGGGAAGAGATGAAAAATGCGCTTTCAGGCTACTTATCTGTACTGATGGAACAGAATCCGGAAAGTATTGGAGGCAGCATGCCGGCAGATGATTTTTATTATACAAAATAGGGAACAAAATTCATTATGTTCTAAATAATTTGTAGAATTTAGCAAGATTTCGTGATATGATATTAGGAAAGATGGAATTACTGGGGAGTTACTCTGTCTGATGGGAAAGGTATGATTGTTATGGCTGAATATTACGAAAGTTTCATAGCTTCGGCTGTGGAAAGTCTTGTAAAAGGGAAACAGGAGAATGGTTTTACAATAGTAAAACATTATAATACATTTGAAATTACAGAGCAGGATGCAGAGAGGATCAAGCAGGAGTATCCTGAATTTTATGTTTGTTATTGCCATTTTAATGGTTCTAAAATGATAGAAGCGTTTGAACCGTTTATTTCTGTAATACGTAATATTTATAAGACTTTTGAAACGGATAAGACACCACGTGAGTTTATAGATCAGTTTTCCGTTTATATTCCACAGCGTTCCGTATTTGAAGCAATGCTGACAGAAACTCTTTATAAAAGAAAAGAAGAAATTTTATTGGATGAATTAGAGTATGAAAAGGAGCAGATGCTCAAATCCATGGTTGCGATCTTGACTTCCTTAGCAAAGAAGCATCCGTTTCTTTTTATACTGAACAATTTAAATATGGCATCACAGTCGACCATTACATTGCTTTTAGAATTGTTTAAAGCAAATAATGAAAATATTTATGTGTATGGTGCTTTTAATGAACTTTATTCCCAACCAACGCATATGTTGGCAGTGTGGGAACAGTTCGTAGAACAGTTAGAAGATTATAATTGTATTATAGATGGTGGTGCGGCAGATGAAATTGCCGTAGAAGAAGAAGGAAGTTATTTCCATTTTGAAAGTGGAGATACTTATGAATATTTAGTAAAGCTGAATAATATGTATTATTTTCTGGATTTTGAGCAGGCTCAATATTATTTGGCAATTATTTATCGGAAGATTGAAGTGGAAAAGCTGTCTATCCACGAAGACACTGTATTTGACTTTTTTATGCTCTATGCTATGATTTCCGTCTATTCGGATGTGCTAAATGCATTGCTTTTGTGTGATAAGTTACAGCTTTTGCAAAGAAAAGATAAATCGGTAGAGAAGAAATTCAATTACTATTACATACTTGGACGGGCACAGATGTACAATGGTAATCTGAATACAGCGAAAGAATGTGCGGACACCTGTATTGCTCTTGCGGAAGAAAAATTAAATAATAAACTCCGTTTTAAAGCCTGCCTTTTAGAGGTTATGGTAAGAATGTCAGGATGGCATAATATCTTTTTCTGTAAGACAGACACCGATATTTCACCGGAATTTATAGAGAGAACAATCGAGTATGGTTATGAAAACCATCTTGCATATACCTATATTTTTGCTTATGACAACGACATGGAGCTTTTGGCAGACGGAGAAGAGATAGGAGAAAATCTTCACTATTTCAAAAAAGGTATTGCACTTGCAGAAAAGATCGGCAACGAATATCTGCTCCTCAAAGCATATCGTAAGAACATTATGCTTTCCTCCTCGCATGGGTTGTTTGATGTGACGACTTATTATTATTATAAGCAGATGGAAATTGTAGGCGATGGCGATCCAATGAAATTGGCAGATATTTACAATGGACTTGGTTACAACAACTGTGCTGCAGAGAAATATGAGGATGCAAACAATTACTATAATAAAGCGATAGCGATCTATTACCAGCTTGGCATGATTAATTATGTAGGGGAGACCCTTTATAATATGGCGATAAATTGCATGCTTGCTGGAGAAAATGAAGCAGCCTATAATTATTTGTTAACGTGCATCCGTATTATTAATATTATGCACTTGAACGATCTGCGGGTATGTAACATTTCCAAAATTTTTGGTATGCTTGCACTTTGCAGCCATCGACTTGGCATGGGATATAATACAAGGATCTATCTGGATAATGCTATCCAGTTTTTAGGACATATTTTAAATCGCAGTGCACAGGGAGAAATACAAAAAAGCAAACTGGATTTGTCATATACGGCATGTGATGACGATATTTTCCTGTATTACTATGTGAAAGCACTGGTGGAAATGGAAAAGGATAAGTTGGAGAACGCATTGGAATTTATGGAAATCGCGAGAGTTTACATGGAGCGTTCTATCGGAAATTACTTTTTCAGTAAAGTGCAGTATGAAATTTCCATGGCAGAGCTTTTGAAAAAAATGGGACGGGAAGAGGATGCTGAAAAAGAACTGGAGATCGGGTTTGCATATGCGAAGAAGTGTAAGGTCTCAGAAAAAATAAAGATGCTTGAGGCAGCACGAGAAGGCAGAACCTTTGTGCAGAATCATAAAGAAGTAGCACAGCTTATGGATATTACCCTTTCCGAGATTCAGGCTTCCACAAAGCAGGCAGGAATCGTAAAAAATTATGAAGCCCTGAAAAAAAGAATGGAATTTATTTCTGTCTGGCAGAAGATTATTGACATTTCTGACAGAACTTTCGATGAGTTCATACAAAATGCATTAAATACGTTTATGTTGAATTTTAACATAGATGTTATGAGTTATATTCGTTATAAAGATGGTGTGCCACAGGTTTTTGATACAAAAGAAGTACCTTTAACGAAGCAGGAAATCGAGATCATTACCGAATATTTCTCAAATCACCGTTCCGGTTTCGTAACATCGAAACTGCGTAAGAACCATAAAGAATACAATCGTATCATTTCGGTATTTGGCATAACACAAGTATGTTCCATGGTCTGCCTGCCTTATTATACAGATGAAAAGCTGGACAGTATTTTCATTATGTATATTTTGATGAAGGATAACTGGAATGCACCAAGAACCAAATACATGTTAGATGAAAGTGACATGGAATTTTTCAATCTTGTTCTGTTGCAGCTCCAAAATTCTATTGAAAAACTGGAAAGAGAAGAACAGATCAAAAAGATAAACAGCCAGTTGGAAAAATCATCTATTACCGATTATCTTACAAAGCTTTACAATAGAGATGGTTTTTATCAGAAGCTGAAACAATGGGTGAATGATAAGGTAACAAATGATGTCACCTTCCTGTATATTGATCTGGATAATTTTAAATATTATAACGATACTTTTGGTCATGCAGTAGGCGATCGTATGTTAAAAGAGGTCGCAGAGATTTTAAGAAAACATACAGAGGAGTCTGGTTTCCCGACAAGATTTGGTGGGGATGAATTTCTCATTACCTTACCGTTCGTAAACAAAGAGCGGGCAATGGAGATCGGCCGTTCCGTTCTGAATACGATAAAAGCACAAAAAGGTTTTGCGGACATCATAGGGCATATGACTGAAAAATTAGTAGAGATTCCAAAAGAAAAAGAATTGTCCTGTTCGATCGGTATTGCTGCAGTAACGGATTTAAATACGGACGAAAAGATTGCAGAGGCGATTCAAAAGGCGGATGCAGTACTTTATGTGATCAAGCATTCAACAAAAGGTGACGTGAAATATTCAGACTAAGGGATAGAAAGGGATAAAAATGAAGAAAGGAGCAGGAAAAAAGAAAATAAGAAGTTTACTGATCGTTATTTTCTGGCTGTTTGTATGGCAGCTTCTTGCTCTTTATTTTCATAATTCTATCTTACTTGCAAGTCCTTTAGAGGTTTTGGCAGATTTAAAAAATAATGTGCTCACACTTAGCTTTTGGAAGACAGCGTGTCATTCTTTTATGCATATTTTTGAAGGCTTTTTTCTTGCCTTTTTTGCAGCAATCCTTTTCGGTGTTGCAGCAGCAAAGCTTCCGGTTGTGGAAGAATTTTTATCTCCGCTTATGCAGTTCATAAAAGCGGTTCCAATCGCATCCTTTGTGGTGCTTCTCCTTATATGGGCAGGGTCTGAAAGACTGTCTGTATCTGTTACATTTCTCATGGTTCTTCCGGTCATTTTTCAAAATGTTTTAGGTGGAATTAAAAATACGGATAAAGAACTTTTGGAAATGGCAAAGGTGTTTGAAATGCCGCTTCCAAACAAAATCCGTTTTCTGTATCTTCCTTCTCTTATGCCATTTTTGACGAGTGGCTGCAAGGCGGCACTTGGTATGAGCTGGAAAGCAGGAATCGCAGCAGAAGTGATCGGTACGCCGGAATTTTCTATTGGAGAACGGATTTATATGTCCAAGATTTATTTGAATACGGCTGGATTATTTTCGTGGACGCTTGTCGTGATTTTATTAAGCTTTTTGTTTGAAAAAGGATTTTTGTTTTTGTTAGATAAAGCTACGAAGATAAAACAGAAGCCTTTCCGGGTAAAAGGAAAGAAAGGTACGGCTCAATGGGGAAAGGAAGAGAACAAGAAGGCGATCTGCATGGAGCATGTATTCAAAAGCTATGGAGAACAGCAAATCTTTTGTGATTTATCTTTGGAACTGGATGCAGGCAGCATTTATTGTGTAATGGGACATTCCGGTGTGGGGAAAAGTACCCTGTTTGGTATTCTGTTAGGGCTGTGTGAATATCAGAAGGGAACGGTGCAGAGACCTAAGGGGAGAGCAGCTGCTGTATTTCAGGAAAATCGGTTATGTATGGAAGAGAATGCGATCACGAATGTAAGTATGGTCTGTACCAAACGGTATTCAGAAGAAGCAATAACGAAGATACTTTCTGAGATACTGCCAGAAGAAGAGCTTGAGAAAAAGGTCAGCGAGTTCAGTGGAGGAATGCGCCGAAGAGTGGCAATCGTAAGAGCGCTTTTGTCGGATGCAGAGTGGATTGTAATGGATGAACCTTTTACTGGTCTGGATGAAAAAACGAGAGAACAAATGATTCAGTTTATATTAAAATATAGAAAGAACAGAACCTTGCTCGTAGCCACACATCAAAAAGAAGACGTGGAGGCAATGGGGGCAGAGCTCATAAAGCTTTCTTAAAGAGGAAGAAAAAATGGAAACAAGAGTAGCTTTGATCGGAATAATTGTAAAAAAACGAGAAAATGCAGAAAGATTGAATGAAATTCTTCATGAATACGGGGAATATATTATAGGGAGGATGGGAGTGCCTTATAAAGAAAGAGATATTTCGGTTATCAGTATTGCCATAGATGCGCCACAGGATAAGATCAGTGCACTGTCAGGGAAAATTGGAATGATTGCAGGAATATCTTCTAAAGTTATTTATGCCCCATAGACATTTTTTTTTGGGTATGCTATAATCGTAGAATGACTGTGACTATGGAAACTTTAGAATAAATCAGTTTCACAGAAGGTTATTTAAGGAGGAAGTGTAACATGAGTTTACAACTTGAGAAATTAGAGAACAATATGGCAAAATTAACAATTGAAGTGCCTGCAGAAGAATTGGAAAGCGCAATTGAAAAAGCTTATCAGAAAAATAAGAGCAAGATCAGCGTTCCAGGATTTAGAAAAGGTAAAGTTCCACGCAAGATGATCGAGCAGATGTATGGAAAAGAAGTATTTTATGAAGATGCTGCAAATTACTTAATTCCAGATGCATATGAAAATGCAGTAAAGGAATGTGAAGAAGAAATCGTTTCTTCTCCAAAGATTGAAGTAACACAGATCGAAGCAGGTAAGCCATTTGTCTTCACTGCAGAAGTTGCTTTAAAACCGGAAGTGAAACTTGGAAAATACAAAGGTGTTAAAGTTGAAAAAGTAGAAACAGAAGTAACGGAGGAAGAAGTAAATGCAGCAATCGATAAAGAAAGAGAAAGCAATGCAAGAACTATTTCCGTTGAAGACAGAGCTGTTAAAGATGGCGATATGACTGTTATTGATTTCGAAGGATTCGTTGATGGCGTTGCATTTGAAGGTGGTAAGGGAGAAAACTATCCTCTTACAATCGGTTCTGGTGCTTTCATTCCTGGCTTTGAAGAGCAGCTTGTTGGCGCAGAATTAAATAAAGAAACAGAAGTAAATGTAACTTTCCCGGAAGACTATCATGCAGAAGACTTAAAGGGCAAAGCAGCTGTATTTAAATGTACTGTAAAAGAAATTAAAGAAAAAGAACTTCCAGAATTGGATGATGAATTTGCAAGCGAAGTTTCTGAATTTGATACTTTGGCTGAATACAAAGAAGATATGAAGAAGAAACTTGCTGAGAAGAAAGAAGCAGAAGCTAAGAGTAAGAAAGAAGATGCAGTGATCGAAGCTATCATTGAAGATTCTGAAATGGATATTCCAGAAGCAATGCTTGAAACACAGCAGAGACAGATGGTAGATGATTTTGCACAGAGACTTCAGATGCAGGGACTTTCTTTAGAGCAGTACTTCCAGTTCACAGGTTTAAATGTTCAGATGATGTTAGAACAGGTTAAACCACAGGCTGAAAAGAGAATCAAATCCAGATTAGTATTAGAAGCTGTTGCAGAAGCAGAAAAATTTGAAATAACAGAAGAAGATTTAGAAAAAGAATTTGCAAGAATGGGTGACATCTATCAGATGGACGCTGAAAAAGTAAAAGAACTGTTAGATGAATACCAGACAGAGCAGATCAAGAAAGATCTTGCAATCCAGAAAGCAGTTGAGTTTGTAGTTGAAAATGCAAAAGAAGGAAAAGCAGCAGCAAAGAAAACTACAAAAGCAAAAAAAGCTGATAAAGAAGAAAAAGTAGAAGAATAAGAGCAATTATGGCTTGCTATGTAAACAAGTCATTAAAAAATTCTTAATTAACTTTCCAATTTATTGCAAAAGCTTCCGGTATGGGATAACATAAAATCGCAGGGAAAACTGCGGTTAAAGGAGGTTAAGGAAAAGTATGAGTTTAGTACCTTATGTCATTGAACAAACTAGCAGAGGAGAGCGCTCCTATGATATTTATTCAAGACTTTTAAAAGAAAGAATTATTTTCCTTGGAGAAGAAGTGAATGATACAACAGCAAGTCTTATTGTTGCACAGCTTCTTTTCCTGGAAGCAGAAGATCCGGAAAAGGATATTCATTTATACATCAACAGTCCGGGTGGTTCTGTAACAGCCGGAATGGCTATTTATGATACGATGCAGTTCGTAAAATGTGATGTGTCTACAAACTGTATCGGTATGGCAGCAAGCATGGGTGCTTTCCTGCTTGCGGGTGGTGCTAAAGGAAAACGTTTTGCACTTCCGAATGCAGAGATTATGATTCACCAGCCTCTTGGCGGAGCACAAGGACAGGCAACAGAGATTGAAATTGCCGCAAAGCATATTTTGCAGACAAAACAGAAATTGAACCGTATGTTAGCAGAAAACTGTGGCAAGGATATTGAAGTAGTTGCTGCTGATACCGAGAGAGATAACTGGAAGACAGCACAGGAAGCAAAAGAGTATGGTCTGATCGATCATATTTTGACAAAGCATGGTGAAATGGAAAAGATAAAATAAAAGGAAGCTGGAGAAAAAAATGGCAGGAAAGAATTCCGATGACAAAATAAGATGTTCTTTTTGCAATAAGACGCAGGATCAGGTACGCAAACTGATTGCAGGTCCGGCTGGAATTTTTATCTGTGATGAATGTGTAGATATTTGTGCAGATATTATTGAAGAAGAATATGAAGATGAGCCGGTTAATGAGGCAATGGAAATTAATCTCTTAAAACCAATAGAGATTAAGGAATTTCTTGACGATTATGTAATCGGGCAGGATGCTGCCAAGAAAGTTCTCGCCGTTTCTGTATACAATCACTATAAAAGGGTTATGGCAGAAAAATCGGTAGATGATGTTGAGCTTCAGAAGAGCAATATTATTATGATAGGACCTACCGGTTCCGGAAAAACTTTCCTTGCTCAGACGCTTGCGAAGATCATTAATGTACCGTTTGCTATTGCGGATGCTACAACACTTACAGAAGCAGGTTATGTAGGTGAAGACGTGGAGAATATCCTGTTGAAGCTGATTCAGGCTGCAGATTATGATGTAGAACGTGCACAGTATGGTATTGTATACATTGATGAAATTGACAAGATTACAAAGAAGAGCGAGAATGTTTCCATAACCAGAGATGTATCTGGCGAGGGTGTACAGCAGGCACTTCTTAAGATTATTGAAGGAACTGTTGCAAGTGTTCCACCACAGGGAGGAAGAAAACATCCGCATCAGGAGTTGATACAGATTGATACATCTAACATATTATTTATATGTGGCGGAGCCTTCGATGGTCTGGAAAAAATCGTAGAGACAAGACTTGATCGTAAATCTATCGGTTTTAATGCTGAAGTAGCAGATAAGTCTACAAAAGAGATCAGTGAGCTTTTCAAAGAAGTAACTCCACAGGATTTAGTAAAATTCGGCTTGATACCGGAATTTGTTGGTCGTGTGCCGATTACTGTTACATTAGAAGGATTAGACAGAAAAGCCTTAGTACGCATTTTGAAAGAACCGAAAAATGCGTTGATCAAGCAATATCAGAAGCTCTTTGGATTTGATGATGTAGAGCTTACATTTGATGAAGATGCAATAGAAGCAATTGCAGATAAAGCTTTCGAAAGAAAAACGGGGGCGAGAGGATTACGCTCCATTATGGAAAATGTATTAATGGATGTAATGTACCGTATTCCGTCGGATGAAACAATTGAAAGCTGTGTAATTACCAAAGAAACAGTAGAGGGAACAAGTGCTCCTTTATTGATTCATCATGAGGTAATGAAAAAAGCTAAGTAGAGAAAACGCCGCCCGATTACAAGGCGGCGTTTTGTAAAGTGTGGGTTTAATAGTATGGAAGAACAGATGAATTTAGAAGAACAAGATAAAAAATTGAGCGAGAATACAGGAATTCCGGCAGTCGCGTTAAGAGGACTTACGATCTTGCCGGATATGATCATACATTTTGATTTGAGCCGCGAAAAATCCATTTCGGCGGTGGAAAAGGCAATGATGAGTGACCAGCATTTGTTTTTGGTCACACAGCAGGATCCAAATAATAATGAGCCAGGACTTTCTTCCGTTTTCAAAGTAGGAACGGTAGCTGTTGTAAAACAGGTGACAAAACTGCCAAATGGAATCGTAAGAGTATTGGTTGAGGGAAGTTATCGGGCAAGACTTTTGAATTTTGTGGAAGAAGAAGAAAAGTACTTATTAGCAGAGATCGAGCAGCTTTTCACAGAGAATGATCTGGAAGAAAATGAAGAAGAGGCGATGCTTCGAGAATTGAGAGAGCTTTTCAAAAAATATGGTGCATACAATCCAAAGATTGGAAAAACATTAGAGCGTCATTTTAGTGATATGACAGGATTGGAGCAATGCATTAATCAAATGGCAGCCAATCTGCCATTGTCTTACGAAGACAAGCAGAAAGTGTTGGAAGAGGATGTTCTGCGGAGTCGTTTTGAGGTACTTGCACTGATCCTTAGTAATGAAATTGAGATTGCACGGGTCAAGAATGAGGTTGCCGAAAAGATAAAGGGAAGAGTAGAAAAGCATCAGAAGGAATATCTTTTGCGCGAGCAGATGGGATATATCCGTCAGGAGCTTGGCGAAGATGAGGAAGAATCAGAAACCGAGCAGTATGAAGCAGAATTAAAAAAATTAAAAGCCAGTAAAGAAGTAAAGGAAAAGATCAAAAAAGAAATTTCCCGCTTTAAAAATCTTCCGCCTACAAGTTCAGAAAGTGCGGTAGTGCGTGGCTATATAGAAACCTTGTTGGAGCTTCCGTGGGATAAGACTTCCAAGGATAATACAGACATTACGTTTGCAGAAAACCTGTTAGAGGAACAGCATTACGGCTTGGAGCAGGTAAAAAAACGTATTTTAGAATTTCTTGCAGTCAGAACCTTGAACAAGCAAGGGGAAAGTCCGATCATTTGTTTAGTAGGACCTCCTGGAACAGGAAAGACTTCTATTGCAAGAAGTGTTGCAGAAGCCTTGCATAAAAAATATGTGCGTATTTGTCTTGGTGGTGTACGGGATGAAGCAGAGATCCGTGGACATAGAAAAACTTATGTAGGAGCCATGCCGGGTAGAATTGTAGCAGGAATGCGGCAGGCAGGCGTAAAAAATCCGCTTATGCTGTTAGATGAAATTGATAAGGTGAGCAGCGATTATAAAGGTGATACATCTGCGGCGCTTTTGGAAGTGCTTGATAGTGAACAGAATAAACATTTCCGTGACCATTATGTAGAGCTTCCGGTAGATCTGTCAGAGGTACTTTTTATCGCAACTGCAAACACAACATCTACGATACCGGAACCGCTTTTGGATCGTATGGAAGTGATAGAGGTAACAAGTTATACTGCCAATGAAAAGTTCCATATTGCGCGAAAATATCTTGTGGACAAGCAGCTTAAGAAAAATGGGCTTTCGAAGGAACAGCTTTCCATTAGTGACGGCGCGTTGAAAAAAATCATTCAATATTATGTGCGGGAAGCCGGTGTGCGTGAATTAGAGCGTAAAATCGGTGAGATATGCAGAAAAGCTGCGTGGGAAATTGTGAAGACCGGAAAGAAAGAGAAAGAGATCAAAGTGACCGGAAACAATCTCTCTAAATATCTTGGAAAAGAGAAATATTCTCTGAAAAAGGCGAATGAAACGGATGAAGTTGGTATTGTGCGTGGATTGGCATGGACAAGTGTAGGCGGAGAAACACTGCAGATTGAAGTGAATATGATGCCTGGTAAAGGGGAAGTGGAGCTGACCGGACAGTTAGGCGATGTCATGAAGGAATCCGCTATGGCAGGAATGAGTTATGTACGCTCTGTCAGCGAAAAATATGATCTGGATGTAGAGACTTTCCAAAACAACGATTTTCATATTCATATTCCGGAGGGTGCAGTTCCAAAAGATGGTCCAAGTGCCGGTATTACAATGGCAACGGCGATCTTGTCTGCGGTAACGGGAATTCCGGTGCATGCAGATGTAGCTATGACCGGTGAGATTACGCTTCGAGGCAGAGTACTTCCGATCGGTGGACTCAAAGAAAAGATGCTGGCAGCAAAAACAGCCGGAATAAAAAAAGTACTTGTACCAAAAGAAAACGAGAAAGATGTAGAGGAAATTTCCAAAGAGATTAAGTCCGGTATGGAAATCGTGCTTGTAGAAACGATGACAGAAGTGTTAGAACATGCACTGGTAGAAACGGAAGCAAAGGGAAAAGGAAAAAAGAAAGATGGTAATTAAAAGTGTAAATTTGGAAACCGTGTGTGGTATAACCAGTACGATTCCGGAAAATGAACATATGGAAATTGCATTTGCAGGAAAAAGTAATGTAGGGAAATCGTCTCTTATTAATGCATTGATGAACCGGAAAGCACTGGCACGTACCAGTGCCCAGCCGGGTAAGACGCAGACCATTAATTTTTATAATGTGAATGATGCATTGTATTTTGTAGATTTACCGGGATATGGGTATGCCAAAGTCAGTGAGGCAGAGAGAGAAAAATGGGGAAAAATGATTGAAAATTATCTCCATAAATCCAAAATGCTTAAAACTGTTTTTTTACTTATTGATATCAGACATGAGCCTTCTGCAAATGACAGAAATATGTATGAGTGGATTTTATATCAGGGATATAAACCGATCATTATCGCAACAAAGCTGGATAAGATCAATCGCAGTCAGGTACAGAAACATGTCAAGATGTTAAAGACCGGCTTAAATGTGGAAAAGGATACGATCGTCATTCCATTTTCTGCGCAGACAAAGCAGGGAAGAGATGAAATTTACGAACTGATTGATGGCTTTTTAGGCGAGTAAGAAAAGAGGGGAATTTTATGAATCCGTCGAAAAAAAGATGTTTAAAGGTACTACTGAATCTGGCAATTGCGGTAGTGGTAGTGATACTGATCGTATTACTTTTGCCTAAACTACTGCTGTTTTTCATGCCGTTTTTGATAGGATACCTGATTGCTATGATTGCCAGTCCGCTCGTACGTTTTTTTGAGGAAAAACTGAAAATCAGACGAAGGGCAGGAAGTGCTTTTTTTATCATAGCGGTAATTGGACTTGTGATTTTGGGAATTTATTTAGTAGGAGCCAAGCTGGTAGAGCAGATCATTGGACTGGTGGCTGCATTACCTGATATGTGGAATGGTCTGGAGGCGGATTTTGCCAGAATTGGAAAAACATTGGATGTTTTCATTAGTCGTCTGCCAGAAGATTTTCGACAGACTCTTTATGGAATCGGCGCGCAAATGGATAGTTTCTTTGCCAATATAGTAGAAAGAATCAGTACCCCTACTATTACAGCAGTAAGCAGTTTTGCAAAGCAGCTTCCTACGGTCATCATAGGTGTCATTATGTGTCTGTTGTCCGCTTATTTCTTCGTGGCTGACAAAGAGTATATGAGTGACTTTTTAAAAAAACACACGCCATATGCTATTCAAAAGCGATGGGCTCTTTTGGTGCGTTCTTTCAAAAGAGCGGTAGGAGGTTATTTTAAAGCACAGTTTAAGATAGAAGCAATCGTCTATATTTTGCTTCTGGCAGGTCTTTCTATTCTGGGAGTAGATTATGCGATTTTGATCGCTTTGGGAATTGCCTTTTTGGATTTTCTTCCTTTCTTTGGAACAGGAACGGTGATGGTTCCATGGGCAATCGTGAAGTTCTTAAGTGGAGATTACAAGATGACGATCGGACTATTAGTCATCTGGGGGGCAGGACAGCTCTTGCGTCAGGTGATCCAGCCTAGGATCGTAGGAGATTCTGTTGGAGTAGCACCGATTCCGACCTTGTTCTTACTTTATATTGGTTTTAAAGTAGGCGGTGTCTTTGGGATGATTATTGCCGTTCCAGTCGGTATTATTTTGCAAAATATGAATGAGGAAGGGCTGTTTGATACGACAAAGAACAGCATTCGTATATTGGTAGCACAGATCAATCAGTTCCGAAGACTGAATGAGGAAGATCTGGCATGTATTTCCAAAGATGATGCGAAAGAAAAGGAAGATATGGAAAAAAGAGTGAATGGTAGTTTTTAGTGGAGGATACGCATAATTGGGCAACTATAGAATTATACTGCAATATGAAGGAACAAAATATCAGGGATGGCAGAGGCAGGACAGTACAGAAAATACCATTCAGGGAAAATTGGAAAGACTACTTACCAAAATGTGTGGAGAACAAGTGGAGATTCAAGGAAGTGGAAGAACGGATGCAGGCGTGCATGCTTATGGGCAGGTGGCGAACTTTCACTGTAATACGAAGCTTTCTTGTGAAGAAATTCTGGAATACATGAACCAGTATCTGCCAGAGGATATTGGTGTGATTTTGGTAGAACAGGTGTCGGAGCGTTTTCACAGTCGTCTGAATGCAAAAGGCAAGGTTTACCGTTATCGAGTTATGACCGGAAACATTCCCCATCTGTTTGAAAGAAGATGGGTATATGAACATCCGGAGAAGCTGGATGTGGAAGCTATGAAAGCAGCAGCAAAGCTTCTTTTAGGAACGCATGATTTTAAAGCATTTACTTCTGCAAAAAGAGGAAAGAAATCTACTGTCCGTACGATAGAAGCAATAGAAATTGGACAGAATGGAGATGAAATCTGCTTTACTTACAGAGGGGATGGATTTTTGTATCATATGGTGAGAATTTTGACAGGCACGCTGTTAGAAGTAGGAGAAGGAAAACGAGCAGCGCAGGATATTCCGGAAATTTTGGAATCAAAAAATCGGGAGAAGGCAGGTTTTCTTGCTCCTGCAAAAGGATTAGCATTGATGGAAGTTTTTTATTGAGAAAGGACTTTTAGAAAATATGAAGTTTACCGAAAAACAGAAACGGCAGATATTATTTGCCGTTTATTTGCTATTTGTAATAAAAGTCATTATTTTTAAATACCCTTTTGCACAGCTGCGTGATATAACGAATAGTTGGAGTAGAGAAGTCGTATTAGAAGGATTAGACAGCGCGAATTTTACTTTGTTTAAGACCATTCATATGTATATCGATTATTCTTATGTGTTGAATAGTTTTGAAAACCTTGTAGGAAATATTGTGGTGTTCATTCCATTTGGAATGTTTCTGCCGTATATATGGAAGAGGTTCTATAATTTCGCAGATACATTATTAGCAGGTTTTTTATTTTCGCTTGGAATTGAAATATTTCAGCTGTACAGTGCTTTTGGTGCCTTTGACGTAGACGATATACTATTGAACTGTGTGGGAGTGATAGCTGGGTATCTGTTTTACATGATTTTTGTCTTACTTGAGAGAGGCAGCGCACAGAAAGAGAAAAAATAAATTTTCAGAAAACAAAAGAAATTTACAAACAGATATAAACAAAATAGTACTTTTGACCGATATATATGATATAAGGAAACCTGTTGAAATATGCATCCAAGGAGGGAACGAAAGCATACGGATATGAAAGTAATTTAACAGTGCAATCGGTCGTGATCGTATCAAAGCTGAAGGATGCCACAGCTGAAAAAAGGCGTCAGGCACAACAAAACAATAGGGGAACCGCATTCCAACAGGTTTTGGATAAAGCGTGTGAGAAACAAGCAAGACCTGAAAGAAAGCCACAGAATATTACCTGTTATACGAACGGATATACAAGGCAGGCACAGCCGTTTATATATCAGATTGAAAGACGGGAATATTGCTAATACCCCAAAAGCAGAAAGCCACCGCAGAGGACAACTACTGTGGTGGTTTTATTTTTAATAAAAATTTTCTTTTACAATCAAAATGAATAATGATACGCTATAAAAGAAAGGGAGGCAACGAAAGATGAGTGCTTTTGTAGAATTTCAAAATGTGAAAAAAATATATCATACCGGCGAAGTAGAGATTGAAGCATTACATGATGTAAATTTCCAAATTGAACAGAGAGAATTTTGTGTAGTAGTAGGAGCTTCCGGTGCAGGAAAAACAACGATTTTAAATATTTTAGGTGGCATGGATACTTTGAGTGAAGGAAATGTGATCTTGGATGGACAGGACATTTCCAAGTTGAATAAAAAGCAGCTGACGACTTATAGAAGATACGATGTTGGTTTTGTGTTCCAGTTCTATAATCTTGTGCAGAATCTGACAGCTTTGGAAAATGTGGAGCTGGCATCCCAGATCTGTAAAGATCCACTGGATGCAGCGGAAGTCTTAGAAAAAGTTGGATTAAAGGACAGAATGGCAAACTTTCCGGCGCAGCTTTCAGGTGGAGAGCAGCAGAGAGTAGCCATTGCAAGAGCACTTGCCAAAAATCCGAAGCTGCTGTTGTGCGATGAGCCTACGGGAGCGTTGGATTACAATACGGGAAAAGCGGTATTGAAGCTTTTGCAGGATACTTGCAGGAGTACGGGAATGACGGTAATTGTGATCACACATAATCAGGCACTTACAGCAATGGCAGATCGGATCATAACGGTCAAAAATGGTACAGTTCAAAAAATGGTAAAGAATGAGAAGGTTCAGGATGTAGAACAGATAGAGTGGTAAGAGTTTATGAAATCAATGATGCGGAAAACAACCTTACGGGAAATTAAACAAAGCTTTGGCAGATATTTTGCCATCCTTGCCATTGTGGCATTGGGGGTAGGATTTTTTGCTGGATTGAAAGTGACCAAACCGGATATGACAGCAACGGCAAATGATTACTTTGAAAAATTGCAGTTGTTTGATTATCGTATGCTTTCTACGCTGGGATTTCGGGAAGAAGATGTAGAGGCAGCCAATGCGCGGGAAGATGTAAGAAGCGCAGAAGGTGCGATCAGTATAGATATTGCCTATATTAATAAGGCTGGAAATGAAGGCGTTTTAAAGGTACATTCCATTACAGAAAATATAAACGGACTTTCTATTCAGGCAGGAAGAATGCCGGAGAAAGCGGATGAATGTGTAGTGGATGAGAATCTTTATGATGAAGCGGCTATTGGAACAAAGATTGTATTCGCAGATACGAATGAAGAAGAGGATCTGGAAAATTTTGTTTACAAAGAATATACAATCGTGGGAATTGCCCGTTCCTCCTATTATGTAAACTTTGAACGTGGAAATACTTCTTTGGGAGCCGGAAAGGTAGACGGTTTTATGTACATCCCAAAGGATGGGTTTGATGTGGACTACTATACGGAAATTTTCGTGAAGTTTGAAGAAGATTTTCCAATTTATAGTGAGGAATATGAAGCCTATATGGATGGAAAAGAAGATGAGTGGGAAGCGTTTTGCGAAGAATTGGCATTGGATCGTTATAACGAAATAAAGAGCGATGCCGAGGAAGAGCTTTCTCAGGCGGAGACTGAGCTTGCAGATAAAAAGGCAGAAGCGGAAGAAGAACTTGCGGATGCAGAACAGGAATTAAAAGATGCAGAAGCAGAGATCACCGATGGAGAAGAGCAGTTAAAGACTGCCAAAGAAGAGCTGGAGGATAAGGAAAAAGAACTGGATGCGGCAGAGGCACAGCTTACAGCAGCAGAAGCAGAACTGGCTTCTACAGAAAGCCAAATCGTGCTTATGGAACAGTCACCACAGATGGCAGCGCAGGCAGCCACCGCCAGACAGCAGCTGGAAGCAGCCAAATTGCAACTGCAGCAGTCAAGAGCGCAAATAGAGAGTGGTAGAACACAGATTGCAGACGGAAAAGAGACTCTGGCAGAAAAAGAAGCAGACTTGGCAGATGCCAAAGAAGAGATTGCGGACGGATGGGAAGAATATAACGAAGCAAAAGCGGACTTTGAAGAGCAGATCGCGGATGCAGAAGCGGAGCTTGCAGATGCAAGAGAAGAAGTGGATGAGATAGAAGAACCGGATACGTATGTACTTGGCAGAGAGACAAATGTAGGGTATGCCTGTTTTGAAAGTGATTCCGACATTGTGGAAGGAATCGCGAATGTATTTCCAATTTTCTTCTTTTTAGTAGCTGCCTTAGTATGTATGACTACGATGAACCGCATGGTAGAAGAGCAGCGTACACAGATTGGTGTATTAAAAGCACTTGGTTATGGAGAAGCAGCGATTATGGGAAAATATATGTTTTATGCAGGAAGTGCAGCCTTGGTCGGTTGCCTTGCTGGTTACTTTGGTGGAACATGGTTATTCCCTAAGGTTATTTGGACTGCTTATGGAATGCTGTACAGCATGCAGGATCTGATCTTTGTATTTAACGGAAAAATGCTAGCCATATCCGTGGCAGCAGCCTTATTCTGTTCGATAGGAGTTACCTGGTTCACTTGCCGGTATGAGCTGTCCCTTGCGGCAGCAGAATTGATGCGGCCAAAAGCACCAAAAGCTGGAAAAAGAGTTTTTATGGAATATCTGCCCTTTATTTGGAAGCGGTTAAAATTCCTGCAAAAGGTCTCTATCCGCAATATTGTGCGTTATAAAAAACGATTTTTCATGATGGTGGTAGGAATCAGTGGTTGTACGGCACTTTTAGTAACCGGTTTTGGTATTAAAGATTCTGTTGCAGATATTGCAACAAAGCAATACGAAGAAATACAAATTTATGACATGGATGTCGGATTTGGAAATCCACAAAATATAGAAGAGAGCGAATTTACAAAGAAAGCGTTGGATTTAGGAGCATCCTACGAACTTTTGTGTGAGAAATCGCTGGATTATGTAGCAAGTGATGGCGTAAAGGCTGTAAATATGATCATTCCTAAAGAGGAAGAAAACATAGGAGCATTTATAGATCTTCATACAAAAAATGGAGAGGCGATCCCTTATCCGAAAGCTGGGGAGATCGTGGTCACAACTAATCTGGCAGAAGATTATGACCTGGCGGTAGGCGACAAAATCGTTCTGCGGGATGAAAATTTAAAAGAGCTGAACGTGACGATCAGCGGCATTGCCGAAAACTTTGTGTATAATTACGTGTATTTAAATAAAGAAACATATGAAACACAGCTTGGTGAAGCACCGCAATACAAAAATGCGGTCATTAATTTGCCAGAAGAACAGGATGCACATATGGCATCAGCAGCCTTTATGAAATTGGAGGATGTCACAAGTGTGACGGTTAGTGTGGATATAGAAGAACGTTTCAGCAGCATGATGGCAAGTCTTGACTATGTGGTACTTTTGGTGATCAGCTGTGCGGCATTTCTCGCTTTCATTGTTCTATACAATTTGACTAATATTAACATTACTGAACGTATCCGGGAAATTGCAACGATCAAAGTATTAGGCTTTTATCGGAAGGAAACGGCTTCCTATGTATTCAGGGAAAATATCGTGCTGACAGCGATCGGTGGAGTAGTAGGACTTGGTCTTGGCTTTTTGCTCCACAAATTTGTTATGAGTCAGATCAACATTGATATGGTATCCTTTGCAGAACAAATAAAACCGACAAGTTATATTTACAGTATTTTATTAACATTTGTATTTGCCATGATCGTAAATGGCGTTATGTCCATGAAATTGGAGCGGATTAACATGGCGGAGTCTTTAAAATCAGTAGATTAGCAAAATATGTGAAAAATTTCACGGAAATTGTGAAGTTTATTGGAAAACTTTTGTATTTATGTTAAAATGAGAGAAATTGGATTAGATTAGGGGGAGTGCGAATGAAGAAAGTGTTGACTAGAGAAGTAGCACCTGGAATGATAGCTGCAAAAGATATTTATAATGCGCAGGATTTGTTGGTAATGCAGCAGGGTACTGTATTGGACGACAGAGCCATCTCCAAATTGATAATACATGGTATTGAAAGCGTAATGATCGTAGACGAAAAGGGTCCGGTACGACTTATGCCAAAAGAGCCGTCTTATTATCAGAAGGTCAGAGCAAGTAAAGAATTTAAAGAATTTAAACAAAGATATGATAAGGAAACGGTTGCTTTTACAGAAGAACTTACACAGATCGTAGAAAAAGGAAAGTCCATCGAAGAAGAGAAGCTTCTGAACTTTACTTATAATATTATAGGGGAAAAGGAAGTAGGGATTGGTCTTTTTGATACGTTACAAAATTTAAGAGAGTATGATGATGAAACGTATGTACATTCTGTAAATGTAGCGTTGCTTTGTGCCTTGTTCTCTTCCTGGCTTAAATTGTCTGAAAAGGAAACAAGAACCGCTATTTTATGTGGTCTGTTGCATGATATCGGTAAGACTATGGTTTCCGAAGAAATTAAGAAAAAACCGGAAAAATTAACGGATTTGGAATTTGTTCGTGTAAAATCACATCCAATGGATGGAGCACGCGTCTTAAAATTAAAAAATGTAAATCCACATATTGTAAATGCAGCTTCTCAGCATCATGAGCGTTGTGATGGTTCTGGATATCCACAGGGATTAAAAAGAAAGCAGATCGATCCCTATGCTAAGATGGTGGCTATTGCAGATGTGTATGAGGCAATGACAGCAACCAGATCTTATCGTAGTCCGTTGTGCCCTTTTGCTGTAATAGAAGAGTTTGAGGAAACAGGCATGCAGAAGTTTGAAGTTGAATTTTTACTGCCGTTTTTAGAACATGTCAGCGCAACGTTTATACAAAACAGAGTGCGGCTTTCCAATGGAATGGAAGGTAATATTGTATTTATGAATAAAGAAAAATTTTCCAGACCAGTCGTACAGTGTGGTAAGACCTTTGTTGATCTGATGGAGCATAGAGAACTCTACATAGAGCGTATTTTATAAAAATATAAAATTTATCATTTTTGAACCGCTTTTTGTCTGTTGGACAGAGCGGTTCAAATTGGTATGGAGGATAAGAGATTGAAACGAATTGCATGGGTGGATGTATTGAAATTTTTAGGAATCGTCGCGATTTATTTTTGGCATTTAGGGGAAGGAATGGGCAAAAGCTATCAGTTTATTTTGCTGTATCATGTGCCCCTTTTCTTTTTTGTATCCGGGTGTACAGAGTCCTTGCAGAAACCAAAGGAATTTGTTGATTATGCCAAAAAGAAAGGAAAGACAATATTGCTCCCCTTCTTTTTCTTTGCTCTTATTTCCATGCTTTTAGTAGTGATTTATGAACGATGTGATATGACACTGATAAAACTCATGCTCAAACAGATTGCTTTAGGAGGAATCCGGAATCAGATTTTTGCGTATTCCCTTTGGTTTTTGACTTGCCTTTTTGTGATGAGTCTTCTTTTTCAACTGATAAAGAAGCTGGAAAAAAGGAGTCTGATCTTTGGAATCGGTGTACTTCTTTACATTTTTACATCCAGAATCATGCCTTACAAACCGAATATGGTTCCATTGTTACCTTATAATGTAGATTGTGCTTTGTATTATACAATCTATTATTGTACCGGTTATTGCGTTTTCCCAAAATTGCAGGAGTTTTTGGAAAAGGAAGGCAAAGAGAGAAATATAGTATTGGCAGTATCAGGAGCTGTATGTGCTATGTATGGTGTACTTTTGTATTTTGGTTTTGATCTACTTGGAATACTTGGGAAAATACCAGTCGTACGGATATTTCAGCCATATATTACGGCACTTTTACTAATATGGGTCAATTTGGTGGTTGCCTTTCTGCTACAAAAATGCAGCTTTTTGCAAAAGCTTGGAACGGAAACACTGTATTTATGTGGCAGTGAATTTTTCGTGAAGACATTAGGGGCAGCAGTCCTTTCTTTTGGCGGAATCTCTGCTGTATTTACGAATCCGGTCGTAGGATTTATGTATGTGCTGGTGTTGATATTAGTAGTGCATTTCCTATTTGTGCCGATTGAGAAAAAAATCTTGAGGCCTGGAAAACAGGTGAAAAGAAAATTTAAATTTTAGAATTGACATCATTACGTTACTGTGTTATAGTGACAGAAAATAAACAATAAATGAAAATCAATGAGCAAAGAGAGTACCGTTTGATGGGACATTTCAGAGAGTCTGCGGTTGGTGTGAGCAGACATGGAACGCTTTCGGGAATGGGTTTGTGAGATGCAGGATGAAAAGATCATATCTTAGTAGTTTATGCCGTTTCCTCAACGTTAAAAGAGGAGGATATCGAATGAGTTTCCGTATCCGTAATGAGTCAAGATGATTGGTGGCAGGCATTTTCCGATTTGGAAAGTGCCTTTTTTATTTTACATCTATCAATCAGGTTGAGAAGCAGGGTGGCACCACGTGGAATACGTCCCTTACAGGGAGTATTTGCGTGGTGTTTTTTTATTTGGAAACTTTCGCAAAGAGACAATCATGGATGGAACAGAAAGGAAGGAAAACAATGAAAAAGAAACTGCATGCCTACAAAAAAACAGTGAGTATTGTAAATGAAACAGCGATTTCTATGTTTGAAGGAATTGGTAGAGGTAAAATAGGCTTTCTTTTGGAAAGCTATGATAAAAATAATGGAAGATATTCTTTTTTCGGGATTGAACCGGAGGAAATCATTACTTCCAGAGGAAACAGTCTTGTTATAAAGAAGAAAGGCGGGAGCGAAGAAGTCCGGGAAGGAAATCCGTTGGAATTGCTGAAGGAATATTATAGTTGCTTTGAGGTGACAAAGGATGATGGAGAACTGGCAATGATCGGTGGATTCGTAGGAAGTCTTGGCTATGATTTCATCCGTTACAGTGAAACGCTGCCGGACAATAATCCGGATGAAATCGGAGTAGAAACGATACAGCTCATGTTTCCAAAGGAGTTTATTACCATGGATCATGTGGCAGAAACCTTGACAGCAGTTGTCTTAGAAGAAGCAAATGAGGAAGGAAGAAAACGGGGCGAAGAAAAGGCAGCAGAGCTTGTACAAATGGTACGTGAAAACAGTCAGACAGGGAAAGAAAGCCAGAAATTTATCCACGATGGAAAAATTGTAAACAAGACAGATACTTTGGAACAATATAGTGAAAAGGTGGATAAAATCAAGGAATATATTAAAGAAGGTCATATTTTTCAGACCGTGCTCTCACAGCGCTGGACCATTGAGACCGGGCATGATGGATTGACACTTTATAAAGAACTCCGTGAATTGAATCCTTCTCCGTATTTATATTATTTCCAGTTCGGAGATTTTGAGATCATAGGTTCTTCCCCGGAAATGCTCGTAAAACAGACAGATAACAAAGTGTTCACTTGCCCAATAGCAGGTACGAGAAGACGAGGCAAAGATGCAGAAGAAGATCTGCTTTTAAAAGATGATCTGTTACAGGATGAAAAGGAGCGTGCAGAACACGTTATGTTAGTAGATCTGGCACGAAACGATATGGGAAGAATTGCAGAATTTGGAACGGTGAAGGTAACACAGTTCATGGAAGTGCAAAATTATTCCCATGTAATGCATATTGTTTCTTTCGTTGAAGGGAAAAAACAGGGAGAACAGCATCCGCTTGATCTGGTAGCCAGTTTTCTTCCGGCAGGAACTTTGAGCGGTGCACCAAAGATTCGTGCCATGGAAATTATTGATGAGCTGGAAACGGTACGAAGAGGACTTTACGGCGGAGCGACCGGCTACCTTGGATTCAACGGCAATATGGATTTCTGTATTACGATAAGAACAATGATCAAAAAAGGAAATAAAGTATACTTGCAGGCGGGAGCTGGAATTGTAGCAGATTCTGTTGGAGAAAACGAATATCAGGAATGTTGCAACAAAGTCATGGCATTGGCAAAAACCTTGGTCGAGGAGGAAAACTTATGATTTTATTGATTGATAATTATGATTCTTTTACCTATAATCTGTATCAGTATTTTGGAACCTTTACGAATGATATAAAGGTAGTCAGAAATGACAAGATCACAATAGAAGAAATTGAAAAAATGAATCCCGAAAAAATTGTGTTATCACCAGGACCAAAGTCTCCAAAAGATGCAGGAATCTGCATGGAAGTAGTAAAACACTTTTTGGATAAAAAGCCGATCTTGGGCATTTGCTTAGGACATCAATGTATCGGAGAGGCACTGGGTGGTACGGTCTCTTATGCAAAAGCCATTTTTCATGGAAAGCAGAGCAAGATCGAGCACGATGGTACGGGAATCTTTCAGGGTATTCCTTCTCCCATAAAAGTGGCAAGATACCATTCGCTTGCAGTGCAAAGCGAGGAACTGCCGGAATGCTTAAAAATCATTGCACAGACACCGGATGGAGAAATCATGGCAATGCAGCATAAAGATTATCCAGTGATCGGTCTGCAGTTCCATCCGGAATCCATTTATACCGAGCATGGAAAGAGAATCATCGAAAACTTTGTATCCGATTGAGCCTGTACGGTAAAAAGAAGAGATAAATTGAAAGGAGTCCACGCATGATCTTAGAGGAAATCGTAGAAGCAAAGAAAAAGCAACTTGTACTTGATAAAGAAATCATATCGGAAGAAAAGATGAAAGAGCTTGCAGCGCAATGTGAAAGAGAGAGCATCAGCTTTTATAAGGCACTGAAAAAGCCGGGACTTTCCATTATCGGGGAATTTAAAAAGGCTTCTCCCAGTCACGGCAAGATGGACAATAAAATAGAACTGACAGATAGGATCGACCAGTACAATGAGGCAGTGGATGCGATCTCCTGCCTGACCGAAGAAAAACATTTTTTAGGAAGCAAACAATATTTTAAACAGATTCGTGAGATCACACCGCTTCCGATGATACGTAAAGATTTTATTATCGATCCTTACCAGATTTTTGAAGCCAAGGTGATCGGTGCAGATTGCATTTTGCTGATAGCCGCCATTCTGAACGATAGAGAGTTGAAAATGTTCTATGATCTGGCGTATGCACTTGGCATGGATGTACTAGTGGAAGTACATGATGAATGGGAAATGATGCGGGCAGTAGGACTAGATGCAAAGATCATTGGTGTAAACAACCGGAATCTGAAGGATTTTTCTGTTGACTTAAATAACACAAAGAGGTTAAAGAAAATGGTTCCTGAAGAAACGGTACTTGTATCGGAAAGTGGAGTAGGAAACGATGCGGACGTGGCGTTCTTGAAGGAAGCAGGTGTGGATGCACTTTTGATCGGAACGGTATTTATGGAAGCAGAAAATCCGAAAGAACTTGCAACAAGATGGAAAAAGGAAAAAGAGTAAATGCGAAAGGAGAAAGAACCTTGCGCGTAAAAGTAAAAATATGTGGTCTGACCAGTGTAGAAGAAGCAAAAATGCTGATAGAGGAAAAAGCAGACTTTGGCGGAATCGTGCTATTTTATGAAAAAAGTAAGCGCAATTGTAGTCTGGAACAGGCAAAAAGAATCGTAACAGAGCTTAAGAGGGCAGGAATAAAAAGTGTAGCCGTTGTCGTATCCCCTACACTTTCGCAGGTGAGAGAGATAGAAAAGATCGAATTTGATCATTTGCAGGTACATGGAGAACTGAGTGAGGAAGTATTACGAAATACGAAACTTTCTATTATTAGAGCAGTCTCCTATTCCAATTTAGAAATCATGGATGCGCTTAGAATGGAAGAAAAAATTGCCGGATGGCTTGTGGATGGAGTAGTTCCTGGAGCAGGAAAAACCTTTGACTGGTCACTTTTAAAAGGTATAAAGAGAGACCAAAGGCTGCTTTTCCTTGCTGGAGGACTGACGGAGGAAAATGTAGGAGAAGCAGTCAAGGCAATAGCACCGGATGTAGTAGATGTTTCCAGTGGTGTGGAGTTTGAGCGTATGGAAGAAATAGAAAAAAACGGTTTTCGGAAAAATCCGAAGAAAATAAAACAGTTTATAAGCAGAGCGAAAGCCTGAAACAAGGGAAAGCTGAAATCATAGAAAAGGAGAGCAAAAATGAGCAATAGAAATGAAAGAGCATATTACGGAGAATTTGGCGGACAGTACGTGTCCGAATCTCTCATGAATACATTGGATGAGTTGGATGCAGCTTTTGAAGAAGCGATCAAAGATGAGAAATTCATGGAAGAATATCATTATTATTTAAAGGAATATGTTGGCAGGGAAACACCACTTTATTTTGCAGAACGATTAAGTGAAAAATATGGTACAAAGATTTATTTAAAAAGAGAAGATCTGAATCATACGGGTGCCCACAAGATCAACAACGTGATCGGACAGATTTTATTGGCAAAACGAATGGGGAAGACTAAAGTGATTGCAGAAACGGGTGCAGGTCAGCATGGTGTGGCAACGGCAACGGGAGCGGCACTTTTTGGTATGGAATGCAAGGTTTTCATGGGAGAAGAGGATATAGAGCGCCAGCACTTGAATGTAATGCGTATGGAAATGCTTGGTGCAAAAGTGATCAGCGTAGCTTCTGGCAGTAAGACCTTGAAGGATGCTACGAACGAAGCAATCCGTACATGGGCAAAGGAAGCAGAAGATACATTTTATGTCATTGGTTCTGCAGTAGGGCCTTATCCATATCCTAAAATGGTAAAAGAATTTCAGCGTGTCATTAGTGTAGAAGCAAAAAGGCAGTTTATGGAAAAAGAGAATCGTCTGCCGGATGTTGTTATGGCATGCGTAGGTGGTGGTTCTAACTCCATCGGCATGTTTGCAGAATTTATTGAGGAATCTTCTGTCGAATTGATTGGAGTGGAGGCAGCTGGTCTTGGAATTGAAACAGGAAAGCACGCGTCTGCTATGGCGCTTGGAAAGCCGGGGACTTTGCATGGTATGAAGTCGTATCTTTTACAGGATGAAGATGGAAATGTACAGATCGCACATTCTATTTCTGCCGGATTGGATTATCCGGGAGTAGGACCGGAACATGCTTATTTGAAAAAGACTGGCAGAGTCAATTATGTATCCATTACAGACAAAGAGGCGATGGATGCATTGGCAGAGCTTTGCAAACTGGAAGGCATTATTCCTGCAATTGAGAGTGCACATGCACTTGCTTATGCATTTAAAAGAGCAGAAACGATGACAAAAGATCAGGCAATCGTACTCTGTTTGTCCGGTAGAGGAGATAAGGACGCACATACGATCGAGTCATATTTTAGTGGTAAGGGATATTTAAATTAATTTCAGATGGAAAGGTTTGGTGCAGACAATGAATCGAATAGAAGAGAAAATGCAGACAGTAAAGGAAAGCGGCAAAAAGGCGTTTATTACTTATATGACAGCAGGACTTCCTGATATGGAGGGCTGCAAAAAGCTCATTCATGCTAATGAAAAGGCGGGATGTGATGTGTTAGAACTTGGTATTCCTTTTTCGGATCCGGCAGCAGATGGCCCGGTTATTCAGAATGCTTCTTATCAGTCTATTTTAAAAGGGACTAATTTAAGAAAAGTATTTGGGCTTGTAGAAGAAGTCAGAAAAGAAGGCTGTGAGATTCCGATTGTATTTATGATGTATTTTAATACCGTATTGCATTATGGTATCCCGGAATTTGTTGAGAAATGCAGGAAGGTTGGCGTAGACGGACTGATCATACCGGATCTTCCTTTTGAGGAACAGGAACAGCTTACAGAGGTTCTGGCAAGAGCAGAGGAGAATCCCATTCTCATCCAGCTCGTTGCACCGGTTTCCAAACAGCGTATTCCAAAGATCTTAGAACATGCAAGAGGGTTCGTATATTGCGTATCCAGCATGGGAGTGACTGGACAGAGTGCCACCTTCCATAAAGATGTCGTAGCATACTTAAAGGAAGTAAAGAAATATAGCAAGATTCCGGTTATGATGGGGTTTGGAATCCGTACGGCAAAGGATGTAGAGCCGATGAAAGAAATTATTGATGGCTGTATTGTAGGAAGCCATTTTATTCAATTAATGGAAGAAAATAACTATGATCCAGAAGTGGCAGAAGAGTATTGTGCTACATTTAAGAGAGAGCTGAATGCTTAAAACAGAGTGGCGGGGAACGAAAGCTGTGCTATGTCAGTAACTTAAGACGCGGAGTGCGCGATAGCACACTTTTGTTCTTGACTGCATTTATTGGCTATGCTAAAATCTGTTCAAAGCATATATTTCAAATATTCTTATCTAATGCAAACAGCTTAAAAAGAGCTGATTTGTTTCTTATTTTTTCATGCAGC